>JAIPJF010000025.1 GCA_021734325.1 Fidelibacterota bacterium | reverse complement strand
CTGATTAATGATGGCATTCTTTACAGACTTTGATTTAAGTCTTTTGCCAAGTTGTTGGTCCATGATACCTCCGGGTTCTGGCAGATAAATTACTGCCGTTTTCCTTTGGTGTCATATGATACTAACTAAAAATAAAACTATAATGATTTGGCGCTAACCAATTGATTAAATCACTCTTAAAAATATTCTGTATTCTGTTTTTGCTAGCTACTGCATTAGACGCTGGCATTATCGCAGTTCCGAATGACTATCCGAGCATTCAATCTGCGCTAAATGCAGCCATGAAGAATGATTCGATACTGGTAGAGGCTGGGGTCTATCATGAGAATTTATTGTGGCCTGAAACATCAGGTATTACCCTCCTAGGAAATGGTCATCCAGACAACGTTATCATTGACGGTAAAAATCAAGCTAGTGTTTTGAAAATGTTCTGCCTCAAAGCTGTGATTGACACAACCACGAAGATAGAAAATTTTACTCTTCGAGGAGGTGGGAACACCATGTTAGGCGGTGGTATTTACCTTAGCAATAAGGCTTCCCCTCAATTGATTAATCTAACTATTACAGAGAATAGTGCATTTGACGGTGGTGGTATTTTCTGTGGGGATAGCAGTTCACCAACAATAATCAACTCCATTCTGAAATTAAATAGAGCAAAAAACGTGGGCGGTGGTATTCAGATAACAAATGGAGCAAGTGTTGATCTACGCCAGTGTAACCTAATAAGCAATAATGCATATGCAGGAGGAGGGATTTACTTATCCACCGGATCTAAAGTTTTGGTACCACAAACCACTGTCATCGGGAAAAATTCAGCCAATGACGGAGGGGGAGTATACATAGAGGGTGAGATAAATTCATCCATTGAGAATATGATAATTATCGAAAATAAAGCGGACAGGTATGGTGCGGGAATATGCTTTATCTCTCAGATCTGGCACGAATCATTGATTGTAGAAGGTTGCGCAATCATTGGCAACGAAGGCGAGGGCGTATATGCTTCGTCCTCAATATTCTATAGTGGGTCGGATATAAGTAGCATTAGCATATCAAAAACAACTTTCAATAGAAATGCTATTGGAATTCACCATCGAATCATCACTGGTTCTGTTGAACATTGCACATTTTCAAGGAATGATATTGGAATACTATCATCCCGTTCCTGGAGTACGCAATCCTATACAAATAATAATTTTGAATGTAATAGGTATGCTATTTCTCATACATGGGATGCCCCTGAGTGGGTACAAGCAACAAACAATTGGTATCATCTTCCTACTGGACCTGCAGCTTATGGATTCATAAACGAATATTATTGGGCTTGGTTCGGTGATGCACTAGATGGCTTGGACAGTATATCATATGTTCCCTTTCTAACACAACCAGATACTGTCGCCCCTCCCTTGTCACCACCTCCCCAAATTGTGGAAGATTATGGCCTAACTTTTGAAGTGTTAGACAATCAAACTGTCAAGCTGAGTTGGAAAATGTTTAATGATCTAGGTATCGAAGGGTATAAGATATGTTCTACAAAAGATACTAATGCTCTGTTCATGGATGATACCATTGATATCGGGGATAATACCTCCTACAATCTACCCATTGAAATGAACACGTACTATGATGTGGCGGTAATAAGTTATGATTCTCATGGGAATCACAGCTGGTATTCCGAGTTCATTAGAATCAGTAGCCGGGTAGTAATGGTTAATAACCTCCAAATTATCAATGAAGATTCCAACGCGGTCGTATCAGAGAACCCTATTTTTTCTTTTTCCTCATTCGATAGTTGGGGTATGGAAAAAGATGGATTCGAATTCGAGGTCTCCTCTGACTCCTCCTTCTCAACCGTAGATCTTTGGGATTTTGAAAGTTATTCAGCTGCCGATACAATGATCCATTATTCAGGCCATCCACTTATAGAAGGGGAGAGTTATCATGCTCGTCTCAGAGTAAATTACGATGGTCAATACTCGGATTGGAAACTCTACAATTTTAAAATGTACAAATCACTTGATGTGCCAAATGTACTTTTTCCGAGAGATGGACATGTTTACACCGATTCGATTATAAGCGTTCTCCTAAAAGTCCCGCAGGCTAATGATAGTATTCCAGTTTATATCTATACGATGCCTCTAAATTCTGATTTTAGCATGAACCTTTGTGGTTTTACCGATAAAGTCGGCAGCAATGTGGACACAGTGAGATTTAATTATCAGTATTGGAATTCTTGTTTCGAAGAAAATGAAAAGTACTATCTCACATTTTCAGCATTCGATGACTATGGGCAGAGCGATAATTCAGATACAATTGCTATATATTTTAATCTTCTTGAAGAACCCCCTGCGCCATTTCAACTGCTACATCCTAAAGGGGGTCAAATTATACGCTCCTTAGAAGAGCAGTTTGTGTGGAGTTGGTCAGATGCTGTTGATCCGCGAGACTCGATAAAATATACAATTAATATTAACTCTATCGACTCATCATATAGTTTTGTGCAGGAATTGACTGATACAATAATTGCCTTTCCTCCAGATATTCTGGACTTGCAGAGATACCAATGGCAAGTTGAAGCTACTGACTTGCGTGGTAATAGCATATTTAATAGCAACGATGTCCAGGAGTTCGTTCTGAATTTGGAGGAGACACTCTCACAATCAGAATTGATGTACCCCGAAGATAAAACAATACTTGAGTATAGTGAGCTGGAGTTTCGTTGGAATTCTATTCAACCTGTCTTTCAGGAAGCCAGTATTCAGTATTACCTTCTTTTTGGTCGAAACGAGAGCGCATTAGCTGACGTCTATACCGGATCCGACACAACATTTGTTCTCAATGGTCTTGAGGATGCATTCTACTACTGGCAGGTATTAGCAGAAGATCATTTCGGGGGATCTTCACAGTCCAGAGTTAGTACCTTTTTTATTGATGCAATTAATGAGGCACCATCTGTGGCAACTCCGATTTATCCCGACTCGATTCAAACTGAATCACTACATCCTGTTTTGTCCTGGAGCTCAGCTAGTGATCCTGATCCAAGTGACAGTATATTTTATGAAATTCATCTCTGGAGTGATTCGTTTTACAAATATAAAATCTCTAAAACAGATAGTTGTTTATTGGATACTGCTTTGAACGACAACACAATTTACTCTTGGTTTGTGAAGGCGGTCGACTCTCACGATGCATCCAGTAAGTCTGAAAAAGCTCATTTTTGGACTGACTCCTTCCCGGAACCTCCAGGCAGTTTTTCTTTGGTATCACCACAATCAGGTGAAGTGCTAGAAAGCGAAAATGTTCTGCTCAGTTGGGAGCCTGCAATTGATCCTGATCCCATGGAAATCTTGGAATATCTGGTTCGTATCAAATCAAAACACGTCGACAGTCTGGTCTGGCATGAACATGATGCTAAAAGTGATTCAACAATGAGTCTGGTCCTTGAGATGGGACATCAATACGAATGGCAGGTTATGGTTATGGATTTAGATGGATTTGTTGTCTCGAATGATAGCGGGGCTATCAACAGTTTTGACGTAGGTTCTCATACAGGTATCGACTTAGTTGAGATACCCATAAATTATGAATTGCAGCAAAATTACCCAAATCCATTCAATCCTTCGACAACAA
Organism: Fidelibacterota bacterium; assembly: GCA_021734325.1. Classification (GTDB taxonomy): domain Bacteria; phylum Fidelibacterota; class UBA8477; order UBA8477; family JABMPR01; genus JABMPR01. The sequence goes on along the minus strand of JAIPJF010000025.1, from coordinate 45,179 downwards.
TTCAGTATGGTTTGCCTGAAGCAGCGAATGTCTCGCTTGTGGTTTATGATCTCCAGGGGAATGAGATCAAAACACTAGTGTCCGATAATCAACTAGCAGGCTGGTACGAGATCACTTGGGAAGGTAATGATAAAAATGGACAGACCATTCCGACTAGCGTATACCTAGCGAAGATTCAGGCTGGCAAATTTAGCAAAGTTATAAAGATGGTATACCTGAAGTAGGGCAAGTTGTGCAGATCATACCGCAGGAATGATCTGCTAAGGTCTAAGCGCAAGGCGCTTAGATTCGTACCCGGGGACGGAGTCGAACCGTCACAGTATTGCTACCGAGGGATTTTAAGTCCCTTGTGTCTACCAATTCCACCACCCGGGCATGGGTGATTCCTCAAAAATCATAACGTTGGCAAAAAGGCGCCAACTTGTGTCTACTCCGCCTGACCGATGTCAGTCGGACAGGCCCATCCGACCAGCGTCGCCTGGGCGGGCAATTCCACCACCCGGGCAAAACGCTATTGAATAATGAATATCGAATATGGAACTCAGAATGCTGAAGGACGAAAGTCTAGGTTCGTTCTCAAATCGAAATTCCTTGTTCGATATTCATTATTCGCATTTCAAAGAGAGGCGTGGGTCGGATTCGAACCGGCGAATGATGGTTTTGCAAACCACTCCCTTAGACCACTTGGGCACCACGCCTTTTCATAAAGCGCGCCAATATAGTCGTACATAAAACCCATGTCAAACCATTGCATCCAGGGAAGAATAAATAAAAAAAGGCCGATCAATCGATCGGCCTTTTGAGTGTCAATACAAGGGTGACTTTAGTACATGCCGCCCATACCACCCATGCCTGGATCCATTCCTGGACCTCCAGCGGCTGGTGGTTCGGGTTTGTCGGTAATAGCACATTCAGTTGTCAACAAGAGCCCAGCAATCGAGGCTGCATTCTCAAGTGCCGTTCGGGCAACCTTTGTTGGATCAAGGATACCGGCCTTAAGCAGATGCTTGAATTCTTCTGCACGGGCATCAAAACCAAAATCATCTTTACCTTCCTTGACCTTCTGAACAACGATGGAATCTTCCCAGCCGGCGTTCTTTGATATCTGACGAATCGGCTCTTCCAGGGAACGACGCAGGATGTCAACACCAAGCTGCTGGTCACCCTCAAGCTGAAGATCCAAAGCAACGGCCGCACGGAGCAGGGCAACGCCGCCACCAGGAATAACACCCTCTTCAACGGCTGCACGGGTTGCATGAAGGGCATCCTCGACACGAGCCTTCTTCTCTTTCATCTCAACTTCAGTAGCAGCACCAACATGCAGAACAGCAACACCGCCAGCAAGCTTGGCAAGACGCTCCTGAAGTTTTTCACGGTCATAATCTGATGTTGTGTTATCGATCTGAACCTTGATCTCATTGATGCGGGCAGTCAGTTTGTCTTTATCACCAGCTCCATCAACGATAGTCGTAGTGTCTTTGTCAATAATTACTGTCTTGGCCTGACCCAGATACTCCAGGGAGACATTCTCAAGTTTGTAACCCTGCTCCTCAGAGACGACCGTTCCACCAGTCAGGACGGCAATATCTTCCAACATGGCCTTGCGACGATCGCCAAAACCAGGTGCTTTAACAGCGGCGATCTTTAAGGTGCCGCGCAGCCGATTCACGACCAGTGTGGCGAGTGCTTCGCCATCTACATCTTCAGCAATAATAAGCAAAGGACGACCGGTCTGGGAGGTCTTCTCGAGAATGGGGAGCAAATCTTTCATGGTACTGATCTTTTTGTCGTGAATCAGGATCAGCGTATCTTCGAGCAGCGTTTCCATATTCTCTGCGTTGGTAACAAAATAGGGGGAGAGGTAACCACGGTCAAACTGCATGCCTTCAACTGTTTCAAGGTGTGTATCCATGGTCTTGGATTCTTCGACAGTGATCACGCCGTCTTTTCCAACTTTATCCATGGCTTCAGCGATCAAATCGCCGATGGCACTGTCGTTGTTCGCTGAAATGGTACCGACCTGAGCGATCTCTTCACTGCTCTTGACATCCCTGCTCAGTGACTTCAGAAAAGCGAGAACCTGCTCAACACCGGCATCAATTCCACGCTTGATCTCCATGGGGTTGGCACCTGCTGTGACATTCTTCAGTCCCTGGGTCACAATGGCCTGGGCCAATACAGTAGCTGTTGTGGTTCCGTCACCAGCCACATCTGATGTTTTTGATGCAACCTCGCGAAGCATCTGAGCACCCATATTTTCACGCGGATCTTCAAGTTCGATCTCTTTGGCCACTGTCACACCATCTTTGGTGATCGTAGGAGCGCCGAATTTTTTGTCAATCACCACGTTGCGACCCTTTGGCCCCAGAGTCACTTTTACTGCATCTGCAAGAATATCAACTCCGATCTTTAATTTCGAACGGGCTTCCTGGTCAAATTCAATGTATTTTGCCATACTCATTTCCTCTCATTTCTTTTTAGGAATGCCAGCTTAAGCTGACTTAAAATTTTCAATATACACACATTTAGCACTCTCAGCTTTAGAGCGCCAAATTATATTCTGGTTACATGCTGTCCACAAGAAAAAATCAGGTTTCCGAATGTAGGTTAATATGAACCTATATACAATATAAACAATGTATTATGTATAAGTCAAAGCAGTATGTTGGGATCAGGGAGCGTGATTAATCCAATCCCATCAATGGCAGACACCGACCCAAAGGCATCTGCTAATTCAAGTGGAGTAAATTACTTAACTGCCCGTACTGCCAAAGCCACCTGTACCACGGGTTGTTTCGCTCAGTACTTCTACCAGTTCAAAAGTGATCGCTGAACCATCCATGGCTACCAACTGGAACAGACGATCACCAGGGTTCACCGTGTACGCTTTGTTTTTGATATTATCCACCATGGCTATGATCTCGCCGCGATAACCGCCATCTATGAGACCGATAGAATTCGAAATTCTTAATGGAGTTTTGGATATGCTTGAACGGGGGATAAGATAATAGGGCTGTCCTGTGGTCGTTTCACATGAGATCTGTAATTTTAGGGGACAGGTCTCACCTGCTTGAATCGTTATTTCTTCAAGTATAAATAAATCAAGACCTGCATCACCAGCATGATAATGACCATGATTTTCATAATATTTTCGTGCTTCATCTGTATGGGGTCTGATTTTTATGTGCATGGATGCTCCTACGCGCAGTTTTTATTTAGTTACCGGATAATTTCTCAATGAAATAATTTGTACCACCATGAATTCCGATGGCGCTCCTCCTTGAGCCAGCGGTCTCGCCACTCCAGACCTTGTGTAATCTCTGTATATCCCAGGCTCTCATAGACGGCAGCGTGGATCCGTTGGCGCCAGTCAAAATAATTTGGATATTTATACTTCCGCTCTGGATGCACCGCATTGGTCAGTAAGATAACGAAGATCTGATTATCAGGATCAATCCAAAGTGACGTTCCTGTGAATCCTGTATGGCCAAAACTGTTGGGGCTCAGATAGACACCACCTGAACAGTTCTCAGAAGGACTGTCCCAGCCGAGACAGCGCGAGTTTTCTTCTTCCAGCATGTTTGCCCGTTTGGTGAATAATGCTACGGTTTCCGGCTTGAAGATAATCGTGTCCCCTAAACGTCCCTTGTCGAGCATCATCTGGGCAAAGCGCGCTAGATCAAGTGCATTGGAGAAGAGTCCTGCATGTCCGGTAACGCCTCCCAATGAGTGGGAATTTTCATCGTGGACGTAACCATGTATAAAGCCGCTATCCATCTCACTATACTCTGTTGGTACGATCTGATCATTCACCTGAGTTGGCAGATATCCTGTGGCAGACATGGAAAGGGGTCTAAAGATTACACTATCTGTGAATGATTTTAAATCTGTTCCACTTATCCGTTCGATCACCTTACCAAGTGTGATCAAACCAATATCGGAGTAAGCATATTTTGTTCCTGGTAAGGTATCCAGTTCAGATTGGAAAACACTGTCCAACAAGGCCTCAGGAGTTGGTGCCTCCATTTGATAGAAGCGTTTGAATGGCTTCAGTCCGGCTGTATGGGTAAGTAATTGCTTGATCGTGATCCCCAGCTTCAAGGCTGTTGTCATTGAGTCTGGACCGGTAAATTCTGGTAAATAGGATACCACTGTCGTGTCCAGGTCTAATTTTCCTTCTTCGTAAAGCTTCATGGCTGCGGAGGTCGTTGCGATCACCTTGGTCACAGAGGCCAGATCAAAGATATCACCGCGGTAGGTATATCGTTCCCCTGTATAGGTGTGGGTACCAAAATATTCGTGAAGGAATATTTTTCCATCCTTTGCTGCCAGGAGAACCCCACCTGGCCAGGCATGTTCTTTCATTGCTTCGTGTACGAGAGGCATGACCTTGCCTGGATCGCCGCCAACTTCTTCTGGAGCAACGTGGTGCAGAAGTGGTTCTTTTTTTTCTGGTTCAATCTTTTTTTCAAGTCCCTTTGATGCTGGATCAGGATAGAGCCCGGGCTTCGCTTCTCGCTTTAGACCAGACCCCCGCTTGGCAATTCCTGGAATTGTGACAGGCAGAATTCCGGTTACAGGTTCTTTCCCCAGGAGTGCATTCACAACACTTTGCTGCATCTCTTTTTGGGTACTGTAGGCGCAGAGATATGTCGGGATATCAGGGAAAGCACGAATCAAGTAGGGAGATCCCAAACTGATGACCAGTAAACGTTCCGTCTTTTCGGTCAAAGCCTTTATGAGCTCAATCTGCTGATCAAGCAACATGACCCGATTTTTATTCATCTGAACAGAACTGGTAACATTTACGATAACCAGACCAGAATCCGGAATTGACGCCAGGATGGTATCATAACTGCTCTGTGGATCTGAGTTATTGACTAAGAAGGTCTTAACCGCTTCTGTGCGATTTATCAGACCTACGCTGACTTGAGTCGGTGTTCGATCACGTTGAGTGTCTTTGATGTCAATGATATAAAGCGTCTCACCACCTGATCGGGTGAGAGGAAAGAATGCCTGGGAGCTATCACGAACAAGGGTCAATGCCCTTTTCATGATCTCTCGTGATATTTTCTGATTCTGCTCTGATCCCAATACCGTCTGCAGGGTATTCAATTTGGTGTTCTTTTGTTTATCCAATCCAAGCTTTGACTTCAGTGTCAGAATTCTCAATACGGACTGATCAATACGCTCCTCACTAATAAGTCCATCCATTACGGCTTTCTCCACGTAGTCAACGGAGCGTTTGAAATCATAATTCTGGATAATGATATCAGATCCAGCTTTGATGGTCTCTATAAGGGCATAGCGATCCGAATAATTATTGGTAATCCCACCCATGGCCATGGCATCAGTAATGATTGTCCCTTTAAACCCCATCTGTTTTCTCAATATATCCTGTAGCCAAAAGGGGGAGAGGGAAGCGGGTACACCTGGTTCCATTTGGAATGACCCGGCATCCAGATGACCAACCATTACCAAATCCACTCCTGAGTCCACCAGAGCCTGAAACGGCTTCAACTCAACCGACCACAGGCGTTCAGGGTCCTCCGGGATTTTTGCCAGCGAACTGTGGGAGTCTGTCTGAGTGTCTCCATGTCCCGGGAAGTGTTTTGCTGTGGCCAGCATGTTATTTGACTGAAGACCCTCCATGAAACGCGTTGCATATTCAATAACCTGATCCGGGTCCTCACCAAATGATCGGATGTTGATAATTGGGTTGTCAGGATTGTTATTGACATCAATGGTGGGTGCCAGGGCAAGATGAATGCCGATGGCCCGACCTTCTTCAGCAGTAATTCGTCCGGCCTGGTATGCCAGATCCGGGTCACCGGTAGCTGTCAGGGCCATGGGCCAGGGCAGGGCTGTTCCTTCAACAAACCTGCCTCGAAGACCATATTCAAGATCAGCTTGCACCAAAATGGGAACTTGGGAACGGTCCTGCATCTCATTCAGAATGGCATAGGCTGAGCTCACATCACCTCCCCAGACGTGAAGGGAGCCAATTCCATCACTGTTGAGCAGATCATTGATTTCCTGCCACTTTGGACTATCAGCTGATAAATAATCCAATTGCATGTGGTACACCATCATCTGCGCGATCTTTTCACGCAGGGTAAGTTTTTTTAAAGTGGCTCGAGCCCAGGTGGAGGATTGGATTTCAGGGGTTTGTACTGCACATGCACTCAGAATCAGGCTGATGAAAAATGTGAATGTAATCATTCGAGGAGGTGAACGTCGCATATCAGGGTCTTCGTATTGATGTGGTTGATATTATTCTGATCATTTGAAGCGGATAAATCGAGAGTTGTCTCTGGCAAGCTCTCTGATCAGAGTTTCATGTTCTGGGGAGAGTGTGTGACCTCTACGATTCATTACCCTTTGTGCCGTTTGGATGGCTTTATCAAGATCGTGGGTCCCGTTACCCCAGGAGAAGGAGGGTAATGCCCGGGGAGGGAAATCAGCTTCAAAGATATTACAGAAAGGTCCCACCAGGGTTCCAGTATTCAGACGTACACCAATGGCTGTCTTGCTATGATCTCCGATGATAGCACCAAGAAACTGACGATTTGTATCATAGTTATTCCCGTCCCATGAGACCTTGATCGGTTGATAATTGTTTTTCAGGTTGCTGCAGGAGCTGTCTGCACCAAGATTTACCCATGATCCCAGTATGGAATCCCCGAGAAACCCTGAGTGACTTTTATTTGAATAGGGATGAATGATCGATCCCTTGATCTCGCCCCCGAGATTACACACGCCGCCGATCACCGAGGTCCTAATTGACGTCGAGGGTTTGATCGTACTCCGATTCCCAATAAAAAGTGGACCTTCCAGGGTACAAAATGGACCAATTTGACAATCCTTCCCGATGACAATGGGGCCCTGGCTGGCGTCCAGTTGGACAAAATTACTGATTTGGGCCGTATTATGGACATAGATATGTTTTTCACCGAGAGTAGAAATTCCGGAATTTATCCTGGATAGGGATTCATTTTCAGCATTCCAGTATTGAAGATCAAATTCGATGGCCCCTCTGATTTGATCCAGATAATCCCAGATCCATGAGGGTAGGTCCAGAAACTCATCCTCATCTATTTTAATTGATTTTAGTTGCTTCAATTCCTTGTGAAAGGAGCGGGTAAATGTGCTTGTGGAATTTGACTTGGCGGCAATTAAAATGCCATTTTTAATCACTGCAGCCTGGGATTCATTTTCCAGGAGTTCAAGTGCAAGGGGATACATCCACGCCGGAATTGCCGCATTCAGAAATATTCCACCGTCCGTACCAATATCCTGGTTAACAGCGATTTCAGGATACCTCGTGTGTTGATCAGCGGCAAGAACAGGTCGGATCCATTGATGAAGGGTGGCATCCGGGAACATTCTTTGAGCACGTTCAATATTGGAGTAAATGCCGTATCTCAAATCGCCAACGGATCTGAGTAATGTCATCGGACCAAAAGAGGCCAGATTTTCTGGCTCAAATAATATTAGGGTAGACATTTTGGGTCCTATCTTAGTGTGAATCATTTCCAAAAAGTGTTCAATGTGACCATGCAATCCCATAAAATATAAGGGTAAATGGGATAGGGATCTTAGTTGTCATTCCCGATCATCAATGTAAACTGACACTCCAATGAATCAATGCACAAAGCTCTGGTCAAAGTAAGTTAATTTAATTAACTTACTCGCCAATTTTTATACAGAATATTGAGATTATTAAGTATTCATTAACAAACTACTATTAGTGTCGAGACGTTAGGAATTCGCCACTTAATTCCGGGGTAGTCCATGAAAAGATCCAACTTCCATTTTGTTCGACAAATCAATGAAATCTCTGTTCTTAGAATCATTCGCGATCAAGGACCCATCTCCAGATCTGATGTAGCCAGGGAAATGGGCGTCTCGAAGGTTATCATTGGTGGAATTGTAAAAAGACTGCTTGAAACGAACATACTTTTCGAGATTGGAAAAGGTCAATCTACGACCCAGGGAGGAAGGCGACCAGTCATGCTTGAGTTCAATGCAGACGCCGGGCTGGCCATCGGGATTGAAGTACACTTGCACCGTGCAAATATTCTGATCACGAATATGAATGCTGAGATTTTGCATGAACGAGCAGTAAAATTTCAAGATAACTCAAATCCTGAGGCAATTCTGTCCAGGATCGTCAAGGCGATTCAGAGGTTGGTCAGTGACAACGAAAAGATATTATCGATTCTGGGTGTCGGTCTTGCATTACCTGGCTTGATTAATTATGAAGATGGTTCTATATCCACGAGTCACTCCTTGAAATCATGGGAGGGATTTCCCATTAAGAAATATTTTGAAGATGCTCTGGATACGACGGTTTATATAGAAAATGATGTCAAGGCCATTACCCTTGGTGAATTTCACTGGGGGGCCGGTTTGGATACCAAGAATGTGGTTTACATCTGGCTGGGGGAAGGTATCGGAGCCGGAATAATCATCAATGGTGAAATTTATAGAGGCATTACGGCTTCTGCCGGTGAAGTTGGGTACACGATGATTGCGGTAAAGGGAATCAATGAGGGTAGTTATCCCATCCTATATCAGGGGCAGGATCGATTTGGAGAAATTCTCTCCATTACAAATTTAGAGAAGTGCATGGAGAAAGCTGTAAGTTTGAATGGTGAATCAAGCTACTCCCCTGGTGAGGAAATAAATCTGGAAAGTATTTCAAAAGCTGCCAGGGAGGGTGATAATCTTTCCAACCTCGCTCTGAAAGAATTTGGTCAAATCCTGGGAGCCCTCACCATTAATGTGATCAATTTTTTCAATCCTGAACTTATTATTCTTGGTGGACCCGTAATTGATCTTTGTCCAACTGTTCTGGCTGAAGCCTCTAAGAAGGCGAAAGCGGATGATTTGCACATCCCTGCCGATATCGTTCAGATAAAAGCAGGTTCCCTGAAAGATAGAGCTGGAACTTTAGGCGCAGTGGGCATGGTGCTTCAGGACCTGTTTAAACCTCCGATCGTAAATTTGGCAACCTATCGATCACTGATTCTGCCAGAGAAATCCACGGCTTCGCAGGAGCAACTTTACGATTAAGAAAAACCGGGTAGAAGCAATTTTATTTAGAGGATTTTGCGATCTGGTCCCTAAGCGAGGCTGCCTGCTCATAATTCTCTGATAACAGGGCCATCTGCAGTTCGATCTCAAGCTTTTCAAGGGGAGGTAATTCACTGGGAATTCCGTCATCAGTAATCCGATGCTGGAGTTCCTTCATTTGATATATCTCCGGACTGAGGTCCGGTTGTGGATCATTTAAAACGTTCTCATATACATTTTTAATCTGTCGAATCCCAGCACTCAGTATCTTTAGAGCTTCAACTTTATTATTTTCTTCCAATTTGAGCATCACTTTGGCACTGCTATTCATCATCAGGGCATAGGGACGGTGCTGCTGGCTGCTATAACTTTCGACTGATCCAGCATAGTTGGCTATCAGGTTCAAGATGTCCAGATTATGACGTGTGTCCTTGACGACAGCCCTATAATCCTTTAGCTGGTGCAAACTCAAATATCTGTGATAATACTGTAGCCCTTCCTGTCTCAGATCGAAAAGTTGTCTCGAGTTAAGTGCGAAATCAGTTTCAGATGCCGCCAGGGACTGATAATAATGCAGGTAGGATTCAAAACCGTATGGTAGGAGGCCATCAGGACGACCCATATATTCCATCTGGATAAGTCCCAGGTCAATCCGCATTTGAATTTTTTTTCTGCCGTCTTCACCCTCGATCACTCGAGCATTCACCGTCAGTGGATCGAAGGGCCAGTCATTCAGTATTTTGCCAATATCCATCACAACTTAATTAAATCAGAATCATGAGGTTCTCCAATGAATAGATGGGTGAAGGGATAAATTAGTTTTAATGAAAAGGGAGATCCTTAGGAATTCAGGGATAAGTTGCTTCCGCGCTGGGCCGCAGAGAGTAAATTGAAGCCATGAAATCACACACGCAAAATAAAGAGATAATTCTGATGGGTCTCGCACCCGTCACAGAAGAGGTCCTTGGTATGTGGCACAAGGGGTATCCAGTTCATCAGGGTGAATCAGAGTCCAGCCTCAATTATGCCACCGTATATGCAAACTCACGAGGCATCGTCCCAGACCAATCCCTTCTTCGACAGGAGTGGCTTAATTTTATTGACACCCTCTTAAAAGCTGGCTTCCACCTTCATATTGTCCCATTCCCTGAAGAGTTGAACCAACCTGACAGCTTGTATCACGACGCAGTTTTTATTCGGGATTCAGGGATTGTTTTTCGTGGTATCTGGATCAAAAGTCGATTTAGCGTTAAGGATAGAATGTTAGAAGGTGAATACCATACACGTTTAATCGAATCAAAGTTAGGAAAAACGGTTGTTAGCCTGCCCGAAGGTGCATTTCTGGAAGGTGGTGATATTAATTACGTCGAAACGTGCAAGGGCAGCTTTTATTTCGGCGGTCTTTCCCGCTCGAACAGGCAGGGTCATGATTTTGTGCGTGAGATCATTCGGCCAGACCATTATATCCTGATCAAATCGGAAGGATATCATCTGGACACTGTCCTTACTCCGGTATTGAGCAGGGATAACTGTCTGGCTGCCTTAATCGTCACGGCAAACAAGCTAAGTCAGGCCAGCATGAAGTCTATTCAGTCACTGAGAGTGAAGCTGATTGAAATTGATCCCATCGACTCATCTGGTGAAGCTGAAGAATTGGGGAATTATGCGGTCAATGCACTTATCGCTCCGGGAATCATGGTAAACAGCAGTCACTTCATGACCCCTGGTGTGGAGGAATTATTGAGTGATCTGGGAATACAGCGCTTCATAACTCCCTTAAGCAGTTTTCGTTATGCCGGCGGCTCTGTCCATTGTCTGACGAACGAGATATACTAAAAAAAAGACCCCGGCTATACTGTCGAGGTCTTAAAAGGTCATGATTGACTAAAATAGGTTCTCAGGAAAAGCTGGCTATATGCTTCGCAATTCGAGATTTTTGATTGTCCGCTTTATTCTTGTGAATAACACCATTACTTGCAACTTTATCAATCATTGAGATGGCAGAACGACCCAGATTGTTTGCATTCTCTGCATCCTCTGTGGCCAGTGCTTTTTTAATAGCAGTCTTCATCATCGAATTATAATGTTTGTTGCGTATCCGGGATTTTTCGGCTTGGCGGATACGTTTGGCAATCGTTTTCTTTACAGGCATATTTCTTTTTTCTCCTCAAAAATGCCCGCGAATATATATGCCCAACATACCTCTGTCAACGCTTTAAGTCGAAATAAAACTTATATTAGAGTTTGCAGTATGAATTCAAAGTGAACACAAATATATAGCTGGCTCCTAATTTGTGTTTTTGCTTTGAGCCTTTTTAGACTAATTTAACGATCCCACCAGAGAAAATTGTTTGGAAAAAAGATCGTGGGGGACGGACTGAATGAAGCGATGATCAGTTTGTATGAAGGTTACGAGGAGATAGGGATGACAGAGCGAATTGAACATTTGATAGACACTTTACGATTGGTCCCGTTATTTTCTGAATTGAGTGAGAAAGTTCTTGCTCACCTGGCAAGTGTTGCCCAAGAGAAAACATATGACAAGGATCAGCATATTCTTCACCAGGAGCAAGCGGGTGACAATTTTTTTATTATTGAATCAGGCTCAGTGAAGGTTACCCGACTCGCAGAGGACGGACGTGAAGCAGTCCTGGCTTTTTTAGGTGAAGGGGATTTTTTTGGTGAGCTGGCAATCCTGGACGGGGAAACGCGATCAGCAAATATTATTACATTATCGACTTGTAAGATACAGACCATTAATCGCGGTGAATTTATTGATCTGCTTGAGCATCACCCCAGTGTGGCGACGGCGCTCTTGATGGAGCTTGCTTCAAGACTTCGAAAAACCGATATGCATTTGGAATATTTAACCCTGAGCGATGCTGAGGGAAAAATTGCCTCGATCCTGATCAGCCTCGCAGAAGAGAACGGCACATACAAAATGGGTGATGTGACCCTGGGACAGATGCCCATGCAGCAGGATATTGCCAACATGGCCGGAACGACCAGAGAAACAGTCTCGCGCATGATGAAAAAGCTGGAAGAGAAAAACTGGCTTATTCGTGACGGACAAAAGATCATTATTCGCCAGTACAGTAAATTCAAGGAAATGTACCAGATTAAATTTTAAGAATCCCATGAACGTTCATGTTGAAGGAATCCTGAATTCAGAGCGCCTGGCAATAACCCGGGCGCTTTCATTTGTGGAAAATGCCGAGGATTTGGACCTCAGTATCACAGATCTTCTGGTTCAGCACCTTGGTCAAGCCTACCGGATAGGTGTAACCGGACCACCTGGTGCCGGGAAGAGTTCACTTCTGGATCGAATGATCGAATATTGGCGTACCCAGGATAAAAAGGTTGCGGTTATTTCTGTGGACCCAAGCTCCCCCTTTACTGGAGGAGCAATCCTTGGTGACCGGGTTAGAATGGGTAGACATTATAGCGACAAGGGCGTTTTCATCCGCTCCATGGCGACTAGGGGAAGCAGAGGGGGACTTGCTCTGAGGGCGCAGGATGCTGCTGATATATTTGACGCTGCTGGGTATGAAATAATTATATATGAAACGGTCGGTGTTGGGCAGGTCGAGCTGGATGTAGCTGATGCTGCCGATACCACCATTGTTGTTCTGGTCCCTGAATCCGGAGACGATATTCAAGCCATGAAGGCAGGGCTCATGGAGATTGCTGATCTTTTTATTATTAACAAATCTGATCGCCAGGGAGCTAATCAGGCAGCTGCTCAGATCCAGTCCATGCTTGAGATGCGTTCATATGCTGAAGGTGAATGGCATCCGCAGGTAGTCAAAACGAATGCCCTCGCAGGTACGGGTATCTCTGAAATGATGGAAACCCTTGTCAAGCATCAGGCATTTCTTAGCGAAACAGGGATAATTCGGAAAAATTTTCAGCAGCGAATCCAGGCAAAGATACTCTCTCACATCAATAGAAAGATTCAGAGCGACTTTTGGTCGGTGGAGAAAATAAATTCACTTGAAAAGTCGCTGAAATCTGAGGACTACAGAAAACTTGGCCTGGTTGAACTGGTCAATAACTTATTAAACCGCTAAACAATTATTGAGGTTTCACTCTCTGTGAAACCTTTTATCTTAACTGACTATGAAAGCCCTGCCAAAAAGTGAAATGCCCTTATTGGACCATCTGGAGGAATTGCGATGGAGAATCGTTAAAGCCTTCAGCAGTGTTCTGGTATTCGCCATAGTTGGTTTTATTTTTTCAAATCAACTGATACAGATTCTAAGCCTTCCGATCGAGAGTACAGAACCGCGACTGGAATTATTGAATACAACCATATTAGGTGTTTTCCTGGCGAAAATGAGAGTAGCCATTGTTCTGGGTGTCATATTTTCACTGCCAGTCATTATCCATCAGATTTGGAAATTTATCGCCCCTGGATTGCTGGATGACGAGCGGGCTTTTGCACCCATGTTGATCATCGTTACAATCCTTAGTTTTGTCATGGGATCCCTATTCTCCTATTTTATTATGATTCCCTGGTCCCTGAAGTTTTTTGCAGTTCTGAATCACGGTCTTCCAGGCCTGGTGAACTATGTAACAATAACAGATTATTTGAACTATATCACGATTCTCATCATGTTCACTGGTATGGCATTTGAACTACCAGTCGTCATCTTCTTATTGGCAAAAATTGGCCTGGTAAATCCAGGAATATTAAAAAAGGTCAGACGATTTGCCTATCTCGTTATTCTGGTCCTCTCAGCCGTATTTACACCTGCAGACCCCTTCACCATGCTTGGGGTAGCCATGCCCATGATCTTGCTTTATGAGGTGAGTATTTGGGTGTCCAAGCTGGTAAAACAAAAGAAACCTACAGATGACGATGAATTGAAGTCTGAGGGAATAATCAAAGAGGACGCGCTGCTTGAAGATTTCCTTGGATGATCTGTTACGTCCGGTTCAGGCTGAACTCAATAGTTTTCAGCACTACTTTGAGGACTCGCTCAAATCACATGTTTTCCTGATTAATCAGGTAATGAAATACGTTATCGCCCAAAAGGGCAAGAAAATGCGGCCCATGCTGCTCATTCTGTCGGCAAAATTAAATGGAGAGTGTACAGAGCAAACCTATTCAGCCGCATCCCTGATCGAAGTGCTCCACACAGCTACCCTGGTTCATGATGATGTGGTCGACGAGGCTGAGACACGTCGGGGACTGCCCAGTATCAATTCCATCTGGCGCAACAAGATCAGTGTTCTGATCGGTGATTATCTTTTTTCAAAGGCTCTGGTAAAAATGGTAAAACTCAAGCACCCTGAAATGCTTGACTTGCTGGCCACAACGGCTGATAAGCTGGTTACAGGAGAGATAGACCAGATCGACAGAGCCCGCTCGGATACGATGACTGAGGAAGCCTATTATGATATGATCGAGGACAAGACGGCGTCCCTGTTGGCTACGGGGTGTAAACTGGGTGCAATGACCACCACGGATGACCATGAAGCTTGGAATGCACTCTACGAATACGGACGCTGCTTTGGGATTGCATTTCAGATCAAGGATGACCTCTTTGATTTTGAAGGAAGGGCCGCCTCAGTGGGTAAACCCATTGGTTTGGATGTCAAGCATAACATGGTCACGCTCCCTATTATTTATGCTCTTCAGCATGCTGGAAAAGAGAAAACCCGAGAATTCAAGAGAATGAGTAAAAAGGGTGGAGATAAGGCCATTCAAAAATATGTTCTAGAGTTTATCAATACCTACGGAGGTCTTGAATATACCAAGCAGAGACTCCAATATTATTCTGATCAGGCCAAAACAAACCTGGACCGTTTCCCGGATGGACCGATCAAATATTCAATGATCCAGTTTATCGATTTCAATATTCAACGCGAGAAATAGTAGGATGGGCTGTCACGTCCAGGTCAAGGAGCTGTTTCTAAGCTACCGCTGGAAGACCTTTGAAAAGTCCATTTTTCAAAATCTAAATCTTTGTATCCCAGAGGGCACTTATGTGTCTATCAAGGGTAGTAATGGGAGTGGAAAGAGCAGCCTGATAAAATTGATCCTAGGTTTGATTAAACCCGACTCCGGGGAGATCATGGTCAATGGTGAGGCTGTCCATGCCGGGTATCCAGAAGCAGTGAGAAATGGCAAAATCGTCTATATGGGCCAACAGATTGAGGATCTTTTCTATGGGGAGACAGTCATTGAGGAGCTTTCCTATGAGACAGAAGAATTGACACCACAATACATGCAGCTCATCCAGGACCTGGGAATGGAATCCTTGCTTGAAAGATCTGTGGAAAGTCTATCCGGTGGGGAGAAGCAAGGTCTCGCTTTGGCCCAGCTCATGGGGAATTCGGCTCCACTAATCATACTGGATGAACCAAGCTCCTATCTGGATCGAAATAATGCCCGCATTCTCAGGAAATATCTCAAGGAAACGCATGCTGCAGGAAAAACCATTCTCCACGTTACTCAATATACTTCTGAACTGGACTGGGGTACACACCTGATCGACCTCGACCAGTCACAACCTGAACTAAAAGCCCTATGAGTTTCATTCTTCCCGCACTATCCCATCGTTATCAGGGGAATAAGGATTTTCTGCTTAATACACCTGAATTGAGCCTGAGTGCTACTGGTTATACCTGTATCATTGGCGAGAATGGAAGTGGAAAAAGTACGTTTGGAGAGGCACTTGCAACGAAACCCTCACATGCCAACACCGCCCAATGGTACTATCTGCCGCAATATCCAGATCGATTTTTGTTTGCGGAAAATGTAATCGACCAACTCAGCATCATGCTTTCCAAAAGGATTGATACAGAATTGTTGTTGCACATGATGAATGAGCTCGGATTCAAAAATGCGAAACAGATTTTAGATTTCCCCTTTATTCTGATGAGCGGGGGAGAGCGCAGAAGAATCGCCCTGGTTTGCATCTTCTATCTGCAACCCGAATTTTTAATATTGGATGAGCCTGATATTGGCATTACTGAAAAAGAAAACGTGGTGCTTCTAAGGATAATAGGTAATTTAAAAGCTAATGAGACGAGGATAATCCTTATCTCCCACAACTATGAATTTGTCTCTGGCTCCACCGATTTGATCTGTTTGAAAGCCGGAACAGTTGACAGGATTGGAAAGACCAATGATCTATTGAACGAAGCTGACTTTGACCTGAGTGATTACGGAGTCAGATTTCAGGCAGGAAAGAAGTAAATGACCCATTGAATAAGTTAGTTACAGCCGCAAATATGACATCTGTTGCCAGAGGATTTATGGTATTTCCAATTGTCTATCTTCTGAACGGATGGGATGGGAACCTGATAAATTTCCCCATGTGGGCGGTTTTCTGGATCATCATGAGCCTTGTCTCAGATTATCTGGATGGGTGGTTTGCTCGATCGTACCATGAGGTCAGTCGATTTGGCAAATTTCTTGATCCCCTTGCCGACAAGATCGTGATATTTGGTGTTTTATTCTTTGCCAAACCGGTTTCATCTGCCATTCCCATCTGGTTTGTTATCTTCAGTGTCTTGCGGGAAGCTTTAATCTTCGGTCTGGGTTATCTGGTCAGTAAAAATTCCAAACGAGAAATGCAGGCCAACCGGACAGGGAAATGGTCCATTTTCCTGACCAGTATTACATTTATTCTAATGATCTTTAAACTCTATCCATGGGCGGATTATCTGCTTTATCTGACTCTGGTTTTCGCTTCACTATCTTTATTTTTCTATATGAAGCATTATTATCATCTCTACCAGGTCGACGTGAAATCACAGTGATCCTCAGATAATTCAAACAGAGCACCTAAAATACCATGATATTTTCTTCCGCATTTAATCGATTAAAACAGGGTCTGAGTCGATCCAGAACCCAGCTTAATAACCGGATAAGCAAACTTTTTACCGGTTCAGTACCCCTGACCGACATTATGCTTGACCAAATCGAGGAAACATTGATCTCAGCGGACATCGGTGTGGATCTTTCCATGGAGATCATCGCAGACCTAAGAAAGAATT
This sequence comes from Fidelibacterota bacterium, assembly GCA_021734325.1. GTDB lineage: Bacteria > Fidelibacterota > UBA8477 > UBA8477 > JABMPR01 > JABMPR01. The sequence goes on along the minus strand of JAIPJF010000025.1, from coordinate 28,091 downwards.
TCCCCCTTAATCAGGTAGTTGAAATGGAATCGGTCATAGATTTTCTGAAACATAATATCATCGCCAGAATGGGTTCGAGAACCTTCCATCAGACGCTTGAAAACAAACCACATGTGATACTTGTCGTTGGTGTGAATGGGACGGGAAAAACCACTTCCATTGGGAAACTGGCCCATCACTATCACAAGCAGGGTAAGAAAGTGCTCCTTGTAGCTGGTGATACTTTTCGTGCTGCAGCAATTCAACAGTTGGCCATCTGGTCAGAACGGACTGGTGCTGAGATAATGCGCAAAGAAGCCCTGGATCCAAGTGCCGTGGTGTATGATGCACTTCAAAGTGCCATCCAGCGGGAGATAGATGTGGTTATCATTGATACTGCAGGACGCCTGCATACGCAAAAAAATCTGATGGAGGAGCTGGGGAAAATACGACGGATTGTGAAAAAATTGATTCCAGAAGCTCCCCATGAGACCGTACTTACTATTGATGCGACGACAGGTCAAAATGGATTGATCCAGGCTCAACAGTTCTCAATGGTGACACCTGTCGATCATCTCTTTCTGACCAAACTGGATGGGACGGCAAAAGGGGGAATAGCGATCGCCATTCAGCATAAACTGGATATTCCGGTAAAATATATTGGGATTGGCGAGCAGATGGATGATATCCAGAATTTTGATCCGGTGAGTTATGTCAACGCCTTATTCGAGGTGGACGAGAATTAAGCTCACGCAGAGACGCCGAGTCGCAGAGTGGAAAAAAGGTCCATTATCACATGCATGAAAACGATATCTCAAAGATTATTCTTGATTTAAGTATCAAGATACATAAAACTTTAGGTCCTGGTCTCTTTGAGTCCGTCTATGAGAGTATTTTTTGTTATGGATTAGTGAAGGCGGGGCTGGCAGTTCGAGCTCAAGTAGAAATTCCAGTGAGCTATGATGGAAGATTATTCGAAAAGGGCTTCAGGGCAGATGTCATAGTCAACGATATAGTACTAGTTGAATTAAAATCTGTTGAAAAAATAACAGATATTCACAAAAAACAGGTGCTGACCTACCTAAAGTTGACAGACATCAAACTAGGACTTCTAATCAATTTCAATGAGAAGCTCATTAGAAATGGGTTCCATCGAGTGGTTAACAATCTGAAGGAACCGGATGCATAGAATTAAAATAATAAAAGCTCTGCGTCTCTGCGCCCTTGCGAGAGGAAAAGTATTTGAATATGGCAAGCCAGAACACAAATAAAAAAGTTCATATCATCAGTCTTGGCTGTGTGAAAAATACAGTGGACAGTGAGATCATTGCCGGGGGACTGGAATCAGCGGGGATCGAACTCACTGATGATCCCAATCAGGCCAACACCATTATAGTAAATACCTGTGGGTTTATTGGGGACGCCAAACAGGAATCAGTGGATGTCATCCTCGAGGCTGCCCAGTTAAAAAAAGATGGTCAACTTGAAGAACTTCTTGTAGCAGGCTGTCTATCAGCGCGTTACAAGAAACAGTTAACCCTGGAAATGCCAGAGGTTGATAAGTTCTTTGTAACAGAGGATTTCCGCAGAATCTTCAAACATATTGCAGCAAAGCCTCATTTAGCCGATGATCCCGATCATCGCCGGAAACTCCTTACTCGCAGGCACTATGCCTATCTGAAAATCAGTGAAGGCTGCGATAATGTCTGTAGCTTTTGCGCGATCCCATTGATGCGTGGGAAACAACGCAGTCGAGATATTGAAAGCTTGGTGAAAGAGGCCCACTCCCTTGTGGCACGAGGGGTTCGTGAACTGATGGTTATTGCCCAGGATAGTACCACCTACGGTTGGGATCTAAAACCAAAAAGGTATCTGCATGAACTATTGACCGAACTGGATAAAATCGAAGGTCTGGATTGGATCAGACTGCATTACGCCCACCCTTCCCATTTTTCCAGGAAGCTTATCCCAGTCTTAAAAAATGCCAAAAGGATTGTCCCTTACCTTGATATTCCGGTTCAGCATGCTTCATCCAATATGCTGTCAGCTATGAAGCGTGGCTTGGACGCTGATGGACTCCGTAGACTTCTTTTAAATCTCCGTGAAGAGATTCCGAATCTTAAACTACGCACATCCATCATCGTTGGCTTCCCGGGAGAGACCGAGGAAGATTTTGAAACCTTGATGAATTTCCTGGATGAGATCAAATTTGACCGACTTGGTGTATTTACCTATTCGGAAGAAGAGGACACCAGTGGGGCTTTGCTGAAGGACGATGTTACACAGGGGCAAAAAGTGGACCGAATGGATGCTGTCATGCAACTGCAACATGGAATTTCATTTGAAAAAAATCAGGCACTAATCGGACAAAGTCTGGATGTTATCATCGATGCGAAGGATCCTGAAAATGATGACCAAATGATCGGACGAACGGTTTGGGATGCACCGGAAATTGACCAGGTCGTCTATGTGTCAGGCAGTCTGGACCCAGGAAGTATTGTGAAGGCGGTCATAGAAGATGCTGGTCCCTATGAACTTTATGCTTCAGCTAAAATATGATCGATAATCGTTCACTCCCGGGGGTGATAAAGGATGTATCATGACCGATAAAAAGCCAAAAATTATATATCTGATCGATGGCTCCGCCCTGGTTTATCGATCACATTTCGCTTTCATTCGAAATCCCTTGATCAATTCAAAAGGTCAGCTGGTTAGTGCCATTTATGGTTTTATGAATGCCATGCTGAGACTGATGACTCGTGAAAATCCAGAATATCTGGCAGTTATCATGGATACGAAGGCAAAGACTTTTCGCCATAAACAATATCCTGAATACAAAGCTACCCGGGAAAAAATGCCTGATGAACTGGCCGCGCAGCTACCCGTCATTGATGATTTGGTCACCAAATTAAATATCCCTTATGTAAAGCGGGAAGGTTTTGAAGCGGATGATATTATCGGAACACTCTCAAAATTGGGTGCCGAGCAGGGATTTGAAGTGAAAGTGCTTTCAGGAGACAAGGACTTTGCCCAGTTGGTCAACAAACATGTCCAAATCGTGAATCCTAAAGATAACGCAGTCTGGACTGAAGCATATGTGGAAGAGAAGTGGGGAGTACCTCCAGAGAAAATAATCGATTTGCTGGGTCTCATGGGTGATGCATCTGACAATGTCCCGGGTGTGCCGGGAGTCGGCCCAAAAACAGCTTTAAAACTGATTCAAGAGCATGGCAGCATGCTTGAATTATTTGAGCACCTCAATGATATCAAAAATCCAAAGCTGAAGCTCAAACTGGAGGAGAACAGGGAAAAAGCCCTGCTATCCAGAGAGCTGGTTACCATAAAGACAGATATGGAAGATATGCCGAGCTGGGATGACATTCGCATCGAATCCATGGATATCGATGCTGCCAGAAGTGTGTTTCAAGAATTTGAGTTGTTCAACTTGATGAAACCACTGGATGATGTTCGAGCACTTTACCAGGCAGGTGACACCAGTGTCAGGCAAGCGATCGCTCGTAACTACACAGTGGTCAGACATATTCCAGAGCTTATCGAATTGGTAGAGAAATTAAAAACCAAGGAAATGGTAGCATTTGACCTTGAAACCACCAGCCTCGATGTGCTCACCACAGAAATTGTGGGCTTATCCTTTGCCTGGGAAGCGCATAGCGCCGTTTATGTGGCTGTGAAATATCCAAATCCCCCTGATGGTTGTTTTACTTCTGAAGATATTGATATTGTTCTCCGAGAACTTAAACCTTTCTGGGAGTCAGAAAGCATCAAGAAGACGGGACATAATCTGAAGTTCGATCTATCAGTTCTGCGAAGCTATGATATTGCTGTAAAAGGCGTGGGCTTTGATTCCCAGATTGCTGGGTATCTGGTAAATCCTGGTGGCCGGGGTTATGGCATGAATGATTTAAGCGTTCAGTATCTGGGTATAGATCCCATTCACATTGAAACTTTGATCGGGAAGGGGAAGGATCAGATAACCATGGATTTGGTTGCCTTGGATGTCATCAGTGAATACGCCGCAGAAGATGCAGATATTGCTTACCAGCTTTATGAAATCCTTTCCAGGAAGATTGAGAAGGACAAGCTCAACTCCGTTCTTGAAGAGATAGACTTGCCCCTGATTCCTGTCCTCATGGATATGGAGCGAGACGGTACTTTTGTAGATGCCGAAATATTGAATGAGATGTCGGAAAGTCTGGGTCTGGAACTCATCCGCCTTGAAAAGGCCATTTACGAGGAAGCAGGGGAGGAGTTTAATGTCGCCTCACCCCAGCAGGTGGCCCACATCCTTTTTGAAAAAAAAGGGATCAAACCGATCAGAAAGACCAAAACCGGCTACTCAACGGATGTGAATGTGCTCCAGATTCTGGCCAAAGACCACCCAATCCCGCGCTATATGCTGGATTATCGCCAAATAGCAAAATTAAAATCGACATATACGGATACACTGCCCCTGCTCATTCACGAACAGACCGGTCGCATTCATACCAGTTTTAACCAGACCATCGCTGCAACCGGACGGCTGAGTTCTACCAACCCAAATTTCCAGAACATTCCAGTCCGTACAGAGCTGGGCCGTGACATTCGGAAAGCATTTCGGCCCCAACAATCTGGCTGGAAGATCATGGCAGCCGATTATTCTCAGATCGAATTGAGATTAATGGCCCAGTATTCAAAGGATAAACGACTCATTGAAGCATTCAAAAATGGGGAAGACATCCACACAGCAACAGCAGCCCACGTATTTGGGACAAACCTCTTTGGGGTCACTGATGATCAGCGTCGACGTGCCAAGGTTGTTAACTTTGGTATCATGTACGGAGCAGGTCCGTTTAGAATGTCCAATGAGTTGGATATTTCCAGATCTGAAGCAGCGCAACTGATCAGCGATTATTTTAAAACCTATCCTGGAATCAGGAGCTATATCGATGAGACCCTTGATTTTGCGAGAAAACATAAATTTGTGCAGACCCTTTTTGGTCGGAAGCGTCCCATTCCCGATATCGATGCCTCAAATCGAATGAGTCGGGAAGGAGCGGAGCGCGTAGCCACAAACATGCCCATTCAGGGAACAGCAGCTGATATTATCAAACTCGCCATGATCCAGGTTCACAAGCGGATGCTGGAGGAGGGATTCCAAAGCAAAATGATCCTTCAGGTCCATGATGAATTAGTCTTTGAAGTCCATGATTCTGAGATCCAGCAGATGTCGGATCTGGTCAGGCAAACCATGGAAGGATCTGTACAACTGGATATACCACTCACAGTTGATATTGGTGTTGGGGATAACTGGCTTGAGGCTCATTAAGGCACATGCTTCAAAAATTAATTCATCATGTTTTATTCAGCAGAAATGCTCAGATTTAGTTAATAAAGAAATAGTATTAACTCGTTCGGTAAATATATTACAACTAAGTGATCATAAAGATATTTTAAATTGACTTGCATGTTTAGAAAACGCTAATAATTGTATGCTTTTTTATCAAGGGAAAGCGTATTGTGAGATTATTACAATTGCCAAAGCAAACATATTTGAGGGATTAGCAAATGCGAAGAGTTAAACTATTTACTATTCTACTTGCCATTTCATCTTATGCGATAGCAGGAACGACGGGAAAAATTTCTGGAATGGTGACCGATGGGGAAAGTGGTGAGCCACTGATCGGTGTCAATATCATTATTGATGGCACCAATCTGGGATCGACCACAAATCTTGATGGCTATTATGTCATCTTAAATGTTCCCCCAGGAAATCGTACCGTCAGGGCCAGCATGATCGGCTACTCGAATTACGAAATCCGGGAGGTTAGAGTTGAGATCGACCGAACAAAAACTTTGAATATTGCGATGTCTGAACAAGTGATAGAGGGTGAATCGGTCATAATTACAGCTGAGCGTAAGGTGATCAAGATGGATGTTGCCGCTAGTCAGCGCAGCATGAGTTCAGAAGGGATCGATCAATTACCTGTTGCCAGTGTAAGCGAGGTTCTCGGCTTGCAGGCTGGTGTAAGTGGATTTTCTGTCAGAGGAGGGGGGACAGATGAAACTTCCCTCATGATTGATGGGATTGAGCTGAAAGACCAACGCACCAATCAACCGATTACTGGTGTTCCATTAAGTGCAGTGCAGGAAATCTCAGTCCAAACTGGAGGTTTTAGCGCTGAATATGGAAATGTGAGATCAGGTGTCGTGAATGTGGTGACCAAGGATGGAAGCGGTGGGTATAGCGGGACAGTATCCGTGAAATATAGTCCGGCTGAACCCAAACATTTCGGAATATCACCTTATGATGCAGATTCATATTATTTGAGACCATACCTCGATGATGCCGTTGCCTGGACTGGAACTGAAGCAGGGGAAACCTACTCCGATGTTGACGGCAATGGTTATTGGGATGAAGGCGAACCCTACACTGACTTTAACAATGATGGAAAGTACACGGCCTGGGATAAATACGAGCAACGACAATTCCCATTATTCGAGGGTTGGAATACGCTATCTGAGGCGACATTAGCGAATGCAGATCCGTCAGATGATCTTTCACCTGCAGCTGCACGGCGAGTTTTTGAGTGGCAATATCGGAAAGCTGGGAATATTATAAATCCTGATTTGAACATAGATGCCGGTTTCGGTGGACCTGTCCCGATAATTGGACCTGCTTTAGGAAATCTTCGCTTTTTCTTGTCCTATCGGCAGGATAATAGTGAATATCTGTACCCTGTTTCACGAACTGGGAGCTTCTCCAGGACCACCCTGCTGAAAATGACCTCTGACATATCCAGAAGTAAAAAAATAAACATTACCTATATGGCTGGCGATTTGGAAGCGACAACCTCCTCTCGCAGTGGATTAACAAGCACAATGTCAAATGTATGGGATCTTGCATCTGAGGTGAACATGGCCGGTTTCACCATGCCCTGGCGTCTTTATTCCAATGAATACTGGTCACCAACAACAGTCTCTCATAGCACCATATCTGCAAAATTTACAAATTTGCTAAGTTCCTCCAGCTATTATGAGATACTCGTTAAGCACATTAACAAAAAATATAACACTGAACCGGGAAAAGCTCGGGATACTGAAACCCTCTACGAAATATTTGATGGATATTTTGCTGATGAAGCCCCTGTTGGTTTCTATGGCACACCTGTAACGAGTATCGAAGGAAAACTGACCATGGGGGGAGCTGTCAGCACCTCTCGAGATGAAAGTGTGGTCAATACAACTTCCATCAAGGGTGATTACGTAAATCAGATTAACAGCAACAATCAAATAAAAACAGGTCTTGAATTTATTTATGATGATCTGAGCATGGAGTTTGGCTCCCTCAACTACTTTTTACCTGAGGGAAATTACTGGACAAGCATGTCCTATAATCCATATCGATTGAGTGCTTATATACAGGACAAGTTGGAATTTGAGGGCTTTATCGCTTCCATTGGTGTGAATGCTGAACTCATTAATCCCAATACGGAATGGTACCAAGTGGATGTATACGACAATGATTTTTACTCATCGAATTACTCGCTCAGTAAAGATGGGGAATTTGAAAAGGTAAAAGTTGATCCCCGTTTTTATCTCAGCCCGAGATTGGCGATTTCACATCCGATTACCATAAACTCTAAATTGTACTTCAATTATGGTCACTATCGTCAGGTTCCCACAGCTGAAAGTCTGTTCCGGATGCAGAGAAAAGCAGTGCTTGATGAAAACAGGGATGTTGGCGATTTGACCCAGCTCTCTACAATCGGCGATCCCACCCTGGACCAGGCAAGGACCATCGCCTACGAACTTGGATATGACCATGCCTTGTTGGATATGTACCTCCTGCATATTGCAGCATATTATAAGGACATTTCGGATCAACAGGATTGGACCACCTATATCAGTGCAAGCGGTAGTGTGAACTACAGTCAACTTACGGCAAACAGCTATGAAGATATTCGTGGTTTTGAGGCCGATATCTCCAAAATGGTTGGTGACTGGATCACGGGTAATATCAATTATGAATATCGGGTAAATACATCTGGATATTTTGGCATCAAATCCTATTACGAAGATTCGAAAGCACAGCGTGATTATCTGGCCAATATCTCCAAGCAATCAAAACCCAGACCCACCCCGCGGGTTAAATCTGTGATAGACCTGCATACACCGAGGAATTTTGGTCCAAAAGTTATGGGGCAGAACCTTCTTGCTGATTGGCACTTGAATGTGTTAAGCAGTTGGCGTGCAGGGAGCTGGTTCACATACAATCCAAATGGAATTGAAGGATTGATCTATAATTTCAGATGGCAGGACAATAAGTCTGTGGATCTAAAATTATCTAAAGTATTCGATGTCGGAAAAATGAAGATCAAATTTTTTGCCGATGTGAATAATGCACTCAATATTAAAACCTTCAGCACCTACGGATTCTATGACATTCACGATTATAATTTCTACATGCGTTCCCTGCTTTTGCCAGAGGACAAATTGTCAGAAGCTGGATTGAATGTCCTCCCCGGTATTGCCCATGATGACAATCCCGGTGATATACGTGCCGATGGGGTCGAATTTGTTCCCATCGAATGGGTCGGTGATGTGACTAAGATTGCAGCTCCTGAAGAAAGACCTATCTACTTTGACTCGGCAACTGAATCCTACGTTCAGTACGATCACAACTCTGGTTGGAGTGAAGTAGACCAGGCCTATCTGGATAAGGTTGTTGAAGATAAGGCTTATATCGATATGCCGAATCAGAGCTCATTCATTTTTCTTGCTCCGCGGGATATTTTCTTTGGCATTAATATCTCATATGACTTTTAATACATAGTGGATGTAAGCGATAAGGAATCTGATCTATGATAAATTTTGATAAAAATACACGACTCACAACATTACTTATAACACTATTTGCCTTCACATTTATTTCTGACATTTCAGCTGCGGAGAGCAAGTGGATCGCAATCGGTGATCTCCATAACTGGTACTCTGAACAGGGTTTCGAGATTGAAGTCGGTCGCACTGGCCAGGTTCGGGACCAGCAGGATGGATTACGCTGGCCTGCCCAGTATAGTTTTCAGGATGTCCAGGCAGCCAAAGGCTTATGGATTGGCTCAACCAATTACGCCGATCCTGTTGCTGGAAAGACTTTCGATTATAAGGTTGCTCATATTGGTCCCAGGGGTCCGGTAGACAGTAAAGCTGAGATCATGACCCAGAAATTTAAAATGTATGCCAAATATGATCATCCGAATGTGAGTGTTGATGGTGAGCCGGCGAGCACCCTTGAGTTTATGGATCTGGTCGACAGTGTGGATGTCAATATGCTTCCGGATCGCCGGATTCTAAACGTGGTCAACACGTCCATGGGTATTACCATGACCCGTAATATCATCGGTTTTTCAAATCAGAATCATAACAATTACCACATCACTGATTATGTGTTTGAAAACACAGGTATCTACAACGAGGCAGGGGATTCATTTAGTAAAACTCTAACCGGAGTCTACTTCATGTTCCAGTATCGATATGCTGCCAGTCGTGAGGGTGGTCCTTATGGTAGTGGCGGGTATTGGCTTCCCCAGAACACAGCCTGGGGTCGAAATACGGTGAATGAAGTGCTTGGGGAGTATCCGGCAGACGGTGAAATTCGTGCCCAATATTCATGGCATGGATTGCATTCACAGGCTGCGGACGGTCATGACAATATTGGCGCTCCCTATTATGGGGAGGGTGGAGATGGTCATCTGAGCGCACAGCATTTTATGGGAATAGTCACTTTGCACGCAGATAAATCCACAACTGATCATACCGATGATCTCAGTCAACCATCTACGACCTGGTATATTGGATCTGATGATCCTATTACCTATAATAATGACCAGTACAATCCCTCAAAAATGCAGGGACGCTATGCTCACATGATGCTCGGTCATCCAGCCAAATCACAAGCTGAAGAGATTGGTTATACAGCAACAGATTGGAAATTTGCAAGTACTGCTGATAACTGGGGTAATGATCCTGGTGGGTATTCACAGGCCCAGGCTTTTGGACCCTACGATATTGCTCCCGGGCAAAAAATACATATCGTATTGGCCGAGGGTGTCTCGGGATTAAGTCGTGAGATGTGCTATGAGGTTGGAGGTAACTGGTATGATGCCACTGTTGCCTTGGGCGGTCTAAGTAACCCTGATGGTTCGACACCTGCATCCAAGGATGAATATAAAAATAATTGGGTGTTTACCGGTGAAGATTCACTGCTACGTACCTTCAATCGGGCTATAGATGCATTTGAGGCAGATTATGCAATTCCAACACCGCCACCACCACCTGATAAATTTGAGGTTATTTCCGGGGGAGATCAGATCAAATTAGTCTGGTCTAATTCGGCTGAGGATTTCCCTGGTTTTGCCGGGTATAAAGTATTCCGCGCCATTCATCAGCCAGATACGACCTATGAGGAAATCTTCTCCTGTGATCTGAGTAATTTGACCAATGAATTTGCTGATGTTAAGGCAAAACGTGGATTTGAATATTATTACTATATCGTCAGCTATGATGACGGGAATAGCAACCAGGTCGATTTGGGAGCGCCCCTGTACAGCAGCAAATTTTACACGATGACCAGCAAGGGAGCCAAGCTGAAAAGACCACCGGGAAAGAGTCTGGATGATATTAGAATCGTGCCCAACCCCTTCAATATCAAAGCCAGTGGAGGTGAACTGCAATTTGGCCCGGGAAATCCGGACAGGCTGTATTTTTATGATGTCCCACCGGTTTGTACCATCAGAATTTACACCGAGCGGGGTGACCTGATCTACACAATCGAACACACTGACAACAGTGGTGATGAGTCCTGGGATTCGATTACTGAATACCGACAGCTTATTGTCAGTGGTATTTACATAGCCCATTTTGAAACACCGGAAGGCGAATCCACTTTCCGAAAATTCATAGTTATACGATAAGGGGATACAAATATGTCCGGAATTAAAAAATATACTCAGCGTCCTCTGCTATGGATGATGATCCTGTTGCCCATCATTTCTTTTATAAGCTGTGAAGATTTTGAGGATAAAACCTATCTCATGTCTGACCAGGAGGAATTTATTTGTAACCGTCTCAACGACTCATTGGATATTGCCGTGACTGCGGCAGACCTCTTTTTGTTTGGACCGGCATGGACAGGGGATAATATTTCTTCAGCTTTTGAGGGCACGGTTCGGATCGATGCGAGTTGGTATACAGAAGAGTTCGAATTGGTACCAGACGTTTACGTGTTTATCGATGATACCGATACGCTTGCAGCCATGAAGATCATCGAGTTTAACTATAATGAGACGAGCGGCCAGGCCGAGGATATTAAAATAGCCTATATTTATAACCCGCTTGGCACGCCTAATTTTACTGGGCTGTCCAAAGATACACTGCTGATTCCAAACACCTATACGGCCACTGCATTCATTGATTTCAGTCAGGGGCTGGTGGGGGAGTCTGACAATTGGACCATTTCCATAGAAGATGGAGCCATTAAGCAGTCTGCAGATAGCAAGGTCTACCGCATTGCAGGAGGTTCTCTCGCAACGTTCAAAAAAGCACCATCAGAATATTATGCTGCTGATATTGCTGGTTTTGAGGTAGCTGTTGACTATTTGAGCTCTGACTCAGTCTACCTGCCAAGCACTGATTCCCTCCTTGCCATAAAACTGGAATCCAAAACCGATGCAGGATATCTGCTGTTTGACAGGTCAGGTGAAGCGACTGCTGAAATTGTTTTCAACGTAACTGATTACCTGACAATTGCCATTTGGGACGCCAACGGACTGCAACTTGAACCAGTTGATAAAACAATCTCAATGCAGGTAGTCGCGTATTGCCCGGATGTAAAAACAAAAGCGGTTTATGCACTTGAGAATAAATCCTATCTCATCCAGTTTCTCCCAGATGAGGAAATGGAAGAGCAGAATTTTAGTCTCGTAATGGTAAAGGGTGAATAATATGCTTATGAAAAAATATATTTTTATGAAACAAAGCAGTCGATTCCTGGTGTTTTTCCTGGTATCCCTGAGTGTTGTTTTCTCCCAGGTGAAACTGGCCCAAACAGGTGCCCAGTTCCTGAGTGTTGACTCTGATGCAAGAGCAGGAGGTATGGGAGGCGCATTGACAACTGTCGAGATGAATTCCGCATCACTCTTTTTTAATCCCGCCGGTATGGCCAGAATGAATGCAAAGATCGATGCCATGGCAAGCCAGAATCAGTGGATTGCTGACATCGCTTACAATTCGTTTTCCTTTGCGTTTAATCCAAATCAGGGTGCATGGGGCGTGTTTGCCGCCTCTCTGGTGTCGGTTGACTATGGTGACATCCAGGGTACACAGCGATGGAACAATGAACCGGGTTATATCGATACAGAGATTTTAACGCCTTCTGCATATGCTATGGGGTTTGGTTATGCCAAAGCCCTGAGTGATAAATTTGCTGTGGGTGCCCATGTAAAATATGTAGGTCTTAACTATGGAAAGAGCGTGTATCCTGCAGAGGATGATAATGCGACTCCCGATACGGTAAAGTCACATCTGGCATTCTCTAGTGCCTTTGATTTTGGAACCATTTACCGAACAGGCTGGAACAGTCTGGCTTTTGGCATGTCCGTGCGTAATTTTTCCAATGAAGTGACCTTTGAATCTGAGGGATTTCAATTACCCCTTACCTTTACACTGGGTATATCCATGGATGTCTTTGATTTGAAACGTGAAATGCTGGGTAATCAGAAGCTGTTGGTGAGCATAGATGCCCTCCATTACCGCTCCCATGCTGAACAAATCAGGGTAGGTCTGGAATACAAACCAATTGAGATGGTCGCATTCAGGACTGGTTATATGTCCTCAAACGATGAAAATGATATTTCATTTGGCGTGGGAGTGAAAGCAATTGGACTGATGTTTGATTATGCCTATGAACCCTTTGCCCATTTTGATGCTGTCCAGCGCATGACTGTGAGATTTTCAATTTAATTCAGTATAGTGAGATAGACTATTGTACAAAATGATCAGAGGCTCTCTTTTAAGCTTAATGATAATCAGCTTTGCCTGGTCTTCACCGACTGGTAAGATCAGTGGTTATATAAGCGATGGTTCCACCGGTGAGAGATTGATAGGTGTGAATGTGATTATTCCTGAACTGGGAGTAGGCGCTGCAAGCGATATGGATGGCTTCTATAGCATCCTGAATATCAGACCAGGCAGATACACGCTTCAGGCATCGATGATGGGGTATAGCACACTAAGCATAGCAAATGTTGATGTCATTATTGGCTTGACCACCGAGATTGACTTTAAACTCCAACTGGAAGTATTGGGACTGGAAACCGTCACAGTATATAGTGAGCGGCCCATTGTCAAAAAGGATCTGTCTGGTAGTCAACTGAATATGAGTCAGACCTCAATTGAGCAACTTCCGATTTCTTCTGTGAGCTCCATCCTCGGTGTTCAGGCCGGTGTTGAGAATATGCAGGTGCGGGGGGGGAGTTCAGCCCAAACAGCGGTGATCATGGATGGTTTTATTTTGAGTGATAACCGTTCCAATGCACCTGTTACAACGATCAGTCTAAGTTCTGTAGAAGAGATACAGGTCCAATCCGGTGGATTTAACGCAGAATATGGAAATATCCGATCAGGTATTGTTAACGTGACAACGGCTGAAGGTCCTGCCGACAAATATGTTGCCTCCTTCTATTATCAGGTGAGCCCGGCAGCCCCCAAACATTACGGTATTTCTCCTTATGACAAGAATTCCTACTTTCTTCGTCCCTATCTGGATGATGATGTAGCCTGGTCCGGGACAGACAATGGGGCCTGGGATGAGTACACCCAACGTCAATACATAAACTTTGCCGGGTGGAATGAACGCTATGATGCAGAAACTGGTATGACTGCGTCTGCTGCCCAGCAGCAATGGATCTATGAGCATCGACGTACTGGTGAGATCACCAAACCTGATCAGACCCTGGATATTGGATTCGGAGGACCTGTGCCTCTGATCTCCAAGCTGAGATTTTATCTTTCTTATCGTAACGAAGAGGAAATGTTCATTTTCCCCCTTTCACGAGACGGTTACAGCTCGAACTCAACACGCTTGAAGTTGAACTATAATATCAGCAATAACAAAAAGCTCGTCGCAACCACCCTCTATTCTGAGGAGCATTCAATCAATCCCTATAACTGGACCACAGTCCCAGAAGGGAATCTGTTAAGGGGGACCTACAGTGTGGCAAATCTAGCCGATGATGCAGTATTGTTCACTCCTGGATATTTTAGCCCCTATTCCATCTTCCGGACGCGATTCAATGTAAGCTTTAATCATATGCTCACTTCGGACTCCTATTACGAAATTATTGCACAATCGGGTATTACTCGTTATCAGACCTATGAACTGGATGCACGGGATACGACGAAGCACGAGATTTTCCCGGGATTCTATGATGATGAAGCTCCCTATGGATATGATTCAGGTGCCTGGATGAATATAGGAAGAGACACCAGTCGCACATTCTCAAATTTGCTGAAGTTTGATTATACCAATCAGATCAATAATCACAATCAGGTGAAGGTCGGATTGCAGGGCTCGTGGGATATATTCAAAGTCAGGTCCTATATGGAGAGTGCCAAGGATACCTGGCGACGGGAAATGAATTACGATGTTTCTCCCTATCGTGTCAGTGCCTATGTTCAGGACAAACTTGAATTTGAGGGATTTGTCGCGAATTTAGGTCTACGTGCAGAATACGCCGACGCCAATACAGATGTTTATCTCCTGGATCCCTTTGATGATCTTTTCAAACAGGGTTTGGGTAGCTACCTGGATTCACTAGCGGAGAAGGAAAAATCCGAGTCAACATTTACGCTCAGTCCCAGACTTGGCATATCCCATCCGATTACAGATCACTCAAAGCTGTATTTCAATTATGGCCATTTCTTTTCTGAGGCTCAATCCACGTACAGATTCAGACTGCAGCGAGAATCCAATGGTCTTGTCACCAATCTTGGAAATCCTGAGTTGGACCAGGAACGTACGATCGCCTATGAATTGGGATACTCCCATGGGTTTTTAAATACCTATCTTTTGGACCTGGCAACGTATTATAAAGACATTACCGGTCAGCCTGGTTGGGTAGTCTACAGAAACGCAAACGGATCTGTAAACTATAGCAAGGCAGAAAGTAATAATTACCAGGACATTAGAGGGATTGAGATTACCCTGAGCAAACCTCAGGGACGCATATTCACAGGTTTTGTAAATTACACTTACATGGTGAAAACAAGCGGCTATTTTGGATTACTGCGCTATTATCAAAATTCCCAGGATCAGCGTGACTATGAGAGTATAAATGTTCGTGATTCAAAACCGAGACCGCAGCCCTATTTTAGAGCAAATCTCGCTTTGAGAACACCAGATGATTTTGGCCCCGGTTTACTGGGGCTCAATCCCCTTGGGGGCATCAAACTCAGCTTGCTTGGCCAGTATAAAACTGGAAGCCAGTTCAATTTATCCTCCCTCTTGTTTATTGATGAATATGTCCAATGGGCACCCTCATTCTCGGCAGATCTCCGTGCTCAGAAATCGATCAATGTTGGTAATACATCCCTTGAAATATTTTGCGATGTTGCCAATTTGTTTGACCAGAAATACCTGAGTTACAGTGGTTTTTCTGACCAATACGATTATATCGATTATCTCCAATCCCTGCACTTTGCCTACGAGGAGGGTCTGGAGAAAGGTGATGATTATGTCGGCACCTATCGTGAATATGATGTGGCATACGACCCAATGGTAGCCAATCCTGAAAATGATCCGACGATTGAGAAGGAAAACCAGAAGCGTCTCGATACAAAATCTTATATCGATATGCCCAACTATCAATCCTTAACTTTTCTGGATCCCCGAAAGTTTACGTTTGGGTTGAGGTTTAAATTCTAATGAAGAATACAACAAGAACAATTCAGTTTATCGCAATGCTAACGCTGCTGACATCAATTTCGACACTCTATGCGAAAATTGATGCTTCTGAAAGACGCTATGTTCGCATTGGGAGTCTCCAGAGTCATTTCTCGGCCTACGGTTCAGAGCGAGCCTGGAATAATATTTATTATGAAGGATTAATTTGGCCGGCAGATTATCCCTATCAGGATAATGCCGTGATTAAGCGGGCCTGGATCGGCATGCGTAATTTTACCGATAAGAATGGTGCTTTTTGGCCTTATTATGGAGTTAATTTTAATCAAAATGCCGAAGGAATCGGTCTGTACCCCATGGAATTAAAGCAGTCGGCAAAATTCAAACCACCTGATGTCTATGTTGACGGGACTGATCTGAAAGCGATATTTGCCGGTGAAATTGATACCATCGATGCAAATCAAATTGCTGATCGGATCATCACCAATGTGGTGAATACCTCAACTGGTTTGACCATGACCCGGAAGATATATGCTTTCAGTCAGCAGTATCATGACAACTACTTCATCAAGGAGTTCACTTTTACCAATACAGGAAATGCGGACTGGGATGCAGAAATAGAGCTTCATGACAGTTTGAGGGGTGTTCGGATAGGATGGGGAACACGATACTCCATGGGACGTGAAGCAAACTGGACCATCGCAGATGGGCAGAGCTGGGGAAAACATACTTGGGTTACCCGCCGCGGAGAAGATTACAGTTCCCATTATCAGAATGCGATTAAACCAGAAGATCCCATTGTGGATTGGCTTCGTGCTGGATTTTCCTGGGCTGGTCAAGGGGAAAATAATGCCTTTGACAATATTGGAGGCCCTGACATCACATCGAACGGCAGGCTGACCTCACCCCATCATACGGGATCAGTTGTTTTGCATGTGGATCAATCCGCTGCAGTAAAGAGTGATTGGATCTCCCAACCGACATTCCTTGGCTGGCATGCGGGGGATACCTACCCGGGGATTGGGGATCAGCGAGCGGAGGATGCCCCTAAAATGGCCGATCTCTATGATATGCTGAGTGGAAATCCATATGGCGGACCGAGTAAGGGTGGAACAAACAGATTTTATGAAGACAACACCAGCAGCATCACAGATCCCGTTGATCCCTGGAAAATTCACAATGATGGTGCGGGTACGAATGTTATGATGACCTATGGACCATTTGATCTGGCTCCAGGTGAAAGTATTACCATCGTGGAAGCTGAAGGAATCAATGGTCTGAGTCGTGAAATGTGTGAATTGATCGGCGCCAGGTGGAAACGCGCTTATGACACTCCCAGCGATAATGGTCCCTTTGATCTGCCAGATAACAGTCAAACATCGGACTTGAATTTCTATAAGAACAGCTGGGTATACACTGGTGCAGACTCGATCATGTTGACCTTTGGAAGAGCAAAGCGCAACTATGATTCTGATTTCGGTATTCCCCAGCCACCCTTACCTCCAGAGAGTTTTAATGTGGCATCTGGTGGGGACCGAATTTATTTGGATTGGGTAGCCAGCCCCTCAGAATCAGATCCGGATTTTGGTGGATACAGATTGTATAGGGCCATAGGAAAACCTGATACGACATATGAAGAGATTTTTGCTTGCGGAGACGGGACGGATTATCCGGCATTACAGTATCAATATGATGATACAACGCCTGTACGTGGACAGGACTACTTTTATTATATAGTTGCCTTCAATGATGGCAGCGAGAACAACACTGACCTGAACCCGACAGGTCCCCTGCATAGCAGCAGATTCTATACAAAGACAAGCGAAGCTGCTAACCTTAAAAGAAAAGCAGGGGAAACCATGGATCAGATCCGGATCGTCCCTAATCCTTTTAATATTCGCAGCACTGCTTTTGTGGGACAGCCCGATAAATTGGCTTTTTATGATATTCCCGGTCAGTGCACCATCAGAATATTTACTGAACGTGGCGATTTGGTAAAGACAATCGAACATACAGACGGTAGCGGGGATGAGACGTGGCTGCTAAACACTGATAAGCGTCAGGTGCTTGTCAGCGGAATATATATCGCCCATTTTGAGGCTGCTGACGGACGATCCACCTATAAAAAATTTATTGTTGTACGCTAGATACTGGAGGTAGCGTTATATGAAAAATACAGGACAAGGCAAAATGAAAACATTAAAAAATATTTCCACCGTACTGACTGTTATGGGTATACTGGTTTTTACAATGATAATGAGCAGCTGTGAAACCGAAGACCCTGTTAGCATTTATGATCCAGATGTTACAGGGAATGCGACACCTGTCGTAACGACCGTTGTACCAGATAGTAATTATAATGCCAGCAATATCACATTCAGTGGCGTTGGTGTTGTACGGATTACAGGGGAGAATTTCTCAGCTACACCAGATTATAACAATGTCTTTTTTGATGGCTTGCCTGGAGAAGTGATAAGTGCTTCTGCAACTGAGCTCCGGGTCCGAGTCCCTGATGTTGTCGGGGATTCGATCGAAGTACGAGTTGCCGTGCAGGGTTCATTCCATTTTGGAGATTATGCTTTGCCGTATAAGCTTACACCGGCAGTGAAGGAGATTGGTGGTTTCGATGATCTTGACCAACTTTATTCGCTTGCCTGTGATACATCAGAGAACCTATACGTATCTTCCTTTGGCTCACCAAAGATCAAGATCCTCGAGGTTCAACCAGATAGTCTGAAAGATGTGCTGTTTTCGACACTTACCGTCTCTTCCACCGCGCTTAAATATGGCGGGAATGACATGCTCTATATGACGGGTGGCGCTCTGGTGTACAGTATGAATCGATTGGACGGGACATATGCAGTAACGGATTGGTTTATATTTGGATCTACAGATCTTACCAAGGACTTGGATTTTGTGGATTCTACTCAGGCTTTTCTGGGGATGAATAAGGCCTCAGGACTTGGATATGTCATGAGTCTCGATCTCGAAAACACAACCATTGATACGGCCTATGCCTATGATTCTTTGTCAATTGCAGCGGTCAGGATTTTCGATAATGATCTATATGTTGCTGGCTCGTACAAGATTGATGGCGTGAGTCAGGCAGGCACAGTATGGAAAAACTCCATTTCCGGAACCACTCTTGGAACCAAAGAGCTGGTTGTGGATCTTGGGGATTATCCGGATTATGCAAGCGCTCAGATCACAGCAGTTACATTCTCGGCAGATGGTAAAATGTATTTGGGTCTCAATTCTGTTTCAGCGATACTTGTGTACGACAATGGAATACTGGCACCCTTTTATGACCCGATACTCAGTCCGCCTACGGCTGATCTGACCTGGGGAAATGGCGACTATTTATACCAATTGAAGACGACTCGTCTTAACAAAATTAATATGGTAGAAGCAGGTGCTCCATACGGAGGCCGCTATTGATGGTTTGTAAAAATAATTTACAAAACGCTGGAAAATCATGTGACATAGCGGAAAATTCGTTGTATAATATCGCGCTATTAGCATATACTTAACAGAAACATAATACAAGGAGAAGAGAATGAAAAAAATGCTATCTATTATTTTGGCAACACTCGTATTGGGTAGTTTTGCCATGGGAGGCTGGGAGTTTGATGGTGTACTTGCAGATTTTCCAGAACTGACCGTTTCCGACTCATGGGGAATGCATGGAGTAACTGTCGATAATGCAGGAAACATCTGGTATGCAATGTTAGGTCATCCTACTGCTGAATTATACAGGGGTACTGCAGTTGGTGATACATTGGATGTGTATCAGATTTTCGCTGTGACACCTGCAGGAGTCCCACTCTCATTTTCACCCATATCAACATTGACTTATGGCAGTGTTACAGATACCCTGGTAAGTGCTTGTCGTGGTATGGCAACGGATAATGATGGTAACATCCTTTACTCAATAGCCGGTAAACTTTACAAAATCAACGGCACTACTGGTGCCGGTATGGCCATGTATGATTTTCCAGATGTCACCGGCTCATTGACTTGCCCCGCAGTTGACGATGCAGGCAACGTTTACATCGGTACTGTTGGTCCTGGTAATCCGGTGAAGATCCTTAACTCAAGTTTAGTTGAGACTGGCAATGCTATTGCCGAATTTAGGGGCGCATATACCCGTTCAATCGCTGTTTCTGGAGATGGAAAAGAATTATACTTTGGAAGCACATGGAATGGTATTGGTATTCGTCATTTTCATAGTGATCTTCCAGGTACTTTCCCCCATGATTCTGCAAGCACGATCGGTGGATGGCAGATCAATGACACAACTTTCCAGAACCTGTGGCCAGAAGCCGTCAGCTTAGGTCCTGATGGTAATCTCTACGCGGCCAATACGCAGATCGGTTTTACCGGTGATGAAGCGCATGGTTCACGTTACTGGGTGTATGGTACAGATGGAACAGAGAAATACTCATTTGGAGCCCCCCTTGGTGATTACACGCAGGGTGGTATTTGGAATGGGCGTGGTTGTGCCTGGAGTCCTGATGGTACAATCATGTATATGGCTGATTTTGGTTACAATTGTGTAACGATATGGAATCAAGTTCCCGATGGTGTGGAAAGACCAATTACCCTTCCAACATCATTTGAGCTCAAACAGAACTTCCCGAATCCTTTCAACCCATCAACAACGATTGCTTATGAACTACACCAGGATGGTTTAGTGAATTTGACGGTTTTTGATGTTAAAGGTCGTGAAGTTGCCACATTGGTGAATGAACAATTGACAGCTGGCAACCATGTTGCTTCCTTCGATGGTTCAAACCTGAGTTCAGGTCTGTATATTTATCAGCTCTCATTCAATGGCCAGGTATCTGCCAAGAACATGATGCTGATCAAATAAGATCAAGCTATATGACTTTAATAAAAAGGCGAGCTAACACTCGCCTTTTTATTTTTTCAGCAGAATAAACAAATATCATTTTTGTTGCATACACCATAATTTGTTAAAAAAGATTTGTGAGCAGGGTCAAAGATACTTACTAGTCGATGCATTAAGTTTAACTTGAATGGTGGATTCATTTATTAAGGAGAGTAGCATGAAAAGGTGTCTTATTGCTCTGATAGTGTTGATCGGAACAGGTCTGCTCAGTGCACAAACAGATAATCAGGAATTCCGGGCAACCTGGGTGATCACATGGGATCATATCAGTGCCAGCAATACCGTTGAAGCGAACAAGGCAAATGTTCGCAGGATCATGGATGAACATAAAGCTGCAAATATGAATGCGGTCCTGTGGCAGGTTCGCCAGAGCGGAACAGCATATTACAATTCATCCTTTGAACCATGGGGCTCATATGCAGGCAGCAGCGATCCAGGGTATGATCCACTGCAGTATGCAATTGAACAAGCCCACGCAAGGGGGATGGAATTGCATGCCTGGTTCAACACTTTTCATGCCTCATCCACTGTAAATGGCACACCTGCACAGGAACATCCAGAATGGATCTGTCGTGATGGGAATGGCAATCCCATGCCAAGTAGTATCGCCCTTTCCCCAGGTCTTGAAGCGGTAAGGGATTATACACTTAATGTGGCCATGGAGATTGTGAATAATTACGATATAGATGGACTCCATCTCGATTATATCCGCTGGAATGAATACAATACCGATAATATTTCAACTTCTTCCGCTCTTAGTGAAATGGATTCCCGTCTTCTGGAACTGGATGGCTATCATATGGAAAATGAATCCTCCCTCAAGAAAGTGGCCAGTTCGAATCGCTACCTTTATGATGTAGAGCATCCGTATGCTGACGGCGTACCATCTGGATTTTCCACATGGGAGGATTATTGGAGAGCATCCGTTACTACCTTTGTTGAGGCTCTCCACGATTCAATTCAGACAGTGAAGCCCTGGGTACGGCTCTCTGCGGCTGCCCTGGGCAAATACAAAGCGGGAGGGGAAGGCGGCTGGAACGGCTATTATGTGGTTTTCCAGGATGCTGCACTTTGGTTCAACGAGGGATCGGTGGAGCAATTGACACCGATGCACTATCATTGGACAACCACCACTGGATTCACAGATATGTTAGCAACAGATTGGGGACCAAATATTCAGGCCGGTATTGCTGCCGGTCGACTGTTCTCAGTGGGTCCGTACTCCTGGAAATTTGGCGTGGATAATATCTGGACCCGACAATCAAGTATCGTCAATGCCTGCAGGACTGTCAGCTGGGTTGATGGATTTCAATTCTTTTCCTATGGAGATTGGAAGGATTATGATTATTGGGATGAAGCAGGGGCGAGCTTTTTTGGACAGAAAACAAAAATCAGGGGATCAGGTCTGATTAATAATACTGTACCTCCAGCTCCCACTGTTCAGCTATCAACCATCGATCCATTCACCTTTGATATAACCATTACACCAGATGGGTCCAATTCGGAGGATCAATGGTGGGCCGTTTATCGATCTGCTGCCGATGATATCGATGTGAATACCAGCGAAATTATAGACACGCATTTTGGCTCGGATCCATTCACCGTAAGACAGGCCTTTGATGGAACGCAAAATCACGCAGGGAGCTACTTCTACTCTGCAACCATGCTGGACCGCTACTGGAATGAGTCCCCCTTGGCAGAAAGTGTTGAATCGCCTGTCCTGGAATCCCTTGCCCCGGTATTGTTAAGTACTTATCCAACCAGTGGGGATACTGTTGAAGCAAGTACTGTTCTCCACTTTGAATTTTCCAAGTCAATGAACACAGCGTCCACAGAAGCAGCTCTGACAGTCAGTCCGACCATAGCGCTGGATGCACTTTCCTGGTCTGACGATGATCGTATCCTGGATGTTTATCCACAGGAAAAACTTGACTATGATAACAGTTATACGGTGACGATCAGCGATGCTGCCCAGGATGTGAATGGAAGAGCCCTGGATGGGGATGGCGACGGAACTGAGGGCGGGGCCTTCAATATGACTTTCAAAACGAATGCTGCAGATGAAGCCGGCCCCATCATCATTTCCAGTTATCCGCCACTTGGGGCTAACACTGAAAATTTTGATATTGGTGAAACTATTTCCTTCGTTTTTGACGAAGAACTAGATCCGCTATCACTCACAGGTGATGCAATTAGCTTTCGCAGATCTGACCGTGAACTGGAGTTTGATTATCTGCTCACGACTGCAGATGGAAAATCAGTGCTTGATATAGGATTGTATGAACCACTCTGGCCAGGCAATAGTTATACGATCACCCTGGCAGAAACCATTGCCGATACCCTTGGGAATATGATGGGTCAGCCGGTTCAACTTTCCCTGACAGCCTTTGAAAAAGCCTACTCAGAGATCAGGTATATTGATGAATTCATCTATACAGGGCAGTGGTGGGATCCAGAGGGTAGTGGCTCCACAGTGGGCACTGTGGGCGCCTCAACAGTATTTGGCTATACGTCAAGTGTTTATGTCCCCGGCTCAAATATTTATACCCAGGGTAAAAAGGGTGCCTATCTGAAATATAAATGGGATACAACTGCGCCGGCACACTTGCTTCGGGAGTATATCCCTGATGTTGTCATGGGTACGGTCAACCCACAACCTGCTGTACATTTTGATAATTCTTACATTTTCCAGTGCTATATCTATGGTGATGGCAGTATGAACAAATTTCGGATCTGTCTTGATGAGGGGAGTGGTACCTCTTTCACGACCGGTGAAGTCTCGAATTGGGTGACCCTTGACTGGGTCGGCTGGAGACTGGTGCAGTGGGATCTAAGCGATCCAACCACAGTGGGGAGCTGGATCGGCAACCAGGTCTTGGAAGGACCGGAATTCAGAATCGATAGTTTCCAGATGACCTGGGATCCTGAGAATGGTGCGGTAGAGGGAAAGATCTATCTCGATCAGATCCGGGTTATTAAGAGGGTGTCCGCAGTTGCTACTGACGAGGAGATTGTGGATCAGACACCATCAGAGGTCCACCTTTCCCAAAATTACCCGAATCCTTTTAATCCCGAGACCCAGATCAATTTCTCCCTGCCTGAGAGCATGGAGGCAAGATTGGCAATTTATGATATCAGGGGTCGGGAAGTCGCCACGCTGATTGATCAGCACTTGGCAGCCGGTCAACATCATGTGAACTTCGATGGAAGTGATCTAGCCGCAGGCGTTTACCTGCTCAGGATGGAAACAAAATCAGCCACGCAGGTGCGGAGAATGTTGCTCCTCAAGTAGTATGCCCACAAATGAGCGTTAAATATGTTGTAGCACCTGACGACAATCAGGTGCTACAACATATTTTATCAGTTCAATACTCTATGCGTTTCAATGGTTTTGATAGCCCATCAATTTTATACACAAGGCAGTAAATTGAAAAAGCAAGCAAGGTCTTACAGGAAGAAAGTATTCATATCATTAGCAGTTCTACTCATCACACTCATGTCAACAGTCTGGTGTTCGGATGTACCGAAGCATGAACTCCGGGCAGCCTGGGTTGCGACGGTTCTCCAACTGGACTTCCCTGATCCCACCAGGATGACAAGTAGTGAGCAACAAGCCGACATCGTCGATATGCTGGATAATTTGCAGGAGGCTGAATTCAATGCCGTTGTCTTTCAGATACGGCCTGAGTGTGATGCCTTTTATGAATCCAGCTATGAACCCTGGTCACGACACCTGACTGGAAATACAACGGGGGCAGCACCTGCTCCCTTCTATGATCCGCTTCAATTCATGATCCAGGAAGCACATAAAAGAGGAATGGAACTGCACGCGTGGTTCAATCCTTTTCGACTATCAACGACAAGCAATCTCGAGGCGTTGCCAGCTTCACATATTTATAAAGAACATCCAGAATGGAAATTGAACCACAGTACGCTCATGTTGGATCCAGGTATCCCGGCAGTACGTAATTATACAGTTGACGTCTTCATGGATGTGGTAAACCGGTACGACATTGATGCAGTTCATATGGACGATTATTTCTACCCATATGCAGGTATGGCCCAGGAGGATATTGAGTCCTTTACTGCCGACCAAAGAGGGTTTTCGGATATGGGTGATTGGCGCAGAGATAACATAAATCGATTCATCGCAGCATTGTATGATAGTATCCAGAGTGTAAAACCCTGGGTGAAACTGGGCATCTCACCATTTGGTATCTGGAAAAGTGGAATTCCCACAGGGATATCCGGGACGAGTTCATATAGTAAGATTTATTGCGATCCAATCGCCTGGTTGAATGATGGCACTGTGGATTATATAACTCCTCAATTATACTGGCCTTTTGATCAGGAGGGTCAAGATTATGCCTTGCTCATGCCCTGGTGGGCTGATCAGACGTCCTCTTACGGTCGTCATCTCTATGTTGGACATTCGCCCTATCGAATAACTGACTATCATGATTGGCCAAACAATGAATTACCGAATCAGATCAGGCTGAACAGAAAAACAGAAGGAAGTCTTGGAAGCGTATTGTTCCGGTTAGGGTGGGGGATTCTTGATAACCCAAAAGGTTTTCTGGATTCACTCAAAAATGATCTGTATCGTTATCCTGCGATCCCTCCGGCCATGCCCTGGAAGGATGACATTATGCCAAATCCACCAAAACATATCTCTGTGATCGCTGGCACCAGTAATACGATAAGTTGGGATCGACCAGACGTGGCTGCAGATGGGGATACGGCCTTTCAATACGTAATCTATCGCTCTGGAACTGGCCCAGTGGACATAAACCTGGTGTCCAATATTCTGGATATTATTCCAGCCACGGTGACCAGCTATGTGGATGCGAGTGGTAGTAGCGACTATTATGCCATTACTGCACTGGACAGGCTTAAAAATGAAAGTGATGCTGCTCAGGGAATTGTCTCCGTCGATGAAATTGCCACAATTCCTGAGGAGATCATCCTGTATCCCAATTTTCCCAACCCGTTCAATCCTTCAACAGTGCTAAGCTTTTCAATCAATCAGTCTCAGGAGATAGAATTAAACGTTTTTGATATCAGGGGAGCTCACATTCGCGATGTCTTCTCTGGGTTTGTGGCTGCCGGTCAGTATCAGTTTAATTTTGACAGCCATGCAGCTGATGGAGGTCGATTGGAGGCTGGTGTCTATCTCGTCAGACTTGAAACTGAAATGGGTAGCAAGGTCAAGAGGATGTTGCTCCTCAAGTAGCCCTTATCGAGAAACCTTTAAAATGGTAGAACACCAATTGCTTGATACAGCATGACACCTGATTGCCGTCGCATTTTTCAGGGATTCAGTCTTCAAGTCATGTGCTACAGAGAAACGCTGTTCACCACCCGCTATTGAGGATATCAATTTGAGTAGCCAATTCTCAATACGAGCCGAGATGAGTTAAGTGTTTGTGAAGTAGTGGTACATAGATGCCGATCAGACAACTTATGACAAAGCAAAACATTTTACCGGTTTTACCATCCTACATTATTTCAGAAAAACAGATAATATCCCAGCATGAATATACAGGCCCCTGACAAGGTCCCTGCCACATTCACCCAGTCATTGTCCAGCCATGAATAGCCGGAGGCATGGATTGTCACCTCACCGCAGTGACTCAGTTTTTCCGTCGGTTTTCCACAAACAGAACATGTGAATTTTGCCTGCACGCTAGCCCCGAGAAGGCTATCGATGACACTACCGAGGAAACCTGAAAGACTGATAAGCAGAATAGGTATCAGATCCATTCCAAGGGAGCCGGTAAGTAGCGCAATAAGTGGTATGATACTGGCCCCGAGAAGGCCGCCAAAAGTTCCGATCAGCGAAACGCCTCCGGAATACCCCGGGCTGACGCGCTGCCCATTGAGTATGTTCACCGGATCCATTTTACTGAAACTGCCGATCTCAGTTTCCCAAGTGTCAGCTGTGGCTGCTGCCAGAGAGGCCAGAAAAGCCCAATAAAGCCATTCTGATTGAAAATTGTTGAGATACCACAGGACTGCAAATATGAGTGGGATGCCGCCATTGGCATATACTTGTACAATATCCCGTTTTGACCCTTTTGATGAAATGGATTCTCGTTCGGATTTACGATCAGCGACTTTGGAAAGCAGGCTCGATAGGACAAAAAAACCGATCAGGGGCATCATCGTATGCCAGCCACCGGTCCCAAACATGAATACACCCAGGAGAAATGCGCCAAAACCGCCACTTACACTAAGCGATTTCAGTTTATAGGCACCATAACCAAGTAGAATTGAAAATCCGGTCCAACCGGCAAGAATGAGCAGGGTGTCTGCATTCATGTTGTAAATATACAAGTCCATCCCCAAGGCTGCAGTCAAGGTCAGGGAAAGATTGTCGCTGCCTCTCTTGGATACGGCTTCAGCGATACTGGTCA
Organism: Fidelibacterota bacterium; assembly: GCA_021734325.1. Lineage (GTDB taxonomy): Bacteria > Fidelibacterota > UBA8477 > UBA8477 > JABMPR01 > JABMPR01. The sequence goes on along the minus strand of JAIPJF010000025.1, from coordinate 829 downwards.
TGGCTCCAACAAAAAGGGCCATCAGAAGAAGATGTTTCCCTGATAGCATATCGGCGGAAGACAGGGAGGCGTAGAGGGGATAGGCAATTAAAATGACAATGAAGGTCGTGATAAAAAAAGCAATACTTCCAGGCCAGCTTTTCTTGTCACGCCAGAGTACGAAAGTACGGGTCGAATTTACCCCCTCACCGATAACCGTAGCTGCCGTATCGGCAAATGCAAGTATGAGCATGGCAACAATAAATATGACAATATTCCGTTCCCAGAACATGAGCACGAGCAGAAGAAAAGCGATGGGAAAATAGACCGTCCCGTAAGAGACCCGCTCTGTGGTATGCATACCCTTCAAACTGTCATTTTTCAGGGCAACATAGTTGAGTATGGCAAAAATCAAACCGAGGAGTATGACTGGAAGACTGGTCTTCAGGAAAAAGGGTGCAAATGAGACCAGTACACCCACCATAACATGTACAAATTTTCGGGAAAGCTCAGGTGAGAGGGCGAACACTTTGCGGGCAATTTCAGCCATACCAATAAAACTCAGGATGATCACGAAGAAGCACAGAAATGCGATCCATTCGTTGGGGAAGTTAATAAAAAGAGGCACTGGGTTTTCCTTTCAAACTTTGCTTGGCATACATACTAAGATATTGATTTGGGTTGACCAAGTTTAAAGCATTGATGGGCATATGTCTCGTCCTGATATAGGTTGACAGGTTTCAGGCGAGAAGATACAGTAAAAAGCCTCACGAGATCACCCGATTTCGTGGGGCTTTTCCATTTCGCCATGTTTTGATTGTCATCCTCTTTTGTGCATGCATCTGCACTG
>JAIPJF010000024.1 GCA_021734325.1 Fidelibacterota bacterium | reverse complement strand
GATCCAACTGCTTTTGGGAAATGCGCCGCCAACGTTGAAGAGATGTATTATTTAGCATAACTGCCTCCATAGAGATTTTAGGGTGCAGGTACAAAAATAACACAATCTCAGTAACTTTGCCATATGGCACAATTATAGGAGGAGACCGAACAGGAGACCATTCATCAAGGTGAACCCACCAAGCGCTTGGGCAAAGACATTCACTGCCACACCCATGAAAATGGTCTTGACCAAGGACGCCAAAATGGTTGCGCCCCAAACAGCACCCATGTTTTCCATGCCAGGCGCCTCTTTTCCTCCTCCAACAACTTTCCACCAGTACGGAAAAAAAGTTTTCGGGTTGTACCAGAGACTGCCATTGATCATGCTGAAAATCACGCCAATAGGGACGATCCACCAGTTGATTGAGAAGAGATTCAAGTTGACCTCCTTTATTTGGTAAGATTTTCGTTCACTCTAAAACGAACGATTCTCCTTATTAATTCATAGGGGAGTGGTTCATTTATGGGAAATTGAATAGATCCTTTTCCGCCTTGGTATTTTGCTAAGTCCTCTTTAAAGGCGAGAATCGCGCTCGGTGCCGGGTAAAATCCGATATGATTTTTATATGCAGCAAAATGAACCAGATTACCATTTTGGGCGAAGGTAGGCATTTGGTAGCTGATCTTTTCCTCAGCATCTGGGGCAGCGGCTTTGATCACGCGTTGCAACTCTTTCAGTATGCTTTGTGTCTCCCCCGGGAAGCAGGCGATATATTCTTCAATACTGCGAAAGCCTGTCTTGGCACGCGTTTCTACATAGTCCTTAAAATTGTTCAATATGGATTGCCAGCCAAGGCGTTGCTGCTCGATAGAATTTTCTTTCTCCGCCTCAAAGATCTCTTTCACTTCAACCTGGTTCGCGTCAGGGGTGAACTCTACGCTCATTTTTCTTCCGTCTCCGAGTTCGATCGAAAGGAACTCCTGGGGAATGATTTCAACATAGATACCCCAGAAATCAAAACCCATACTGCCGTCCTTGGCTTCCATTCGACTACTAAGTCTGCCGCCAATGCGCAGATCATTTTCTGATTTCGTCGTATGCCATTCCGCTGAGGCTGCATTCCAGTGAACAATATGTTCAGGTCTTGTCCAGTATTGCCAGACCTGATCCAGGGGAGCCTTGATAGAAACGCTTACTTCAATTTCGATTTTATCGTTGCTAGGCATGAATTATGGAGGCCTTCATCTATTCTTAAAAAAAATACATAACAGAAAACTCAGAGATCAAAAAGATCCAGTACACATATTTGCCAATTTAAACAGAAAAAAAGATCCTCAAAGAGGAGAAGAACGCTCACCATTCACGTATTATTAAGCACTTCGCCGAAATCATTATTTCAGGAGCTGATCAAACTTCAGATGTGAGTGGGCTTGCCGGAATTGAGGATGGAAGGATCCCGGGAGTCTCAATGACACTCATTGATTTCCACTTTCCCCCTCTAAATCGCAGCCCAAAAGTGAACCCCATGGTAATGATGAAAAGAGAACAAAAAAGCCATGGCCAGTAGAGATTCGTCTTGAATATTTCAACAACAATATAGGTCGGAATCATCAACACAAAAATTGAAAGCATGGTAGTTACCCGCATCACAAAGTGCGTGTCGCCAGCCCCTTTGATTGCCGATGAAAAGAGAATGCTGAGGGTGTCAAACAGGGCGTAGACCGCGACAAAGCGCAGGAGAATGATCGAGACCCTGACCGTTTCCGGCGTCGCCTGAAAAGGAGCGATTATGAGATGTGGAATGCCTACATAGAGTAGCGTGCAGGGGATCATGTAAAGCATTCCCAATTGTACGGCGCTAATGGCAGCATATTCAGCCAATTCAGGTTTTCCAGCACCGATATTTTGCCCGACCAACATGGATATCGCGATCCCCAAACCAAGCATGGGCATAAATGCCAGGCTATTGATATTGATGGCAATGTTTGTGGCTGCCAGTTCCATCTGGCCAATACGTCCCAGAATAAGAATAAATCCCGTAAAACCCATGATCTCGAGGAAGAAGTGACCACCGTTGGGTAGGCCATATTTGATAAAACGTTTCATGAAAGTGAGGTCAAAAGACCATGCTGAAAAGACATGGAAGCGTTCTTCGTTTTTGCGGCGGAAGATCAGAATGGAATAGAGGACGATTGACGAAAAGCCGGCAATCACAGTCGCCAAGGCAGCCCCGGCAATCCCCATTTCCGGAAAGATGCCAACCCCAAAGATCAGCAGATAGTCCAGGATAATATTCATGACTGTGGTGAACAGATTGACCCACATAACAGGCCAGTTATTTCCCTGTCCAGTAAAAAATCCTGCAAAGGCAGAGGATAGAATGGGTCCCAGACCCCCATAGCACAGGATCCGGAAATAGGTGGTTTCCAGGGGCTGCAAAACTTTATCATGCCCCACCAGGTGAATTAAATCTGAGGAAAAGGGAACGATCAGAAGGAGAAAAAGAGCCCCCAGGAGGGAGAGGAAGATACTGCTCCAGAGGACAACACCAACACGATGGTCTTCCTTTGCTCCGACATACTGTGAAACAAAGGTGCCAGCATAACTTACCGTCCCAATAAAAAGACAGATCAAGGTGAAATTCAGGATCCCTGCTGGCATGGCAGCTGCCAGGGCTTCCTCAGAATACCAACTCAGAAACATTCTGTCCACAAATTGTTGGATGGACCATGACCCAGTGCTTAGGATAAGTGGAAATGCGACAATGAGGATATGCCGATACCCGAATTCCGAGCTCCATCGTTCCCTAAGAGATCCTAACACTTTTTAAAACCTTTCTGTCCCCCGAGATAAGCCATTCATTTCTAGTTATCGCTTATAAATATTAATCAAATTAATACCGGGACTAATGAATAGTCTTTATTTCAAACTATGCAATAAATTTCAATCAATCATAAAGCAAATAAATTCAGAAATTAATGGACTGATACAGGGATATTTTTTGATAATTCATAAAGTGCTTATTCACAAAATTAGTGAACGGGTATGAATATGAAATTTGGGCATGAAAAACAAGCTCTCTAACCACGTGAAACCACGGGTTTCGAACTGGAAGCAGTTTTGGGTAGTGATTATTGCTGCGTCAGCAGGGGATCGATTAGCTCTCTATTTAGATCATTTGCGGTGCCCAAACTATCCAACAAGAAAATGTCGTGATCTACGGCTGGGGCAAATTCTACTCTTCGGGCAGTATTTTTTGTTAGAAAGCCATGCTCCGATAATATCTCCTGGGCAGTGTTACTCCACAAAAAACTCAGAAAAGCCTCAATAATTTCTCTTTGATCTACGGAAATATTTTTCGTAATCGAGATAGCAACAGGTTCTGTCATCACCGTCTGCTTTGGATAAATCATATTTATTTCCTTCAAACCGGTATGTGATTTGGACGCGGCCTCAAAGTTTAGCAGAATATCACCCATTCCAGCATGGAACTGCTCAAGAGCAGCCTGCGAAGTAGAAGGATTACTCCAGCATCTGGACAAGGCGTTTCTAGTGGAGCTAAAAGCCTGCTTTTGGGTGTAGCCTTGTCGAATCAGGGAGCCATAGATGGCCAGGGTAGCCAACTGACCCTCACCAGAGGTAAGCGGGTCCGGGATGATCACTTTTGTTGTCTCATAATCTATCTCACTGAAGGAAAGAGGTGGATTCTGAATATGAGTATTGACAAAAATGACAATAGGGGAGCGACAAAATTTTTCTTTTTGATGGAGCACCTCCCAATCATTTGTGGATATGATGCCGGCATTGACCAATCGCCGGGCATCAAGTTCTGATGACAGGATGGCGACCTCGGCAGGAAAGCGCGTCATGATCTGTTTTGTGATCACACCGGACCCGGCAAATGATGTGATAAATTCAACTCTTTCATGATTTTGCTTGAACCATTCCTGTTGAAAAGCAGGCAATAACCCTTTTTCCATAACCGATTCCATGGCACTAAAACAGTACAGTGTAATGGTTCGCGGCTCGTTGATGCTGATTTGATTACGACTGAACCAGAACAGCAAAAAAATGACAATGATAAACAGGGTAGAAAAGAGAATTGTGGTGCGACGATATGCCGGGTCCTTTTTATAGGAATGATCAATGTTTCCGTCTGAAATATTCATGGCACCCCCCAGTGCTACTGGTTCTGAACCGATGAGAAAAGTTATCTTGGTCGATTGGCAGAGACAAGTTAAATAATAGAGCCACGACTTCTAGAGGATTACTTTCAGAATGGTGAATACACCTAAAATAGTCGTTAACACAGCGATGATCACTTTGAGTGTGGATTCCTGGGTGCGTTTTACGAATTCTGTAGAAACAGGAACTGAAAGCAGAGCTCCCGTTACAACTGGGACCAAAAGCTCAGGGGTAAACCCCTGCCCCTTGCCCAGAAATAGGATCACACCGATCAGACAGGTAAAACCTTCAGCAAAGGAAGTTATTCCAACAGAAGATTTGCCCTTGATACCGCTTAATATCTGACCGCTGGTTAAAAGCGGGCCATAACCTCCACCACTCAGTGCTTTATTAAAGGAGGCAATAGAAGCCAAAACAAACATTTTCCAGGTTTTGAATTCAAAGCTGTGTTTGTGAAATAGCCAGATACTAACACCGGCCAGGGTGATGATAATTCCGATTAATAATTTCAGGATGTGAGTGGGAATTTGAATCGCAATGTTTACTCCAATCGCCACACCGACCACGCTCCCCAAAGCCAATAGCATGGCGTTGCGAAGATCCTTGGATTGACGACTAAAATCAACATTCCCGCTTTCGTGGTGAAAATAGGAAGAAGCAAATCCGCTCAAAAATTCTGAAAGTAAAATAGTAGGCACCAGCGCCAGGGGCTCATATCCAAAAGCCAATAAAACAGGGGTCAGAGTCGTTCCATAGCCCATTCCCAGGGAGCTGTCCATCAGCTCACACACAAAGCATAGTATGAGTATGCCTGCAATTCCCCAACTGAATTGGATCTCAAATAGACAGGTAAAAACAAGGAACAGAATGATTATGGTCAGGAACCAAAATAATTTTTTTGTACTCAAAACAGATAAACTGTTTTTAAGCGATGAAACTAAATTTGCCCTAAGCATCGTACCCCCCACCCTGTATTCCCTGATCTGGGAAAAGCCCTTAAAAAAAGGTTTACAAACATTATGCCTAACCGACTGAAGAAAATCGATATATGATGTCTTGAAACGGTTTATAAATTAAATGACTTAAAAGGCAGACGTAATGAATGGCAGGGGTTATAGGGGGCTAAGGAAATCACCATGTTACCGCAGAATGTTCTGAAGACAAAAAAGGGAAGACTGCTGGCATTTTCCCTGCTGTATCTCTCTGAAGGAATTCCCTTTGGTTTTACGGCGATCGCCCTGGCTACTCATCTTAGAATGAGTGGCGTTGGTCTAACTGAGATCGGTCTGTTCACCGCGTCGCTTTATGCACCCTGGGGATTAAAATGGGCATGGGCACCCTTAGTAGATTTGATCGAGTTCAAGCGCTTTGGCTCAAAAAGAACCTGGATCGCCGGCGCCCAGGCTGCCATGATCAGCACGCTAGGAATTGTGGTGTTTTTCGATTATTCCACTAACATTCAATTACTCACGACGTTGATTGTGATCCATAATATTTTCGCAGCAACCCAGGATGTGGCCATCGATGCGCTGGCCATAAAAGTTCTTCCCGATAATGAACGCGGTATAGCCAACGGTTTTATGTTTGGTTCCTCATATCTGGGCCAGGCAATTGGAGGTAGTGGCGCCTTGTTGATTGCTGGAAAATTTGGCTTTGCCCTGTCCTTCCCGTTTGTCCTTTTCGCTCTGACCCTGATCCTGGTCTTTGTAACTTTGAGGATTCAGGAACCTGTTGAAGTCCTGGTGGAGAAAAAACATTCGGATACGAGTCCACTTCAGGCAATCGTGATTGAGCTCAGGCAGTTTTTCAGAGATCTCTTTCAGGGATTTTTTAAATCCGGGGTAGGTCCCATTGCCGGCGTGGCCTTCTCATTGTTGCCTTTTGGCGCCCTGGCCCTGGGGCTGGTGCTCGGTAGTACGATCCAGGTGGATCTGGGCATGGATGAGAACCAGATCGCTAAATTGACCATGTATGGGACTGTCTTTGCTGCTGGAGGTTGCGTCCTTGGCGGTTGGGTGTCAGACCGGGTAGGCCATAGAAAGGCGCTGGGGGTCTGGTATGTTTTGACCACCATTCCTACATTTTTCCTGGCTCGGCAATTTGTCGGCCTTGAAGGAACGGTCGGCGTCTCCATTCAGATGTTCTTCTATGTGTCGATTGCCTACAGCTTTACCAGTGGATTGGTTCAAGGTACTTCCACAGCCGTATTCATGGGTTTGACAAGTCCAGCAGTTGCCGCGACTCAGTTTACAGGCTATATGGCATTGCACAATTTTGTGTACTCATATTCAAGTCTATGGCAGGGTAAATACGCTGATTTGCACGGATACGCCAAGGTATTGTTCATGGACGGGTGGATTGCATTCATCCCTCTCATTTTACTGCCATTTCTAAAACCGCGAAAGCAGGATTCAGCTATTCTTGAGGAATGATTTTCCAGGAAACAAAACGCCTGATCCAGGAAGGGTTCATCCTCTCCTGAATCAGGCGTTAAGATTTACTGATAAAGCTTTATTTTAGCTCGCGGCCGATAACAATTTCCACACGACGATTCAGCATACGTCCTTCTTCCGTGTCATTGCTGGCAACAGGTCTAAACTCGCCGTATCCAACAGCGCCTAGACGAGCGGGGTTGGCTCCCTTGTGCTGACTTACATAATGGACAATGGCGATGGACCTCACGGCCGACAGCTCCCAGTTTGTTTTGTAGGTGCCGACATCTTTTTTACTGATGGGAACATTATCAGTATGGCCTTCGATTAGAATTTCTCGATTAGGTACAGTGACGAGAATATCCCAGATATCATCCAGAATCTGTCTACCGGAATCTGAAATCTTGGCGCTTCCTGAGGCAAAAAGAATCGAGTTGGTTAAAACAACCCTGTTGTTCTTGATCTGAACATTCTGGATTTCGTCAAGTTTGGCCATGATGCCATCTAGCTCTACATCCTTCATGCCGGCTGCCAATTTTAATCGATTGACTTCAGCCTGGAGTTTTGTGATCTCCAATTTCTGAGCGGCATTAATTTCACTCATTTCCTTATTGGCTGAACACGAAAGCAAAACGCTAAGTGCAACAATCACCAGCAAGAAATATTTTATCTGCATGGGTATAACCCTCCTTATAAATATGAATATACAAAACATTTAAACATAGAAGGTTAACTATTAATATTATTTTTAAGAAATAGGCTGATGCAAGTATGGATTTGCAATAAACAGGGCCAGAGGATTTTCGACACTTTTGAGCTGTGTCAGACAGATCTTGCTGAGATGAAAGCGCCCTTCAAATATCCATTCCTTATATTTGCCCAGGTCCAATCAGACCACCAGAAATAACCGTCTGTAGTGACTCCTCGATGGTCCACCCTGGATCCCGTGTATCTGATTCCCGTACCAGGACCATGGTACCGCTGGTTGGAATGGGGGGCGTGGGGACAAAAACCTTCAGGAGTGTTTCATTGTCATTCTTTGTATCGATAATTGAGCCAGTGACAAACCCAATGGTCCATATTCCCGGTTTGAGATAGTTGATCAGGACCGCTCTTTTAAAGAGCTGGTTTTGTGGTAATGCCAAAGCATTGGATAACTGTTGACCAACCCGGTAGGTCGTCCGGATCAGGGGCAGTCTGTGAAAAACTTTTTCTAAAAAATTGACGGATCCTCTTCCGATCACATTACTGACGGCCAGGCCAGTCAGGTAAAGTACCGCGATCAAGATCACAATACCCATACCTGGAATGCTGAATCCCAATTTGTGTTCCAGGATGGACATCATGCGTTTATCAATGCCAAAATAGACGAATCTGATGACGAAATAGGTAATGGTGGCCGGAATGAGAGCCATCAAACCACGGAGGGCGAATTTTTTTAAATGCTCAAATAATTTTTTCATGTGACTCCCTTTGAATGAAAAACAATTTTAATTTTTGTACGGGGAGATATTAGACCAGAGTTAAAAATAAGAAAACGAATTGTGGTGCTTGCTCACAAATCTGACATGTATGTATTTCCACCACATCTGATAGAGCCCTCCTTGAATATCTGAATTTCAAAAACAACATCTCAATGTATGAAGCTGACCAGATCATAATATGGGAATCAGGAGCTCTGGCTGAAGGGTAAAATCGTGACCGCGTGTAAGAGAAGAAGCGTGGAAAGTCAGGATAATATAGACCAAGAAGCAACTGCTAAGAGCACCATATTTCTTTGATAATATTATAGTTTAGCATGTACGTATAATAATAGCAAATACTGCCATAAAGCATCTTTTATGTATTATATTATGAGGCGTGAATCACGCGATGAATGTTCGCCTTTCCCATCGGACGGGCAGGCTAAATATTATAGGGGGGTACCATGAATACTTACATGCTTTCGAGCCTTCTGAAAGGTAAAGGAAAGAGCTATCTGCCAGCAATACTCTTCTCACTGTTGCTGCTGCTGGGTCTTGAGTGCTGTCATTCTGATCAATCGAAAAATTGTATCAATCTCTATTGCTATAGTGCAATGAAAGATGTCATGCTGGAAGGTATCATACCAGCGTTTCAGGAAATGAACAAAGCACAGAACAACCGTAATGTCATTTTTAAAACAAACTTTCGAGGGTCGGTGGAACTGACCTGTGATATTGTTACGCAAAAAAGTGCAGACATCGCTATTTTTGCATCTGAAATTGATGCAACAATACTAATAAACAGAGGGGTTCTTGCAGAAAAAACATGGCTGAAATACCCCCACAATGGCACCATTGCTCAATCACCAATTCTCATTATCTACAATCCTGACGAAGTAGATGATATCAAAGATTTTGGAGATCTTTCTCGTCCATCGGTGAAACTCATCCATCCCAGCCCCCTGCACTCAGGCCTGGGACAGTGGGGGATTATGGCAAGCTATGGATCATTTCTGACTGATGGAGACGATGCCACGGCCATGACAAAATTGAATAATCTTTGGCAGTCTGTTTCGTCGTCCCCCACCTCCGCTCTCATGGCTCGGGATCTCTACACAAGAAAAATGGGTAATGCAATGATCACCTATGAATCAGAATTGATGGGATCTTCAAGTCGTCAGGTCATGGATGGCACTGTCTGTGTTCCACCCAAAACTATTATTTGCGAACCCCTTGTCGTGGTTATTCAAAGGGAAAGATCACCTCTGGAAGAAAAATTGATTATGGATTTTCAAAAATTCCTGTGGAGTGATCGAGCCCAACAAATATTTGTAGAGTATGGATTTCGAAGTGTCACTGATCGATTGAACGCGCTCAACAAAAAATTTGTTCAACTTGATTCAACTTTTACGATGGAAGATCTGGGTGGGGCAAAATACGTTAAGAGCGAATTAATTGAGGAAAGGTGGCAAAATCAGATCAGGAGGAGGAATAAAGCCCAAAATTGATCCCTTTTTTCATGGAACCAGCATAATTAAAGTCCAATAATCCTCTTCAATTGCACACTATTGAACAAGAATGACAGAATGCCGGTGTGAGAAAGGGCAATTTGATGTGAACAACTATTCCCGGAATGTTTGACTCAAGAGCTACTAGGGTCACCAGCGTGCATGGTGCTCTTCTGCAAAACCGATCAGATCCCGGATATTCAACCTGTCACCATTGTTCAGGATAACATGGCCATTGTATCGGCCAAAGAGTTGATGAACTTCGCTAAAAATGATCCCAAGATTAGTTCGGGCAGTTCGATCCTTAAAAGGAGTAAAAGTCAGGTTTAGCCGGCCTTCACTATCCTTAAATATCCAGGTCTGCATATAGTCCTTTGGATTATACAAAAAGGGAACCTGATCGAGCTTATGAATCTTACCATCCACAATAACGGCGTTTTCTGTTGCTGCGCCGGTGTCGCCGAAACCAGTTCCCAAATTCAGACCAATACGCTGGCCATCAGCCTGAAAGCCTGAAGCACTGGCCCAATTCCAAAAACTGTTATACTCCCAAACACCCCGTCCCCAATCCAGCTGACCAAGGGAATCCTCGGGCTGTAGCTTGATGTTTAAATCACCGTATTTGATAAATCCGGAGGCCGGCAGGCAATTGATCTTTCTGTTGAAGTAAAATCGTTTCGGCGGGATAGGAATGACCAGATTCATAGATTCATGATCAGAGGGGTGTTTAAGGTCGATCCGGGCACTTATTCCGCGACCTTCATTGAACTTGGGCCAGTCAACATCAAGACTATGGATACCATCCTTAACTGTAAAGGTCAGGCTTGCTCCCTGGCCAGTATAGGAACTGATTCCAACGGTGCTATTCCGTGGAAGACTGGCTCCCAGACCAAAGGGGCTGATAAGTCCTTCTTCATACAATTCACCTGTATGAAAATCCATGATATAGACAAAAATATTGGCAGCATATCCCAGGTCGGCAATGGTGGCGGAGAAAAAATGCCGGGGTGTAAAGATGGCATAATAATCCCAGCGTTTGATCCTCAAGCCCTGCAAGGGTTTAAAAGCATAAAAGTGAGCATCTTCCAGATTACAGTCCAACAAGACACGAGGTGACCATCCTATTTGCTCCAGATTTCCGCTGGGGGTAAGTAGTGGCGTGCGTACTCGAAGCTCTTTTTGCATTATTCTCTGCTCCAATATCTAATGTGACTTAATAAATATTTGAACGAATCCTGTCATCGCCCGGCATGGCATCCACTCAGGCGGGACCGGTGACTCTTGAAAGTCAGGTTTGTGTTTTCAAAAAATCCCTGATCTGCAAATCCTCATCCAGAATGTGATTTAACACCCATTTGATTGCCAGCACCCTAAAATCGGAAAGTAATTGTGACAGGTAGGTATCACTGCTCAGATAATGATTCATGTCCGCAACGATCTCCGCATGCTTCTTTTTATGTTTCTCCAGCAAGGGATATTGAATCTCGGCCATTAATTTTTCCTCATGCTCAAAATGGGTCCGGGCATAATCATAGAATTCTTTGACAATATCCTTGATCTCTTCTTTTTTCCCTGCTACTGTCTCTATATCCAGAACGCGTCTGGCAATACCTAAAAGGCGTTTGTGTTCATCGTCAATGACGCCATGATCAATCGAATATGCTGGATCCCATAAAAACAAGCTCATGCTAATTTCCCCTTTTGTTTTGTTCAATCAGGTCAATGTATTAAGCAACATATGGCCTGAACAATGAACCATGCCCTCAAAAAGCTTAAAAAATATGTGAAACTGCAAATGCGCTGAGTTCCCTTCGATGGAGTTACAATTGTCCTAATTATAGTAATTATACAATAATTATCAAGGGAGCGAAAGGGAATCGGTGGTATTTCCAATCTTAAAATGTGCCTGAGGTGTCAATACTTTTGCCAGATAAATTATGTCCTTCTACAGCATATATCTGCTTCACCCCATTCTCACCAGAATAGGATACTCAGTGGGGTGCAGGAAGGGTAGGCATCTCTCCCTTGTCCGCTGATAATCCTATGATTTGAACTGTTCTCGAGACAGATTACATAGTGAAGCAGGGGGAAGCTTTTGAGCATGATGCACAAAATTGGACTCCTGTTCTGCCCAAATCGTCTGCATGGAATGAAGTGGTTTAATTAAGGAACCCTGATGAAAAAAATGATCATCGGCATTCATGGGCTGGGGAATAAGCCACCGGCGAATATCTTGAAGGATTGGTGGCTCAGAGCCATGCGAGAAGGGTTAACAAGACTCAACTTTGACACCAAGGAAATTCCCTTTGAACTCGTTTTCTGGGCTGATATCCTGCATCCCGAATTACTCGATACAGAAATCAGTGATAAGCATCAACCAGGATATGTGGAGGAGCCCTATGTGCCGGGCAGCACTACAGGTGATCCTCTTCGCGAATCCTTACGCGCCAAACTGTTCAAATACGTAGATAAACAATTGGATAGCATTTTCCTCGACGAGGATATGACCCTGAATTTAGCAGGTGTAACGGATGTCATCATTCGCAAATACTTTGGAGATCTGGGGGCCTATTTCCAGGATGATTGTGTTTCACTTACCAATCAGGACTGTTCAGCTCGCAAGCATATTCAGGACAGGCTCTTGACAGTACTCAAAAAATATTCTGGATATGACATCCTGCTGGTCGGACACTCTATGGGGTCTATTGTGGCTTTCGATATCCTGAGTCGTTATGCAGATGAACTGAAGATAAACACATTTGTGACAATCGGATCTCCCTTGGGTTTGCCCTTTATCATGGGTAGAGAGCTGGCAAGACAAAGGAGTCAGAATCCGGACTTGAAGCGCCCTATGGTTCCGGAAAGTATCCAGAAGCAGTGGATCAATCTGGCTGATATTGAGGACAAAGTGGCTATGGATCATGCTTTGAACGATGATTATTTGAAAAATCAGAAGGGTGTGGGCATCGAAGATCACGCCGTATACAATGACTACGCTATTGATGGCAAGCGGAACCCGCATAAATCTTTCGGCTATCTGCGAACCCCTGAGTTTTCAGGAATTCTGGAGGGTTTCCTGACCAGCCCATCGCGATCAAGCTGGAGGGATAGCTTTGTAACGTTTGTCGATAGGCTGCAGCAAAAATTTCAATTAGTGTGGAATCAAATCAGAAAAAAATCGGATGATAAGGTTTTGGAGGAATGACTCAAGCTTCAATAATGCCGTAGATCGCCTGTTCTTTCCCTTTTTCTGTTGCCCAGCTGATATTTCCATAATCAAAATGCCAGTACTCCTTTATGTCGACGACAAAATCTTCAGCTTCAAAGAGTCCGATAATCAGCTTTCGATTGACCTTTGCTTCTGGGGTAATGTAGGGATGATAAGGATAACACTTGTCATTGAGGTCTATTTTGTATCCATCATTAGTTCCGAAACGCATGATGCTATCATGCTTTAAATCATATATCAACGCGTCCACTGCTCCACCTGTTGCATGCATGGATTTACTGGGTGGAGCGATAAAATATGAGACCAGTTCTTCGATCTCTTCCAGCTCTTTTTTAGGGTACTCTATTTTCAGCGAGTTTACCCGTTCTTCCCATAAAAGGCGCTGGTGTTCAAATGATCGATACGCTGAGCGGATCCATAATGTTTTGTCTTCCATATCCAAACGCTTGGATATGCGTCCAATCTTATCGTAGACAGCTTCTCTGACCATGTATTGGTAATTCTCCATGATAGAGGGTTCAAACATCAAATTAAAGCTGGAATCGTTCAAACTAACCAATTGAGAAAGATTGTCTTTGAGTGCAGTAGTCTGCATACGTCGTACATGTCGGCGATATTTTTGTTCAACCCGTTCACAATATTCGTGGGCATTCACGCGATCACTGGAAACTTTGTTCACATAGCGCGAGGTCATGACAGCCAGCAAGGCTGCATAATTCAGATCAAATTCCAGTTCATCCCCGACCTTCAATTCCTCATCTTTTGCATTTACAATAATGTGGTCACTACTCGCACCAAGAATCTCAACATCAATGCGGGGAGTCAAGCCTGATACGTTCACATCCTGCAATCCAATACCCAGAATGGCTCTTCGAATTTCTCCCTGGTCCACAAACTGTGTAATATTTCCGAATGCGTCCTGGGCGATTGTTCCATACGGTAAGGAAGGCTTTATTTTGGATTCTATTACTTCTGTGACCAGTGTCATGGCATCGGTGTACAAGCCGGGGATGGGCTTTCGCGACAGGGTTTCACAGCCCAGATAAATTGATTCGCCCAGTCTGAGGTTATTAATTCTACCGACATCTGACGTGGACATGAACCAATCATAATTGGCGGAATTACCACCAGAAACAAACTCCAGCTGCAAGCCAAATTTATCTTCGATATCAACAGCTATTGAAGAGAGCAGGTTCATTTTTTCGGCGTCGGGTTTAACACCCCCAAAACATGCCAGATTGGCTCCAATCCCAGTCAGCATAATCCCATCCATTTTTAATATCTGTTCGATGGTATGGTCTAAATCTGCAGGCATTAATCCTTCCCGTAAATCACCGAGTTCCAGCATTAAAATAATTTTATGTGATTTATCGTACTCAACAGCATATGCAGAGAGCTTCTCAATAATAGTCAATTCTGAGTTGAGGCTCATGTCACTATATTTCACGACGGCTTCACAATGGCTTAAACTGGGTGTTCTCAACAGGAGGAATTGGGCTTCGATGCCAGCATTGCGCATCTTTTTAATGTTTTCGATCCTTGAATCAGCAAGGATACGTATGCCACTTTTTGTCAGGACCTTGGCGATATATGGATTACCGCAAACGACTTTTGTCACGCCGATCACATCAATTCCTTTTGAACCATACAGCGCTACTAAAGCCCTTGCATTATGGGCAATCTTCTCAAGCGTCATTTCAATACGTGGTGTGATCATGGAGAGGAGACACGTTTCTGAAGATCAGGGAAAGTATTTAATATTGAATGCACCAGTTTATCACAACCATGCTTCAATACATCAGTCGTTGGTCGCTTGTATTTTGATTCATATTCGGTAATCGTGCTTTTTAACTCAACATCCGTCATGTCCTCATGATTTATGGTGAGAGCAATAACTTTGGCATTGGAAAACATTTCCAGCAGCTCGATCTCAAACTCAAGGGTGGGCATGGGTAGCTCAGGATAGTCAGCATGATTCTTTCGTTTGGGAGGGTGCTGAAGAATTATGGCGTCTGGAACAGCTCCTCTCAGGATGGCACTTGTAGATGAATAGGCCGGATGGCTCAGGGCGCCCTGTCCCTCAACAATAATGATATCAGGGTGTTCTGTTGTATCGGCATGAATAATTGCATATTCAATCTCACCAGTGGCAAATCCCGAGCTTAGCACATCCACTGCTAAACCATATTTTGCCCCCTGGAGCAGACCGGTTTGGCCAGTGGCAATGAAGACCGGGTTCAGCCCCACCAGCTTTAATGCTTCAACCAATTTTGAAGCAGTCGTTCGCTTGCCAACGGCGCAATCTGTACCCAGTACAGTTATGACAGGTGTTTTGACATCATGGATACGGCCAGTGAAATTGTGCAGATTCTTTCTCGGAGGAGATTTCCTTAGATCATAAATCTGGACCTGGTATTCAATTGCCTTGCGGATAAATTCATCATCATCAGTAAAAAATTCAGGCAGGCCATTTACGAAATTCATGCCTGTTTTCATGGCCGCCAGAATTATCTCTCGCTGCTCTTGAACAAGATATGCTGCTTGTGCGGCAATCCCGTAAATGAAATATTCTGGAACATAACCCAATACTTCGACGGCTTGATCTATACTTGAGAAAATGGGGATGCCATTTTTAATGTCATCAAGATATTCCCCTGAATCAAGCCCCTCTTTTGTGCTATCAATGATTCCGAGAATGGCATATTTTTCAGAATGCCGGGCGAGCCCATTGGCAACCTTCCCATCGATCTTTCCAAATTCGTTTTCACAATACACTAACGCTCTTGCTAACATGGGATTTCTCCATCCTTGGTTTGTTGCGAATTAGCTATCAAACGTGACCCGAGACTGCCGACTGTTTCTGGCCCGAAGATGTTGTGGTTAATGTCAAACCAATAGTGGTATGCAGGGCAGTGCAAGGCTTGTTTGACATATCCAATTTTACTTTTTTCATCATGAAAAGGGGGTCCTGCCACTGAGGTTATTTGGCAGGGCTTCTCTATATACACTTTATTCCCCCCAATGCAATCAGGAACAAGGACCTCGCCTAAAGTATTATTTTTTTTGGATATGAAACGGAAGTACTGAATACGTTAGATTTTTCGAAATAATTAACGCGCATAACGCGCATCTAGTTGTTGAATGTGGAAAAATTTATCTTATTATGTCCATGGGAATGAAAACTGCACAAAAGATGAGGAGGCTGTATCAACTTGAAAGAAATTACCACGAACACTGGCGGTATCTCAGATCAAACTGCAGTCACTGATTTGCTGGATCGCTTTTTAATTCAATTGTATGGGAGGATTACTACATTAGTAGCCATACAAGCTTATAAATTTATCATTACAGAAGACAGGACTTAAATCTAATGAAAAAAGTACTCATTTTCTCCATCCTCCTTACAGTAGGTCTGATTGGTTCGCAGCTACTCCCAGGATATTTCGGAGACTCATACCACACCATTTCTGAGTTTATTACAGTTTTTACCCTGATCGGTCTGGCATTTATCATGATCCATGTTGGCTACGAATTCGAGCTGGATAAAACCAAACTCGGCAGCTATGGATGGGATTATGTCGTTGCCATGACAGCCGCCGCTTTCCCCTGGATATTTGTCGCCATCTATTTTATCTACATTCTAGGTCCTGAAGGTGCCACAAGCTGGGAAGATTGGAAACCAGCTTTGGTTATTTCAAGATTCGCCGCCCCAACCTCAGCTGGTGTTCTGTTTTCCATGTTGGCAGCTGCCGGGCTCAGCTCAACCTGGCTGTTTCGAAAAGCACGGGTGCTGGCAATCTTTGATGATCTGGATACGGTGTTGCTCATGATTCCGCTGGGAATACTCATGGTGGGGGCATCCTGGCAAATGGGTATCGTGGTTCTGATCATGGCAATTCTGATCTATTTTGCCTGGACCTACCTTCACCGTTGGTCAATCCCCATAACCTGGCCCTGGGTTATGGGATACGCAGTGGCTATTGTTGGTGCATCTGAAGCGATCTATCTCACCAGCAAGCTTATCGACCAGCAGGTTCCCATCCATATCGAAATCCTCTTGCCAGCCTTTGTCCTTGGAACAATGATGAAACGACCAGAAGGGGCAAACCCCCACCTTGACGACACCCGGGAAGGACATCTCGAGGGACCGGAAAGCCCCCAGGAACAGAAGGTTGCCATGGTTGTATCAGCAGTATTCATCTTCCTTGTAGGCCTGAATATGCCAAGGGTTTTTAGGAGTGAGCTTGTCAGCTCCGGACCGCAGCTCAGTGCCGGGATGATCGCTTTTCATGTATTTATGGTCACCATTATTTCAAATGTGGGCAAAATGTTCCCGGCTTTTGTCTATAAGCGTGAAGCCCACTGGAAAGAGCGATTGGCGTTGGCAATAGGCATGTGGCCCAGGGGAGAGGTGGGAGCTGGTATTCTGGTTTTGGCCCTCGGATATGGGATTGGTGGGGATATGGTAACGGTGGCGGCTTTGAGTCTTTCAGTAAATCTCCTCCTTACAGGTGTCTTCATCTGGATCGTTAAAGCCTTGATCAATTCAGTAGCAACGACCAACGAGAATGTTTGACATGAAAACAGAGCTGAATTTCAGAATGGCAGTGAAGCAGGGAGATTGGAAATGAAGGTCAAAAGAGGTCTGACGACTCTTTCCGTTTTGCTGACGCTTTTTACAGGAGAGACACTCATGGCAATCGAAGAAGCAAAATACAGTGTGGTGCAAAAAGACGGTCAGTTTGAGATTCGGGACTATGAATCGTATCTGCTCGCCGAAATCGATATTGAAGGCAGTATGGAAGGTGCTTCAAGCATGGCGTTTCGCCCCCTTTTCAACTATATCTCTGGAGCCAACCGGTCTCAGTCCAAGGTGGCTATGACCAGTCCCGTCTCCCAGGAAATGGCAAATCAAAAAATTAAAATGACCACCCCAGTATCTCAGGAACAGAATCAAGGATCCTGGGCGATCAGTTTTATGATGCCCGATCATTTTACACTTGAGACCATCCCCGTTCCCGAGGATAAACGCGTCCGAATCCGTGAGGTGCCTGGACGTCGGGTGGCCACCATCAGGTATTCCGGATTCTGGGATGAAAAGGGGTATTCCAGGCACAAAACCAAACTTGAATCCTGGATCGCTGCTCAGGGTCTGGAACCTGCTGGACCGGCAATTTGGGCTCGCTTTAATGCTCCTTACACACCCTGGTTCTTGCGTCGGAATGAGGTGCAAATACCTGTAGTGTCAAAGCTACCCAGGATGGGATCCAATGAGCTCGAGTTAGATTCTCCCGCGCCAGGAAATAAGTAGGATATGTCGTGGTATCAATGACCGCTCCCAGCATGCGTAGCAGGCCACAGCAGTATCATAAGGGTTCCCTAATACTACTTACTGGAGCAACTGGTTATGTGGGTGGACGATTACTCAAACAACTAGAACAGGCCGGTCATCATCTCCGCTGTATTGCCCGTCGTCCTGAATATTTAATCTCAAAAACTGATTCAAAGACAGAAGTCGTCCAAGGAGATGTACTCGACAGGGCGAGTTTATCTGAGGCTATGCGGGGCGTAAAGATCGCCTATTATCTGGTACATTCCATGGGATCCAAAACGTCTTTTGAAATTACCGATCGGTTGGCGGCTAAAAACTTTGGGGAAATAGCTAAAGCCAATGGCGTCGAACGAATTATTTATCTCGGCGGATTGGGAAATCAAGATGAATTGCTCTCTCCACATCTGAAAAGCCGTCAGGAAGTCGGACAGATACTGCGAGAATCTGGTGTGCCCGTACTCGAATTTCGAGCCTCCATAGTCATTGGTTCCGGTAGTCTTTCCTTTGAAATGATTCGTGCTCTGGTTGAGCGCCTGCCAATCATGATTACGCCTCGCTGGGTTTCCAGTCCAGCTCAACCCATTGCCATCAAAGATCTTACAGCCTATCTCCTGGATGGACTCAATGTAGCCCTACCTGCCTCTCGAATTTTTGAAATTGGTGGAGCAGACCAAGTATCCTACGCAGATATCATGCGTGCATATGCCTCCCTCAGGGGATTGCGTATTCGAATGTTGCCGGTGCCCGTTTTAAGCCCTCTGGTATCCAGTTTATGGTTGGGTTTGATTACACCACTTTACGCTCGCATAGGCAGAAAACTTATTGAAAGTATTGTTCACTCCACCTTAGTCCGAGATAATTCGGCTCTGCAAGCTTTCGATATTATTCCAATTGGGGTAAACGAAGCCTTGCGAGAGGCTGTCGCTTATGAAGATCAGAATTTCGCCATGACACGCTGGTCAGATTCACTCTCCTCAGCTGGAGCACTCCCCACCTGGGGAGGTGTTCGCTTTGGTACACGTCTCGTGGATTCACGCACAGTGGATGTAGCAGTAGCACCTGAAAAAATATACCAGAGCATTATTTCAATCGGGGGAGGAACAGGGTGGTATGCCTATGATTGGCTTTGGCAAATCCGAGGATTTTTGGATATGCTCATCGGCGGGGTTGGCATGCGTCGGGGGAGACCTCAATTGAGAGCCCTGGAGGTGGGTGATGCCGTTGATTTTTGGCGTGTTGAGACGATCGAGCCTGGGAGACGTTTGCGATTCATTGCTGAAATGAAATTGCCTGGGAGAGCCTGGCTGGAATTTGAGGTTACAGCTAACGGGAAAGGCTCGACACTTAGGCAGACAGCAGTTTTCGATCCCCTGGGGTTAGCAGGTCAGCTGTATTGGTATGGTATCTATCCCATTCATCAGCTTGTGTTTAAAGGCATGATAAATGGAATTGCGTCAAAATCCTTAGCGTAAAAGCATCGATAAATTCTGAGTTTAAAGGTAATCACTTATATGGCCTATTATCAATTTAGACGAGAGCAGTTCCTCCCTGGCTCCTTGGAGGAAATCTGGGCCTTTATATTCAATCCTGGAAATTTGAAACGCATTACGCCTGATTCAATGGGATTTGATATCACGTCTGAGGGTTTGCCAGACACGATGTACGAGGGAATGATGATTGCTTACCGCGTGGCCCCTCTGCTTCGCATTCCAACAACCTGGGTTACAGAGATCACCCATGTTAAAAAGCATCACTATTTTGTCGATGAGCAAAGAGTGGGGCCCTACAAGATGTGGCATCATGAACATTTTCTGGAAGCGACTGGAGACGGGGTTAAAATGACAGATATCGTGAGTTATCAACCCCCCTTTGCTTTCCTGGGAAGAATAGCCAACCAATTGATCATCAGACGTAAATTAGAACAGATATTTGACCACCGGGCAGAGGTTCTGAAAACACTGTTTGGCGGTTCATAATAGACCGGAGGATAACAGAACCTCTTTTTCAGAATCTCTCTTAGATTTGGAACAAACTTGGGCTAACCCCTGATGAAAATTTGAATCAATATCTCGTCAGGTATTGATTCCGCAGTGGAACGGCGCTCAGATTACACTATTCACAAAAGATTGATCGTTTGCCAGCGGAATCAAAAGCGCCATTTTTGAGCTTAGTGTCGACCAAATCAGGGGAACAGAATATGACAATCCAGGGACTCAGACCATAAACACATGGTTTAGCTTAAAAAATTACTAAGAGTGGAGGGAGTACTCAAGCTATATTACTTCTTGTTCAAAGGATTGATGTTGAGAAGCCGCATATAGGCTTTATGAAAATAGCCATAAAGGGGAAAACCATGAAACAGATACAGCGACCCACCTGCTGGATTCAAATGTTAATCATCTGCAGTTTGCTGCTGATCCTCAGTGCCTGCCAGACTGAAGACTCTGGGCAGTTGGAGGATGATTTAGTCGCAAGAGATCTGACCGAATTAAAAATTCTGGAGGCTTCAGATCGAGCAGAAAAAGCCGAATATCGTCTGGAGGAGGTTCGTCTGGAACTAATCAGTGTTCAAGAGACACTCGAACAAAGTGAGGCTGATTTACAGGTAATCCAACGGCGTTTGATCCGCACGCAGCGCCTTGTGGCAGTGCTCGTTCTGATAATCTTAGGTCTGCTTTACAGTCTGTGGCGTGTACGTTTTGGAGACAGGGCCTTGGCATGTCCAGACTGGCGTGGTATGCTTACCCAGTGGGGACTATTAAAAACCAACAGGCCACCAAAAGAGGAAGCTTTAGACAAAGATTCTGAAACGAAGAAACCTGAAGCAAAAAAACCGGCGGCCAAAAAGCCTGCGAAAAAAAAGCAAACGGATAAATAAAAAAGCT
Source organism: Fidelibacterota bacterium (assembly GCA_021734325.1). Classification (GTDB taxonomy): domain Bacteria; phylum Fidelibacterota; class UBA8477; order UBA8477; family JABMPR01; genus JABMPR01. The sequence goes on along the minus strand of JAIPJF010000024.1, from coordinate 29,340 downwards.
GCTCCAAGAGTTCTGGAGCTTTTCTTTTCTTGAAGTAGAACGCCAAGGGATTGTAGATTCCTTGGCGTTCTGCAAAACACTCAATCCCATAGTAACTTACAGCAGTTTCATAAACAGCATGTGAATCTGGTGATACATTTCCCGCTGTCTATCTCCGTAGGGAGGTGATAGACAGCGAGTTACAGGGGTGCTTGTTTATGCGTGCGCACTTTATGTGCAGTGCTTATTCTAATATTCGATAGTTGAGTAAAAAATCCATAGAACTTCGGACACCACTTCCGGTAATAGCCTGGATCCTACCATGCATTACATGTTGCTGTGTGTGGGTTGGGTGATGATGAGTTGGAGCGCGGATGTGTCTCTTGCATCTTCGACCGGAATTAGTCCGAAAGGGGTACTGCACTTGATACCGTACAATCGTATGTGATACCACTTGGAATGGTGTACAGACAGAGATGTTTCTATGTCTCTCAAGCTGTCCTTTCGACCTGCTTGGGCAAATAGTAGTACAAGGAGTTGCTGCCAGCCACCGAAACACCTAGCATAGTGGTTCGCATTGTAGCGGTTTTCCAGTTTCTCAAATTCGTATCTCGGAAAAAGTCTGAGTAGTTCTGACATGTTTGTGTTAACTTGATTCTTGGTCTGATTGTCCTTGATTTTATTTACTTTCAGCAGGGATAATTCATCCCATCTTCAAGGAGTTCCAGACCTATTTTCAAATCTTTACTGGACACCAGTGAGGTGAGAATTAAAGATAGATGGCAGATCATATAAATTAAGGGCAGTATCTATGATTCATAGATAACCTCAATTAAGGGTTCATGAATTTTGAGTTGAAGGCAAATGAATTAGATTAGAAACAAACTTCAAACCCTCCACACAAGGATCTACATGGCAAAAACGAATTACAAAATCGTTTACATTCCAATAATTAAGCTCATGCTATGCATTGTGCTTTTTCAATATACACTTTTTGATCCCGCGGCCACATTTGGAAAAACAGAGCAAAATTTAGCCCAGCTAACAGATGATGAAATATCTTGGCTTGATGCCCACCCTATAATTCGGTTAGCACCAGATCCGGAGTTCCAGCCGATTGAATTTTTTGACAAGGAGGGGAACTATGCTGGTATTGGAGCCGATTATGTGAGACTAATTTCTGAAAAGTTAGGCATCAAATTTGAGGTTGTCAGATGTACAAATTGGGATGATGCCCTTGCCAGAATGAAACGAGGTGAAGTTGATCTTTTAAATGCAGTTGTGAGAACGCCCCAACGGGAAAAGTATTTGCATTTTCCTCCCCCATATTTGGAAATTCCCTCTGTTATCATAGTCAGAAAAAATGTGACCACGGGGTTAACCTTGGACATGCTGAAGGGGCTGCATGTTGTAATGGTTTCCGGTTATGGCTATGTGGATTTGATCCGTAATAAGTACCCTGAGATGAGAATCGAATTGGTCTCCGATTTGAAAACCGCCTTGCGAAAAGTCTCTTTTGGAATGGCCAACGCCTTCGTGGGTGACTTGGCAACGGCAAGTTTCTATATCGAATTAGACGGAATCACAAATTTGAGAATTGCAGGCGAATCTGATCCTCCAAATATTTCTGGATTTGCGGTGCGCTCAGACTGGTCTGAGTTTGGTCGCATTCTTGAAAAAGGAGTTGCCCTACTTACAGAAGAAGAACGAAAAGACATTTTTAATAAATGGATCCACCTACAGGCGGAACCTGGGGTAACTACGAGCGAGTTGAAAAAACTGATGGTGGGTATAATCATTTTCATTGCTCTGTTTGGTGCTGGTTTTTTGCTTTGGAACCGTCAATTAAAACGTTTGGTAAATCTTAAAGTTGAAGATCTCAACAAAGAAATTAAAGAGCACAAACAAACTGAAGACGCTTTGCGCGATTCCAAGCTGATGGTTGAAGGGATTATCAATACAGTCCCTGCAAGAATATTCTGGAAGGATAAGAACCTTGTTTATCTTGGCTGTAACCAGATGTTCGTCCTCGATGCGGGATTCACCCATCCGGATGAAATTATCGGAAAAGATGATTCCCAGATGGTCTGGTACGAGCAAGCAGAAAAGTATCGTAGCGATGATCGAGAAGTCATTGAAAGTGGCTCAAGCAAATTTCAAATTGAAGAAAGCCAGACAACTCCCGATGGGAACATCATTACGCTACTTACCAGCAAGATACCTTTGCGAGATGCCAGTGGTGAGATTACTGGGATACTGGGAACATATATAGACATCACCGATCGCAAGCGTGTGGAAAAGGCGCTCAGGGAAAGTGAAGAGAAATACCGCTTAATCATTAACAATATTCCCGATGTTACCTGGACATCAGATGCTGAAGGTAGGACAACTTATATCAGCCCAAATATCGAGGAAGTATACGGGTACACTCCTGAAGAGATATTTAAGGATGGGGAAAAGTTATGGTTTGGAAGGGTTCACTCTGAAGATTTACATATCCTCAAAAAGTCTTATAAAAACTTATTCGAGCAAGATATGGAGTTTGATGTCGAATACCGAATAAGGCGAAAAGATGGTCAGTGGATATGGTTGCATGATCGAGCAATTATGCATTATGAAAAAGGTAAGAAGGAATATGCTTTTGGTATATTCTCAGATATCACCGAGCGCAAGCAAGCTGAAAAAGAACTGCACAAGTTATCTTCGATAGTGGAACAATCTTTTGAGGGTATAGCACTAGCCGACTTGGAGGGTAACCTGACGTTTACCAATAGCTCCTGGAATCGAATGCACAATTACGAGCCGGATGAAGAATTAATTGGTAAACATCTCAACATTTTCCATAACCAGGAGCAGCTGGAACAAGAGGTCATTCCCTTCAATCAAGAAGTGATGGAGATTGGATTCAACACTGGAGAAGTAGGTCACATACGAAAAGATGGTACACCTTTCCCCACCCTGATGAACACAACTCTCCTCAAGGACGAACATGGAAAACCCTATGCTATTGCAGGCATGGCAGTAGATATCACCGAGCGCAAGCATGGGGAACAGGCGCTCGCCGAAAGCGCAGAAAAGTACCGCCTGCTTTTCGAGAATATTAATGATGCAGTCGCAATTACTCAAAATGGTAAATACATCTATTTCAACCAGCAATTTTGCCAGATGCTGGATTACACAGCGGCAGAAATGGATCATAAGGATTACCGGGAGGTATTCTCAGAAGAAGGTCTCCAAATCCTGGCCGCCCGACAGCAAGTCCGGGAACGGGGGGAGGAGCCACCAGCGCGTTATGAAACTGTTTTTGTCAGGAAGGATGGCCAGCTCATCAATATCGAGGTGAATGTAAGAACCATTGACTATGAAGGTCAACCTGCTGCTTTTGCCGTGCTGAGAGAAATCACGGAGCGCAAGCAGGCAGAAGAAGAACGAATTAAACTTGAAGCCCAACTCCGTCAGTCCCAAAAGCTTGAGGCTGTGGGCACTATGGCCGGTGGTATCGCCCATGATTTCAACAATATTCTGCAGGGTCTCTACCTCTATTCGGGCATGGTCAAGGATCAACTACCGGACGATGAGCAACTTCGTGAGCATTTCCAGCACATCATAGAGGCAGAGGATCGTGCCAAAGAGTTAGTCAGACAGATTCTTACCTTCAGCCGTAAAGGAAAGGCTATTCTTAAGCCAACCAAGATCCAGTATCTGATCAAGGATGCGCTAAAACTTACCCGAGCTTCTACACCAACCATCATAGAGATCATTGATAATATTGATACAAAGTGTGGAGCGATTCTGTGTGATGCCACCCAAATCCATCAAGTCTTTATCAATCTGTGCAATAATGCCGCCCACGCCATGCAGGAAGAAGGCGGCATCCTGTCAGTAAGCTTAAAGGAGGTCGAAGCCCGGATCGAAACTGAACCGGGGAAACCTGCTTCAGAGCTTAATAAAGTTCTTGAACTACAGGTGAGTGATACGGGTAAGGGCATGGATGCTGCGACCCTGGGACAGATCTTTGATCCCTTCTTTACCACGAAAGATGTAAATGAGGGAACCGGTCTTGGCTTATCTATTATCCATGGAATTATCAAAGAGATGCGGGGGCAGATTCTGGTAGAGAGTAAACCCGACAAGGGGACCACTTTCAGGATTCTGATGCCCCTGAGTGGGGAAGAGGAGCAGCCTGAGGAGATTCAGGAAGAAACTGATACGCTGGTAAAAGGCCTCAGAGTCCTGTTTGTCGATGATGATAAGATGATCTCAAGTGCAGGCAAGTTGATCCTTGAGGCCAAGGGGTATGAAGTAGATACTGCAGGTAATGGTCATGAGGCCTTGGAGCTTTTTCATAAAGATATAAAGGCTTACGATCTTATCTTTACTGATCTGACCATGCCCAAGATGACGGGATTGGAATTAGGCAAAGAAGTACGAAAGCTGTCAAAGGACGTAATCATTGTCTTAACCAGCGGTAATCTCGATGCAAAACTACAGACAGAGTTTGTGTCGCTTGGATTTAATGGATTCGTTCGCAAACCCTGGACCGCTCCTGAGATGTTGAGGGTGATAAGTTCGTTCGATCTGGGTTAGACTGGGGTGTATTCATAAACAGTAAAGCTACTTTACCTCAAATAATCAGATAAAACTGGACAAATATGTAAGCCCGGACACAGATTTTGGGCTTTCTTTCAATATCTGGTCTCAATAACCGCCGTTTTTGATATCCGTCTCCGCTTGTTCCCCGCCATAGCGGGGTTCGAGCTACGCCGAGACAAGCTGCAAAATAGTGCCTGAATAATGAGACACCCTTTTTGAGATATCTAGAATAACTGGGAAATATACGTAGCGCTAAAACATGAATAAATCGATACGTTTTAATAACGTGTCGATTTAATATTAAAATATAGACTTATTGTCTTTGAAAGTATACTACCAGAATATATTTTGCTCCTATCAATCAGGATTAGGAGAGAAATATGTCACAGCTTTTTGATCCAAACAAGCCCTTCAACAATTTGCAGCCACTCCCCCCGGCAATGAATGTTGCTACAAATATGGTTCTTCAACGTACCACACCAGTCGCGAGGGCAGTAGCTGAACTAAAAGGTGTTGGTAGGGTGATCCCGAACCAAGCAATTCTAATCGACTCCCTTATTCTACAGGAAGCAAAAGCTAGTACAGAGATAGAAAACATCGTTACCACATCAGATGCAGTCTACAAGGCCTTCAGTGCAAATACAAAACAAGTAGATCCAGCCACTAAAGAAGTTCTCCGGTATCGGGAAGCGCTATGGTATGGATACAACCAGTTGAACAAGCGCCCCATCTTAAGCACAAACTTATTTATTGATTGTGTTAGAATACTAAAACAAAATAATGCTGGTATACGTAATACACCAGGCACCAAGATTGTTAATCTTGCGAAGGGTGAAGTACTTTACACTCCTCCAGAGGGTGAAAGCAGGATTCGCGATATGCTCGGTGATTTGGAAAAGTTCATTCATGAGAAGAATGGGCTGGATCCTCTTATAAAATTACCACTTATACACTACCAATTTGAAGCGATTCATCCCTTTATAGATGGAAACGGACGTACTGGACGTATTCTCAACCTGCTCTTTTTAACACTGCATGGGCTGCTGGATTATCCAGTACTATATCTTAGCAAATTCATCATCGAGAATAAAAGTGACTATTACAGTCTATTGCGAGGAATAACCACTGATCAAGACTGGGAGCCATGGATTCTTTATATGCTCAATGGTATGGAGGAAACAGCCATCTACTCTAGAGACAAAATTCTTGCGATAAAAGAATTAATGGATACTACAGTGGATAGGGCACGAGACCTGCTCCCAAGTAAAGTCTTCTCAAAGGAACTTATTGAGCTTCTCTTTGAACGTCCCTACACAAAGATACAGCATTTAGTAGACAAGAATATTGCAAAGAGGGAAACTGCTTCAATGTACTTAAAAGAGCTTGAGTCTGTTCATTTGCTAAAAAGTCAACGTGTTGGCAAGGAATCCCTTTATCTCAACACTGGTCTTTTCGAACTCCTTTCCCAATAATGTAAGTATCTCCTGGAATACATATCGAAATATATACAATTTATCGACACGTAAATTAGACATGTCGATGGCATCGACATGAAGATAAAACATATCTAAATATTGATAAAATATCGATATATAGTTAAAACGTGTCTACGGCATCGACAGGTATTAAATACATATCGAAATATCAGTATTAATTCGAGATGATATCTACCGAGTATCCAAATTCTTAGGTCACTCCTCTGTAAAAGTCACGGAGAAGCATTATGTGGACCTCCTAAAAGCGGATTACCAGGATATGTCCGCCATGCTGGAGGATTCAACTCCGAATGCATTTAAGGTATCTGAGCCCGCCGCGAGCGAATGGAATATGGTGGCCTAATTGAATCAGCTAATCCGTGTGCGCACTATGTGCGCGATTGATATACCAAAACGTACCAAAATAGCCCAATTTAGCTCCTAATTTTGTATTGAAATAGTGTGTGATTCCACATCCACGCAACCCCAGGAACCTTTGTGGCACTGGGGTTTCGGGGGCAGTGGCCAGGGACCCCGCAATTATTTCACTCTGTGGGATAAACTTCATTGAACCGCCGTAATTTATCCCGCCGAAGGGAAACACGAAGTGTCGGGACGGGGATTTTCAGTCCCGTTGTCAACTCCTGTAGTGAGTTGATAGACAGTGAGTTACAGGGGCGCTTGTTTATGCGTGTGCACTATGTGTGCAGCCTAATATGTCCCTGTATGTAAGTAGAAATCAATTCCTGGGTACAACTCCAACGTTTTTTCAGCCGAAAGTGAACTGTCCCAATTGCCACTGATGTAACCGATTCCTACAAGTATCACAAAGGTTGCAGCGATCGTGATTCCCAATAGACGGGTTGGGATCGTGCGCTTGGTGGGGAAATTGGTCACTTCTAAAGTATCCTTCACGGGGCAGGTGTCGACGCATTGATAACAGCTGGTGCACTCATCGGACCGAACTGTGTTCACTTTGTCAACCAGGATACGGGCGGGACATACCTTAGTACATTTACCACAGTCGATACATGAATCTGCATTCCGTTTGATCTTATTCGGTGAAAACAGGCCAATGAAACCCATTAAGGCTCCATACGGACAGAGGTAGCGACACCAGAAATAGGGTATAACTAAAGAGAAAAGAATCAGTCCTAAAGTAACATAGGCGGCAAACGGAGTTATCTGAGCGAAGAAACGGTACATCTTGATGTCCGCAACGGCATGATAGGGACTATTTAAATAATGACCAAGTTCAATGGCCCCCATGGGAATGATGGCCAGGAGAAAGAATCCTAAAAGCAGATACTTCAAGCTGCGTAGTGGATAATCCAACCAACGGGGGAGTGACAGGACTCGCTTGAACAGTCGGCGATGCACCTTCTCGAGTAGCTCAGACAGTAAACCAAATGGACACACCCAGCTGCAGAATGATTTTCCGGCGATAAAGCTCATTATTACGAAAGCAATGAATAGGAAGAGACCCGCCGGGTGTACGCTATGTACCTCTCCGGTTTGAAAAAGAAAGGACAGACTCATAATGGAAGCAATTGGCAGGAATCCGGTTGCTCCGGGGGGACGCCGAGGTGCATCACCCAAGCCACCACTATCAAGCCAGGCCACATATTGAATGAATTGAATACCGATAAAGAGGATCAAAAACAGAAAAACAACCTGCATGATTGACCTGAGTTTCTGGGATGATGGGCTTGTGTTCTTGATAATCATGGAAACAATATAAACTGAAATATTATATCGGACAAGAAAGTCCGAATATACTTGCATCAATTATATCAACTCCTATTTTCAGCGAAAGGAATGAAATGACGGTACTCTTTTCAAGGAAATGTGAATACGCGCTACAAGGGCTACTCTACCTGGCGAAACACCGGGATTCAGGCCCCATGTCTGCAGATCTAATCGCAGGCGAACTCGATATGTCACGAGAATTTATCTCCAAGACATTGCAACGTTTGGTAAAAGAGGGCGTCGTTACCAGTCAGCGAGGCAAGGCTGGAGGATTCAGTTTACAAAAAGCCCCTGAAGAATTATCTTTATTAGATATTGTCCTAATTATTGATGGAAATGATGTATTCAAGGATTGTGTTTTAGGGTTGTCTGAATGTGGCTCAGAGGAACCCTGCCCTGTACATGATACATGGGGCCCACTAAGAGAACAGGCCCGGGAGATTTTGGCTACAACCAGTCTTGCCTCAATTGAGAGCATCGAGGGGGTGAGAACCAAGGAGAATGAGAATGCCTAGTCTAAATTACATACATGGTCATGCCGTCATGGAGATGATGGTTGCATCAGAAAAAGCCTATACACGTGATAGTTTGAAGGAAGATATTCTAGCCCGATTCGGATCTGATACACGCTACTTCACTTGTTCAGCAGAAGGAATGACAGCAGATGACCTGATCACCTTCCTTGAGCAAAAAGGCAAGTTCGTGAGTCAGGGGAGTGGTTTTTCCACTCACAAAGACAAAATCTGCAACCATTGAACGACCGACTGAATTTGAATATGAAAATGCCTCGCGCTGCTATACTTCTCACTGTCTTGCTTGCTGTCGTCGTGGGGATAGGTGCCTTCACTTTTAAATATGGAAAAGGGCTATCCTATTTTAGTGCGAATCCAGAAGCCTGCCAGAATTGTCATATCATGCGACCGCAGTTTGACTCATGGCAAAAAGCCAGTCATCATACAGCAGCAACCTGTGTGGATTGTCACTTGCCTCATGATTTTATCGGAAAATACATGGCGAAGGCTGAGAACGGATACAACCATTCCAAAGCATTTACACTACAGAATTTTCATGAACCTATCATGATCACACCCAAGAACAGCCGAATCCTTCAGAATAATTGTCTGGCCTGTCATCAGCGTATGATCGCCAATATCCAGGATCAGGCACATGCCAATACAGAGGGGATGATGTGCGTTCATTGCCACATTACTGTCGGACATGGAGAAAGAACCGGTCTGGGGGGACCCCTGCTGGCCGACGAATACAAGGAGATAGAAAGTGACTGATTTAATCAGATCCAAACCAGCTTTAATAACAGCATTTATAGTTGCGGTGGGTCTCACCGCGGGAATTACAGCCCTACTGGTCAATATGGTGGAGCGGAAGACAGAAGCGACCCAACGCTATGAACGGGTTGTAGAGGTTGGCGAAAATGATACAGACCCATTGCGCTGGAAGGCAAATTGGCCACGTCAGTATGATGGCTATATGAAAACTTCCCTGGCAACCAGGACACGCTTTGGCGGACATGGCGGCAGCGAAGCCCTTCCGGAAGAAAAGATAGATCGAGACCCCTGGTTAAAACGGATGTTCAAGGGATATGCCTTTTCCATTGATTATCGTGATCGAAGGGGACATGCCTATATGCTTGAAGATCAACGCCAGACCAAACGCCAGACCAAGCCGCAATCTGGATCCTGTCTCCATTGCCATGCATCCTTGATGCCGTTGTATCGTGAGCTTGGGGACGGGGATGCCATTAAAGGGTTTCAAGGGACAAACGAATATTCTTACCAGGAGCTTTATCAAAAACTTGAGGATAGCGGTCATGCTCATCCCGTTTCCTGTGTGGATTGTCATTCCCCAGAAACCATGGAGATCAGAGTGACCAGACCCGGATTTATTTTGGGTATCCAGGCACTGGCAGAATCAAACGAACCGGTGCCACACCTTGAATCCATTGAACGGTGGCGAGATGGAAGCCGAGCTAAACCCTACGATCCCAATACGGAGGCTAGTCGCGGTGAAATGCGCTCCTATGTTTGCGGACAGTGCCACGTTGAGTACTACTGTGGCAGCAGTATGACGTTGACCTTTCCCTGGGGCAATGGTTTGAAGGTAGAGCAAGTAGAACAATTCTGGGATGAGACTACGTTCCCTGACGGGAAGCCATTCTATGATTTCACCCATGCTGAATCAGGTGCCAAGGTGTTGAAAGCTCAACACCCGGAGTTTGAGCTTTGGAGTCAGGGTGTTCATGCCCGCAGTGGTGTCTCCTGTGCTGATTGCCACATGCCGTATATGCGTGATGGAGCCAGCAAGATCTCTGATCATTGGGTTCGCAGTCCTTTACTTAATATTAACAGAGCCTGTCAAACTTGTCATCGATTCTCAGAAGATGAGATCAAGCAACGGGTGGATGGCATCCAGGAGCGTAACTTCGATCTGTTGCAACGAGCAGGAACTGCCCTTATGGGTCAGCTAGATGCGATTGCAAAGGCGAAAGATAGAGGTGCCTCTGAAGCAGATCTTCAGGAGTCGTTGGATTTGCAGCGGAAGGCACAATGGCGCTTAGACTTTATCGCCGCCGAGAACTCCATGGGATTTCATGCGCCCCAGGAAGCTGCACGGATCCTGGGTGAGGCCATCGATTATGCACATCAGGGGAGTCTATTTGCTACAGATTGGCAAAGGTAAGACAGGCCTTGGCTGGAAAATCCCGGCAAATCACGTCTGTGATAGTGGACACTTAATAATATAAATAGTTAATGTTAGCAAAAAAGTGTTTGCAAATTGGCTCGGTTTAGATCAATTTATGCGCAATAAGGCATAAATAAAACAAATGCATATAATACAACTACTTGCGAATAAATTATTGAGGAGATTATCAGTGAAGACAACAACAATCAGCATAGCGATTCTCACCACGATCATGCTGATCGGATGCGGGAAAAATGATAAAACAACAACTGATGAACAGGGAGGGAGTCCCGCAGGAGGTGATGGTCTCTCACAAACTCAACTGACTCATGGTATCGGACCGATTCAGCCTTTCAATCTGGAGCCTTTAGATGACGCTCGAGCCGCCGCAGGGAAGGAGATTTTTGAGGTCAAATGCATAGCCTGCCATAAAATCGATGAGCGACTGGTTGGTCCCCCACTCTCTGGGGTCACGGAACGCAGAAGTCCAGGCTTTATCATGAATATGATATTGAATCCTGATCAAATGGTGAAACAGCATCCGGAGGTAAAGGCAATGTTGGCGCAATACTACGTCCCCATGACCTTCCAGAATGTGACTGAAGAAGACGCCAGGTCTATCCTGGAATATCTCAGGACCCTGAAATCCAAAGATCTAACAAAAGGAGAATAGAAATGAGTAAAACAATGATAAGAGTACTTGGCTTGCTCATCTCCATTGGAGCATTCCTGCTCATCGCCGAGTGTGCCAAAAAAGATAAACCAATGCTCGGCTCAGATGATGCAGCCTCAGCTGTGTATGTCGCTCCAGGTGATTATGATGAATTTTACGCATTCACATCCGGCGGGTTTAGTGGCCAGTTGGGCGTGTATGGTCTTCCATCAGGTAGACTTTTCAAGGAAATACCTGTTTTTTCACTGGATCCTGAAAATGGATACGGTTTTAATGAGGAAACCAAGGATATGCTCAAAACATCCTTTGGGTATATTCCCTGGGATGACTCCCATCACCCCGAGCTTTCGCAGACCGATGGTGTGACTGATGGTCGATGGATTTTCATCAATGGCAATAATACACCGCGTGTAGCCAGAATAGATCTAAGGACCTTTGAGACAGCGGAGATCATTGAAATACCAAATTCCGGAGGGAATCATGGTTCTCCTTTCATTACTCAGAACTCAGAATATGTAGTAGCCTCAACCCGCTTTAGCGTTCCCATCCCACAAGCAGATGTATCCATAACCAGCTATAAGGAAAATTTTAACGGTACTCTCTCCTTCATCAAAGTGAATCCCGACGATGGACACATGAACATCGAATTTCAAATTATGGTGCCCGGGTTTGACTATGATCTGGCCAGTGGAGGAAAAGGACCATCCCATGGATGGGCTTTCTTTTCCAGCTATAATTCGGAACAGGCGAATACCCTTCTCGAAGTGAATGCCTCTCGAAATGACAAAGACTTCATCGCCGCAGTGAATTGGAAAAAAGCTGAGGAATATCTGGCGCAGGGCAAAGCCAAGAAAAGACCGGCCGAATACTATAGAAATTATATGGATCACAGGACACACTCTGCTGTCTCTGAGTTGAATAAAAGTGTTATGATTCTGGATCCTGCCGATTGTCCCGGCCTGATCTATTACCTGCCTACCCCGAAATCTCCCCATGGGGTAGATGTCGATCCAAGCGGTGAATATATCGTTGGAGGTGGCAAACTTGCAGCAGTCGTATCCGTTCACTCATTTCCCAAAATGCTGAAAGCCATTGAAGACGAGAAGATCATCGGAGAAGCCGGCGGTATTCCGATCCTGGATTATGATGCCACCATTGCCGGCGAGGTCACGAATGTTGGACTTGGACCCCTGCATACAGAATTTGATGGTAAAGGATATGCTTACACATCTGCCTTCATCAGTTCCGAGGTAGTAAAATGGAAATTGGGGACCTGGGAGGTTGTGGACAGGATTCCATCTTATTATTCCATTGGACACTTGATGATACCAGGTGGTGGCAGCATGAAGCCTTGGGGTAAGTATCTTGTCGCATTGAACAAAATGACCAAAGACCGCTACCTTTCAACAGGGCCAGAATTGGCGCACGCCGCCCAACTCATCGATATTTCCGGGGAAAAAATGAAGCTTCTCCTCGATTTTCCAACTGTTGGAGAACCACATTATGCACAAGGTATTCCGGCGGATCTGGTTCACCCAAAGGCTAAGAAAATCTTTCCCCTGGAAGAGAATGAACATCCTTTCGTAACGATGAAGGAAGCTGACGCTCGTGTCGAACGTGATGGGAATATCATCCATGTGTACATGACCACGATCCGTACCCACTTCAAACCCGATAATATTGAAGGAGTTCAGGTCGGAGATATCGTGTATTTTCATGTTACCAATCTTGAACAGGATTGGGATATTCCCCATGGTTTCGCCATGCAGGGGGCTAAAAATTCTGAATTACTCGTGATGCCTGGGGCTACGAACACGCTTCGCTGGGAGCCGAAACAGGTGGGTGTTTTCCCCTTTTATTGCACTGATTTCTGTTCAGCTCTCCATCAGGAAATGCAAGGCTATGTGAGAGTGTCCCCTAAAGGATCAAACACACCACTTAGCTTTAACTAGTCAAAATCAGGACCAGGATCGGAGACTTTGAGACTCCGATCTTGGCAGCAAAGACAGGTTAATCAATGAATAAACGATCAAGACTATTTCTGACTCTGGGATCACTCCTGCTATTAGGGACCTTTTTTCTGCCCATATGGTCTATTACGGTTGAAGCACCCCAATATCCTGAAGGTCTGGGTATATACATACGAATTAATACAGTAGATGGACAGCATCCCAATGACCTGAAAAACTTGAATCTTGTAAATCATTATATCGGTATGAAGAAGATCGTTCCGGAGTCGATACCTGAATTAGTATTTATGCCCCCCACCGTCTTGTTCCTGATGATCACGGGACTACTCGTGGCCTGGAAGGGCGGGCAACGCTTGCTCTATGCCTGGCTGGCCGTCTTCACGCTTTTAGCGATAGCAGGGATTCTCGATTTCTATCTCTGGAATTATGATTTTGGGCACAATCTCGATACAGAACACGCAGCGATCCAGATCGAAGGGATGACCTACCAGCCGCCGATCTTTGGTACGAAAACCATGCTGAATTTTATTACAACATCCCTCCCTGCTGCTGGAGGCATTCTGGCATTCTGCTCCGTGTCAATTGGATATGCTGTGGCCATTCTAAACATCAGGGAGATGAATAGAGGATGAACCGACAGGTTTATAATGTAATTCTATTCACCAGCCTGTTAGGTATAGTCGGATGTGAGCTGACACCTCAGCCGATCAATTATGGGGGGGATGACTGTGACTACTGCCGTATGACTATCGTTGAGGAACATTATGGTACTGAGATCCTAACCAAAAAAGGAAAAGCGTTCAAATTTGACTCCATCGAGTGTTTGGCTGCATTCCTGATTAAAGATCAGGTTGAAACTGATGCGATCCATGAACTCTACTTTACGGATTTTGAGGGTGCGGAACAGCTTTATCCCCTGGAGCTGATGGTATTTGTTCAAGCCAAAAAATTGAAAAGTCCCATGGGACTCAACATCTCAGCTTACCGCAATCCTGAGACTGCGGACAATGTTGCGTTGCTTTATTTCGGAGAGAGATTGAGCTGGGAACAGGTGAATTCATACGTCAAAAGGTCATGGTTTTGATCCATGTCAGTGTCGAGGAGCATCTATTTACTACTACTGTTGATCTCGGCCGGAGAGGCAAGTATTGTTCATGTGGGACCAGACCAGGCCTATGTCAGTATTGCAAAAGGAATTCTCGCCACGTCAAAAGGGGATACCCTGCTTGTGCTTGCAGGGCACTATCAGGAACGTGGTCTGCTCGTTTCTCACTCACTTACCCTGATCGGTCGGGATGATCCGGTCATAGATGCTGGGGGCGAGGGTGAAATTCTTCGTATTCTGGCAGATAGTGTAAGCATACAGGGCTTCACTTTTAGAGGAGCTGGATTGAGTCACCTGGATGAAAATGCAGCGGTCCGACTTGAAACAGCCCACCATGGAACGGTTCAAAATAATCGATTTGTTGACAACTTCTTTGCCATATATGTTTCCCAGTCCAGCCACACCAGCATTTTGAACAATATGATTCAAGGCAAAGCCATGACTGAGTCGAGGTCAGGAAATGCGATCCATCTCTGGTACTGTAAAAATGCAGTGATCGACAATAATCAGGTGCAAGGACACCGTGACGGTATATATCTGGAATTTGTTGAGGAATGTGAAATAAGGAACAATATAAGTAGTCGGAATCTCCGTTATGGTCTGCATTTTATGTTCTCGAACCATAACAAGTATCACCATAACCAATTTCTGGACAATGGCGCAGGTGTTGCCGTCATGTATTCAAGACATGTGGATATGTGGTTGAATACATTTGCCGACAACTGGGGTGGTGCTGCCTATGGTTTATTATTGAAAGATATTTATGATAGCAGTATCGTCGATAACATTTTTGCTCAGAATACGATCGGTCTGTATTCAGAAGCTTGTAACAGGGTCAATATTGAGGGCAACAGGTTTGAAAAGAACGGCTGGGCTGTAAAGGTCATGGCCAACTCCATGGATAATATTTTCACAAGAAATAATTTTGTATCGAACACCTTCGATGTAGCAACGAACAGTCGCCAAAATTTCAATAGTTTTAATAATAATTACTGGAGTCGATACAAGGGTTATGACTTGGATCATGATGGTGTTGGGGACGTCCCCTATCGGCCAGTGAAGCTGTTCTCTCTCATTGTCGAAAAGAATGAACCGGCTCTCATGCTCATGCGCAGCATTTTCATCGAGATCATAGATAACGCTGAGAGCTATCTGCCGATTCTGACGCCGGAGACGCTGATTGACCAGAAACCTCTGATGAGGAAGAACTGATGATCCGGATCAAGGGGCTTAGCAAATCTTTTGGGAAACTGAAAGTGCTTCGATCATTGAATGCAACGATTCAGGATAAAAAAATAACAGCAATTGTAGGTCACAATGGATCGGGGAAAACGACCCTGATCAAGTGTATCCTGGGTCTTGATAAACTCGATTCGGGCAAGATTCTCATAGATGGTTTTAATCTGAACGGTGACTGGAGCTACCGCAAGCACATTGGCTACATGCCGCAGATGGCACAATTCCCTGAAAATTTAACAGGGGAGGAGTTGCTGGATATGATCATTGACATACGGGAGCAGCCTGAGCATACCAAGGAAGTTCTGGTTGAACATTTTAAGCTAAAAACAGAGCTGAAAAAACCACTCAAGCATCTTTCAGGGGGAACAAGACAAAAGATAAATGTCATTCTTGCATTGATGTTTGATCCGCAACTCCTTTTGTTAGATGAACCGAGTTCTGGTTTGGATCCTGTATCGAGCAGTCTCCTGAAGGACATGATCATGATGGAAAAAGCGAGAGGGAAGACCATTATTATCACGTCCCACATCATGAGCGAGATTCAGGAATTGGCTGACACCATTTTATATCTCGTGGATGGGCAGATCATTTTCGATGGACCTGTTCTGGAGTTGATAAGACAATCAGGTGAAAAGAACCTCGAACGGGCAGTAGCCAAAATGATGTCCTGACATGAATACTCTGTTAAAGATTATAAAATATCAACAGCATGACCTTCTTCGATCACGCTGGATCCTGATCTATACGGTGATCTTCTTCCTGCTGACCGATGGGCTCTTCCGTTTTGGAGGCGATGCATCCCAGGTGATGTTAAGTCTGATGAATGTGGTTTTGTTCGTGATACCGCTAGTGAGCATCATTTTTTCTGCTATGTACTTCTATAACTCGAGGGAGTTTCTGGAGTTATTACTCTCTCAACCGATTGCTAGATTCTCGCTCTATTTTGGTCTGCTCCTGGGAGTTGGGATGCCTCTGTCTCTTGTGTTTCTCATCGGGGTTGGTGTCCCGTTTATTTACCACGCATCAATAAACATTTCTCAGGCCATACTCCTTATCTCAGGGGTTTTACTTACCTGGATCTATACTGGTGTGGCATTTCTCATCGCAGCGAAAAATGATCAACGCGTCAGGGGGATCGGTATATCAATTGTTCTGTGGCTCCTGACAGCAATTATCTACGATGGGTTGATCGTTTTTATTCTTTTTGCACTGCAGGATTATCCACTCGAAAAAGTGGTAATCCTGCTTTCACTTGCCAACCCCATTGACCTGGGCCGAATATTGATGCTGCTCCAATTTGATATTGCTGCGTTAATGGGATATACCGGTGCGCTATTCTCAAAATTTTATGGTTCACTGTGGGGCTCTATAATGGTGGTATCGGCACTAACTTTATGGGCAGGAATTCCTGCCTGGCTGGGATTTAGATATTTTGTCAGGAAGGACTTTTAAAGCCATGATATTGTCGCGGTCATCCGAATATGCTATCAGGTTGATCTTTTATCTGAAGGAGAGGCAGCCACTTGATCGGCTCGTGAGAATCAAAGATATTGCTCAAGACCTGAATGTTCCCTACAATCAATTGGCGAAAGTGGCAAATGCATTAAAATCAGAGAATGTTCTGACCTCGCTAACCGGCCCTTCTGGTGGAATAGCCCTTGTAAGCGGGGTAGATACTTTGACACTGCTCGATGTCATTGCGATCTTTGGTGATGAACGGGTTCTCGAGGGCTGCATTTTGGGCTTAAGTGAATGTAGTGAAGAGAATCCATGCCCCATTCACTCTTCATGGAAACGTGCCAGGGGCGAGATAATGGACATATTTTCTAACAAGAATCTGGGAAAACTTAAAAAAGAACAGGTGTTGCCTATTATTACCCATTATGGAAATGGAGACGGTCTTGCTACAGATCATCAATAGTTCAACACTGAAAGGAAGAGCAGGAGGGTCAGCATGATTTTTTTTAAGACATTCGGTATACTATTGTGCCTGTCGGTATTTTTTGCCTGCAGCCCAGAGTCAAACTCAGCAGGTGAGACATCTTCTCAAGTCTTTCGCAATGATCATGGCCAAGCGGCCGTCCAGGATGATGTTTCTGACCCCAATATTCTTCAGATCGCCCTGGGAAGCCCTGATCACACAACACTGGTGGCTGGCGTGCAAGCCGCTCAGCTGGAAAATGTGCTGGTTGGCGCTGGTCCACTTACGGTATTCGCTCCATCCAATACCGCGTTCGATAAGTTGCCTGAAGGCACTCTTGAAAGCCTGCTTGAACCAGAGAATAAAAGTAAGCTTGCAACAATTATCACATCACATGCCTCACCCGGCACATTTATGGGTGAAGGTCTCAAAGACGGTATGAAATTATACATGGCGACTGGCCACTATGTGGACGTGAAAGTGACGGATGAAGGTACGTTCGTGAATGGCAGCAAGATCCTGGGAACTATAGACGCCGTAAATGGGGTCGTCCACGTCATTGATGATGTCTGGCTCATTGCGGCTGGATAGAGATTTATGGGAAAGGCGGAATAAACTAAAATGTTCTCGAACGTACGCTTATTCATCAAGACAGCTTTCATATTCTTCGTCGTGGGGTTGTTATCAGGGCTATACCTGTATGCTGCAAAGCTCTTCCTCTGGCCAAGCCCCTACACGCTGGCAAGTGCTCATGCCCACTTGCTGCTCATGGGTGGGGTATATATGATGATCCTGGGTGTCGCAGTCTGGTTTTTCCCCCGGGCTAAAAAAGAGGATCCTAAATACAAACCCACCTGGATATACAGTTATTATTGGCTTTTCACATTGAGTACATCGGGACGATTTGTCTTTGAGGTCGTTTTTGGTTTAGGGGCTAATCCCGCTTGGAGTATCGCTGGATTCATCTGCACAACATTGCAGACTGTTGCGGCTATTGGCTTGGTATATTCCATCTGGGGACGAATCAGACCGGTTGGAAGTCAAATACGTGAAGCAAAGGGCGAGCGTTTCTAATTTTCATATTAAATGGAGGGATGATCGAATGTCATTAATGGAACCAACAGCTTTACTTGATCTTGTTCAATATCAGCAGGAGGCAATTGTCAGTTCCACTATTATTAAGAGAAAGGAAGGGTCTGTTACATTGTTTGCTTTTGCTGAAGGTCAGGCGCTTAGCGAACATACGGCACCATTTGACGCTTTGGTGCAAATTCTGGATGGGCAGATGGAGATTACGGTTGGGGATAACCTGCACTTAGTCTTTGCGGGTCAAGGTATTATTCTGCCCGCCACCATTCCGCATGCACTGAAAGCCATAGCCGATGCAAAAATGCTCCTGACAATGATCCGATCAAGTGAGTAAGTCAAGCAGTCCATCAAGGTGGGAGATTCACGAGCAAGAACTGTAAGGTTTTTATGGTGATTGACTTGATCCTGGTTTCTTCAATGGTGATTTCGGCTGATCAGAGTTTACGCTTTCTCAGTGGGAAGGAATAGGCTCTGATTCGGGGGATGGATGATCGACCATCAATTAAGGGGTTTCAATTAATCCCGACAGCTATCGTCTCAGTCAATTATCAGTTTCTGGATGAATGAGATAATGCGATCCATGTATATCTATGAAATAGTTTAAGTTAAGTTACTCCCTCCAGCATTTGGAATTTTGCCTGAATTACGAGATCATAAAATTGCAGGATTAAAAGCTTAATAGTTAATAGTCAGATGAATCTGCACTATTAACATTGTTATAAAGTGCATTCATGTTTTCTATATCTAAAGTATCCATCGACGCGTCTGCGAGAAGAAATGCAATTAAATTAGTGGTCCAATACTCAAAAAGAACGACATTGAGAATCTGGACTGATTTGTTTCTGAATTGTCGGACACCTATGTTGGCACCAGGATCTTCAAGTTAGGTATTTATCTGACGATACCTATACTTGGAAAGTAAGGGTATGGTCTCCAGAGGTGATAGCTCCTCCTAAACAAAATGTTTTTGTTTGGAATCTCAAATATAATAATTAAGTTAGTGAGCGATAACTAACGGAGAGTTTACAATGAAAAATTTTACCAAGAGACAAACCCAGATCATTCAAGCTGCAGTTGTGATTATTGCTGAAAACGGCATTCAAGGTCTGACGATGAAAAACATCGCAGCTGTGATTGGAATCTCAGAGCCAGCCCTTTATAGGCACTTTTCAGGGAAGCATGAAATTCTATCGGGTATTATCAAATTAATGCGAATGAATACGCATGAGAATTCTCATGTCAGCAAAATAGAGTTATCTCCGATCCAAACCCTTGAACTTGCTCTGCGAAATCGTACCGCAGCTTTTATCGATAATCCGGCTCTTGCCGCAATCATATTTTCTGAGGAGATATTTATTAGTGATAATAAACTCTCACGGGAAATCAGAGCTATGATGGATGAGAGGCAGGACCTTTTCATAATGCTACTATCAAAGGGACAGGAGGGGGGAGAGGTAAGGACAGATGTTGGTCCTGAACAGCTTGCTATATTGATCATTGGTGCATTCCGCTTCATCGTCACAAAGTGCCACCTGTTTGATCGTGGCGTGAACCTTGAAGGGGAAGTCGAACAGTTAATCGATTCAATTAAGAAGATGATATTAGTGTAAAATTTTTTTGAATAGAATGTGAGTTAATAATAACTAACGGAGAAATATAATGGAACAACTAATACAAAAATTAACCGGATATCCCAAATCGATATTGCTGGCGGCTATCTTGATTACAGTCGTTTTCTTCCAGGCAATAAAATCAAATGCCCGTATGGAAACCAATCTGGATGAATACATGCCTGAAAATCATCCTGCATTTGTTTACAGCGATGAGGCTGAAAACTGGTTCAACATTAAAGATGGTATCATTATGGCCATCGAGAACCAAAATGGTATTTATAATTCGGAAACGCTACAGAGGATAAAAGATCTCACCAAAAGGCTTCAAAAGTTTGAGGAAATTGAGAAAGCTGATGTCACCTCATTATACACTGCTGACAATATCGTAGGCACCGAGAACGGCATGGATGTGAAATCCTTTTTCAGTCGTGTACCTCGAAATGATGAGGATCTTCGGGATCTGCGAGAAAAAGTTAAAGCGAATGATATGGTTTACGGGAAACTCGTTTCACAAAATGAAACTGTAAGTATCATTGTAGCCCGAATCGGAAACGATGTCTTCTCCCAGGAATTTTACCAGGAATTACTGGATCTTGCCCATGAATATGAGGAAGCCGGCAGTGATAAAGTATATATAGCCGGTCGACCGATTGTAGAAGGCACCATGGCAGTGCTTGGTCCCGCAGACATGAAACGCATGGTTCCGATAGTACTCATCGTAATTGTTCTCGTGTTATACCTACTGCTTAGGAATTTTAAGAGCACCTTTCTGATTCTGGCTATTGTCTCCTTTTCTTCAATCTGGGCTTTTGGTCTCATGGCCGCTATGGACATTCCAATCTATGCAGTATCAACGATGATCCCTGTTATGCTGATTGCCATAGGGGTGGCCTATGGAATCCACCTCTATAGCCATTTACACATGTTTCAACTGGAGAATCCAGATACCGATCGTCGAACTGCCGTTGACGATTTGATCAAGGAAATGTGGAACCCGGTTCTCATGGCAGCCATCACTACCGCTGTGGGATTCATATCCCTGCTCACATCACAAGTATATCCTATCAAATATTTTGGCGCCTTCTCAGCATTCGGTGTGCTGGTTGCATTTACACTTTCGATTCTGGTTATCCCCGCCGGGCTTCTGCTATTTGGATTGCCAAAAGTAAAGCAACCGGGTCCCAGTAATGATCAGGGGCATGATGTTGAGAGGTTTGCTCATCGCTCGGCAGATTTTTTTATCAAGAATAAAAAACAGACCTATTTGGCAACAGCTCTGGTCATTCTATTGTCAATGGTGGGAATGAGTAGGGTTTGGATCGATTCCAGTTTCCTCGATAAATTCGAGAAGGATAGCGATATCGTCTTAACGGACAAGTTTATCAATGAGAATTTCGGGGGGACCAGTACACTTAATGTCATTCTCGAAGGCAATCAAGCGAATAAGTTTAAAGAACCGGACGCACTCAAGGCATTGGCTAAGATGCAGAATAACGTCGAAAAATCACTGCCAATAGTTGGTGATTCTTTTTCAATTGCAGACTTTCTAAAGCGGATGAATAAGGTTATGAATGCGGATGACGAAGCATTTAATACAATTCCGGACAATCAGGACTTAATCGCCCAGTACCTCTTGCTCTACGAGATGTCAGGTGATCCCGAAAATCTGTGGCAAGTAGTGACAGATGATTTCAAAAAAGTGAACCTTACTTTCCAATTAAAAAGTGATAACTCCAAAGCATTGAATTCCGCAATTGATATTGTTGAAGAATATCGTCAGGATTTCGAAGCCCTGGGCATCGAGGTAAACTACGCAGGGTCCGGGTACAAAGCATTGGTCTTTACAGATTTGATTCTTGAAGGCCAGATCTCAAGCCTGCTCATGTCTTTGGTTATCGTAGTTATCCTTTTGGGTCTCATATTTAAAAACTATAAGCTCGGATTAATTGGTGCCATCCCTATTGTTGTGACAACTTTTATCAGTTTTGGTGTCATGGGGATATTGAATATTCCACTGAGTTCAACTACGGCACTCATTTCGAGTATTGCCATTGGTATCGGCATCGACTATGCTGTTCATTTCATTGATCGCTACCGAATCAACGCTTTGGAATCTCAAAACCGGAAATTGGCAATTCGCCAGACCATGTACCATTCGGGTAGAGCTATTGTCTTTAATGCTATCGTTGTTATTGCAGGGTTCATGGTTCTGCTTGCATCGGTCTTCCCACCAAACCGTATTCTGGGCGGCTTGATATCACTGAACATGCTTACCTCATTCATCGGTACGTTGACGGTAATGGCAATTGCCCTGTATTATTCAAAAATATTTATCACAAAAGGAGATGAAAAATGAAAACAAAAACAAGTTTAATGATCCTGATCGGAATCTTCCTTCTGGGCTCTCTGAGCTTGACAGCTCAGACCAAGTTGAGTGGTACTGAGATCATGCAAAAGGTGTCAGATCGCGCTGATGGCGATGAAATGGAAGGAACGCTGACCATGACCCTCATCAATGCCAGTGGGGGAGAGCGCGTCAGAGAGATCAAGCAGTACATCAAGGATTTCGGAACCGTTGAGAAGAAGATTATGTTCTTCTTGCAACCAGCAGATGTAAAAAACACATCTTTCATGAACTGGAGCTATGCTGATGAAACAAAAAATGATGATCAATGGATCTATCTGCCTGCTCTGAAAAAGGTTAAACGTATATCCAGCGATAGCAGTGGCGACTATTTCATGGGGTCAGATTTTACCTATGATGATCTAGGGGATAGAAAAGTCGGTGACGATACACACACTTTGCTAAGAACCGAAACCCTTGAGGGACTGGAATGCTATGTCATAGAAAGTGTCACCAAAAACAAAGATTATATGTACTCAAAGACCACCACCTGGGTGGTTAAAGACAGATGGTATGGGTTAAAGAAGGAATTCTATGATGAGGATGGAGAATACCTGAAATCACTTACTCTGTTAAATGTTGAGCAGATCAATGGATTCTGGATCATCACCGGGACTGAAATGAAAAATGCGCAGAAGGATCACACGACCCGCATGGAATTCAAGGGTGTGAAAGTAGATGCTGGCATTGATGAAGCAAATTTCAGCGAACGCATGATGAAAAGGGGTTTATAAATGTCGAGCAAGCATAAAACAACTGGAGTTTTAATACTGCTGCTTCTGCTTAATACAGTAAATCTTCCGGCGCAGGGCCTGCAGTTCTCAGGCTATGCCCGGAGCTATACCGGCCTTCTGATAAATGATGCCAATGAATTCTCCATTCTGCAAAATACGTTCAATTTAAATATTGAAGATAGTCGCGGAAATGTAGCCTTTAAGGTCAACCCATATATCTATCATTATGCGAATGAGGATTTGATCATTGGTCTGCGGGAAGCTTACCTGGACATATATTTTGACAATATGGATCTACGTTTGGGTAAACAGCAGATCATTTGGGGAAAAGCAGATGGCGTATTTATCACGGACATTATTTCTCCCAAAGATCTAAGTGAATTCCTGCTTCGGGATTTTGAGGAGATCCGTATGGGAATCACAGCTTTAAAGGCAAATTACTATATTGGGAACTCCGGGCTTGAATTGGTTTGGGCGCCTGCCTTTACAGCCACTCAACTGGCAGAGGAAACATCGCTTTGGGGCCGTTCTCCTGAATTCGAATCACCAATCCCCGGTGTGAGCCCAACCCTTAGCTATGACTATTCTCAAAAGGTGGTACCGGCCTCTCTGGAGAACAGTGAAACCTTTGCCAAATTTTCCGCTGTTTCCTCGTTTATTGATTACGAGTTCATGGGTGGCTATGTCTATGATGATGATCCAACTATGCATGTCAAAGTCGACATGAGCGTTGATGACAACGGCACACCACAACCCAAATTGACCTTAACCCCTCAACACCATCGATTGTCCTTGATGGGTGGGAGTACAAGCATGGATATCATGGGATACGTTGTCCGAAGTGAAATTGCTTATTACTCAGGGAAAAATTTCCAGGCGAACGAGAGATTTCAGGTTGGAACTATGGTAATGACTCTGCCTGCAGGTTTGGAAGAGAAGGACTACCTGCACTATCTCGTTGGCCTGGATTTCTCCCTGGGGAGCACCAAGGTAAGTACGCAGTTCATCCAGGAATATATTGTGGACTACGATGAATCAATTGTTCAGGAGGAAGCCAGCAACATGGCCACTTTTCTGATCAACAGGATGTTCCTGAACGACCTGCTGACTGTCCAGTTGTTTTCCTATTACGACATAGTGAATGAAGATGCACTGGTACGGCCAACCGTAGCATACGATCTAGCTGACGGTTTCGAAATTTTAGCAGGCGCGAACATTTTCTTACCTGGAATCAAAAATGACTATTTGGCCTATTTCGGGTATTACGATGAAAATGATATGCTCTACCTGAAGCTGAGGTACAGCTTCTAGGCATAAAAACTTACCAGAGAAGAGAAAAATGAAGACCAATGGCCATTCGAGCTTCCTGATTTTAAGTGTCGGAAATACACACGCCGAATGCTCTTTGTTGCCGTATCTGGTCATAAAATGACGCGAATTGAGAGAAAACCCACTGGAGTTGGACCGGTTAAGGCAGTCGTCACCATTTACAGCGACTCGGTGTTAGGCTGGTTTTGATGGCAACCTGGAGATATATGCCAGCTCCGTTGATCAGGCGAATGGTTACCTTCCTATTTTTTATCGCAGCCTGTTTGCATCAAATCCATGCCGAACAGAAGGTCGCCCTGGTTTTGAGCGGAGGGGGTGCTCAAGGCATGGCTCATATAGGTGTTTTTAAGGCTTTTGAGGAATATAATATACCAGTCGATCTTGTTGTTGGATCTAGTGCCGGAGCCTTGGTTGGTGGGCTCTATGCAGCCGGGGTTACAGTGGCTGAAATGGAGGAAATGGTTCGCAATGGAACCATTGAACATTTGTTCATCGGTCGACCAAAGCGATCAGATCTCCCTATCTGGAAAAGAGATGACCTCTATCTGGGGAATCTCTCTCTAGGAATATCAAATCATCAAATTGTTGGTTCAGCCGGACTATTAGACGACCGACTGATCTGGAAGAATCTGTTCTTGTTAACCGCTTCGGCAGATTATCAGGCCGATTGGGACTTTGACTCACTTTATCTACCCTTTCGCGCAGTAGCATCGGATCTACAAAAACAGGAGCCTGTTGTATTTAAATCGGGGCCACTGGCGAATGCATTACGTCCTTCCATGTCCATACCGCTGATTTATTCCCCCATCCAACAAAACGGTCAAGTCCTGGTGGATGGTGGCGTTTATGTAAAGCTACCTGTTGAGATCGCCATGGGTGAGAACCCGGATTTTATTATCGCCGTCAGCGCCGAAGATGCGCCAGATTATGGATCTCAGATACGGGGGTTGGGAGGAATGTTTGAAACACTTAATTCACGCATCCTGGCCAGTGGTGATTCAGCTGATGTGCGCGGCTGGGATTATTTTTTTAGGGTACCCACAGGTGGTCATCATGTTCTGGATTTCCC
Source organism: Fidelibacterota bacterium (assembly GCA_021734325.1). GTDB lineage: Bacteria > Fidelibacterota > UBA8477 > UBA8477 > JABMPR01 > JABMPR01. The sequence goes on along the minus strand of JAIPJF010000024.1, from coordinate 3,698 downwards.
TGCCGGTGAGGCACTCATGGCTGCGGGCTATATCGCAGGAGTCAAGGCTGCCAGGGAACTTATGCAAATATTTGACCAGCATGGAATAGAATCAAAATCGAATCAACCCCGAGATGATTATAGAAATTCTCTGAATGGGAAAATGATGCGGCTGGCCCTTGTATCAGATGGCTCTCATTTTGAATCGGAAATGATTCGTGGGAAACTAAAATTACCTGATTCGTTAAAGTTTGATTTGCAGTTGTTGGATGATCTTATAGATGAGATTTATGCGACTGACATTTATCAAGCGGTGATTCCCTCACTCAACCTAAAGGGGGACAGTATTACCCTGACACTTCAGGAAAAACCAGATTTTCGAGCCAGAGGGAGGGTGAATTTCAGCAGCGCCAATGGCCTAACCTTGTTCACACGCACGGACATGCCCATATCACGGTTCGGTGGCCTGGTTCAACTTGATGCCAACTTTGGAAATGTATCCGGGGGAGCCCAACTATCCATGTATCCGGTGTCCTATCATAAAACGGGAACTAGACTTCCTTTTTCGATTCGACCAGCCTTGGAAGCTCGTACCAGCTATCATAACTACGATCTGCCTGCTTCGGTTCCAATTGCAGATCGCATTCACTCACATGAATTAAGTGTCCATTCAGCAAGTATTGGTGGCTGGAACAGACAGGTGGTCCTGTATGGCGGTGTAAGAAGTGATAACCCCGGACGTATTCAATCCGTCCATCCAGATTTTGAGTATCCCGATCAATATGAGAATGTGACGCCCTTTGTACGAATGGTGTTCAAGGAGGATCATATCAAACGCGACCTTCCCGTTGTTGATGGCTGGAAGCTGGGGTTTCAGAGCGACTGGGTCTGGCGGGATGGGATAGTCATCAATCAGAGTCACCTTTGGACGGGTTGGGGCGGGTATCTGGCTTTTGAATGGTCTGGTGCTTTCAATCTGGATTATTATGCAGGGGATAAAAGTCTGCCAATATCAATGTTGGGACAGGTTTCCAGCCCCAAAGCTCTGAGCGAAAAATACTTTATGTATATGTGGGCAGAAGAGGTGCTTAACCTGTCGGTCGAGACTTCGCATACTCTATTTAGAGATGATCTGCTCGGAGAAGTCAAACTAAGTCATTCTCGATATCAGGAACCGTTTTGGAGGGGCTTGGATCAGTATGAAGAGAAGGGTCTTTCAGCCATGGATCTCTCGATAAATTATTTATCCCTGGTAGGTAAGCTGAGTATTGGCTGGTCCTTCTCTGAATTGGAGAACCATAAAGGTACATCCTGGACCCAAATGGGGATCACTTTATGATGTTTTTCCTTAAAATCACTTTGGTTTTGTTGATAAGCGCCCTCTCGCTGTTTGCCCGAGTCCAATCTGCTGACAGCAGCATGTCTCATCCCCATAGAATTGCCTTCATACACGCTTTGGCTCAGCCTACATTTATCTGGGCAACCAACTGGTATCTGTTTGACCAGTACTGGGCTGATATCAGTATCAACACCCTACAGAATAATTTTGAGACTGGTTGGGTCTGGGACGAGGATCCCTTCGATGTAAATCAAGTAGGTCATCCAACTCAAGGAGCTCTGGTTTATACTGCTGCTCGATCACAGGGACTGAGTTATTGGCAGTCTCTGGCCTACCCGACACTGGCAAGCCTGATCTGGGAAGTGGGCATGGAGAATGAAAGCCCTTCAGTCAATGATATGATCACAACCCCTTCCAGTGGCGTTGCCTTTGGCGAAATAATGCACCGAATGTCCGTACTTACATTAGGCGAAGAGCGGGTAAAGCCAGTTTGGCGCCAGATGCTATCTGGAGTGATCAATCCCGGCGGTTATGGTTTGAATCGAATCCTGTTCGGAACATCAATCCACCGGAATTATTTGTATGAGCAAACACCGGTAATGGCGGGTATATCTTTGGGTGCGGGTCCTGGATTTGAAGATGATTCACCTGAGAACAAAACGCCACGCAGATTCGCACGATTCAATATTGTCTACGGAAATCCCTTCTCAAAACACAATAAATTCAAGCCTTTCGACAACTTTATGTTTATTGCTGTACTCAATATTGGCCGTGAGGATTATGTGGGGGAGATATACACAAGCGGCATGGTGTTTCGGATATATCAATATGAGGGGAAGCAGCATAAAGCTACGGTAGGTATTTTTCAGAATTATGATTTCATGAACAATGATGACTATAAGGTATCAAGTTCAAGCATTGGTCCCGGAATGATGCATGACTTTACCTTGAACTCAAATCTTTCGCTCCGAACCCAACTGGCAACTTCATTTATTTTTATGGGCAGCGCAGGAGATACCAGCGATGAGCTGCCAGAGGATGGCATGGAGGTGAGGGATTACCATTTTGGACCGGGCTTCAGCGGAAAACTGATAACCAGAATTAACTGGGCAGAGCGGGGAGATTTCTATCTGCGATTAAAACGATATTTTATCTACGTCATGGGGGATGATGAAATCGAAGGATTTGAGAATATCAACATCCTCAACATGGGGTTTCAGGCTCGGATCCTGAAATCATACTCCCTTGGGGGTGAATATGGTAAAGTTGGTCGGTCTGTAACTTATCGAGGTGATTCCTGGAGGGACACGCTGCAAACAGGAACCATTTATCGTTTTTATCTTCATTACCATATTGCAGATACCCTTTTTAAAAAATCATAGAAGACTAACTAATTAAAATTGAAAAAATATGGAATGCATCAAATTCATAAGGAGCAATTAAGTGAATATAAAAGATAGATCAATTGTGACCTGGATGGTGTCTCTGGTGGCCATAATATTTGGCTTGATGACACTGCGATCTGGGTTCATGACTCTCTTTGTGCCTGAAACCCGTGCTGTATCCGGTGATGTTGTGTTGTTTGTGCTTTGGAGCAATTTCATTATGGGATTTGCGTATATCGCAGCTGGGATGGGTATCTTTATGAGAAGATCCTGGGCAAAAAATTTATCATTAGCAATTGTTGCTATCACCCTGTTCACGTATGCTGCATTTGGTGTGAATATTGTTGCTGGCGGAATTTGGAAAATGAAAACTGTTAAAGCTATGGCAGTCAGAACTGTGGTTTGGCTGGGAATTGCCTACCATACTGTTTCATCGACAAAAACCATGAACCGAAACTAGAAGAGTATGAACATGAAAATAACAAAAGATACCATTGTAGCCGATATTCTTAATGAATACGGTGACATAGAAGGTGTTATGACGGCATTGGGAATAAAAAGTGTGGGGCGCTACTCGATCCGTAAGGTAATCACAAAATTTCTGACGGTTGAACGCGCCGCAAAGATACATAAGGTCCCCCTGGATGAATTCCTGGTGACCTTAAACAAGGCAGTGGATCAAAAAAAAGGTAAATAATTAGGAGTAGGATTCTGCCTGTGGGAATTCATAGCAAAGGTCCAACTCGAACTCATCACGAGGTCATTCAGCTCAATTGTAATCTTCTCAACAACAAAAAGAATAAATAATTAACCTTCACATGAACAATACTACACTATTTATGCTCACATTCTCAATTACCCAGATTCCGATATAAAAGTCAGATAATGAGTTTTGCATGATGATTTCCATCAAAAGAGTTGTTGGATTTATATAATCATCACATCAGCGAACTTTAGTAGATCAGGCTCCTCCATTCTTACTTGAAATAACCCTT
>JAIPJF010000002.1 GCA_021734325.1 Fidelibacterota bacterium | reverse complement strand
TTAAAACTGCCTATCAGCACAAGCAGGATGTGGATTATGTTCATTTGGTGACCGGCATTGCTAAACACGTAGTCAAACAATATGTAGAGTTGATTACTTGAACTCAATTTTTTACTGGACTTGCCATCTGGCATTAACACAGGCGGGTCGCAAAGACCCGTCAGGGTTTTATATTCGCATTTCGTTATCCCGAGCGTCACACTGAGCGAAGGCGGATAACAAAAAGCACCCCGAAGGGCGCTTTTTGTTGATCAAGTTTTTATTGAATCAGACTTAGCTGGTTTTCTTTTTCTTCTGATTCTCATCCCAGACCAATACCACCGGGCTGGCAATGAAGATCGATGAATAGGTACCGACGATCAGACCGACAGTCAATGCAAAGGCGAACGGTCGAATCACTTCACCTCCAAAAATAAGCAGGATCACCACAACAGTCAGCGTAGTCAATGAAGTGATGATGGTCCGATTCAAGGTCTGATTCAAACTCCCATTAATAACAGAAGCAAAGGGGTCATGGCGCTTGGCCTTAACATTTTCTCTAATCCTGTCAAAAACGACGATGGTATCATTCAGTGAATAACCCACAATGAATAGAAATGCTGCCAGAACAGAGAGTGATATTTCCATATTAAATAAGGAGAAAACACCTAGTGTTATCAACACATCATGGGCCAGGGCAACCAGGGCACCGATGGCATACATGAACTGGAATCTGATGGAGATATAGATCACGATACCAGCCATTGCGATAAGCACTGCTGAGATCATGTCACCACGTAATTCTTTACCTATTTTTGGTCCAACCGTCTCCAGGCGACGAATCTCGTAGGCATCCTCACCCTGAATCGTTCCCAGTGCTTGGCGAATGGTGCTGACCTGTTCTTCGCTCTGGGTTGAGGTCTTCACATGGATCAGGATCTCGTTTGCATCCCCGAATTCACGGATCGCTGCATCACCATATCCGATACTTGAAAGGGCATCTCGTACCGATTCAACACTGGCATCTTGGGTAAACCGTACCTGAATTTCGGTACCTCCCTCAAAATCGATACTATAGAGCGGTCCACCATGGAGGACAATACTAAGCAAGCCTGCCAGGATGACCAGACCGGAACCAATTCCGGCAATCTTTCTTTTGGCAAGAAAATCAATATTCACATTTTTAATCAATTCAAACATATTCAAATTCCTCAGATGCTCAGCTTGGTCATCGTTTTACGTTCTGTCAGGACCATAAATACTGTCCGCGTAATAAAGATGGCCGTGATCATGGATGTTAGGATACCCCAGAATAGTGTGGTGGCAAAACCCTTGATGGTTCCACTCCCAAACTGCCAGAGTACACCGGCAGCCAGAATGGTTGTCAAATTGGCATCTACGATAGTCGTCAGGGCACGGTTAAATCCATCATCTATGGATTTCTTAACCGTCTTTGCATTTCTCAATTCTTCCCTGATGCGCTCAAAGATCAATACATTGGCATCAACTGCCATTCCAACGGTAAGGATCAAACCGGCAATACCAGGCAAGGTAAGTGTTGCATTCAAGGTTGATAATACAGCGAGGGTAAAGGTCAGGTTCAGGAATAGCGCGAAATCTGCAACCAGACCTGCACCTCTGTAGTAGACCACCATAAAGATGATCACCAGGACAAAACCGATCAGGGTCGCTTTCATACTTGAGGCAACAGAATCTGCTCCCAGCGAAGCACCGATCGTCCGCTCCTCTTCAATGATCATGGGAGCGGGCAATGCACCGGCACGAAGCACAACGGCCAGTTTCTTTGCATCCTGCAGGTCGTTCATGCCTTCGATCTGGGTTCGGCCATCGGCGATTCTATCACGAATCACACCAGCCATATGAACATTTCCGTCCATAACGATGGCAATGCGTTTGCCCACATTCCCAGCTGTGATCTTGGTCCATTCACGAGAACCTTCATCATTCATATTCAGATGGACGACAAACTCGGCTCCTGAGAAACCACCCAGAGATTCCCGGGCATCAGTCACCACATCTCCATTAAGTTCTGCAGTGGCTTTCAGGAGATATAAGGCACGATGAAGTCGACCATCACCTGTTATGTCCCGTGTGCTCACACCCCAGGCCAGACGAGAGTCAGCAGGGATGGATGCAGCAATATTTGGTTTGTCCAATTTATATTTGATGGATCTGACATTTTCTTCAGGTACCCAGATGGTATTGGATCCAATATTGATCAGGGATGAGAAGGGGCGACTGATATCACCGGTACCGGTAATACTCAATGAGTCGCCGTCATCACCGGCCAGGACATCGGCCAGACTGGGAGCCAGGTCCTCCGAGCTGGTATCTGCTGCTGTGGCATCAGGTTTCACGGTTGTTGTATCTTCTCCCATATCAGCGGCCCAGGCCTTATCAATATTTCTGATCACTTCATTCAGGAGTTGGGCATCTTCCTGGACCAGAATGAACTCGAGGAGAGCTGTCGCCTGGATCAATTCTCTGGCCTGCGCCTGATTGCTGATACCGGCCAATTCTACAATAATTCTCCAATCACCCTGTCTTTGGATGGTAGGTTCAGAGACGCCAAACTGGTCAACACGATTTCTGATGATCTCCTCAGCGCGGTCAACAGCGTCCTTGGCATCTGATTCCAGCGCATCCAGCACATCGCCATTGGGTCCTTTTTCATAGACTGGAAAATATCTGGCAAGTCTGATATTCGTGGCAGCAACATTGGCTTTGAAGGTTGAGAAAAACCCAGACTCTTCCTCTTCAGCCTGTTTCAGACTGGATGTAATGAGATCATTGATCAGATCGTCCCCATCACTAACGCGAGTTTTGATCAGCTCTTCCAGATCCACTTCCAGGACGACATGCATGCCCCCCTGCAGATCCAGGCCCTGATGAATTATGTTTCTTCGCATTTTCTCCATCTCGCCACTCTCGATGAGAGCCTCTTTTTGGGCATCGTTCATTGAGTAATAGCTAATGGTATCTCTTAGCATGTAGGCTGCAGCACCAATGAGGAGCACAACCAAAAAGACACGCATTCGCAAAGTTCCAGACATAAGGATCTATCCTTCATACTTATTTTATTTGTCAGGTTCCCAGACATCAATTCTGAGACAATTTCATAAATCTTTCGAGTTTTCAGCCCGTCTTCGTTCCGACATCCCGACACAAGTGTCGGGATCGGGACTTCGCCGGGGCTTTTTAATCCAGTCTGCTGGATTAAAAAGCGCGCCAATATAAAGGTAGGGCTATGTTCTCCAAAGTTATTATTGTGAGTTAGGAGGTTGGGAAGTTGGGAAGTTGGGAAGTTGGGAGGTTGGGAGGTTGGTGGGTTGGTGGGTTGGTGGGTTGGGAGGTTGGTGGGTTGGGAGGTTGGTGGGTTGGTGGGTTGGGAGGTTGGGAGGTTGGGAAGTTGGGAGGTTGGGAAGTTCCCGGACCCGGAGCGTGCCTATCCCACGACCATGGCGGACTTCAAGGCAGTGGTCGAAGTGCCGGAACCAGTGGGGGTTTAGGGGCTGGTTTGATCCGATCGCCGAGTCCCCGCATAATGCGGGGGTATCGAGGTGTCGGTCGTTTCAATAATTTACCCTTCTCGTCTTCGCGAGGAAGCCCCGACAAGGATGTCGGGGGTGACGCGGCGATCTCGACTCTGAGATTGTCCATCTACGTCCTGCGGACTACGACGGGACAGGCCACCACCGCCTCGGCGGGTCGCAAAGACCCATCAGGGTTTTATATTCGCATTTCGTAATCCCGAGCGTCACACTGAGCTTGCCTGCCAAGCCGAAGCTTTAGCGAAGGCTGGTCGAAGTGTGTGGGATCTCTGATCTCACCTTAATACACGTAGGTAAACCGTTAAAACGGTTTATAAGAAAAGATCTGGTTTTCCATAAGGAGATTCATACATTATTCTGTACATGTCCATTATGGAGGAATTATGAACACAATATCTTATACATCAGCCAGGGGTAATCTAGCTAAAACCATGGAAAAGGTTTGCGCAGACCATGCACCGGTCATCATCACCAGAAAATCTGAGCAGGCGGTCATCATGATGTCCCTGGAAGATTATGAATCATTGGAAGAAACTGCCTATCTATTGAGAAGTCCCAATAATGCCCGCCGATTACTGGATGCAGTAGCAGAAATTTCTACTGGTTCTATGCTTGAAAGGGATCTGGAGGATTGAAACTCCTATTCTCGGAACACGCCTGGGACGACTATCTTTACTGGCAACAAACCAGTAAAAAGACCTTCAAGCGTATCAATTTACTGATCCGTGAGATCCAGCGGACACCTTATGAAGGAATTGGAAAACCTGAGCCCCTGCGCCACAGCCTGGCTGGTTTCTGGTCAAGGAGAATTTCCGGCGAACACAGGATCGTTTATAAAGTTGAAAAAGACCATGTCGTCCTGGCCCAACTTCGTTATCATTATTAGTTATTCAGTCCAAACCCCTCCATCCCCAGTAACACACCTCTCTTTCCTGCCGGGGCTACTTGTGGGGGTGACCACTATACATCGTGTCATTCTTCTCCTAATTACGCGCGCATAAACCGTTTCAACAGTTTCAAGGTAACACCCTGAGATAAAAAACTATCCCGCATCCCTATGCTTGAATTAGTTTACCCGCCAACGAGGAATGGAGAATCCTGTGGGATCAAAAAAATACAAAATTATTCTGGTAGCCGGTGCCCGCCCGAATTTCATGAAGATCGCACCTCTCATGCACGCTTTGAAGGATCATCCTGACATTGAGTCCCTCCTCGTTCATACCGGCCAGCATTATGATGAGAAAATGTCCCATTCCTTTTTTGAGCAGCTCAACATCCCTGCTCCCCATATCAATCTGGAGGTAGGCTCTGCCAGCCATGCGGTTCAGACTGCCCTGATCATGGAGCGATTCGAAGCAGTCTGTTTTCAGGAGCAGCCCGATATGGTCATGGTGGTCGGTGACGTGAATTCGACAGCGGCCTGCAGTCTGGTGGCAGCAAAGCTGCATATTAAAATAGCCCACTATGAAGCCGGCCTCAGGAGTCGTGACCGTGGCATGCCAGAGGAAATAAATCGTCTGGTCACAGATGCCATTGCCGATTTGTTCATCACGACCTCCCGGGATGCAGATGAAAATCTCCAGGCAGAGGGTGTTGCTCCAGCTCATATCCATATGCTTGGCAATCTCATGATCGATAGTCTTGTCACCCATCTGGAGCAGACCAGCCGCATGGAACTCAAACTGATGGATCTGAACGCTCAGCCAATTATGGATATCTGGTCTGACATCAAATACGGCATCATGACCTTTCATCGACCCTCAAACGTGGATGACAAGGCAACCCTTGGCATTTTGGTGCAGGAGTGGATAAAAGTTTCTGAACAGTTGCCGCTCATTTTTCCCATTCATCCCCGAACCCAATCAAAGCTGGAGCAGTTCGGACTCATGGATGATTTACTCAGGTCCAAAAATATCTATTTAACAGGTCCTCTCTCCTATCTGGAATTCCTCAAATTAATGTCTCATGCAGCTCTGGTGATAACCGATTCCGGGGGTATACAGGAAGAGACCACCTATCTGAAGATTCCCTGTTTGACAGTGCGCCCGACAACGGAAAGGCCGGTTACCATCTGGGAGGGCAGTAATCAGTTGATCAAGGCTGACGAGATATTCAACAAAGCCATAGAAAGTCTCGCTAAAACCTCATCCGATTACACAATTCCCCGGTATTGGGATGGATCGACTGCATCGCGGATCATCAAACTATTGGAAGATTTCTCCAGCGCTTCAATGGGTTAAGGGCTCCCCGGATACTGAGATGTAATTTTCTAGTAAACCGTTGAAACGGTTAGCTATAAGGTAGATGGCTTTCAATCACCCGACTGAAGTCGGGTGCTACTGAAAAGCCATGTGGCATCTATGCTCGCTCTAACACCCGACTTCAGTCGGGTGTACTCCTGTCTCCCATGTCCAGGATAACCGTTTCAACGGTTTCAAGGTGTCAACGCCTATATCCCTCATCGTCAAAAATATCCCGGTCGTGTCATCCTTGAGCGAAGCGAAGGATCTCAGATTTTACTTTACAAGCTATGATTCCTGCATCCGGGAAAGATTTGAGATTCTTCCCCTTCGACAAGCTCAGGCTCAGAAAGACCCATGGGGGTAGTTGGCCACAGTAGGTATCATCCTGCATGCAAAGCAAAAATCCTCAACACAATGAAAGTCCCCCCGTGTGTCATCCTTGAGCGAAACGAAGGATCTCAGAATGACCCTGAGTGCTTATCAAATACACCCTATATCGAAAGATTACCTTACCAGTAATGATTACTTTTATTTCACTTTGCAAATTTTAGATTGCCAGGCGGGCTTTTCGGTATGATTATGGCAATATATTGAGTAGTTGGAGTTTGTTTTTTTTAACGTCATTCGAATCGTGGAGGATCCGTGAAGCGTTACCTGGTACCATATGTTCTGTTATTTAGCTCTTTAATCTACGGACAGACCAGTCCGTCTTCTGCTGCAAAAGTGGAAGCTATTCCTGACACTTTGTCTGAGATTGTTGACATTTCCAGCTCTTCCAGTGACCAGTATTTTACGAACGACCAGAGTTATTTAAATTATTCTTCAGATTCGCTTTACACAGACAGTCTTGATCTCGGATCGATGTTCGCGTTGGATTCGACTTATGTTGAAGATGACCCACAGTCCGAAGCAGGGGGAGATCTGGAAGCATTTTTGACTGGGAAGGATACTGGACTCCTTGTTGGCCAAGAGCTGATCGGCTACACAGCAGGATTAGATTTTGGATTGCCGATTTTCCGCTATGGTGGACTGGGTGCCTCTTTTGATAATAAAGGTCTGGCAGAAGGATTCACAATCAACTCCCCCTTTGGACTGCACATAGGTTCCATGGAGATTGGTTTTGGTGTACAGTTTGGCAACTACAGTTTTGTACACAAAGTGACCGGTGAAAGTCTGGGAGGTGGATACTTATTGGCAACGGCCAATACCTCCATCTGGGAAACGGTCAATGGGACTGTCTCCACCCAGGTGGGTGCAGGCATCTTTGGTAAAAGCATAGGTATCACAGTGGGTGCAGCATTTGATTATGCCGTCCCCAATTATCCCCTGGTGATCAGGCCTTATCTCCGGGCCAACTCCACACTGGACAGTGGCGTTGATCCCGGGAATAGCACAGACACACCCTCCTACACCTGGTTTAATCTGGGAATCATGACCAGTTATGATCTCAGCATCCTCACCCATCAGATTGCCAACAGTGAGACTTACATAAAACTACGCACCAAGATCATGGGTGATTGATCCCTAACTCCTAACTCCTAACTTGTCCCGGCATACCCCGCCGACATGTGGGGGCGGAGCTGAATCCCGCCGTGGCGGGGGCCAGCGAAGCCTCAAGTCTTGACGAAGGTGGAAAGGATCTCTGTTCCATGACCAGGTGTATTATGAGATTCTTTACCTTCAGCACAGAAAGATCCGTCTTGAGGTTCGGTGAAAACCCCTTTCGTCATCCTGAGCTTGTCGAAGGATCTCTGTTCCTTGATCGAGGTGGAGACTGAGATTCTTTCCGCCTTCGTAACAACTTCGGCGGGACAGGCGCCGGGCTCAGAAAGACCCATTAGGGTTTTAGTCTCACCTTTTTGTCACCCTGCCTGCCGGGGCGTAGTCGCGCCGTAGCTGGAAGCGAAGACAGACCCCTGACTTCTGTCTCCTGACTTCTGACTTCTGACTTCTGACTTCTGACTTCTGACACAAAAATAATAAAACAAAAAAGTAGATTGATCATTGCTTTTGCTTGTACTTAGGACTATTATTTGGGCACTATAAAGAAAGAAAACAGTCCTTTGGGCTTGTTTCTAGGTGATTTGGTAATTGAGGTCATCCTGACCCGAACAAATTGACAGATTTTGGAGGATACATGAAACGTTATATGTTACTATTTATTTTGGTGTTAGCCGTCGCTGCATTCGGTCAGGAAGGCATGGAAGCCGCCACTGAGGATATGGATGCTGAAATGATGGCAGATACTGCTGCCGTTGACACAATGGCAGACGATATGTCCATGGACTTTTTAGAAGCTGACTCCGCAGCCGTAATGGAAGAAGAAGCGCCCATGGAAGAATCAGGTGATGCCCTGGAAGCCATGCTGGCCGATGAAGGCACTGAGATGGTGGCCGCCAGTGGATCTGAACTGATTGGATATACGGTTGGTTTGGATGTTGGGTACCCTGTGTATCTTCATGGTGGTCTAGGATCTTCTTATGACGAGAGTGCTCCTGCCATTGGAGTGGTCGTCAATACACCTTTTGGCGTTGCAGTAGGTCCTTTAAACATTGGTTTTGGCGCCCAGATCGGAACCTTTGGTTTCTCTAACTCTACTGTTGCAGATAGAGAAATTTCAGGCATTTATGCCCTGGCAACTGCCAACACCTCGGTCTATGAAACACCTCAGGGCAATGTCGCTGTCCAGGTAGGTGCCGGATATTTTGGTGCAAGTCTTGGCTTCACCGGTGGTGCTGCATTCAACTACGTGATTCCGGATATGCCAATTGTGGTCAAACCCTACTTGCGCGCCAATGCGACTCTGGATAGTGGTGGCGAGGCGTCTGGGGACGAAAATGCTGGCTACCTCTGGCTAAATGTTGGTGTCATGCTTAGCTACGATATCAGCACTTTATTCTAAACTTAGCACTATTAGTTTTTAAAAAAAGCTCCTGGAAATCCAGGAGCTTTTTTTTTCACAATATTATTGGCAACTAGAAGTTCTGCTTTAGATAATATTGGGCTGTGAACTGGAGCTCGTATTCGGCATCCATGCTGATATCATTATTCCAGGCTGCCGGCAGGTTTACCAGATCATAATCAAATTGTAAATGATACTTATGCTGCCATAAGTATGAAACACTGACACCGACGCTGTATCCCCGACTCACAGGCCCCACTGGAAAGTCATTCAATTCGTCATGGAAGGGGTCAGCCAAGTTTCTATCACCTTGTCTCCAGACCTCAAGTTCCCCGCGCACAAATAAAGGCAGAAAGCTAAAATTGCTGACTGAATACTTCAGACCTTCAAAACTATTGTTTGGATATCCCATCCCCTTTTTGAAATAGGTATAATTCTCAAAGCTGCGGTAGGAAGTGTAGGTTTCATTCCATATCCCCACATACCGCAGGGACTGCAGAGTATTCCTCTTGTTGGCATAGCTGCCCTTTAGCATGAGTCCCAGTCGATCAGGATGAACCGCTCGGTCATCAACGCCGGGTTCATTATTCACGATCAGGTCATCGGCAAACAGGTCTACATAGATACCCACACCGGTGACCGGTTTATAAAAGGCATTGATTTGCCAGAATGAGTTGAGTTGGATCCCCTGATTTCGTTGGGCGGCATAGAAAAAATGGGTGGGATTCAAATAAGCCGCCACAAATTGCTGATCCGGCCCACCATACACAGTGGCTTCTGAAAATGCCAATTGCAGTTTCTCGCTGACCTTAAGATCCAAACGTTGAATCGCCCAGAATCTTTTTGAGTTCATGACAGTATCCAGGGGGATAAGCCCACCTTGTAGATCAACTGCTTGCATGTCATTAAGGCGAGTTGTATAAAATGAATATTTAAACTGTTTACCTGTAGCAGAGAATCCATAATGGTCAAATGCATAAGGATTATTTGATAAGATCAAGCCATAATCATTCAGGGACCCAAAATTCCTCGAGACCCTGCCGGCAAAAAGTTCTACACCCTTATTCTCGTATATCCCATAGGAACTCTGAAAATATCCTGTGAGCCATTCCCTCTTGTCTCCATGAAAGTCTTCATCATAGCTATATTTTTTATCCAGTTCGATCTCATTGACAAACAGGGCATCAGAGATCCTGATCATCCCATCCAGGGAGGATCCAACATAGCTGGCTCGATCGGTTCCATCACTGTAATGATTGAGACTGGGGCAAACTCTAAGTGCAATGCCTTCCTGTGTCCCTTGATTGGCAAAATAGTTCAACCCTTGATAGTATTCCTTGAACTCGCGATCCTCGGAAAGCAATGATTCTATCTGTCCATCTTTGTAGGGTTGATTTAAGATGAAAATCCCTGTGCTATCGGATTGATTTAATAGCCGATACTCAAGGAGGGAGTAAATCTCATGATTCGTTAACGATAAATAGGGTGAACCAGCGAACGCCATGCTCCAAAAGCTAAGGAGCAGGAATGATCTACCAATACTACTCATTGGCTCCGGGCGCCCTTGATCACGATATTGAAGAAGGCTTTCCAGAAATACTTAAAATCCGTTCTAAGTGGCTGATCCTGTTTCAAAAGTAAATATGTCCTCTCACTCTCAATGATCTCTTCAAAATTCCTGGGTAGGTCTGCGTAATAGGGAGGAATGAGTCCTGGTTTAAATTTGATGCGTAAGTTTTGAAGATCGCTGGGGTAAAGTGAAAAATAGTGCTCACTTAAGGCCCTCACACCCACAATTGAGATATCACCGCGGAGCCAATTGATCAATTGGGGAAACTCATCCAGCCATATTTTTCGGAAGGCTTTCCCCCATTTCGTGATGCGAAAATCATCTTTCAACTTTCCTGATTCATTTAAGGCATTTTGCTCATAAATATCTTTTTGGATAAATTCGCTGTAGGGGTGCATAGTCCTGAGTTTATAAATTATGATGTGCTCCCCCCGATAACCAATACGATCCAGTTTAATAAAAGGACCATATGAAGGATTTTGTTTGATCGAGGGTGTATAGGTTTTCTGAGCGATAAAATTTGAGCGATTATTGTCCTTGTACTCATTGACGATCTGATATCCGCAGTAGGCCAGACGTCCAAGGACCTCAGCCCGCGATAACTTTCTATTTTTTCCATGGGTGAGTGTGAAGTAAATGCTTTTGAGATAGGGCACTTTAGGAATGACCCGATGCAGGCTAAAATATACCGGATAGAGAATTGAAAATATCAGTTTGGGCATCTTGGATCGTAATCTTAACCAATCGTCCTCTAGGGCCGTGTAATTCCCAACGATCCAGCCACCTGGGACTATTTTATTATGGGTACTAAGGAGATACCGGTTAATCCGGCGCATACTGTTTAATTCTCTGAGGTTTATGAGCAGTGTATACCTGTCTGCCTCAAGGACCTCAATATTAAAGACAGATTCAGTCTCCAGCAGGCATATCTCGTGTTTCCCATAGGTTCGATGAAGAATTTCTTCTGGAAGGAGCAGTTTCAGATGATCCGATTCCAGGGGAAGTGCCTCTTTGATAATATCCTCTAACGTATAGGCATTGGTCTTAGAGCGTGCACTCTGGTGTGATTTATTGAGTTTGTTGTCAGTGTTACGTGTATACGTTATTAACTCTTTAGCACGATCTGGACTATCAACGTATTTTACCAGAAATATTATCGTAAAAATCAGGGATTCCAGGGTAACGTGTACAATTGCAGTCCCAAATAATAGGAAGTGACTCAATGGTTCGAGTCTGAGGAAATAATAAAAGATACTTATAAACAAAAGCATCAGGATCCCTGATTTCAAGTAAGGTGCCACATAATAATAAACGTTGCGATGATTATTCTGACCAAACTTGAAGGTAATAAAAGTGGCCAAGATCCATGATCCAAAGAGAATAAGGAGGATATGTTCCAATCTGGGATAGTAATACACATGGGAGGTTTTCAGCCATACCATAAAAAAGAATAAAATGAATAACCAGATGGCACTGGGCAGCAAATATTTAATTCGCACCAGATCCTTGAATTTCTTTTGCTCGCCAAAGATCTCTTCAACTGAATTACCATCTGGGACATGAGGAGAGAGAAGGAAGGCAAATAATAATTCAACCGTAAAAAGTAGAAATATGGTAAGGAGTAAAAATCCCCGTGATACCTCGGTCATCCCGGATATTGAAATGATCAGGGTTATGAAAAAAAGGCTAAACGCGGCGACCCAAAAGCAGGAGCGGACATAATAGCGGCGAAAGCCGTTGACAAAATAACGATACTTTCCATGATAGACAGATAAGACTACCCAACATATTAATATTAACCCATAAAGCGTGAGATAACTTGAACTTAGTCTCACCGAGTTAGTTTTGCCACAGTAAGTGGCAAAATAAACGACGCTCACAATGAGAATGTCAGTTATAATTTGTCTGGTTTTTGAAAACATAGATCAATTCATTTTCTAGTCGGTTGTCTACACAAAAGCTATTGGCTACCACATAAATATCTTTAATGCTTACAAACACGCTTTATGACATTTTTTCCGGATCAAGTTTAAGCCTAGAAATCGGTTAGTCAATATGATTGACGTTAATTATAGTTATTGAAGTTATGATATATAAGGTGTCCTCATGTTGAATCTGTATATTCAACATGAGGTGGTAGTCATCATCTTCATCGCTCAACAAATAGGAATTTCTTAATCTGATTCTTTAGTGATTGACCAATCAATTCCTTTAGCCAGGGAATTTTCTTGTCGTGCCAGCGTTGGGGATGGAATGTCATCATGACTTTGTTTGGAAATTTATCTGCTTTAATTGAAGCGATAATGTCTTGAGTCGAATGAAATACCAGTTCCTGATGGACCCAGTCAATTTGTTGCGGAACTTTGTCCCGAACTGATGTCTTCCAGCCATCCCAGCGCCGACCAGTATCTGTTAAATAGAATACTTTATTAAAATCAATATCAAAATATGGTTCACCAATGATTCCAAGAGTTTTGTAGTCATATTTATCCCATAGCGTTTTATTGTCATATTTTGATCGTGGACTCCCATGCATGCAGATGGTTTTTACATCAGTTAATTTCCGTAATTTGTCTAAGTGATATCGAAACTGATCCCAAGCCAGATCAATATCTCCTTTCGCAGTATCCATGGTTTCATAGTGATAACCCACTTCATGACCCAATGAGGCTATTTCTATAATCGTTTTATTATCCCAACTTTCAGGAACTGCTCGAAAATAATATGTGCCAAGCACCCCAATCTTTGCTTCAATTTTCGCAAATTCTAGCGAATTCTGAGGTAAAAGGTCAACATCATGTCTTAGAATCAGACAAGATAGGTTAGGACTTTTTAAAAAGTCTTTAAATGTTTGAATACTTATTTTACGAAAAAGGATATTTTCCATTAGATTCTCGTATTTACTTTGAGTGAAGTCTTTACCGCTGTTAAAGTTACTTCTCATAAATCATGTCCATTCATGCAGATCCTATTACTAGAACATCGTATTAATGATTATAGTAATTATAATGAGGTTTCTAATCGAAACCATATTGTCATTAATAATTTGCATCTATGCTGAGTGCTTCCAACAGATGGAAGTAGGATCTGTTCCTAACGAAGAAAACCAAATCACTTATAATTTACTGCCCATCTTCAGGCTGATATAGCTCAGCTCTACCGTCAGTTACAATTTCACCATCGACAATGCACACAGTTTCGAAGATGATACGTCTACTTCTCAGAATAACGTCAACCACGGTGACACGAGCCTCAATAGTATCCCCAATATACACAGGTTTTCTAAATCGTAGTGATTGAGAGACATAAACACAACCGCGTCCTGGAATTATCGTGCCAAATATCTGGGAAAAAAAAGATGCCGTCAGCATACCATGAGCAATTCTACCTTTAAACTGTGACTTCTTTGCGTACCTTTCATCTAAGTGAACTGGATTCCTATCTCCGGATACACTAGCAAAGGCTTCAATATCACTCTCAGTTATGGTTTGAGAATAGCTTGCCATCATACCCTTATGAATTTCTAGAATATCGATAAAATCTAACTCCCTATTTGCCACATTACCTCACCCTATCAGATTACATTTGCTTGCGTTATTTACCTAATGATACCACTCTTCAACAAATCATGCAACATATTAAGGTGCAGCATTTATTTAAGATGCTGTCTAGTGCAATACATCCAGGATATCATGCTGAGATTACTGTCATGACCCGCAATAGAATTAGTAAAATGCACAAGGATATTTTGTCATGATAAGTGAACTCCTAAACAAAGTGTATTACAGGATCTTACCATTTGAAATCGTTTTATATTGAAACCAACGGAACGATTAATCTAATCGGTCAAATCTGATACCATATCTTGAAATAAATTTTACAAATTCTTCACCAACATCAGATGTACCGATTCTCTTTTTATTTACTAAATCGATTGCCATGGCGTAGTCACCTTCAATACCAGAATCCGAATCTACAACTAAAAGATTATCTTCTGCAAAAAAACTATACTCACTGTCATCTATTTTAATAAATATTTCTGATTTCTTTTTTTTAGATATTTCTATTTTTTTTGAATTACTATCCATTTTATAAACCTTAATCACGAAATCATGATAATTCAGATGACCAATAAAATCTGATAGTATACTTTTAAATATTATAGCCCGCTTTTCCCGTGTGATTGGCTTTGGATAATTTTTCACTATTATTTTTGCAGGACTTCCAGCAGCTAAAACATTGGAAGGGAGGCTCTTTGAAACTAGAGAATTAGCTCCGACTACGACTTCATTGCCTATTTCCACACCAGGCATGATAAATACTCTCCATGGCAACCAGACTCTTTCACCCATGGTAATAGGAGCAAATGTAACTGGGAATCCATCTAATTGTGATAGCCAGGAGCCATGCGTAAATAATAAGCAATGACCTCCAATTCCACAATCATCACCAATTATTATGGGTTTAGTGGGATTAATAAATGAATATTCCATAATAATTACCCGCCTGCCTATTTTTAGCATTGAGTCCGGTGTTTTAATCCCGCCAACAATAACGTTTTCATTGATCCTTGAATCGTCTCCAATTATGATTGTTTCTGTGTCAATCATTGATAAGGAGCCTAACGTAACAAACCTTCCAATATCAATTGTACTGCCTCTCACTACTGAAACAAAGCCAAATGAGGAATCATCACCAATTAGTACATTTTTCCCAATAATTACACTCCCAAAACTAAATGATACATTTTTCCCAATTTTGTATCCTTTAATTCGATATATGAGTTTCTTAACAAAGCTTGGCATGATTCCTATTAAAAGTATCTCTTTAACAGGAATTTTATTTCTTTTAATTAGCATTTAATCGCATTTACCTATCATGGACGTGGCATATCGTAGATTAACTAATAAATATGCATCTATTTGAAGTTATACTGATAATTTGGATTTTCCTTCATTATCCTGTAACTTTGCGGATAATTCTCAACAAACCATACCATAAATGAAGTTACATCAATTTTTTCTGACAACATCTTCTCTCTCTTTTCCTCGAATTTAACAGCACTATCATCTCCCTCCAATATGGCAATAGCCTTGCTTAATGATTTTTCTTGATCCTCAGCTGATTCACTATAATTAAACACAAGGTTATATATTTTTTCTTCCTCATTTGTATATCCACGACCATAATCATCATGAAATATTGCAGGAGTACCAAGACAAGCACTTTCTGAAGCCATAGTAGAACTTTCTCCGTATAGTAAACTTGAAAATGCTATTCCATCATGCATCATCTCGGGTGGTATTATTATTTGATAATCCTTAAGATCATGGGGTAGTTCGTTTTCTGAAGAGATAAACACTTTGGCATATTTACTCAATGTATGAACAATTTTTTTTTTCATTTCAATACTTATGCCCTTATGCCCTATGTCGTGATTGGCATTCCACGAAACAAAACGAAGAATTATATATTTATCTTTGATATCCAAGTTTAAGAAATCCAAAACTTTAGGATTGGGAACAAAATAATTTGGGTGAAGATAACACAATTCCATATACCCATCGAACCTAACTTGTTTTTCACCAAGATCATCCATGTAACAAGATGGTGTCAGTATACAATCTGTAAATAGCTTAGTTAGTTTTAATGATAACTTTGCATTTTCGGTGTCACCAAAACCAATGACAGGCTTATTTAGCAGGAAACCAACATGAGCTGGGAATGGCAGTAAAAAGCTTAAAAATATATCAGGTTTAAATTTATAAGCTGCGATAAGTATTAAGAAATCATTTCTTAATATTGAAAAGAACTTCCCAATAAATGTTTGATAATTTTTACCGATATAAATATACGGTATTTTATAGTATTCAAGTAGCTCAATTGTAACCTCTTTTTTACGCGTTGTAACTAATACCTCATGCCCATTACTCTTAAATATAGAAATTGCATTTCTAAAATAATGAACATGAGCAGGGTGGCCAATATCTATAAATATTTTAATGACATCTATCCCATTTTTCATAATCTTCAACTGTTATCTGACTGACCTTGATCTGCATTAAACATATTCACAATATATTATTGAGATTAATCTAGCAATACTATCAAGATCCAAATTCAACTCCGTTATTCTTGTTCTTCCATCTATCATCCTATTATTTTCCGTATCTTCGATAGTAGCCACAATCAATTTCCCTATTGTTTCTGGATTATCATCCTCAGCGATATAATATCCTTTTACACCATTAGTTATACACCTCACATCACCTACATCCGTCGATACGCATCTACAATTTGCACACATTGCTTCCTTAACCACCAATGGACCTGTTTCTGAAATAGACGTTACTAGTAAAAAATCTACTGCGTTTAATAATAAGTTAACCTGGTGCCTCGTAAAATTTTCAAGCGGAATTAAGGCTATTTTCATCCCCGAATGTGTTATACTCTCAATTGCCAATTTCGAGTTTTTATTTAAATTAGAGAAAGAGGCACTAAATAATGCATAGTAGGCATTCTCCCTTAAACCCATTATTATTCTCGCGGTGTTCCGATCCATTTCTCTAAATATCGTTAAGTCTACTCCACATGGGATGACTATATTATTTTTTTTCCAGTATATTTTTTTAGCCAAGTTTTTATGCACAAAGATATTAACCCTTGCAAGCCGAGAAGAAATGGTTGAGACCAATCTGTTATTTTTAATATTAATATCAGAACCATGGTATGTGATCACAACTGGAATTTTCCTTTGGAGGCATGCAAGTAATCCTGCGAATCCATAATGTGCATGAATTATGTCTGGTCTAAACTGTTTAATTTTACTTATTAATGGTTTAAAGTTTTTAATATATCCCAGAATCCCTTTACCCAATATGACATAATATTCAGTATTATACCCAATTGCGGATAGACTTTTCTCTTGTTCCTCTACAAAGGAACTAATTTTCCCGGAATTTCCACTACAGACTATTAATATTTTCATATTGAATGTTAAAATTTATCAATTAAGGATAATATGTTTAAATACTCGAAATACTTTTTTTCTCAAGTATCATTTCTCTTAAATATCTTAGAATAAAATATAGTAAAAAGATAGATAAAAAATGCTCTTCTGCCCAATTGGATAGTGTCACAAATATCCCGCCAAACATTGCAGCACCTGAATAAATCACTAAATCCTTTTGTTTCCGTGTATCAAGTAGCTTAATTCCTTTAACTGTTTTATACACCGACGTCACCATCGCATATGCATATAGACTCGCAAGAAGCACGCCACCTCCAAGGAGGTTCAATACAATTGAGGGGACATCATCTGTACGCATTAGCACATAATATGCATAGCGAGGTGAGCTTAAATATCCAATTAGAGGATGCTTCAGAAATATTTGAAAGGCAATTGGCAATCTATTTAATTTATAGTACAAATCATTTTGTGTTCCATAGTTGACTTGACTTGAACTAAATATAGATTCATAAATGTTTGATATGAAAGTCCTGGCTATTTTGGATAATTCATCACTGAATACAAGGAGGAATGAAAATATAATTCCGAGAATAAGTGTTGTTTTTATCGCGTTTAATATTGCCGGGCGGATACCGTAATGTTTAACTAATAAGAATTGTATAAATATCACTGTTGCAATAACGGCAATGATGGCCGCTCTCGTTTGCAAGAGGAAGAGACTAACTAAAACCAAGGATAGGGGGATAATTCGAATCAGCGAGCGTTCGTATTTTAAGTAAAATATTGTCAATGGGAAAAGAAATAATAAGTGGTATGCTGTTTGAACAGAATTTCCGTGGAGACCCGCTACTCGATAGAAACCGCCCCGGAATCTTTCAATGCCTCCTTTCGTCTGTAAATCTTCAATATTCACACCAGAATACTCACGAATAAAGGCTGTTATGCTGAATGAGGTGTAGTATTCGATCAAACAAAAACTTGATATGATAACCGCGTGTATAACAAACACATTGGCAATTTTATAGATATCATCAAAACGACGCAGGAGCACAAATGGCAAAAACAATGAGATTGTATAAAAAGGTATCATCGTAAAAAGAGTTGGAACAGGATAATGCCTGACTTGCAGTAATATTAATACTGTAAAATAAAAAATGAAAATGTGTGTATATCTCTTTGTCGCGATTATGTTTATCACATTAGTCTGTCGTTTAAACAAGATTCCAATCAACATAAAAAAACCGAGTCTATACGCGTTTACGGGGAAAATCGTATTCACACCAAAGTAAAAACCTCCTGGTCCCAGTAAGGGAACAAGCACCAGAATTAGCATTGCGGCACTGCTGGGCCTTAAGAATCCATAAATAACACACGCTAAAACCGTGACTAAAACAATTAAAAACATACCTGTTAATTTTTCTGCTTAAATATGGATTCTATTTTCAAGTTATCCTCTGTTACAACCATGAAAATATCCTACCCAATTGGATTCACTTTTGAAGACTTTCTCCTCGTGTAATTCCATAATCCCTTAATTAATTTAGGGCTAAAAAAGCTCAGTACAAATAGTGCAAAGTATTTGAAAGAAGTAAATATAAACGGGAGCAACTTTTGCCTTGCGGTCTTTGGTGAGTCCATATATACCACATAGTTAATAAATTCCTGAAACGCTAATTTGCCATAAAAATTCCTTAGTTCCCATTTATGCTTTTCAAATAGCTTTTTATCAATCAGGGTTAGTTTTAGTAGGATATAATTCATTTCAAGTGCTGACAAAGCATAATTGTTCCTGGTTGATTGATCCTCATGTAGACGATAGGATACATGTATTTTATTTATACGTATTCCAGAATATTTACGTAATACCCTTGCAAATAGATCATAATCTTCAGCATGTTTCAGCAGAATATCAAATCTATCTTTCTCATCAGATAAAACCGGTTTTGAGATCATGACAGTTGACATTACAATATTGTAATTAGTCAATATATCTATAAATGCTATCCTCTCATGCGGAGATGAATGGTAATTTTGCTTAAAGTCAATATGAAGACCTTCTGCATCAATCCGATCAGCGAGACTGTAAACGAGACCCACGTCATTTAGCTCAAATATTGCCAGCTGCTCTAATATTTTATCCGGATACCAGACATCATCCACGTCTAAAAAACATATGTAATCGCCGTTCACTCTTTCCAATGCTAGATTTCTTGCGACTCCAAGTGTTACGTGCTGGTCAGAGAGGGAATATTTTATCCTTGGATCATTAAAACTGGATATAATTACACTACTCTCATCCGTGGATTTATTGTCCACAATAATTATTTCCCAGTTCGTATAGGTCTGATCGATAACACTTTGTATTGCTTCTCGCAGATATCGTTCACCATTATAGCAATTCATTACTACGCTAACTAATGGATCACCCATATTATTTGTCAACATTTATATCCCGACAAATTCTTTTTAGCTCAAAAGCAATAGTTTTAACATCGTCTATTGTTAAATCAAAATGCAAAGGCAGAGTCAGTAGCTCCCTGTGCACACCTTCCGTAATGGGGAAATCCCACAATTTCTTACTTTGGTAATAGCTCAATTGATGATTTGGTTGATAATGATATCCAACTTGAATACCAATATCCAGCAGCTGTTTTTGAATATCGCTGCGGTTCTCCATCCCTATTATCCTTACCACGTAAATATGCGGTACAACTGTATTATAATCTCTGTCTAGTGGCATAATTATCGGATGATCTTGGAAAATTCTATCATATGCTGCTGCAATTTTTTGACGCTTTTCCGAAAACGCAGAGAATCTTTTTAGCTGCTCTCTTCCGATAGCGGCCATGATATCACTCATATGATATCGCCACCCCTGCGCCTTTACATCAAATTCCCAACTCCGTTCCCTCGAGAACCTGTTTTCAGTATCCTTTTCTACACCTAAGAGTCTTGCATCTCTCACTTTTTGCAGAATATCTACATCTTCGGTGACAATGCACCCTCCTTCTCCGGAGGATATATTTTTTATCCCATCAAAACTGAAACAGGCAATATCACCAAACCCACCTACTCTTTTATTTTTATAAATCGTTCCAAATGCATGAGCCGCATCCTCAATCACACGTAAACTATGCTTGACAGCAAAATCATACACTGCATCTAAATTTCCAACACCACCTGTGTAGTGAACAGGCATAATTGCCTTTGTCCTTGTTGTAATTCTTCTCTCTGCATCATTCAGATCAATCAAATAATCTTCAGCATGGATGTCACATGCTATTGGTGTAGCCCCTGTGGCAGAGATAGCTTGAAATGAGGCAATATAAGTCAAGGATGATACCAGGACTTCATCACCCCTCCCCAATCCACACGCCTGCAGGGATAGATGTAATGCTGCTGTGCCGTTAACTACGCACACGGCTGGTCGATTAAAAAATACCGACAATTCAGCTTCGAATTTCTGTACTTCAGGTCCCATCCCCAAATATTCTTGATCCAAAATTCTTTGTACTGCCTGCTTTTCAGCGGGACCAATACAGGATTTTGATAAGCGAATGATTGATTTTTCCATTTGAATTAAATTAACCAACTGGCATTATTGTTTTGCCACATGTTTTCCAATAGATCTTTGTCCCTTTTAGTGTCCATGCACTGCCAAAATTCTGAATGCTTGTAGGCTACTAAATTTCCCATTGAAGCTACCTTTTCGAGTGGTTCAGCTTCAAGAACGGTCTTGTCATCCTTTATCAAATCTATAAATTCAGGTTGACAAACAAAGAAACCTCCATTTATCCAGCCACGGGCCACCTGTGGTTTTTCTTTAAAGGAATGTACAATATCATTTGATATTTCAAGCTCGCCAAAACGTGCAATTGGGTGCACCGCGGTTACGGTCACCATTTTGCCATGATTAGTATGAAAATTGATTAACTTTTCAATATCGATATTTGCGACTCCATCGCCATAGGTAAGCAGGAATGGTTCATCTCCGATATAGGCCTTTAGACGTTTTACTCTACCACCTGTCATCGAATCTAAACCAGTGTCGACCAAGGTCACATTCCAATCCACGCTATTTGTATTATGGATGGTTATTTTACCGCTTGATAAGTCTATGGAAAAATCGGAGTTAAGTGTTTTCGAGGTAAGAAAATATTCCTTTATAATTTCTGCTTTATAACCTAAGGCAATATAAAAATCCTTATGCCCATATTGGGCATATCGTTCCATGATGTGCCATATGATTGGTCGCCCTCCAATGGGAACCATGGGTTTGGGTATGCTCTGTGTATATTCACCAAGACGCGTTCCCAAACCACCAGCAAGGATTACAACTTTCATTCGATACTCCAATCCATATCAATTTCATCAATTTCTTTTCTCAATATTTCAGAAGGATCATGGGCTACGTTCGCAACATTTGTGATCAAATTAATGCCTGCATCCAATCCCTTAAAACCAAACCAAATCCCAGGTGGTACAGTCAATCTGAAATATGGATGCGGGGATAAAATAACTTTATAGTTTTTAAGATACGTTTCTGAGTCCTCCCTTTTATCAAGGAAAATAAATAACACTTTTCCAATAGGGACAAAAAGGTTTAAGGTCATTTTTTTATGCAGTTTCCATGCCTTAATTGCACCAAGATCCACAGTTGAGAAATAGACTTCGCCAAAACCATTAAAGCCATTATCTGTGCTTTTTATTCCGTGCATTACAGTGCCTTGTTGAGAAGACAAAATATTTAGTTCAGTTTTTTTCATCCCTATTAGCATAATATTAACCAATCTTGAATGAATGACGGGAGTGGGCTAACTGCATAAATTCTTCGATTTGTTGCGAGGTTAGCTTGCCAGCCGCTACGGCTCCCTCCTGGTAATAAGTTCTATACCAGTTACCTGTCCAACGAGCGGTTTCA
Organism: Fidelibacterota bacterium; assembly: GCA_021734325.1. Classification (GTDB taxonomy): domain Bacteria; phylum Fidelibacterota; class UBA8477; order UBA8477; family JABMPR01; genus JABMPR01. Next base: position 162,568 of record JAIPJF010000002.1, on the reverse strand, counting down.
GAGAAATTTAGAGTAGCCCTCCATCCTAAAGTGTGTAATGCTTTATCACAATTAAGTTTTAATAACCCCGCTTCATGTGGTGAGGCGGTCGGAGCAGGCATTTCATCCCAATCCGAGCCAGGCCAATGTTGGGTTAATTCTCCTACTAACTCACCAACTGAGTGGTTCTGGTAGGCGGGTGGGCCAAAATTAAATGCCTCACCGTTTAGGGAACTGTTCTGGTGGAGGGTAGTTGCCAGAGTGACATATCCACTTAAGGGTTCAAGGACATGCTGCCAAGGACGTGTGGAGTTTGGGTTTCTCAATTTGGCTTTATCTTTTAGGGACCATGCATTTATGCAATCAGGTACTATTCTGTTGGGAGCCCAGTCTCCACCACCAATGACATTCCCTGCTCTTCCAATTCCAATCCGAACTTTTGATTCTGTTTTTTTAAAGAATGACTCGGTATAACTTTTAATGACCAGCTCTGCAGATCCTTTGGAACCACTATAAGGATCTTTCCCTCCCAAATGGTCCGTTTCCCGATATCCCCAGGTCCACTCGACATTATCATAGCATTTATCGCTCGTAATCATCACAGCTGTGCAAGTATGATTGATACGACGTAGTGCATCTAAAATATGCGCCGTGCCCATAGTGTTGGTGATAAACGTTTCCAGCGGAACTCTGTATGATTCTAAAACAATCGGTTGGGCAGCCAGATGAAATATAAAATCGGGCTTGATAGAATTGATAGCATTATAAACTGCATCAGCATCCCGAACATCTATTCGCATATCCTCTTTAAGGAAGTTTTTTACCATATCATGATGAGCTGGTCTTGTTGGGACTTGATCAGATAAGCCAATTACATCAGCCCCAAGCATAGTCAGCCAGGTTGAAAGCCACGAACCCTTAAACCCAGTATTCCCTGTAACCAGGACTGTTTTGTTTTTGAGCAATATCGAATTCATTGATTATGAGCCTTTCTAAAATAATCAAGCAGCACAATGTTATCCGATTTGCTAAATATACAAGGCCAGTTAATGATTTCTCGCCCAGTTTCTTCAGAAATGTGGCAGGAGCCATCTGTGTATCCAAATACATGCGGATCACTGCAGGTGATAATAGGCTCACGAAACCATATCCAATCAACATCTATATTATTTGACATTTTTCTCTTTATCTTCGCCGCTTCTGGATGAGCGTAGACAAAGCGCAATGGAATAATTTCCACCTTATTATCATAATATATTTTGGGTATATATTTTTTAAGCCCAATGGCTTCAGCTTGGCTTAAAAAACTACGTAAAAGACTCTGTCGCTTTATTTGTTCCTGGTTCCAATGGTCAATTTCAAAAAGACCCAGCTGCGCTAAGAATGTCGGCATTCTCGCAGGATAAGGGTATTGTGTTGAAGGCTTTTCACCATAATCATTGGTTAAATAGGACTCTAAATATCTGTTCCTCAACTTTTTGATCTTATTCATAAAAAAAGATTGACCATATTTTTGAGGATTGTAATACTCCTGCTCAAAAATAAATGTGGCGAAAAGTGCTATTTGTCTATCGCTTGACAAACCGGGAAGTCCTGATTGTTCATTCTTTAAATGCTTGTAAATATCGGTGTTGCGGGTGAATAATAATCCACCAATAATTGTATTTAACGGCTTACTATGGTCTGTAGAAAATATGGCAGCATCTCCAAAATTCCCTACCTGAACGCCATTTACTTTTGACCCTACAGTAATCGCACAGTCTTCCAGGAGAAATATTCCATACCTTTTTGCCAACTTCACGATTGGAAGTATATCACAGGGAATTCCAAAGGAGTGCTGGGCTACGATTACTTTTGTCCTTGATGTGATTACTTTTTCAATTTCTACTGCTGAAGATCCAAAAGTATTTGCATCGATATCGGCAAATATCGGGGTGGCTCCCGTCCTTATTATGGCATTTGGCATAACTGAGCATGTATGACCTTGAAGGATGACTTCATCACCTTCCCCAATCTTTAAGTATCTTAAAAGCGCGTAAAACGCCATCCTTCCAGCAGCATAGCTTACGCAGAAAGAAGGCTCTGGTTTGGAGGCAATCGTCGCCGCAAAAGTTGCTTCATATCTCGAAATAATTGAAGAATCGTATTCCGCAAGGGCTAATTCAGACAGTAGTTTAACTTGATCTTGATTTATGTAGGAATGACCCTGTACAAATCCAAAAAAGCTACGATTTCTATATCGCTTTAAGAGCTCAACAATAATTCTTAATTTTTCTTTCACAGATTTATCTTAAATCTTCAGTTTAAGTGTCTAACCCAAATATCTTCTTGAACCTCGCTAAAAACCTGCCCATGCGGATTATAAATTAATTCAGAAGCATCTATTTCAGCAACACTATTTATTACTACCGGCTTGAAGTCATCCTCCCCAGTTTCCAGATCTAAATATTGTGTGCGGAGTCTGAAGACAGGCAGTCCATAGCTAAACGCTTCCAGTCCACTCGTGCTCGAGCAATAGACGATTGCATCGACCTGTCCATAATACTCTGCGGCAGAGCCATTGAAATAGCTTACATTTGGAAAGCTTTCATCTGGCTTAACAGGTGTATCCGGGTGTGGCTTCACCAAATATTCCACCTTTAAATTATTATTTTTTTCTAGATCGAATAGTTGTTGATTTGTTTGAGATCTGATACATGATAACATAATCCCAATGGTAACTTTATTGGATGCTTCTCTTTTAGTCCGATCTATAGAAGGGGGGAATCTCAGGGATCCAGCATTAACAATTTCTACATTCAGGGGATCGAAGTATTCGCAGTAAAGTCTCTCCGTCGCAGAAGAATTTACAAATAATATTTCTGGTAAAGGTAAATACGATGATTCCAATGTTGTTGTATGAAAAGGCAATAGAAGCCTGTGCGTCGTTGTGTGCAGACAGCCTATGCTTTTCATCTCCGATTTGCTATTGGCAATACCCTGCAGCATCACTTTTTCCCAAGGTTGATTTTCAAAGGGATATATTAAAGTACCAGAATTATCAACAAAAAAGTCTTCCCAGCAGAGATATTCATGAATTTTACTTATATAGCTATTATCAGTATTTTCCGATAATGTTTCAAAGAACCACAATGGATTCAGCTTGAATCCGTCATATTTAGTGATCTCTTTCGGTCTAAAGATATAGAATACAGATCTTAAAATCTTTATTGGTGAAGAGTAGCTTGATAATCCATCGATGGCCATTTGCCGGGAAATTTCGACCTTCAGACTGGTTTTTACATTGTATCCACAGAATAGCACAAATTTTTTGGACTTACTATATTGATGGATACCTGGAAAATAGGGATCATTATATGATCCATCACTCGCTATACTTCTATCTTCAATCCACGAATAGATGTAGGTATAGTTATCTTTTTTTGTATTGAAGATATGTTTATTGGATAAATCCTCACGAAGTCGAGCAAATAAAAACCATAAACGAGCAGGAATTGCTTTCACTAGATATATAATGACTGAAAAGTAGTAAGCTCCAAGCGCCTTTATTCTAGACGAAAAAGGAGTAGTTATTGTATAATTTATTGATAGCAATTGATAAAGTCTAAAATCATCGACCAGGACAATGGAACAATTATTCTCAGCATTTAGTTTATCAAACGTTTTAAGCAAGCATACATAGGAAAAGAAATCGGTCTGTAAATTACTTTTGCTCGCAATCCGCGACGCCCACCATTTCAAAGAGTCTTTCTGCTTTTTCCCTATACTCGCAATATAATCGATGAAATCATATTTTATTCCGTGCGCAACAGTGGAGATCAATTTCCTAATGTCCAGGGTTTCAATACCCATTTGCAATAATTGTTCTATTTTGATAAAATCATAACCCAAGTAAACTATTGGCTCAGAATTAATTGGCTTGAGTTTATTAAAGTTATTTTGATAAATAATATGCATCTTCAGTCCGTCTTGTCTGAAACGCTATATGCCAATAGAATTTTTATTTTGGTAAATATGGTGATGTTTTTAGGGAAATAATCCAGTGATCAATTAATAGGATTTCCTAAGCTCGTCCTTCTCCATCACCTGAATGACCTTGTCTAAATCACTGGGGACATCGACGCTGTATGTCTCATATTCCGTTTCAACGATGCGAATCTTGTGCCCATGTTCCAAAAACCTGAGCATGTCAATCGATTCAATGATTTCGTTTTTGGTAGAGGGCAAGCGTGCAAATTCTTCTAAAGAACTCCTTGTAAAGGGGAAGACACAGACTTCAATCAGGTATTCGATTTCTTTGTCGCCCATAAATTTGGAAGGAATCGCTTCGCGAGAAAAATACATGGCATTATTCTGCTCGTCACAAACAACCTTCACTTCATGAATATTACTGGCCTCTTCATAGCTAACTCTTTTGGCCAGATTGACACATGACAAGCTTGGATCATCGAGCAGGGGCTGGATGGCCATTTCGATCATCTCCGGAAATACAAGGGGTTCATCACCCTGTAGATTGACGATGATATCAGCAGGCTCAATTTTTTTTGCGGCCTGAGCCACTCGGTCACTGGCACGTCTCACATCGTCACTGGTCATGATGGCCTTGCCACCAAACTTTTCAACATGATCCACTATTTCCTGATTTGGTGTGGCGACATAAACTTCATCAAGCATTTTGCAGAGAGCTGCCCGTTTGTACACATGCTCCAACATTGATTTCCCACATATATCCACAAAGGGTTTATCTCTAAATCTATAAGATCCTAATCTTGCTGGTATGATGCATACGATCCTGTTCATCTATGTTGTCTCCTTTTAATTCAAACTTATTTTCTATTTGGCCATTATGTCGCAGGTCTTCAGCCGAAAAGCTCTGACACAAAATATTTGCGAACGAAGTTAATCTATACTCAGGCTCAAAGCCCCCTTAAAGCCCATTGTGTCATTCTTTTTAGTCCTTCACTCAAATCGATCTTGGGCGACCACCCTAAATCATTACGAATCTTGGAGATATTGGCAGTAATACCTATTTGATCCCCAGGAGTAGACCCTTCATATTTAACAGTTACTTCATAGGGTAGATTTTCTTTTATAAGAGAAATCAGTTGACCAACTGTGGTCCTTACCCCGGTTGCAATATTAAAAGCGACATAATCATTTTGTTCGCGGTCCATTACCAGCAACATTGCATCCACAACATCATCAATATAGATAAAATCCCTATAACGAGTTGGACTCCCCTTGACATGGATATGTTTTCCGTTAATAGCCTGAGCGAGAAAAATGCTCACCATACCCTGGCGAAGATTCAGCATATTTTGTCCCGGTCCGTAGACATTAAACAGCCTCATCGCAGTAGAACGGATGCCATATTGTTGATATATCCTTAAATAGTGCTCACTTGCAATCTTACCCACTCCGTAAAAGGATTTTGTCTTCAATATTGCATCTTCGAGTACAGGGATATCTGGTTTATCACCATAAACCGACATGGTGGAAGCGTAGATAAAATTCGTACACCCAGTTTTTAAAGCCAATTTCAATAGGAGTAATGTTGATTGTGCGTTTGTCTGCAGGTCATAAACTGGATCATCAAAACTAATTTCTCCGGAGCTCTGGCCGGCTATATGATAAATAGCATCAAAGGCATACGATTCAAGTTTTTCCACAACATCAGGATCTTGACAGTTCCCCTTGTAAAACTCACATCCTCTTGGTATTTCTTCCTCATAGCCTGTTGAAAGGTTATCAATCGTGACAACTCTATGGCCCTGGCTGATCAATCTCTCGGCAAGAGCCCCCCCAATGAAGCCGGCTGCCCCGGTTACTAAATACGTTTTCATATATTTTCTATTATCCCCTTCAAAGTAGTAAAATCTTCAATTTTCAGTTTTTCATTCTTTATTTCATCAACAGTGGTATATCTACCGATAAATTCTATCCCTGCCTGTCTGGCAGCATCTCTGTCTGTGGTCGCATCGCCAACAAAAACCATTTCACCATTTTTATATGCGTGCGCTGTAATTATCCGTTGGATATGAATTCCTTTAGATTCAGGTGAACCATACACTGCCTTGAAGTATTTATAAATATCCTTGGTCTTCAGGATCGTTTTTATTTCGCTTTCCGGTGTGCCTGTAGAAATGAACAGATCATACTTCGTGTGCCAGGTTTTTAGAAAATCCTCCGCGCCCCTTATATATGGAGAATCAATTACTTTTTTTAGAATAATATCTGAGAATTCTTGGGCTAATCGATCAATCCCTTTTTCATCGAGGGGAATATTTAAATACTGTTCATGGTACATCTTGAATTTCTCGAATCTGGATATCCCTCCATTTGCCTCGTGGTGCAGAATGACTTTATTGACAATTTCGGATCCAAAGGGTCTATATAGCTCTGCAAATGCTTCTGTTTTCACCTGAACAGATTCAGCAATGACGCCATCATAGTCAAAGATTATTGCTTTAATCATGATCGTATTGGGTGTCCATTTGAACTTCCATCAATTTTATTTCTAAACATAGGAAATACGGTGATCCAGGAAGTCAATTTGGGTACCTAAGTAATTTGAAAACTTAATATTTGCTGAATTAGAGCTTGAGCCCTGCAATATCTGTCCAGCTTCTCTCGTGGATGTACGTATCTGTCCACCCGGTATTGATGTGTCTTCTTGAATGAAATATAATAAATTGACTTTCATCAAAATTGCTCTAATTAACTACTTTTTTTAAGATCGCTACCTGTGAAGGGATTATCTTCCTGAAGTTTACCCTCGGCCAAAAGTTTTTCATAATTATTGAAAATTTGTTCCAGTACTCCCTGGCCCAGATCATGGTAATAGTTGAGTTGATATTTTTTGGCTACCTTGGGTTTAAAAGTATAAGGGGTGATATTATAATGCTCTTCAAGGATATCTGACGTGTATTCAATTTCAATAGTTTCGTTCAATATTTCCCGGATCATCTCCAATAAGTCTTTTATCCGCATAGACTTGTTGCCAGTGATCATGATATTCAAACTAGGCGAATCATTTGCCAGGACTTCCACACTAGCCCGGGCAGCATCCTTAATATGTATATATTCCCTTAATTCCTCGCCATTTCCTTCTCGAACAATTTTTCTATCCCTTAATGCTTGAATGATATATCTATTTATAGAATTAAATGCGTTTGCACGAGGGCCATACAATGATCCGTATCTTAAGATTGCATATTTTTGACCGTAAATTTTATGATAATTTTCAATGATCAATTCCGATGCCTGTTTTGTACTTCTGTAAAAAGATCCATGGTCACTATATACATAGATCGTACTGCCGTATATGAATTTATCTACTGAATATTCTCTGCAGGCATCTAAAATATAGGTCGTACTAAGTATGTTTACTTCCACTGCTTTTACAGGATTTTCCTGGGCTTCTTTAATATCCGCCACAGCTGCGAAATGAAAAACATATTTGGATCCTTTGACAGCGGATCTAACCTTTTCCCTATCCAATATGCTGCCCTGCACCATCTTCTGACCAGGTTTTAGATATGGTGAGATTTCCAGATCGAAGACAACGACCTCATGTCCTTCTTCTGTAAGAATATCCGCCACATGGCTTCCCAAAAAGCCTGACCCACCAAAAACAATGGCTTTAGCCATTTAAATCTCCTCCAGTTGGCTTTGATACTCAGCTTCCGGGACACTATTTAATAAATCTTCCCCGTTTACGTACCTGATTACCTCTTTGCTTGCTTCTATTTCCATCGTAGCTCGACAATCTGTGGTCATCGAGCCCATATGACAGGTAAAATAACAATTTTCAAGTTCTACAAGATTGCCTGCATAGGGCTCACTTTCAAATACATCAATTGCGGCACCGGCGATCCTATTGCTTGACAAAGCCTCAAATAGATCATCTTCGTTAATAATACCCCCGCGGGAGGTATTAATGAGTAAAGCAGAAGTTTTCATCAGCTCGATCTGTTCGAGACCAATAAGATCTTTGGTTGTTTTCGTAAGGGGAACGTGGAGGGTAATGATATCCGAAGCAGCATAAAGCTCTTCTTTTTCCACATATTCAGCATTATAGACTTTGTATAATTCCTTGTTGATATTTAAATCATTGACCAATATTTTTGCCGGGCTAAACCCTTGTAAATGCTTTAATACTCGCATCCCAATTCTTCCAGTACCAATCACTCCGATTGTCATATTCGCTAATCTCTGGCCCTGGAATCTGCTCCAAATACCTGCGCGGATATTTCGATCTACGGATGGAATATGCCGCAGTAAATTGAGCATATGGCCAATTGTCAACTCTGCTACTGCTGGTGATGGCGCATCTGGGGTATAACTGACCTTTATTCCTAAATCTCTCGCAGCATTCAAATCAACACTATCCAGTCCGATACCCACTCGGGAAATCAGTTTTAATTTATGTGCGTTTTCGAGTACTTTTTTTGTGATCGGTTCCGTACCGGCTATCAAGAGATCATAATCAGGGATCATCTCTCGTAACTCATCTTCTTTCAATTTTCGGTTCAATGGATTGATTGTGTACTTGATGTGGCCAACTGCTTCCAGCATTTTCAGTACTTTTGAATCAATTTCTCCGAAAGGCACAGTTGTGATTAAAAGCCGTTTTTCTTCAGTCTGGGTCTTCTCATTCTTCTTCGAACTACCTATTCTAATCTTTTCCTCTTCGTATATAGACCTGGTTTCAGTAAACTGGTTTTGTCTAAGCCATTTTTCTACATGGGGGATCTGCCACGGATAGTCAATATCCCAAACCCCTTCCTGTTGAATAATTGGATGTATCTTTTCTCCTAAAATACTTTCAACATAGTTGCTTTTAATCGACTTGTTCGTGATTTGTTCTGGACGAAAAACCATAATTCGGTGGTCAAGGAAATAAACATTTTCGCGATAGTTTAACAGATTCTTGTCCTGAATAAATTCATCATCACTGTATGAAAACATCCTCGCGGGGCTAAACTCTCCTCTACGCATGCCGCTAACAACGGAATCATATTCCGGATTATCATCAAGGAATGAAATTGCATTAAAAATAAGATCATTTGTGATACATGGGGAATTTGCGAATTGCAGAGTGATTGTGTTTATTTTTTGTTGCTCGTTCTTTAAAATAAAATCCAGACTTTTTTCAATCTCTTCAATTAATGTCAATTGTGAGGTTTCCCGGGGTATCAGACCTAGACCCTTAATCTTTGAGCCGAATGATGCTAAATTTGGGGAATCTGTGTACAAGAAAACCTTATCAATCAACGAACAATGAAGGGCAGCATGAATGGGATAATAAGCTACGGGCCTTCCGAGAAGTGGAAATGTATATCGATCAAAATCTGTTTTTTCTTTTTTTGCAATAACAATTGACACATTTATGGACATTGTAACCTCATGTAAATAGCTAGAATTCAACCAGAATAATTAGAATATTCTTTTACTAAATCATCATTCTTCATAAGTTCTTCAACATGCAGTAGATCCCCAAGCGTATCTACTGCATAGGTCTCATGCTCGGTGAAAACCATTTTCACCTTCATCCCATTCTCGATAATCCTCAGCATGTCCACTGATTCGATTATTTCCAGGGGTGTCTGCTCCATGCGATTGTATTCCAAAAGGAAATCACGTTCGAAGGGAATGATACAGACCTGTTTGTATTTCGGTCCATCCAAAACGCCTTTTTTCCGGGAAGGTATGGGTTCCCGGGAAAAGTAAATAGCATTATCATTTTTATCAACCACGACCTTCACTTCGTTTGGGTCTTCGAATACTTCGACTGAGTTGATAGTCGCATACAGATTTGAGATCTTGACTGCGGAGCTCTGGAGTAAGGGTTCAACGGCTGCCTGGATCATTTCCGGGACAATCATGGGTTCATCACCCTGAAGCATCACAACAATATCATATTTAATTTCATTCGCTTTTTCAATTTTCAAAAGAGCTTCCGCTGCCCTGTCAGATGCACGCTCATGGGTATCTGCTGTCATGACTGCTTTCCCGCCAATACTTTCAATGTATTCGAAAATCTCGAGATCACAAGTTGCCACGTACACATCATCCAGTATATCGCTCATTTCGCTTCGCTTGAGGCAGTGGCCAATCATGGGCATACCCAATATCTTTGCCATTGGTTTGCCAGGGAAGCGACTGGAAGCCATGCGCGCAGGTATAATTCCAACAATTTTCATTATTCTGTTCCCAATTTTTCTCTAAGCTTTGAAGTTTGTGTCCGAGCCGCTTGCCCCAGAAAAATGGAGTCAAGACTAAAAGCGATAAAATTATAACCCTGATCAATTTTTTCCATCACCAGTTTATAATCGGGTTGGATGACATGAAAACCAATCAGTTTATCGTATTTTTTTGCTGTCGATTCATATTTATTAAGGACCTGCTTAACATCTTCATCATCGTAGCTCCCTGGCTTGCCCATGGATCCTGATAAGTCATAGGGCCCAATAATAGTTCCATGGATACCGTCGAGAGATAAGATGTCGTCAAGCTGATTCACGGCGTCAATATGCTCAATTTGGGCAATAAGGAGAATATTGTTTGCTTTCTGGTTTTTATACTCATCGAAATTGAACCCATAGCCTTGTGCCCTTGCCAACCCCACACCGCGTTTTCCGACGGGCGGGTAATTTACGGCTTCAACTGCGCGAATGGCATCCTCTCTCGAATTAACCATGGGAACGATAATGCCATCAGCACCAGCATCCAAAACTCGTTTTATGATTCTTGGATTATTCTCACCCACTCTGATATAAGCTTTTAAACCCTTACTCTGAATGGCCATAATCAGCAACTGTGCTTCCTTATAATCTGTAACAGAATGCTCCATGTCTATACACAACCAGTCAAAACCCGAGGATGCCATAATTTCGGCAATTGACGGATTATTTAGGGTAAGCCAGGAGCCAAGTGTTATTTTACTCATAATAATTATACTCTTTTAAATTTAAGTTATATTTACTATCTAGTTCTTTATTTCCTTTTGCATGATAGTCCATAATTATCTTTCGCATCTTTTTATTGATAAGGTGTTTCTGTATAGGAATAAGTTTATCAATTTTTCTGATATACCACTTGTAATTCAAGTACTTATAATTGAAAACAGGTAAGAGTCCACCACCTCGTCCCTTCACTTTAAACAATCTGTTCACGTTTCTAGCTATAATTGAGCCCAAATACAAATAGCTCGAATTGACACTAGCTATCGTTCCCTTTTGTATTTTTACATATGATGTATTCAAAAAGTTAGATAGTTGCTGAATGAACTGATCTTCATTTTTCTGTAGCAATTCCTGTGGCATAATGAGTACATTTTTGCCACCAAAACATTGTCTATAATTCTGAATATAAGGCAAATAAGTCACAACTTTAAAATCAATGTTTGGTCCAATTCTGAAAGCAGATTGAAAATTACCAAACGTACCTTTCCTGAAATTCAAGAAAGATTTAATGCCAAGATAATAGCCTTCTCTCAATAAATGTCGATACATTGATTCTAACCATTTATCCTGTCTGTGTATCGTTAAAATGATTTTCGCTTCAGGAAATGTCTCATGAAGTAGTTGTGTTAAATAATAATTATTCGATAAATTAAAATGGGAGCCACCAATTGTAGATCCAAACCATCCCTCATCTGAAATTAGTATCTTATTCGCTGAAATCTGACTTAACATGTCCGATATTTCTTTTCTTAATATGGCCTTATCGTAAACAAGCATGTTTTTAAAAAATATATCTCTGAATATATGTGAATAATATTCATTACTTATATCGAGGTACTGCGCACCGCTAAAATTGTGAAAGATATATTTTTGCAGATACGAGGTCCCGGTTTTTGGCATTCCAACGTGGATAAATATTTCTTTCCCCTGCATCCTATTATTCCTTGGTCCAAGATTTTATATAAACTTGATGCAACATTGTTCTGTAAACCTTTGATATGACCAGCAAACTGATCAAACCGATAAGAGTACCCACAACACCCAGACCAATTACAGATAACAAATTAATCTTGCTCTTGGTTATAGGTAATAAATCTTGAACTAATACCAGAAATATCACCTGAACACAAATTGGAATGATAAGTTGTAAGATTGAATTTTTTAGAAACTCAAGTACCGTTCTGTCTAAAAAATGTAAAATCGTCACTAAATAAAACAGCATTGCAAATGTTCCTGCTACGACTCTAAATACAGCGAACGACAATAGTCCCAACTGTGGAACTGTTAAATAGATTCCAAGCCAATAAACAATTACCATTATTATATTAAGTAAATACATCTCCTTGATTCTTTCAAGTGCCACAAACATATTTGCGCCTGGTATTGTGATAAAATTATACATGAAGGTCATTACTAGAATAGCTAAAATCAATCCAGATTGAGCATAATTGCTACCTGCCCAGGTTAGCACTATATTTTCATGCAAGATACTGATACTTATAACAGGCAAAACAAATATGGGCATGGCGAAAAGCATTACCTTATTAAGCAATTCTTTGAAACCAATTATGTTGTTTTGACCGATTAGATGATTGTACCTATTCTGAAATGGACTAAAAACAATGGAGGACATAGACCGAAGAAATTTCATAAATGTAAATGCCAATGCAAAAATGGCAACAGAGGTGGCTCCGAGCCACTTACCAATTACGATAAGATCCAATTCAAAGTAGATTATCCAGGTAAGTGTAACAACAAGGGAGCTAAAAGCCAGGTTTTTAGTCTTTAAATAAACCTCTCTGTCAAAATGGAAAGCCTTGATGAAATCAATAGCAAATAATTTATATTTTATTTGGATCACCCAGACACCTACTAAGCCTCCAAGAAAATCAATGGTTTTGGTAAATAGAAAATACCCAACTATATCATATTTCCCACTCCCAAAAAAATAGTAAACTGATGATATCTTTATAACCGATCCAATGATTGTGAGCCGTTGATAAACATATTGTTCAATCCGGACTTGAAATACACCAGTTACATATCTCTGAAGCACTGTGTTAAATGAAAATACGGCTTGAATTAATAACAGACTTGAGGCAATTGACAAATGCGCAGCTTTGCTTACGTCCTTAATCAGAAAACTTGGTGAGTAAGCAAAAATTAAATATCCAGAGGCAATAAGGCAGATAAATATAAATAATATAAAGCTGGAGAAACCATACATCTTCATTTCATTTGTGTGGTCCCCTCTGGCATAACTCTCACCGGCATATTTGAGGCCCGCTCGGATAAACCCAATATCCGCATATTTCAAGAAAAGGGCTGTTGAGATACAAACTGAATAAATACCGTAAATCACAGCATTATTTGTAATCAGGGGTATCACGATAAACATTGAAGCCAGATTCAATATTACAGCAATACTTTGCCAGATATAGGTCTGGATATAATTTTTTATATATGATTTTTGCACAAAAATGCCTTAGCTAAATATGAACACATTATAAATTCCACAGTGCTTTAATCCATTGCCAGCGCCAATTGCGACTTTTTAGGGCATATTGAGAAACCCAGTTATGTCTCGCGGTCTGAATTGATGATTGATTCCACCACTCCGTGACATCATCCCAGATTTCGTTTACTTTTATCGCAGCCTCTTGTCCATTTTCAAATAGTATACCCGCAGCTCTTAATTCTTCAAAATACGGTTCTGCCTGCTCACACATAGCCCATATCTTTGAATCCCAAAAGCATATGGTTGGGACATTTGCTGATAAAGCAATATTCAGGGTAGTGTCCGGATGATCTAGAACCAGAAGTCTGCAACGCATTGTTTCTCTATGAAGATTACCTTCCAGCAAGCTCAATCCTTTGAATCTATCTTCAAAATATGCACGATCTGATATTGAACCTAATTCGTTTAAAGGTGGTCGATAAAAAAGATTGCTATAAACCTGATCGGACAAATGTTCAATGAATTTAGCCTTGGATTCCCTGTAGGCTAATTGTTGCGCCGCCTGAGGAATTGGTGAAATGCGATAACTATACATCATGGCACGGGTCGTGATGAGTATGACTTTTTTGCCCGATTTCTTGTACGTAAACCTGCTCAGGAGTGGTGCCGGGAGAGGGATAGTGTTATCCTTATGCTCACCTTGCTCTGTCCACCCCCATGATATGAATCGGTGATGATTGTATTCAATAGCATTTTTAAAGGAATAGAATCTGCTAGTACCGTAGCTTCCACCATGCTGAGCGACGACCAATTTGCTACCATTAATTAAGGCTTCTGCTAACTTTCTCTTTTTATTTTCATTGTACCATAAAATTGGTCCTACCAAATAGTATCTACTCCAATTACTCGAATCTTTTTTTATCCCTGTCACACTCATAAAGCATCGGGGTAGGGTTGACAATACAAGAGTATCCCAATCCAGTGACCAGTCCAGGTTGATTGGCGGTAGGTTTTCAGAATTAATAGTCTGATGGGATATTTTTTTAAACCGAAGAGACTTAAGGAGCAAGACTTCATAGAAAAGTGCAGTAAATCTATCGATCCCATAAACGGAAGAGGCCAGAATTTGATCTGCAAATGTCTTTTGCACTCTCTGTTTAAATGTTACTGGACGATCTGATGTCCTCTGCTCCGTTGCATTAATGTCAGTCCACGAGACGATCCATTTGTCTGGTATCCTGTTCTCTAGTAATCTCGAATACAGCCAATGGTTATATTCGTGTCGCAATACACCCTTCTGCTGATGTGAGAGCGTATCACTGAAGTCCCAATCCACATTATTTCTGACGAGAACGACCTTCGCAGGCTGATCAGAGTAATTTTTCAAAAAATGATCAAGCCTGAGCTGTCTTTCCCATGTCGTCTGGACAAGCGTCAATAGCCACGGCAGTGTCAAGAGGCTCCAGTATTTTTCAGAATACTCCGTATTATTCAGATCGTTTAAAGTTGTTGATAATTTATGCATATAATTTTGACAGTAGCGTGTTGTCATCTCAACATGCTTGGCCATCAGATCGGCTGATTGAAACGGATCCGGTTCAAATTCAATGTCCATCCATTTGGGATAGACCCATTCATGGTCAACAAAACAAGCGGGACTGATCGGGATATGCAGAGCAGGGTCAAAATTGTCAGGGATCTGCCCTAGTATAATTTCTTTCATTTCCGGGTAGGTGTCTTATAGATAAGGATGTGGATTCAGATATTTCTAGCGATGATCTTTAATATCATTAACTAACATGTATTTGAGCCTGGCCATGGCGATATCGTCATTAGAATCAATATCCTGAACACTCAATTCGGATTCTACAAAAGCCACTGATCTTTTTGTTACAAGTGTATGTTCATTGAGGAATGCATCAATTTTGCACCAGTAAAGTTGACCAGCATCATGGAACGTTTCTTTGATATCCTGACTTCTTTTTAAGGCGTTTTCTGGCCATTTATATCCCATAAAGCCCTTTTTATCAACCACGAGAGCCCTTTGAATCGGATGGTTGTATCTCACGACAGAAATGACTGAGTCTGCTTTGCCTTGACTAAGGAGTTTGTACGATTCTGCCAGTTTGCTTGCTGTGATCAATGGCGCCGCAGGATAAATACAGCATAAGTGATCGTAATTCAATCCAACTTTGTCATATTCAAATATGACCTCTTTTAAAACAGAGGCCGTTGTTGCATGATCATCCGCATTTTCATCAGAACGCATAAAAGGTATGCTGGCACCATATTTTTGTGCGATCTCTGCAATTTCCGGGTTATCCGTACTTACCATAATTTCATCAAAGAGGTTGGAACCAATCGCTGCTTCTATGGAATATGCGAGAATTGGTTTCCCAAAGAAATCCATTATGTTTTTTTTAGGAATTCTTTTACTTCCACCTCTTGCAGGAATAATTGCTATTTTTTTCACTCGACCACCATCGCCCACTCTAGAGGTGTACCTTTTTTGTAATTTCCTGCAAACCTATTCCCCATTACCTGCGCGTAATATTTTGGATGCATCCCATATGCGGGTCTAATTGAGCGGACATTTATACCTGTAATCTCATCCCCGGCTTTTACATCTTCCACAATAAATAGTGAGCGTGCAAAAACTTTGCTTTTTTCTGCTTTTTCGGTTAGCTCATAATTAATTCGTCCCAATGAACTCTCCACTTCACGAATTGATTTTACCATACTTTTAAATTCTTCTGGTTCCATCGAAAAGGAGGAATCGGGCCCCCCCATATTTCGATCGAGAATAAAATGTTTTTCAATGACTTTTGCACCCAATGCAACAGCCGCAATAGAAACTGAAGACCCTAGCGTATGATCCGACAATCCAACTTCTACCCCAAATGTATCTCGCATATTGGGAATGGTTAATAGATTTGCTTCCTCAATCGGCGCCGGATAGGCTGAAGTGCATTTCAGTAGTGTAATTTGATTATTCCCAACCTCCCGACAGGTTTTTAGCGCGAGCTCAATGTCTCCCAAAGTAGCAATTCCAGTTGATATTATTATTGGTCTGCCTTTCGAGGCAGCACATTCAATCAGTGGAATATCATAAATTTCAAAGGAAGCAATCTTATAATACGATGGATTTAATTCCTCAAGAAAATCTATCGCAGAAATATCAAATGGACTTGAAAATATATCCAGTCCTATGTTTCTTGCATATTTAAATAATCTATCGTGCCACTCCCATGGAGTGTATGCTTCCTTATATAAATCATAGAATTTCTTCCCTTCCCATACCGTACCATTCAGCAAGTTTGTGAAATGTTCATTATCACAATCGATTGTAATTGTGTCCGCAGTATAGGTTTGTAATTTTACTGCGTCTGCCCCGGAGTTTTTTATAGATTGAATGGTTTCTAGTGCTGTTTCAAGCCTATTATTATGGTTAGCGGACAACTCTGCTATTATGTATACTTCCTCTCTATTCATACTCTCCTGATAAGTTTTTTAGGACCGTTATTTTTGACACTCAAATAACAGGGGTCATTATGTTATTTCGGAAGACTCATTTCACATTCGGAATAACTACACAAAAATAGTGCTATTCTGAACTTCTGCTTTTCCTTCTAAGACCAAAATGTCATTATTATATACATTGGTCGATAGTACTGCTCTATGTTAATTTTTATCCACCCTAATAACCTTCACCTCGCAAATGTATTTAACGCCGATATAAATAGGTTGAATAAATTTTAGCTGCTGATTCAGATAAATTGTCCCGCTTCCTGGATATTTTGTTCCTAACACTTTGGATATTATCCCAGCTGAAAGCATTCCATGTACAATAGGTTTTTAAAAATTGTATTTCGGGCGAATTCTTCATCGAGGTGGAGTGGATTATTATCTCCCGTAATACTCGCATATAATTTCACTTGCTCCTGTGTAAAAATAAAATGCTCGCTTACCTTTTTAATTGCCATTTCCATATCCCTCGTAATACTTGCTTAACCTCATCCAATCCTTCTTCAAAATAGCCATACCGACTACATCTTGATACTCTCCATTTTTCAGGCAATGCTCTCTATAAAAAGCTTCTCTACGAAAACCAAACTTTTCATGCATTCTAATGACCTTATCATTAGAGGTAAATACCTCACAGCGGAGCTTATTAAGTTTTAATATATTGAACACATAATTAATTACAAAAAGTTCAACAAAACTTCCGATACCCCCACCTCTAATAGATGTATCGCCCAAATAAAAAGCCCAATAGCAGCTTTTTAATGTGTCATCAATGTTTGTTATACTTGCTAAACCAATCGGTCTATTTTCATATTTTATTATCCAATAAAATGAATTCTGATCTGATTCAACCTTCTCAAACCATTCCTTCTGATGTTTCTTTGATATCTGTCTATCAGTATACATATAATCACTAACTTCAGAAGAATTCCTCCAACTACGTACCATTTCTAAGTGTATCTCTTCAAGCTTGGTTAATGAAACTTTACCCATTTTCAACTCCCGTCAGATAAGATTGATGTTATAATATTCCTGACACCCTGTCCATCTATTCTTTCATTTATTTCACTTTCGGAATCATTATTTAAATATTTATTAAGCCTGCTAACAATCTGTGTCATAAAATTTGGATCATCAGGGTATAATGCCACATTAACCATATTGCTATCTAACAGTCCTTTAATGTTATTAATTTGGTTTGCTGCTACTACTATGGGGATAATTCGTGCCTGTACTCTGATGCACTCGTTTATAGTTTGACCGGCTCCAGCTATCACCAAATCAGTTGATAGCATAAGATCCCGCATTTGGAATGCATCGAGCGATTGATACAATTTCACTTTCATATTTTGGGAATACTTGTTCTTTAATGTAAACAAATCCCTAAATCCAATAATAAGATGGAATGTTAGCCCCTTAAAATGGGTGAGCATAACCTCTAATATCCTCTCTGAAATGCCCATGGGATCTTGCCCACCTAAACTGATTAGAACGTTTGAAATTTTGTTTGATATTATTCGTGCTGGCACATCCCAAAATGCTTTTCGAAGCGGAATATATGTTGGTCCTAATAATAGCCTGTGTTTTTTACTAGTCTCATACGGGAGTTTTTCAGCACCGACAGAGCCATTAATTATAATTCCTGGTGGATAGGCAATGCGGAGCGTATCATCCAGATAAACCGATTGCTTTACATTATCATCAATATTCATAAAAAGGGGTAGTCCAGCCAGATAGGAATCAATGATGGCAATATCAGCACCCGATATTTGTTCAATGAGCCTATCAGGGTTTGCTTTCCAATCATAGTTATACAGGCTAAGTTCACTAAGGACCTTTTCACCATTTTGATCACAACTTGCGATAAAAACCGGCGTTATGCGACGCTCTTCAAAACCCTGATATAGAGCCAGACAGCGAGTCAAATGTCCATATCCAGTCTGAGCATTACCTTCGGTAATTATAAAAACATTCATAGTGGCAATTTAAGGATACTCTCTATCACATGGTCAACATCTGAATCACTCATCCTTGGATAGAGGGGGATACTTAGACACTGTTCATAATATGAGTCTGAATTGGGTGTTTTGTCTTTATTTCTCTTGCTAAAATAGGGCAGCTGATTTACCGGTATATAGTGTACCTGTGTACCAACATTGTGGTCAAATAAATGATTCATTATCTCACTTCTAGTTTTCCCTAGGGTAAGGAAATTAAATCTGAGAACATATAGATGAAAACAGCTGGAAACATCCTCTGGCTCCATTGGTATTGTCAGCCAGGGAACTTCTCTGAAGGCTTTAGAATAGCGTTTAATAATCTCTCGACGCCTATGTTTAAAATCATGAAGTCTTGTCAGTTGTGATGAACCCAGGGCTGCCTGCATATCTGTTAGTCTATAGTTATAGCCCAATTCCTGCATTTCATAATACCAGGGACCTGGGTTGATCGAAAGCTTGTCAGTGTCTTTTGTAATGCCGTGACTTCGGAGCATAAGCAAGCGCTCATACAATACTTCAGAATTGGTTGTAATCGCCCCTCCCTCACCTGTCGTAATTGTTTTTACTGGATGAAAGCTAAATATGGTCATGTCTGAATATATACAATTTCCCACGTAGGTCCTATCAGCATACTGACTACCAATGGCATGGGCAGCATCTTCGATCACGTAAAGATCGTGCTGTTTTGCGATTTTGGATATCTTTCCCATCTCTGCCGGTAAACCGGCAAAATGAACCGGAATGATCAGCTTTGTCTTCTCGTTCACAATACTAGTTATTTGTTCTGGGTCGATATTATGTGTCTGTGGATTTATGTCGGCAAATCGAGGGATCAGGCCATTATAGAGCATGCAATTGGCTGAGGCAGCAAAAGTATTCGGGGAGGTAATTCCTTCAGAGCCCATATCAATCTTTAAGGCAGCTACAGCAATATGTAATGCAGCCGTGCCATTGGCCACTGCCACACAATATTTAGCTCCTGTCAGTGTACATAGTTTATCCTCAAATATTTTTACCTCAGGACCCTGAGTAAGGAAATCGGAGCGGAGAACTCTCTCGACTTCCTTAATATCATCATCCGAAATCCACTGTTTTCCATAGGGAATGAACGATTCCATCGTTGTATCTCTCTACATCTTTTCCTTAATAAGTTTCCGCAAATCAGCAACAGAAAGAAAATCTGAATTATTGCCACTATTATAGGCAAATCCAAAATCACACCATGATCCCTCTGTGAGATTACTTTCTTTGCGAAATTTATCTGGATCCCAAAGTTGGGTTGACGGTAGAATTACATAGTAATCTTCAAATTCAATAGTGTTCAGCGCATCAGTCTCCGTGATCATTTCTTCATGAATTTTCTCACCGGGACGAATCCCAACTGTCCGGAGGGGAACACCTGGAGCAACAGCCTCAGCTAAATCTGTTATGCGGTACGAAGGTATTTTTGGCACAAACAATTCCCCACCCCACATTCGCTCGAGATTATCTAATACAAAATCTACACCCTCCTGAAGGGTGATATTGAAGCGCGTCATGCGTTTGTCAGTAATTGGAATTTCCCCAGTGGTGGTCATTTTTTGGAAAAATGGTATGACCGATCCACGTGAACCCATGACATTTCCATATCTTACGACTGAGAATTTTATTCCGTGGGCACCGCGATAATTATTTGCAGCAATAAAAAGTTTATCGCTGGCAAGTTTTGTTGCTCCATAAAGATTGATCGGTGCGGCTGCTTTGTCAGTACTCAATGCGATTACTTTTTCTACGCCCTGGCGCAGTGCTGCATCGATCACATTTTGTCCACCGATAATGTTTGTTTTCACAGCCTCAAAGGGATTGTACTCGGCAGCGGGTACCTGCTTGAGCGCTGCGGCATGAATAACTATATCCACACCCTCGAAGGCCATTTTAAGACGGTGGTAATCGCGTACATCACCAATAAAATACCTAATTCTACCTTGATTGTAATAATGAGCAAAGATATCTGAATTTTGCATATCAAATTGTTTCAACTCATCCCTGGAGTACACAATGACCTTTTTTATGTCATGGGTTTTAAAAACGTGCTGAATAAATCGCTTTCCAAAAGACCCAGTACCACCCGTAATAAGAATCGTTTTTCCTTTTAGCATTCCTCGCTCCAAATATCTTTCTATTAATAGCTGGCACCTGAGCATTTACCAATTCAGGTGCCTCACTAAATATTAATTAATCCTTTGTACTTGTTGTCTTTGTGAGAATAATTATAATTCTGGTAATAGTAGTAATATGATCCATAGGAATTCTTGGATGTTACTGAATTCAGCACGACCCCAACAAGTGGTACGTTGATCGTTTTTAATGAGTTTACGGTTCTCTGAAAACTATGCTTGTCTGTTTTTCCTGAATGCACGACCAGGATCATGGCATCGATCTCCCTGGAAACAATCGTGGCATCGGTGACAGCTACCATGGGCGGGGAGTCCAGGAGAATGATATCCCAATCCTTTTCCAAAGAATCGATGAGTTCGGACATTTTCTTAGATCCAAGTAATTCTGAGGGGTTCGGCGGGTTGATGCCGGAAGTACAGACGAACAGGTTTTTAATTTCAGTAGCTTTTACCAATGTGCTGAAATCGTTGGTCGCACTGGTGAGATAGTCTGTGAGACCAGGACTTTTTTCCAGATCAAAGACATGGTGAAGAACGGGGTGCCTGAGGTCAGCATCGATCAGCAGCGTTTTTTTACCCATGTTGGCAAAGGTAATGGCCAGGTTGGAGGTCGTGGTGGTCTTGCCTTCTCCCGGCCCCGGACTTGAAATGATCATGCTTTTAATGGGTTTATCCGGGGATGAATACAGGATGCTGGTCCGTAGACTCCGGTAGGCCTCTGAGATGGGTGATTTTGGATCTTCTTTTGTAATAATGGTTCGCTTGATTGTCTGAACTTCACGCTGCCAGGGGATGGATGTGATTTTTTTCTTCTTGTCTTTGCTGTCCTCGTGAAGCGCGGGAATGATACCGAGTACATGCTGGTGTAATTTTTCAATATCCTCAACCGTTTTTACTGTATTGTCGAGATATTCTCTCAAAGCAGCTAGTCCAACTCCTGAGGCCATACCTAATAAGAGTCCAAGGATCAAATTCATTTTGATTTTTGGTTTAGAACGACTCACAGGAATAATAGCTTTGTCGATTATACGAACCTGTCCCATCTGAGAAGCCTGACTGATCTTAGCTTCTTCCAGTTTCTGGCGCATGAGCAGATAGGTTCCCGCTAGTACGTTTCGATCTCTTTCAAGACGGGCATATTTAAGAGATTTAGCCGGCAAAAGATTAAGCTGCGCATTATACTGGGTAACCAGTTTTTTGTATTCAGCTGACCGAAACTGAATGGAAGCAATCTGGCCCTCAAAAGCCAGGACCGTGTCCACCATAGACTGGCGAAATTGCAGCGGATCAGATACAGCCATGCCCCTGGAAATGAGATCTTTTGTCTGGGAAGCCAGTTGTTCTTTTAGTCTGGCGATCTTGGCACGACCTGAGCGCACCATTTCATGATCTTCCCCATAAAGGCTGGCATTCCTTACCATGTCAGACTCAGTGGATGCAATTTCTGTTCGAAGGGCATATACCCTGGTATTAATGGAGTTGAGCAGGTTTTCAGACAGGGTTTTTTCTTCCTGAGTCAGCTGCTGCTGAAAATATTTTTTGCGTTCTTTGGCGATATTCTCTTCTGCCAACAATTTAAAATATTCCGTTTCAATAGTTGTCAATTCCTTCAGTAGCAGCGCTGCATTCTGATCTAGCCCGAAGATCTGTTCTGCTTCCTGAAACTCTCTTAACTTATTTTCCGCCAGACTAAGATCTTCATTTACATGGCCAACCTGTTCCTCCAGGAAGGATCTTAGATTTATGATTTCACCAGCGTGAAGTTCAATATCTCTCTGCTGATAATTGAGGATAAGTGTGTTAACGAGAAGAGTTGCTTCTGAAGCATCAACAGCTGACATTGAAACAGACAATATGTTTGTATTGCGTTGACTGGATACTTCAAGTGCGCTCCCAAATTCAATCACTGATGGTCCAAATAGTGTGTCAGGTATGTCTCCAGAATAAGTAGCCAGGGGTTCATCTTCTCCAAAATTAAAGGAGAGTACTTTTCGGACTATTTTTCGCAAGCCCTCTGGCTCATATCTATTTGTTCCAAAAAGATATAAATGGTTTCGACTCTCAGAATTCCAGAGATCCTTGATCACCGATTCTGCCATGGATCTGGATTTTAGTATTTGCATCTCATTGTTAAGTCTATTCATATCATTGCTAAAACCCATATCGAACACATTCATACCCCGTGAAGGTTCTTCGATCATGATCGTGGCATGGGCGGTGTACAATGGGGGCACCCAAAGCGAGTAAACGCCTGTCATTATTAATGTGATAAGTACTGACCAGAAGATCAGTTTGGCGTTCCTCAGTAACACATAATAGATGTCTTTTAGAGAGAGCTCCGTTTCCTCCATCTGGTCTGGATGCGGATATTCCTTTTGCATTGGATCAGCCATATTAATTATTTAATCGATAGTCGATCTGGAGATATAGATTTAGGACTGTCATAAGCGTAGTAACCACATTCATATGCGATAATACATAGCTGGGAATGGTTTGATCAATAATTATCGTATCATTTGGCTTAAGCTCAATGAATTGATCGCGTCTCCCAGACTTCAAGAATTCTTTCATGTTAATGACATAAACAAGGGTGCCACTTTCATCGGGTTCGGAGCGGTAAATTTTTACCTTGTTCATTTTTGCACCTGATTTTGGTCCTCCGGTCATGGAAAGAAAGGAAACCAAGTCTATTCCATCATATACAAGGTGCGATCCAGGCTGATTTACCTGCCCCCAGATATTCACATACATCCGGATCACACCAAACTCGTCAGTGATAAATTTCTCACCACTCCTGGGGTAGGTTTGCTGGGAAAATTTCTGAGGTGCCAAAATCTGTCCATTGACAGCTGATAGTGACATAAGCAGAATAATGATAAGACTAATCTTAAATTTCAACGAAAGGTATCTCCCCTATTCATCACAAATGCTAAAACATTCTTTCAAAGTATATTAACGGTTTCACATTCACTTTTGTTTCTCCCACCACCTTTACTGCGGATGGGTCTGAAACATCGTCGAAGATAATCCAACATCATCTGTAAAAAAGTTCTGCTTTCGCTCTATCATCGGCACTGTGATCCAAAGCATGGCAGCCATTGCTATTTAAGGTTCTCATAATACCAGGCACAGGCAACCTCAAAGCCCTGTGAAGCATCATATTGCGGATCGTAACCCAGTACTAATTTAGCTTTGTCCACGCTGGCCAGGCTGTGAGGTATATCACCTTGCCGTTTGGGGCCAATGGTCACTTCCACCTGGGCTATTTCCGGGTCGTATTGGGACAGGTGACATCTGAGTGTCTCAAAAAGCTCGAGCAGGGTGGTCCTGCCGCCTGAGGCTACATTAAAAATATCCATGATCGTTGTTGGCGGATCAATATCTAATTTTTCAGCTTTTTTTAACTGAACATAATATTTGTCAAGGCTTTCCAGTATCTCGTGTCTGGGTGTAGTGGCTGCCAACTCATTGGCCTGGATCACATTGTCAATATAGGTAAAGTCACGGCTGTAGGAGCCATCACCGTTAATCACCGGGGATTGGTGCTCTATCAGTCTTTTGACCCAGAGGGGAATAACTGCTGCATAAGCCCCATTGGGGTCCTGACGCCGGCCAAAAACATTGAAATAGCGCAGTCCAATGGTCTCCAGTCCGTAGATCTCACTATAGACCTTGGCAAAATACTCGTTCACCACCTTGGTAATGGCATAGGGACTCAAGGGACGACCGATCCGTTCCTCCATTTTGGGTAATTCCTTGGAATCCCCATAGGTCGAGGAACTGGCGGCATAGATAAAGCGCTTGACGCCCTCATCCCGGGCAGCGGTGAGCATATTCAGAAAGCCATCAATATTAACGGCATTGGTCGTTACCGGGTCTTTGATGGATCGGGGTACCGAGCCTAGGGCCGCCTGGTGAAAAATGTATTCACAATCCCGGACAGCAGTTTTGCAGGTGTCCAGATCACGGATATCCCCTTCCAGCATCTGAAAATTCGGGTTGTCCAGGAAACCAACGATATTTTTCCGGTGGCCAGTACTGAGGTCGTCCAGGCAGACCACTTCGTTGTCATTGGCCAGGAAATATTCGATCAGATTTGAGCCAATAAAGCCGGCACCGCCAGTGACCAGGAGTTTACTATTTTTGAGTTTATGCATCGTGTGTATTTAGAATCCTTTTCATGGTGCAAATTAAGAAAAAGGGATGCTTATGAAAGTGAAGAAAGGGGTCGTATGCGACACATTTTTTTTGCCAATTCTCCGTCGATTAGGAGGCTTCACATTACCCCATGGCTGCTTCAGTCCTCACCCAGACGGTTAACTTGTTGTTTTTGGCGGACCAAAAA
The DNA here is from genome assembly GCA_021734325.1 of Fidelibacterota bacterium. GTDB lineage: Bacteria > Fidelibacterota > UBA8477 > UBA8477 > JABMPR01 > JABMPR01. Next base: position 137,138 of record JAIPJF010000002.1, on the reverse strand, counting down.
CAACGAAAAAGTCCTTTTTTTAAAGCAGGTCTCAGGTAAGCGTTAGTGAGCTTCTTTTCTCCTTCACTGGAAGGAAATTAAACTCATTCCTCATATCATTCGTCATTCAGACAGAATTTCCTTCTTTACCACTCCGTCGAGGGAAGCTCATGCTAACCCTTCCCAAGGACCTCCGATTCAGTATCGTGCAAAATTCTCATGCTCAGTACCAAGCTATTATTTTGCTCAGTTTTGGACTTTTTTCCTTCCTCTCACAGCTCCGCCCTCTCAGTCCCATCAAGGGCTAAGGAGGCAGGGTGTCAAATGCTTTCGAATCCGCATTGAGCAGATTCAATACTATATGGTCCGGCGCTCCCGGTTCAGCGGTTCAAGCAGGGTAGCGTCCATATTCACAGACATTCCCTGCATGAGAGCATCCAGCCAGATAACCAGCCGGGTCTTGGCGCGGGTCTCCCAGGTGTAAGAAACGAGTTCAGCTTGCCGATGGAGCGCTTGAGCCATTAACACGGCGCCTCTACAGGGAGACTTTCCCACAGTAATAAAACCGGTTCCTCAGTAAAGCGTGGTTTCAGCTTTTGATACTCCGTTTCAGAGACAACCAGGGTCCTGATCTTGCGCCGGATAAGTATTTCTGTTTTCGTGGTCAAATGCTCAAGCCTGCCGCGATCGATCTCGCCCACCAAAACCAGATCAATGAGGCCGCTATCCCGCCCTGAAGCGTAATCGCCAGTGACGAATGCTCGTTCAAGACCACCCAATTCCGCCACAACTTTTTCGATGATGTGATCCAGCCCGACCATCTTTCTAACCACGCTGGAGATTTCTTCAAAAAAGGGATGGCTGATGTTGGCACGGTACTGAATGGTGCGGCCTTCCGGTTTGGACTGGAGTACTTTGGCGTTTGTGAGGCGATTCAGCTCCAAACGTACGGCATTGCTGGATTCCCCAAATTCAGCTGCCAATTCCCTGAGATAACCCTGGGTGCTGGGATTCAGAAAGAATTTCAGCAACAGATTGATCCGAGTTTTGGACGTGATCAGTGATTCAAGCAATTTGCCACCTTTTTCTTTATTGAGTAGTTAATCTACTCATAACTGATAAATACGCAAACATTTTTGGGCAGCAACTGGGTAACCAGGGGCTAAGGCCGGAAAGGTGAAAGTCCTGCCGCGGCGTAGCTTGAACCCCGCCGTGGCGGGGGATAAGCGTAGACGGGTTAAAAGTGCTTGGATTCATCCAATAATCGCAGCCAGGATATGAGGAATGTGCCCTTGGAAAGCTTTGGATTGGGCTTCCAGCGAAGGGAGCTGAAAAGAGGAAACGCTGTTCGAGGAGTTTGGACGAGTTTGTTTCCTCAAAGCGACCGAGCGGTGAAGACCACCAGGGCTTTCCACAGGCCGGCCGTTAAAAAAAGGACTTTTTGTTTCTTTTTGGTCCGTCAAAAAGAAAAGCCACTTGGATCACTGCCCTGGCAGGGTTGAAAAGCGGATCGAAAGTCGAAAGTTGGAAAGCCTTCCCCTGTAAAGTGTAAAGTGTAAAGTGTAAAGTCAGGACATAGGTAACACTTTAGTTGCATAACATAGGTAACACTTTTCATTTTATCATCCACTTATTTTCCCCATTGCACTTCTTTGCGTGTGAGTCAGCTCTACGCTTGTTATGTACTCGTCAGATTGCCTAGGATCGAATCAATCGCTCTTGCAAAAGCTCCTGTAAAGATCTTCTTCCATCGAGAATACAATGGATGTATATCTCATTCTCTCGAATTTGATAGATCACACGATAAGGTTTGAAATGAATCTCCAAATATTCAAAGATTCCAATACTTTCTAGTTCTGGTGGGACATGACCTCGTGAAGGAAGATTGCTCAAACCTAAGATAGTGTCTTGAATAGCAGCAAACACATACTCTGCATTTTCAACTGAATCATGGCGTGCGATGTAGGAATAGATGTCAAACAAGTCACGGTCTGCATCTTCAACAATAAAGACCTCAAAATGCTTTACCATAATTTCTAATTATCCAATCTATCCCGAATTGCAGAAAAAGCTTCTTTTGCAGGTTTGAATTTCTTCTTACCAAGATTTGCAGAACTCTGAGCCAATATCTTCAAAAGAGCAAGACTCTCCTGATTCTGTTCATAAACTTCAATATCTTGCAATATGGCTTTTGCTTCACCATTCAGAGTAATAATCATGGTATCGTGATTGTTACTCACATCCCTCACAACTTCTGAGGCGTGTGCCTTTAAATAACTTATCGGTTTTATTGCTTTGCTATATTTCATATGTCCTCCTGATATATGACCCTAATATGGTCTATATATTAGTCATTTGCAAGACATTGATATGGAAAGTTCTATAATGTTTTCTTTGTGGACTGGAGTCAGGGACATTCCAGGATATTTTTCTTTGAAGTATTGATATTTTGAAGCGTCGTATCCACTTAGACTATATTTGATCTCGTAAGCATTTTTTTCTGCAATAACAAAAGCGACTTCCTGTCCCTTTTGTGTTCTCCAAAACTTGATGTCATCCAGCGAGTAATGGTCCAGGAATAATCGACAAACATAATTCTCAAAGCAGGTCGCCCCTGTCGTCTCGTGTGGCAATAGCTGAGAAATCATTCGCATATTATCCCAGCCTCCCTCTGAGTCTTGATTTGTGTCGCAAAGCCGTAAACTCGCATTTCATGATAGAATTAGTAATAACCCCTTCCACCAATCGCCCCCCAGGTCTAGGAAGACTCACGCCATGCTTGCCACAGCCATTGGCTGATTCAACATGACCTGCTGGGACTGACTCGCTGCTTGCGAGTGCAAAAATCGTCCAAAAAGATGTATATGTAATGTGAGGAAGAATAAACCTTAATCTTTAAAAACCCTTGAATCTAACATTTCCAGCATAAAAAAGGTTTAACAGGAACAACTATCAAAGCCTGGATTGTGCTATGAACCCAAAAAATGAGGAGGATCAAATGCGCCAAAATTTAGAAAAGCTGTCTGATGATAACATCAGGGAGGAGTATGTTAAACGTTACACCTTGAAGGCCGGGGCAAGATTGCTCAGCGCCAGAACGACTGCCGATCATTTGCGCGGTTTTTATGCAGAGTCAAAATACAAAGAGAGCTTTGTCATGATTTGCCTGAATGCCCAGCATGAGATTATTGATACCAAGATCCTCTTCACCGGGACCATTGCAACTTCTGCCGTTTACCCCAGAGAGTTGATCAAATCGATTCTGCTTGATTATCCCGCAACCACGGCTGTGATTATTTCACATAACCACCCCAGTGGTAGAGACATTCCCAGTTCATCTGATTACGCCATCACAAAAAGAATCAAGGCTGCCATGGAAACTGTGGATATCGATCTGCTGGATCATATCATCATTGGCAGCGAGTACTATTCCTTCGCCGATAACAACAACCTCTAAACCAGATCCAAATTCACAGGGAAAGGCATTTAGCGCTTTTTCCATAAGTCTCTCGTATTTAACCAAATCAACCAAACAAATGGAGGTCATTAAAAATGACACTATTATTAAGCGGCGAAAGCAGCGCCGCTACAATTGACGATATCCGGGCGATTCCCTTGCCCACTGCCACCCGAACCTATCAACCCGTTGCCCACGAACAGCTTTCAAACATGCTGGTGGAAATGGCAGAAAATCTGTTGCCCAACTTTTCCCATGCATCAAGCCACTATGGTCTGGCTGCCCAGGGCAACAAGATGTTCGGTGTTCACACCTTCAAATCCAGCAATACCGCCATGGGACTCTCCATCGGGTTTCGCAACAGTTATGACCGGAGCATGTCCCTGGGGATTGCAGTCGGGGCTTCTGTCCTGGTTTGTGATAATCTGGCGCTGTGCGGGGATATCACGATTTTACGAAAACATACCCTGAATGTCGTCAGAGATATGCAGTCGTTGGCACTGTCCGGGATTTATCGCTCGCAACAGACCTATTCACAAATCCTGGAAGATGCCGAAACCATGCGTTTATATGAAATCGACGATGATCACGCCCACCGGATGCTGGGTTTGGTCTATGGCCGTGGGATCATCACTCCCAGACAAATCCCCGTCGCCTACCAGGAGTGGCAAAAGCCCAGCTATGAGGATTTTCAGCAGCGGACGGTGTGGAGTTTGTATAACGCCATCACAGAAGCTCTAAAAAGCGCTCCACCCCAGTCAATTATGGAAAAACATCTGGGATTGCATCAGCTGTTTGCCCAAGAATACAGATTGACCGGAGCCCAAGCGTGACCGGCCGGGGGATTCAAACCCTGATCACAGCCATATTCGTTCTGGTGGAAGAATTGGGCCTCTGGCTGCAAAAGCGCAAAGCTTCAAAACCAAAGAAAGAATGATATGATGTATAGAAAAGCTGAAATACTGGCTAGAATCGAGTTGCGCCAATCCACCATCAAGGATTGGCTCAACTGCCCCTTGATGTTCCGTTATCGCCATGTTGAAGGTCTAAAACCGGCTTTCAGGAATTTGGCCGCCCTCCACGGATCTGCCCTCCATCTGGCCATTCATGAGCTGCATGAGGTGCGTTTTGATCAGGATCTGGACAAACTGTATCGTAGATGCTTTACCCAAGTCAGAGATGCAGAGCGTGAGATTCCCATTCAATGGAAGACAGGGACGGAGGCTGACCTGGCCAGGCTACAGGCGAATGCTGCAGAGATTCTGGAAGGTTATCGCAACTATCTAGAGAATCAGAGTGCAACAATGCTCTATTCAGAGGTGCGCTTCAGGGTCCGGATCAAGGGCTATGTCTTGACTGGTACCATGGATCAGGTGCGCCGGAATTCTGGTGGAGGTTATGAGCTTATAGATCTGAAATCCGGGATGCAGCGGCCCAATCTGAAGTCGCTGCCTGTGGATTGGCAGCTATCACTGTATGCCTATGCCTTAAAATATGGCGAATTGCTGGTTGATGGCAACTGGGTCCGTCCCAGATTGAGTGTGGATAGAACGGTAATTTATTTTCTACGCGCTCATGAAAAATATAAACGTAACAGCAAGTATGGGCAAAAAGGTGATGAAAAAGGCTCACCCCTCATGGCCTGCGACAAACCAGTCTGGGATCTGAGCCGCTTCAAGCAGGATTTTCTCAATCTGGTGAAATTGATGACCAAGGATTGGCCCTTCCCAAACCCGAATGCCTGCGGGTTTTGTGCCTATCATGGGATCTGTCGTCAGCGGTCCCTGTTCCATGCCAGTTCCAGGATACTGCAGGTACAGGCTGAGCTGGTCGAACTTGGCATGCAGGAAGAATATGGAAAGGAGATTTATGAATACGATTACGAAGACAGATAAAGACCTGATTCTACAAAACCTGTCTGCCACAGATTGGGATATTGACCAGGAGTTGTCCGAGTTGGAAACCGTGATGCGGCAGCCCGATCTGCCCCGGCTGCGTATCGAGCACCACGAGGAAGGCAAGCACCGCTTCTATATTGATTATGGTGAATCCTATCTGGCTGGGAAAAAACAGTTCAGCTTCTTGCGGGCGTTCACCCTGCCGGCCATTGTCTTTGCGGAACAGCAGGTTAGGGCCCTATGGCAACAGGACGAAGATCACCCGCGCTGTTATTCAATAGATGGTCAGGTCTTGGCGGCGGACCCGGTTAGTAAATCCTGTGAGCAGTGCCCGGAATCCATCCCGGGCTTTGGCTCTTGTAAACCTAAAGTGCGCTTGTTTGTGCTGCCCTTATTAAAGCAGGCCAATCGTCCCATGGTCATGGCTCTGTCACCCACCAGCATCAAACCCTGGCGAGAACATCAGCTGAGACTGCACCGCAGCGGGCTGCCAGCCGTGGCGGTGGTGACCACCTTCGAGCTGGAAGACCTGAAAAGCGAGGAGTTCCGCTGGGCTCGCGTGCGAGTGGGTATCCGGGATATTGCATCTCGTGAAAACCTGATGGCAGCCCGGGCAGCCCAGCAGAGCATAGACCGTCTGAAAAACCGAATTGCCCCCCAGGATTTTAGCGAGAGAGGAGATAGAGTGGATTCAGACTAGGGCAAGATTTAATGGAATAGCAGTCATTGAAGGGCTAGCAATGGCTGCTACTGACACATCATTGAATCACCAAACCGAACTTAAAACGACAACAAGAATTTTAGCAGCCATTACCAGTGAGTAATGGCTGCATCAAGCTGTTGTTTTAAAATTATTTAAGCTAAGGAGTGGCAATCCTTAAATTTAACAAGATATATGAAGGAGAAGGATTTAATGGGATATTTAGTCGATATTTTGGGACACAATAACTTGCACATTAAGAGCGATCAATTACCAAGAATTGGTGAACTTATTCAATTTATACCGGAGACATTTGAGGGGCAGGAGGGAAAATTAGAATATCGAGTTAAGGATGTTATCTACACATTGGGGAAAGGGTTCGAGTCTGATATGCCAACAGTGATGTTGGAAGCTAATTTGAGGATTTAAGATTCTTTTACTCCAATTTACGTGAATCGCATTCTTATTTTAGAATATAATAGAAAAATGCAAAACCGAAATACCTGCAAAAGTTTGATATTTGTGGAGTGTCAGGATGTGCTCATAAGTATAAAGCCAAAATGATCGTCTGCCGAAATGGCATACTATCATTGCGTCACGACAATAGGCTGAATATCACTAAAACTTGGAAAGAATATTTTAGCATATTGAAAATTGTACATCTGGATTTGGAATATTACCTGAGCTAATTAGACGATAATATTGTCAGATATCCCCAAAATAACGTCCTGTATTTGGAGAAATAATCATCACGAGATCATGAATATTTAGATCATCGTCGCTTCTCAAGGTTTTTGGCGAAAATGATCGAAATATTTAAATAACATGATTTGGCCCAAAAAAAATTGAGCTTTTGCACTTTGTAGTTTTTGGTGAGGCAGAAATCGTGGTTTTTTGCACTAAAAAACCTCGCAGGCAAATTAAATTATAGTGACGAGCTGTAATAATAAGATACCTGCGAGGAGTATGTGGCTAATGTAAAAATCCCCACCCAACAATCAAAGCAGTAATGAGATAATAATTGACTGCGAGTCTCCGGGCAGAATTGCTTGGTCTCCAATTATCAAGACTCAATCCAAAGATGACTGCGTGGGATAAGAATTTTGCTAACCAGGATAAGATGTATTTAAAGAGTGCCAAAATTGCAGAGAAAAACATGGTCAATAATGAATCCTGTCACTTCGTAACATGGTCGCTGCCTCTGCAGATGAATATCTTCAAAAAAATGGGAAACTTTAATGTTAGTGTGTGATCATGAACAAAGCAAAAATCACTACTTCTCCACTCAAAAATATTCTGTATCACGCGGGATGGCATTCCATTCATTTCCCGAAATACCTTAACATACTACCCTCAATACATTCTGAGTTTCCCGTCCGTAAAAGTTCATTTACTGGTCTCCTTGAATTGTTTTTCCAGCTTCATTTGATGACGGCAATTATTCAGTTCAGACCAAAACATCTAGAAATTAAATACAAGCCACAGACTGTTGATACATTTCAGATCACATTGCTGTTTCCCTCGCGAAGCCATCCATTTAATAGCAGTGTTACACTTCTGGAAGGTAGTTTAAAATGAGTTCCTGGTTTCGATGGGAACACAATCCCTCCCGAAAGTTTTTTGGGATCGAACTAGCAAAGTATTGGGGCTATGAATTGAAGCTCCACACCAGATACCCATCCAAAGCATTTGGTGCCACTGAAAAAACTGTGCTAAGAACTGCCATTTCTGAACTGCCTGATACATCACTTCAACTTCTACAATACAGAATATTGGAAGTGCTTGGACCCCCACCTAAGGAGCTGATTATAAAATCGTTTCTCCTTCAAGCCAAAAAAGAAAAAGTTTCCCAGTCCAATCGAATAATGGTAGATGCTGAGTGTTTCAACAGGATAACAGGTTTGTCGATATTAGGGATGGACACTCGTGGTATTAAGAACGAGTTTAAGGCCATGTTTTTCCCTCCAAACTACAGCCTTGAGCATATTGAGAGATTCCGCTATCACTTCTGGAATGTTAACCCAAATGAAGGCTGGGATCATAAAAGCAATGAGATGTTGAAGCATATAATACTTTCTGACCCCGACCTCACTGAAGGTTTCAAACATCTCTTAGAGGGTGCTTTGAGCGACAAAAAAAATAGACGGGATATGGCTCAACATTACAATTTGTCATTGTCGCCGGCTGATCGGACCCGAGAGTATCTTCGAGTTGGTGATAATGCTATTCTGTTACAGACCCAATTGTTGGAAAGAGAAGATCTAAAAGGTGCAGATCTGATGGCTAGTATTATCTCCAAAACGATAAATAGTGGGGCAAAATTGGGAATTACTCCTCCTACTACCAGGAGTGAAATAAATCCGAATCTGCTGGATAAATAAGCATATATGATAGGAATTACTCATGTTTGAATTACCAAAGAAAAGTGTAAAAGGTCGCTCTAACCAAGATCAGACCCAGAAATCAAATGCCCAAAATATTCAGGATAATTTCCTGACTCAGGAAGGCAATGAACTGGATTTTGAAGAACACCCGTACTTACTGGATATTTACAATAATGAATCCAGATATATGGTGCTTGCGAGTAGCCGACAAGTCGGGAAATCCACCTATCTAGCTTTAAAACTCATGTATGAGGCTCTTAAGGGGGGGAATGAGTCCATTATGTTCTTAACTGCCGGTGATAAACAGCTGAGCGAAGTTAGAGATGATAAGATCCGTAGCCAATTCGAGAATAACAGACAATTAAAAAATAGATGTTTTGGTCCTGGCAGTCTGAATAATAAAAATAAATTCCGACTCTCCAACCAATCGACCATCCATTTTAAAGCAATTGGAAAAAATGTAGGGTCAGCCAGAGGGGTGACGGCTCGCATAATTTATTTTGACGAAGTTCAGTCCATTCCGAGGAAAAATATTTCGGTTGTACGTGCTTCCGCCAGAACTTTCAAGGACACTGCTCAGTATGTTTTTGCCGGAACTTTTTTAAGTGAAGACAACACGCTGAACCAATTATTTCTGGACACCTGTCAAAATGAATGGATCATCCGCTGCTCGGCCTGCGGGGAAAATAATCCCCCTTTGGGAATGCAGCATATTGATTTGGATCGTCCCTATCTTTTCTGTGTCCATTGCATGGAACCAATGGATGCCAAGAATGGCACCTGGATTCCCCAGAATCCAAACAGTGTAAAGGCCGGCTATCGAATTTGCAGCTTAATGACTCCTGAATGTTCCTGGAGGACTGATAGCCATGACGGATTACTTGATCTCTTTGAGAGTGAACCGAGAGATAAATTCATGAATGAAATGATGGGACTGCCATCGGTGAAGGGTGTAAATCTTATTACCAGGACACAGCTCATGGAATTGTGTGGGGATGAGCCCATGGTAGACCCTGCTAATGTACATGGGAATATCCAACAACGTCCCAGTGTTGCTGCCATCGATTGGTCGTTCGATAAGGACGACAGAGCAGCCTCTCACACTATTATCACATTTGCACAGTTGGAATATGGCTTTATAAAAGTGCTTTATGCAAAACGATTTACGGGTCCGGAATATAGTGGTTCAAATGGTCCAGACCTTATTCTGGATAAAGTGTGTTCGCTCGTTAATGCATTTAAATCTAATTTCGTTTTTGGGGATTACGGCATGGGGCATCTAGAAAACCAGAGACTGCGACAACGATTAGGTCCAAAAGTAATTGAAATGCTGTATCATGGGGGCTCGAAGCCAGTGCATTACAACTCACAACTTATGAGATATGAAATATCCAAAACACAGACCCTCGATTTAGTGTTTTTATATCTATCGCAGGGGTTTTTCCGCTTTCCTCGCGAGGAGGAGTTCCGTCCTTTCTATGAGGATATCCTGAATGTGTATACCATATACGATGAAGAAAATCGAACAAAAAAATATGGGAAAAGTGGCAATGGACCTGATGATTTTGCCCAATTGCTCAATTTATGCTTGATTGGAATTGGAAAAATGCAACCGGATGCCCTGCCCTGGAACCGATTTTAGAAACGGTCTCGTTTACGCCATATCAAAATGAAATAAACTTTGAAAAATAAATGGCTGAGAATATGAAAAGTGTTACCTATGTTCAGTGCCTAAAGTGCTACCTATGTCCTGATTTCACACCCTCACGCCTATCAACTTTTGACTTTTAACTTTTAATTCCCACCATGCCACTGAATCCTCAAAGGTGTAAATCGAAGGGGGAATCCAAACCCCAAACAATTTTTCACTTTTCATCTCACTAGGCTCCTGAGTAACGACAGGATTGTCGGGATGGCAGAAGGGGCCGCACGAAAACGGACTAATTTGATTCCGGCGGGTGGTAGTCAGGGACGATGGTCATCAACATGATTTTCATTTGCTCCTGATCAAAGCCATAACAGATATCACCCAATTTCAGGATGTCAGCTTCCAGATCATGCCAGTTTGCATAACGGCATTCATCATGATCCAGCGTCATGATCTTCCCATGATTGGTCTTGGATAACTTCTCCTTCGCAAAGGCCAGTTCCTCGTACAATTTTTCTCCAGGACGTATCCCCGTATACTTTATTTGAATATCCACTTCCGGTTCATAGCCGGACAAAGAGATCAGGTCGTAGGCCATATCTTTTATGCTGACCGGGTCTCCCATTTCCAGGACATAGATCCTCCCCCGCCCCTTGGGCAAAGCAGAGGCCTGCAAAATGAGCTGAGCTGCCTCGGGGATGGACATGAAATAACGGGTCATGTCGGGATGGGTGATGGTCACTGGCCCTCCCGCCTTGATCTGTTTTTCAAATATGGGGATCACAGAGCCGGAACTACCGAGTACATTGCCAAAACGGACCGCCATGAATGATGTCTTGTTCAGCGTATTTGCCGCCTGGATCATGATCTCAGCTATGCGTTTGGTGGCTCCCATGATATTGACGGGATTCACGGCCTTGTCCGTACTTACCAGAACAAAATGATCCACCTCATGCTCAACGGCTGAGTTGATCAGATTCATGGTTCCCAGGACATTGGTGTTCACGGCTTCCCAGGGATGGGTCTCCTGGAGGGGGACATGCTTGTATGCCGCTGCATGCAAAATGACCTGGGGTCTATGATCCAACATCAACTTATGCAGGGTATTCTTATCACGGACACTGCCCAGGACAAATGTTGCCTTCCCTTTATGGTTCTGCTGCGATAATTCCTGTTGTACAGAGAATAAATTATACTCACTGATATCGAACAAGATCAAGGTCGCCGGGTCGAAGTGGCAACACTGGCGAACCAGTTCAGAGCCAATGGAGCCGCCGGCACCGGTAATGAGGACCCGTTTGCCTTTGAGAAACTTTGTTATACCACCTGTATCCAGGCTCACCTCTGCCCGGTTCAGGAGATCGGCGTAAGAAACCTCCCTGATCATGTTGACACTGACGTCCCGGTCAATGATCTCAGACAGATTGGGAACGGTCTTGTAGGGTTTCCCTGTCAGTTTGCAAAGTTCAACCAGCGCCCGCATCTGAGTACCGGTCGCTGAGGGGGCCGTGATCAATAATTCATCAAAATCCAGATGATAGCTCTCAAGGTTGGCCACATTTCCAAATACTTTTTTGCCATGCATGGTCGTGCCATGCTTGCGCTTGTTGTCATCAAGAAAACCGATAATCTGGTAGGGAGATTCTGGAGAGCCAATGATCTCTCTGGCGATCTTTTCCCCAGTAAAACCGGCACCGATCAACAGCAGGCGTTTCTTTGTCCTCCCCACCAGGCTGGCCTGAATTTTTCTGGCTGTTGGCGAGAAGTGGGAATAATAGAGTCGAACCAGAATGCGGTTTGCACTGATGAACAGGGTGGTGAGGATCAGGTCGATAATGAGCAGGGAGCGGGGAAAACCTTGAAATCCTCGAAAAAGTCCAATGATGAGAACGATACTGATGGAGGCAATAAAGTTGGCCTTAATGACATTGCCGATATCCCACAGGGAGGTAAATCGGTACATTCCTTTGTACAGGTTAAAAAATAAAAAACTACCCAATTTTGCCAGGAGGATCACCGGCAACCAGGAAAGGAATTCGCTGGCCAGACCGATATAAGGAAAGGCGAAATCGAAACGTAGCAGGATAGAACCGACGATGCTGAGGAGTATGGCGGCTGTGTCCGCCAGCAGGAAGATGAGAAGTCGATTATAATTATTTAATATGCGGTACATGGATTCGTCACAATTTTAATTTCGTAACATTCTATTTCAAGATCAGTCAAGATAGTCATTTTCAGCCAAGGCGTTAAATTTTATTTGTAGAAAAGATCCTTTGGCGGCATCTAGCCAAAGATTTGAGATCGCCACGGCACCCCCGACATCCTTGTCGGGGCTTCCTCGCGATGACGATTAGGGTCTATTCTCGTGTTCTCGAATCCCGTCATTGCGAGCACGAAGTGCGTGGCAATCCCCACTTTTTACCTTCTGCTCGAGACTGAGCCCTTCGAACCATCTTATGACTATCACCGAACCCTTCGATACCTTCCGTTTCGATACACCCCGATTCATCGGGGTGTATCGAGGTGAACTTTTTCTTTGATAATTTCGGAAGTTCATTGAGTCCGCCTTCAATCAAGGCAATTTTCTTCTTACGATTCCAGTTTTGGACCTGCTTCTCTCGATAGAAGGCAGCATCAATCCGGTCAAATGATTCAGTGTATACCAATTTCACAGGCAGGCGTCTTTTGGTGTAATTGGCTCCATTACCAGTATTATGTTCTTCCATCCTCCGAGAAAGATCGTTCGTACTCCCTGTATAGAAGGTGCCGTCGGCGCATTCCAGAATGTAGAGATATCCTTCCATTAAGCTTCATTCCATTCTTTTATCGAGTCAACCCGGTCACCGAGTATTCGGCGCTGGCGTCGAATGTATCGAGGTGCCGGGTCTGCGATACCTTCCGTTTTAATTCTTTCCCTGTGTATCATTCATTCCCCAATCAAATCCTGTTGTGTCATTGCGAGGGGTTACAGCGAAGCTGGAACGACGTGGCAATCTCCGAATCCGAGATCGCCGCACTCACTCTGTTCGCTCGCGAAGACGGGGAGGGGCAGGCTCCCTCTCTGATTCCTGCCAACCCGCCAAATTCTGAGATCCTTCCCCCTCGCACTTCGACTCCGCTCCGATTTTCGCCTGTCGGTTACGCCCCAGCAAGCAGTGTGACGCTCGGGTTGACGCGCTACGGCCCCACACACGTCGCACCGACGAAGGTAGGCCCTGTCGTGTGAGGTAATTCGACGAGCATGCCTTTTTAGAAACCGTTGAAACGGTTACCTACGCCTGTTAGACCCTCGGCCTTGAATCTTATGACCAGGTCATTAAGGGCTTTTTCTTATGCTGAGCACAATCCAGAAGGTAGGAATTGATAAGATTCTGGTATGGAACGCCTGTTTCTTCAGCCAGGCTCTTGAAATAATCAATTACATCAACACCTAAACGTATTGTCACCTGCTTTTTCAAGTGCTTTGAATAAGGGTTCTTTCGACTTTTCATTGCCCCAAGATCATATTCTTTTTTCATAATGTCACCTTTTGTAAAACTTTGCTTCATCCTTCGTTGCTTCCCTTGCAGAAATAATTCGAATCGTCGAATCATCTTCTTTGAAGCAGTGACAGACAATAAGAAGTCGTGTCTTTCCACTCATTCCAAGCATGAGGAACCTATCCTCTTCAAGCTGTGAATGTGATTGATCGTAGAATTCCAATGCAAAATCATCATAAAATACTGTCGTTGCCTCCTCGAATGATACTCCATGTTTACGATGGTTGCTCTTGGCCTTAATTTTATCCCATGTAAACTTGATATCATTCATATTGCTAATATAATTATAATATAATTATATTCCTATGGTTCTTATGAAGGGTCTAGCACTACGTATGCTTTTCTCTTAACACCTGACCGCCACCCTTTCATTGAATCATCTCACAATGCAAAGCGCAGATGAAATTGAAATACTGGCCCCTTGCTCGAGGATACATCCATGGACATGGCCGCATTGAGATGGGCATTGTAAAAGTAGTCAAGTTTCAGCTGAGCCTGATATTCTGTTGAAATCGGTCGACTGGGGAAAGGTTCAGAATTATACCCAAAATTGGCGCTGTTGCCAATATAGTCAGGCCATTCATCGATATTTCCTGACCCTGATTCGGTCCATCGCAGGGTGAGATTGGTAAAGAACCGGTCTTTCACCTCCTTAAAGACCAGAATTCTGATCCCATGGGAGTCAGGCCCGAGAGGAGACCCGATCAAGGTCCCATTTTCGACGAACCTCAATTCAGGATCGTAAAAATTACCGGTCCAGCGATTAACGCGCACATATTCTGCATATACATCAGCAAGGGCATGGGTATACCCAATCCCTAGCTTCACAGCTAATTTTGGCGGCGTCCCCTTGTCCAGAGCATAGTCATCAACCAGCAATTCACCATTCAAGGTCATCTTCCGGAGCTTTTTGATAAAATCAAAAGCCCACATCATATTGTTATTGCTCCCGCCATTCACTTCGGTCTCATAAAAGATGGACGCCGGCATGAGGTAGCGGATCTGAGGTGCCCCCAGCGAAATATAGTCAACCATGACCATCTCCGAAAATCCGATACGCCATCTGTTCGCCTCATAGGCATAGCGATGGAGGGTTAAAAAGCGGTTATTGCCATTCACAGGCTCAAGAGATGTAACCACCCAGTCAAAGGAGAGTTTACTAACGGTATGATGCCACCAGAGATTTTCAGCAGGCGTATAATTTTGATTCAGAAGCACACTTTCGCCAAATACTGAAGTAAACACATTGCCCCTGCCTGCAACAAAATGGCCTTGTTCATAGATGTAGCTAATTGTGGCATTCTGGGCATAGAAGGTCCAATCACCAAAGGCCTGTGTCTTGGCCCCTCTGAAGTGAGAATCTGCATATCCGTCACTGTCAAATTCAAAATCATTCTGAAAGCTTATGCGCTCGCTCAACTGCAGCTGAGCTGTTCCCTGGATGACTTGTCTTGCTCCCTGCCCATTCTGGGTCAGGAGGTCTGCATGAAGCCTGAGGGAAATGGGAATATCGGAGCGACTGAGCCAGTTCTGATAAAATGCCCCCATGGACGGATAAGGGGATGGTCGCTCCATTGCCGGCAAATAATAACCGTATTGGATCTCATCCTGCTGGATCTCATCCCACATGAGATAGGGCATCAAGGCTGACTGGCCCTGGAGGAGGATATGTGCTGGTGATTCTCCGGCTTGGAGGGTTTGAAATATCACCACCATGAGAAAGAGTGGTTTGTAGAGTTTATTTAGCATTTTTATTCCTGAATATTTGTCTGCTTGTGTTTGCCGGCTAAATGCTGATCAGAGATCCCTCACACTTCGTCGGAGTTTATCCTGAGCGAAACCGAAGGGCTCAAAGTGACGCTCGGGATGAGGTGCTCAGGGTTCGGTCTGGTGCCGGTCACCGAGTGTCCCGTAAGGGATGTATCGAGGTGCCGGCAGGCAGGATGACGAAAGGTAACTTTCCCAGCGGATCCAGGGACAGAGATCGCCACGTCACCCCCGACATCCTTGTCGGGGCTTCCTCGCGAAGACGATCCGGGTCAAAACCATATACTTTTCGTGTCTTTGCGATCCCGATTCCGACACCTGTGTCGGGATCGGGAGAAGCAATCTCGGAAGTGAGTTCGGGTTCGAAGACACTTAGCGTATATTCTCATATCCTCAATCAAGCCATCCATCGATCTCAGTGATCAAACTTGGGTCGTAACCCTGGATAAAATACTTTTTTACCATATTCGCTGCCAATCGGGCAGAAATAATTGAGAGGATGGTCAGAAGCACCAGTTCCAGATCCAGCCAGAGAGATTTATGCTGTTCATACAGATGGCCCAATTTCAATTTTAGCTGGAGCAGTTCCGGATAACGCTCGACTCCGCCCTTGTTTGTCAGGATGGAGGCTTCCTGCCTGAACAGGATAGAGGAGAAATCCGTCAATCCAGGTTTGATGTTCTTGAGGAAAGAAAAATCTTCCAGTGTAAAGAATTCATCAACCTCAGGGCGTGGTCCGATGAAGCGCATCTCACCTTTGACGATATTCCACAGTTGTGGTAATTCATCCAGCTTGGTCATTCGCAGGATCTCACCCCAGGCAGTGACCCGACTGTCATTGGCTGCTGTGATCTTTGACTTCCGATCATCACTCCGCATGGATCTGAATTTATAGAGTTGAAAAGCCTTAAATTTATAACCGACTCTTTCCTGTTTAAAAAGAATGGGAAGCCCCTGAAATATGAAAGACCCCAAACTGATGACGATGAGAAGAGGTGATAACAGCAGCAGTAAAATGAGGGCTACCAGTCGGGAAAAAATACTGATCATTTTTTATACGTTCGCCATAATTCTGATAATGTCCTGAGAACGGCTTCCACCTGCTCCTCACGCATCCCCGGGTAGAGTGGCAAGGTGATCACTGTCTCCGAAAGTTTTTGGGCCTCCGGAAAATCACCAGGCTTGTATCCATATTTTTTTGAATAATAGGAATGCATGTGAATCGGAATATAATGAACAGATGTCCCAATGCCCTTTTCATTGATCTTTCCAATCAAGGTATTCCTGTCTATACGCCACAATTCCGGTATCATCTGAATCACGAACAGGTGCCAGGCATGCACTTCACCTGGGAGGTGGGTTGGCAGTATGAGGCCCTTGATGGGAGAGAATTTTTTACAGTATTTCTCCACAATTTCTAGGCGACGGGCATGCCAGTCACTGATATGGGATAATTGTTCCAGACCAAAGGCTGCTGCAATATCGGTCATATTGTATTTGTAGCCCAATTCAGAAACATCATAGGCCCATTTCCCACCGGTCTCAAAGCGCTTCCAGCCATCTTTTGACATACCATGGAGTGATAATTTACGAACTTTATCTGCAAGCTCAGCATCGTTAGTGGCCAGGGCTCCTCCCTCTCCACCGGTGGTGATATTCTTGTTGGCATAAAACGAGAAGGCAGCAGCATGTGGCGTGTGACCAACCTTGCCGTAAGTGGACACCGTTTCGATGGCATGGGCTGCATCTTCCAGAACAAATAAATGATATTTTTCAGCCAGTTGGTGAACGCGAACCATGTCCACTGCCAGGCCGGCAAAATGAACCGGGATGATGGCCTTGATCTTTCCCTCAATATCTTCCTTCAGGCATTTTTCAGCCAGATCAAGATCAAGATTGAATGTCAGTGGATCCGTGTCAATCAGGACAGGTTCAGCACCGAGATACTCGCCGACCTCAACCGAAGCGACAAAAGTAAAGGTGGGGACAATAAATTTATCGCCGGCCCCAATTCCTCTGGCTGCCAGGGCAAGATGGAGAGCGGCCGTACATGAATTGACGGCAACCACATGCTCTGCATCCAGATAGTCGCATAGCTTTGCTTCGAACTCGGAAACTTTTGGGCCGGTGGTCACCCAGCCGGAATCAGTTGATTCCTTGAGAAAGGCATTCAGGTCCTCTGGAAAGATTGGCTTGTGAAAAGGTACCTTTATTGACATGGGTGCACCCCTTGAATCTCAGTCCGTATATTAATCATGAGCTTTCCCCTCAAGAAATTGTGTGAAACGTTTTAGAATCGTATATCGGTTAAAATTCAATTCAACAAATCTTCTGCCCGAGATTCCCATCGATATTCTTGACTTTTCATCATTCAGCAGGAACACCATTTTACTCACAATGTCTCCGATCTGATTGGGTTGAATTGCAACTCCGCCCCCACTGTCCTTAATGATCTTTGCTGCTTCACCTTCAGCGATAAGCATAACCGGGACTGAAGATGCCATGGCCTCATACAATTTTGAGGGTACGGCACCAGGAATGTATTGTTTTAAGGGAACCAGGGCAATATCAGCAGAAGCCCATATTTGAGGCATGGTCTCACTGGCTTGTGGACCAACAAAACTGATATTTGAAATTCCGTTCACCTCAACATCCTTCATAAGCTGCTGCTTTTCAGCGCCATCGCCAATGAATATGATCTGCAGTTCCGGTGCTTTACGCTCAAGTTCAATTGCGGCTTTGACGATCTGGTCCAGCCCCTGGGCAATACCATGGAGACCGGCATAAACAGCAGTATATCTCTTGCATGCTTTCCATGGCGAAAGAATATCAGATTTCATCTCCGGCTTAAATTTCTCAATATCGACCCCGTTGGACAGGTGATGTGTGCTGATGTCGGGGTAACGTGCATTGATATTCTGAATGATCTCATGACTTTGACCAGTTACCAGCCATGAATGGCAATAGAAAAATCGCTCCAACTTTTTGGACATCTTCAGGGGGAGCCCCTCACCGATAATGCCAAGATTTACAGCCGATTCAGGCCAGAGGTCAGAGACATTAAAAATCCATTTAGCTCGTTTCAACCGACTGAGGAGATAGCCGGATATACCTAAAAACAGCGGTGGACTTTCAGTGATCAATACATCATGCCGGGGCAGCAATAACAGTCCCACGATCAAGGAGGACTTAACGAACGAAAAGTAATTCGCCAGGCGGGGAATCATTCCTACACTTTTAGTCGGGTAGATGTACGCGCGGATGATGCTGACTCCATCCCGAGTTTCTTTACGGACGAATCCTCCATACCCCTGGAAGACCTGACCGGTTGGATAATTAGGCATGGCGGTCAGCACGGTCACCTGGTGCCCGCTCTTGACCATAAATTTTGCCAGCTCAGAAAGTCTGGCCTGGGGGGCCCCTATCTCAGGTGGATAATATTGGGTGAGAATGCAAAGGTGCATTAGTTGAGCTCCGAATAGAAATGCTTTCTCTTGCCCGAAGCGGGTCTCTCAATTTTGCTCACCCTGCGGATCTCCAGCTTGAGTCCAGGCTCCAGATAGGTTTCCATTTTATTTTTTATCTCTCGGACTTCATCAGGGCTGAGTTCCCGATCAGAGACAATATCAAACACAAAGCTATCCAGTGCTGTTTGTCTGATGATAAATTCTTTGAAGGCATTTGAAGATTCCAGGATCGATCTGGATACATAGTAGAAGGTCAGGCCGGGAGAGATTTTTCCGCTGGGGAGTCTTATGGTATCATTTTCCCTGCCAAAAAGTGATCCGAGCTTGCGATAATTGGGAGTGGCTTTATCCGCTTCTCCAAATGCACCCACATCCCCAATGTCGTATCTGATAAAGGGCATGGCCAGATTATCAAGATCGGTCACTACAATACTGCCAAGTCCCTGTTCCTGCTGTTCAGCTTCACCGATTGTTTCCATGAACAAGGTCTCTTCGCAGAGCAGCCAGTCTGCGTTTTGATCCTCAAAGGCCAGAAGCCCTACTTCCGAAGCACCATATTCATTAATCACCTTGACACCAAAAGCATGAGAGAGGGTCTCTCTATCTTCAGGCCAGAGCACCTCTGAAGTGGAGATACAAAGCTTCAGACTGGGACAGATATTTTTTAACACCGAGTGCTCTTTGAGCAAATATTGTGCGAAAAGGAGCAGTGAATTGGCATATCCATAGACGTACTCAAATTTCTTTGTCTGGAAAATTGATGCATACTGTGTCAACATCTCATCTGAAAGATCAAAAACCGGAAATCTCACCCGATTCATGAGCCTGTCCTTCAGTATTTCCTTCCCGTAGGACCATTTGCCCAGGGGAATACCATAAAAACGCGCCTGTTTCGAAGACAGTGAAAGACCATGCCATTGATAGCGATCCTTTATCAGTGCCCAATCCATGGCATGGGCTGCCTTGTTCTTGGCAAAGAAGAAGGGATGTCCCGAGGATCCGGAAGTATTGGCAGTATACAAATTCTTACGCTGAAACCCTTCTGAGAGCATTTGCTCCAAATCCAGCTGATAATCTGATTTCTTCATGATGGGTAAGGCTTCCCACTCATCAGGAAAATGCGATCCAACCTTTTGGCGATACATGGGATTGTGGTCATAGTGATAGCGGGCGATCTTCCATTTTTGTTTGTCCTGCCAGGCCTGAAACTGCTCAGGATCGAATTGCTGGATCTGCTTCAAGTATTTTGCTGCAAGCTGGATATTGTAACCGGTCAGACGCATATACAGTTCGAACAGGCTTTTAAACATGATCCAGGTCCCGAACCATGCCACCCTGCCATTTCCCAGCAGCAGCATCTTTTTTCCAGTCGATATGCTCATAGAATTGAATGGCGTTTTGATTCTTTGGGCTTACGGTCAATCTCATCCGAGCAAAACCATGCTCCCGGGCAAAGCGTTCTGAATCTTCCATTAACAGCTGACCCACACCCAGACCTCTGGACGCGGGATGCGAAGCGATGGCTAAGATTCCAAAGTGTACTTTATCCTCCTGCAGCACTGATGTTGAGACACTTCTTTTGAGAAAGGTAAATTTCAGGAGGAGCCTGATCCCCTGTAGAATCTTTCCTGTAAACGCAGGATGGAAGATCAACCAGGGTTTCCTGGCCAGGCGCTTGATCAGAAACCCTTTATTTTTCCTGATAAATCCACCTAAGGCCATGCGAAAGACCCCGCCAAAACAGTAGCCAATGAGCTCCGATCCACGAAAAGCCCCAATGGCATAGACCTGATCAGAGCTGATGAGTTGCCAGGCATAGTATCTGCGCACGCAATCAATGCCCAACTTGCTGAATATGCTTTCTGGAAAGGCCAGCAGGTGGATTCCGGCAACATCCAGCAAGTCTTCGTGATCAATAATTTTGATCTTTAATGAATTTGACATCTTTTAAATCGCTAATCAGCCAGTATTTGATTCACAGCTTTAAATAAATTTTCTGCAATGAGACTGTGACCGGCTGCGTTGAAGTGTCCATAGTCGCCTTCCAAATAATAGTTGCGATCACTCTCCATCCTATTCCGCAGCTCTGGTAGAATATCTACAAAATAAATCCCCGTTGATTGGGCATAGTTCTTCATGATCTGGTGAGTTTCAAAATTAAGGTTATTCGTTGGAATATCTATCCCTTTCAAACGCCACTTTTCTCCCCCCCGCTCATTCAACTGCATCTCATAGGGATGCATCAGTATGGCAAATTTCACCCCTTTTCCCTGACAGGCATCATTCATAAGGGATATCCAGGATTCTGTGTTGATGATTTTTTTTCTGAATGACGGCAAATTCGGATTTAGTGCTGCAATATTTTGAGCTTTCTCTTTTTCGATTTGCGAAACCTCTCTGAGAATCCTGGCAATGGAATTGGCACTAAACAAATAAAGATGAAATCTGGATCTGACATATCGACTTAATTGATGATCTTTCATTTCCTCCCAGCCGTTGCGCAGTTTTGCAAGTATGGAGATCTCACCTTTCGCTGCATCCTGGTGTTGAATGATCGGCGGTGCGGTTAGTCTGGAAAAATATTCATCGGCAGATTCGTCTTCATAATTATTCTGGACAAAAGAATAGATGATCAAGTCTGGTTCGAAAGCCAACACTTTGTCCACGATACAAGCGTAAGTCTCCCTTGCCTTGAATCCCGGTCGCCCAAAAAGCAGCACTTCAGTTTGAACTGTTCCCGAATCAGCTTCGAACAACGTCTCCATTTTCTTGCCAAAAGTATCATCCAATTCCAGATTCAATCCAAAGGCAATCGAACTCCCAACTATGGCGATCCTTCGTACGCTATCAGGCTTTTGAATGGTATAGTCATTATCTCTGGTTCCGATAGAATTTATGTGTACTTCGGCTCCATTTTTTATTCTGCTTATTCCCGGTTTTAAGGACTTGATATTTTTTCCCAGGCTTGGTGAATAGCTTATGGTATAGATATCTCCAAAATCGATCTCATCCACGGCCTGGGGAATAATGATTCTAATTCCCACCTCAATCAGCAGTAGAATAACTGGAATGGCTAGCAGGAAGATGACTGCTGAGCGTAATTTGGTTTTAATCATGAATGATCATCAACTAGAACTGAAAGTAAATAAAGGGTGTTGGACTGCTGTAGTGCCAGCCGAACACCAGGACTGATGCGATCAGCAGACTTCCTGAAAGTACATACCGCCAATACAAAGGCCAGCGATCCAACCATGAGTAATCCTCAGAATACCGTTGCCCCACATCGATCAGGGCCGAGGCAACCAGGGCGAATAGCACAGGTTTTAGAAACAGTGCGGATCCCCCATTATGCATCATCCCTGAGATATACTGCATTGCATCTGATAATGAATCGGCCCGGAAAAATATCCAGGAGAAACTGACCAGATTGAAGGTAAGGAACATTTTTAACAGATCGCTTATGATTGCTCCGGGATTGCTGATCCATGCGTCGATCTCAGGTTTTACCCCCCTCAGTATAATTTTATGAACAGCCAGGTAAAGACCGTGGATTCCACCCCAAATAACAAATGTCCAGGCAGCTCCATGCCAGAGGCCACCGAGGAGCATTGTGAGCATGAGATTCATATAGGTTCTTATCCTCCCTTTACGATTCCCCCCAAGGGAAACGTAAAGATAATCGCGGAGCCAGGTTGAAAGTGAAATGTGCCACCGTCTCCAGAATTCTGTGATATTTCTGGAAAAATAGGGTGCTGAAAAATTAGGCATCAGACTGATTCCCAATGTTTTTGATATCCCCCGGGCAATATCCGTATATCCGGAAAAGTCACAGTAGATCTGAATGGCAAAGGCATAAACTCCCAGCAGCAGATCAAGTCCAGAGTAAGCGTTTGGATCGCGAAAACAGGATTCGACGATGGCGGCCAGCGAATCTGCGATGACGATCTTTTTAAAATATCCGAATAAAATGAGTGGCACACCGCCTCGAATATTTTCAAAGCTGAAAGCCCTGCGATTCATCAGCTGGGGCAGTAAACGTTTGGCCCGTTCAATAGGACCGGCCACAAGTTGGGGGAAAAATGAGACATAGAGAGCAAAACCGATAAAATTTTCTGCCGGCCTTTGTTTTCGGCGATAAATATCGATAGTATAGGACATGGTCTGAAAGGTGTAGAAGGATATGCCCATGGGCAGAATGATATGCAGCGTGAACATATCCGGGTGAAACCCTGCAGCATTCAGAAGCTGCTCCATTGAGCCGGCGAAAAAATTGAAGTATTTGAAGAAACCGAGTACACCAAGATTACCGAAAACGCTCAGTAGAAGTAAAGACTTTCGCCTACGACTATCATCAGAGCGATCTATTGCATGGGAAACATACCAATCCAGAATGGTTGAAAACACGAGCAATGAGCAAAAACGCCAATCCCACCAGCCGTAGAAAAAATAACTGGCCAACAGCAACGACTTATTTTGCCCTCTCAAGTTGAGTTGGTAATAAACAAGTATTACAATGAGAAAAAAGACCGGGAATATGAGACTATTGAATAGCACGATCGATTATCGAATTCTTTCGCTTTTCCAAGGTGAAATTATTGATCTGACCTGAATTTAAATTATTCCACAAGCGCTTTATACACTCTAGAGTAGTTTGCCATCATCTGTTTCATTGAAAATAGTTCCCGTGCCCGAAGGGTTCCTGCATTAGCCATCTTTTGACGCAATTTATTGTCATTAATCAAAGCTGAAATGGATCCCACAAAAGCATCTTTATCTCCAAACGGGTGAACAAATCCACTGACCTGGTCCTGGACCACTTCCGGAATTCCTCCCCTATCGGAGCATACTACAGGGACGCCACAATACATGGCTTCAGCCAGTATTATCCCAAAGCCCTCCCACCTGGCGGGATGTACCATGATATCCATGGCCGCGATCAGGGATTGAATATCAGATCTTTTACCAAGAAAATGGACTTTATCACTAAGTTTCAGATCCGTGACCTGCTCAATCAGCTGATCTTTTAACTCTCCATCTCCGACAAGCACGAGGTGTACGTTTTTATGTTTAGCTTCGACTTGTGCAAATATATCAAGAAGAAAATCATGACCCTTGTAATATTGCAGACCTGATATATTCCCGAGTATGAAATTATCGGATGAAATATTCAGGGCTTCCTTTTCTGTTTCCATTTGAAGCGTTTGACTGAATTCCCTGTCATCAATACCATTATATATGACTTCGATGTTCTCAGAATGTATCCCCGACTCAATCAGCTTGGACTTGACAGCATTTGAGTCAACAATAACTTTATTCGTGAACCGCTGTAGGAAATTATCTACAAATGGTTCTATTCTTGGATACATAATATTGTGCGTCGTATGCAGAATGCCGTGAATATTCAAAATTTTCCCGTAGATCCTGGCCAAAATTCCTGGGATAAACAAATGGCTGCTAACAATATCCACTTTGTGGTATTTCAAGAACTTGAATAAGTTCAGAAGTGCCTTAAGATTTTTGCATGTCATTTTCCAGGATCTTGAAAAATCGAATCTTTTTACCAAATATCCCTTGGTCAATAATTCGTGCCCATACTCACCCAGGGACTCCAGACAGGCAACACCCACTTCAAAAATCTCCGGGTCAGCATTCTCCACGTCATATTTGACAAGTTTTCCAGCTCCTCCTAAGCCCATACTGCCTATGAGATGTAACACTCTGATTTTGGGCTTATCCTTCGTCATAGAGATTCTGCACCCTCCAAAAGGTTAGTATAGACATCAAAAAGATTTTGATGATACTTTTCCAGAGTGAATGCTTTAAGGTATCTCTCTCTACCTGCACGCCCCATTCTACCGCGCAGTTCTTCATCACCAATGAGTTTAGCAAGAGCTTCACCCAGAGCTTGCGGGTCATTTGGCTCCACCAAGATACCTGTTGTTCCATCTTGCACAATTTCCGGATGGGCACCGATACGAGAAGCGATCACTGGTCTTCCAGCAGCCATTGCTTCAGTGATGGTCCGGCCAAAAGATTCTGACTCTGTTGATGGGGAAACAACAATACTTGAATCATTGAGCGCCAGACTTATATCCGTGACATATCCACAGAATTCGATCTTTTTACCAAAGCCTAATTTTTTAATCAGGGAGGTAAGCTGCAGATAGTATGAGTCCATGGGATCGAAATAGCCGTATAATTTCAGTTTAATATCAGATACATCCCCGTTGTTAAGATGCTCCATTGATCTGATTAAAACATCGTGACCTTTCATAGGAATTACTCGTCCGAATACCGCAATCACAATCTCAGATGAATTATTACGATTCTTTTTAGAATAAGAAGCTTGATCTTCTTGAATACCAATTGGGACCACCACCACTTTTTCCCGGGCCAGAGTGTCCTGAAACAGATTTGCCGAATATTGCGAATTCACAATTATTTGATCGGCAAACAGAAATGCAAGGAGACCGTATATCTTTTTAATGAATCCAGGAACATGTTTTGAGGGGTTTTCTCTTATGTGCCAGATTGAGGGAGTTCCGGCAAGTGTGCTGGCTATTCCACTGGAAATGGATATGAGCATCTGATTGGCATAAACGATATCAGGTTTGCTTTTACGGATCAGAGTGAACAGAGACAAGCCTGCACTCATTAAAGCAAGGATATCATAGAGAGCAGCCAGAATGCTGAATTTGTTTTTCCCCTCTTTGATATATCTTGTTTCCTTGAGTGCAGGGAGAGAAAAAGTAGCTATTTCCATATCCAATTTTTCGGCTTCAGAAACCAGAAGGCTCTTACCAGGAGTAGCTAGTAATACCTCGTGGTTATTTTGTTTCATACTCCACATGATCGCCAATAGACTTTTATGTGATCCACCAAGATAGTCACTGATTGTGAACGGATCTATATAGAGAATCTTCAGAGTCTTTTCCTAGAGTGTTCAGGATTCATAGATATATAAGGACTGCAATTTGATAATTATATTCCTTAGAATATTTAATATTATTCTATCTTTTAGTATGTATTTAGTAATAAGTGATAAAAAGTATAAAGCTTGTTTTGGCCAGTTTGCTGCGGTGAGAAAAAATCTGCTCTAACTGTAATCGGGAAAATAATAGCTTTTCCCATTTGACTCTCTAAAATAAATTCTGCATAGCTTTAAATACTCTTCAATTGGAACTACAAAGAAAGATTCAGCCCAAGCTATTTCCTTTGTTTTTAGATACCTGCTATTTGATGCATTAACGCCAAGAATATAATGTGCAAGATCACCTAGCTTCCCCACACTTTCCCAAATATCAATCAATTCTTTTTTTCTGGTCACTTGCTCGGAAATATTTACTACAACATTTGGAATTACTGATGAGTATATCTGATATGCCCATATCTCACACTTAGGCAGTTTTTTATTGTCTAGCACCTCTAGAAGCAAGTGATTAACACGACGATGATCATCATGATCATCCAACAAGAAGCTTGTAAATATTAGATCTGGTTTCAACTCAGTTACTATCTTCTGAACCTTGCTATTAACGTCACGGTCATTTATTGGAATCGCTCGGGCTTGACAATCCAAAAAATGAGGAGTTGTCCCAATTTGTTCACAGACAGATAATGTTTCTTTTCTTATCGCCTCTGCATGCTCTGGCAAACCATTTGTTACATAAAGTACATGAATATCAGCTCCGATCGCTTTGGCTTTGATCAGGGTTCCTCCTGCGCCAATAATATCATCATCTGGATGAGGTGCGATGACAAGTATTCGCTTAGCATCAGGGACTTCTATTTCAAGTGGCTGAAGGTTGCGATTAAACCGTTTAGTGTTCAGCACATTGCTACAAGATTGTAGGTCAGTTAATTTAACCCAATCGGTAATCATGAATTTGTATAGTCGCATTGAGGGTCTACCAATCATGAGCTTACGAAAAGCCCTATACATTTCTCTGATCATCTTAATCAAATCTCTTATGTAGTGTTATGAAATCCCTGACTAAACTCATAAAATATGAATCGGCGGTTGGTTTTAATACACGATGTGCCGGAATCATCAACTGAAGAATTTGCTTCCCAATAATCTCTATTTCAGGAAACTCCAGCCCTCGGTCAATAACCGCACCAGAATATGTTGGCCATGCAATAACAGCGTACTTTTTTGCTTTTAATCCATATAGTACTTCATCTCGGTGAGACCTGATTAATACTGAAACACATGTGGGGACTTGCTCATCAGTAATTATTGGCCACAGAACTTTTAACCTCTTTACTCCAGTTAACCTGTTTACAATTTGTCTATAATATCGTCTAATATTTTTTTCTAATACCATACGATCATTTCTTAAAAAATTACTCATTTGGTATCTGGCAATCCGTGACATGGGACGATAATAGTCATAGGAGAAATTAGAGAGAATTGCATCACGTAGATGCCATTCCGGATATCCGGATTTATCAGAATATAGAGGAGGAAGTGGTTTCTCAGCCTTTAAAATTCTCATCTTTATGGCATCAGGAAGATATTCATACCCCATTTTAACTGCGACTAGGCTGAAGACTTTTTTCCAATCTGGTGGATAAAACCATTTCGGTTTGTCCATTGAGATGTCGAGTGAATACTGTGGGTTATTAATGCGTAACATCGCACCGTCAATCATGGGAATCATTTTGTACAAGGAAAAAAACGAGAAATCTCCAAAAGTGCCAAGCATTCTACCTTTATACTTTGAAGATAAAGTATACGCATTATCCTCAATTATGGGAATGCCGGTTTCCTCACAAAGTTTTAGAATTGCATCCCATGGCTGGGGAAATCCAAAATGATTAATTATATGAACCAGTTTTACATTTTTGTTAATACGCTTTTTAATGTCCGTCACATCAACTTCAAATGTATACGGATCCGACTTGTAGAAATCTAATGATAAGTTCAAAACTCTGTATGGATTTAGTGTCGAATCGCAGTCAAAAACTGGTGTTAGGACAATATCACCTTCGCCCAAGCCCAAAGATTGACAAGCAGCGTACATAGCATTCCGACCTAGAGCAAAGAATGTACACTTATCTTGCTCGTAAATCTCTGGCGGAAGTGTTGTCATATTGGTAAGTCTTTTATTGCAAAGGACCTTTTTGCCGTTTCCATATTGCAGCTTTCCTTTTAAGCCCAGGTGTTCCATACTTTAGAAGCGCGTAGGATGTAAACCTAAGAAACTGCCCCCGCAAAACACTCATCAATTGAAGAATTTTGAGTGTCTCATGTGGCTCGTATATACATTTATAGTAATGTACATCTCTGGGCGTTCCACCAAACCATACCTTAAAATTAAATACACCGCTACCCTTGGCTGATTCTCCTAGATCAAGATTCTTGATTCCCTGCTTTATGCTGAACCGAATCATTTCCCATAGTAGTAACTGGTTGGGTGAGACACCTTGACCAACTAGGCTCCCACCGAAAACATATGCACCTGTATCCCTACTATAGATGAGGAGCATTCCCCCAATGGTTTCTCCTGCCCTTTTTGCTATAAAGAATTGAGTTTGATTCCCGAGATACTTTACGATATTTTCAAAATAGGTTAATGAATGAATTCGAACTCCTTTTTGTAGCATGCGGTTGGAATACATCTCGTAGAACTCATTCAAATGATGAATACCTTGTTCAGTGATTATGCCGTCCCTCGTCGCTCGCTTAATCATATTTCGAGCTTTACCTCTCATGAGCTTCCACATCTCATCTTCAGTTGGAGCGATCTCGAGGGTCACAGTCTGGATAGGTATAAAGTGATTTTCCAAATCAAGTTGATGATAGCCTGAGGTAACTATCAATTGTTTTGCGTTTAAATCTCTAGCTAATTTTCCAGCGTAGGCAAATAACTCATTTAGGGTTTCTGTATCATCAGCAATAAGACTATTCTTCAATGAGTACAGATTGGGGACACCCCTATAGTCAAAGATCTGGTATATGGGAAGCAAGCCTTTAATATCATTCTTCTCATCAAGTGCAAATATTGGAAAGATTTTTACTCCATAAGTATCTTCAAATATCTGCAACCATTCATAATTGGGCAACGGAGGCAAAGTGGATTGCCTCTGGCAATATATATTCCAGAGAGATCGATCATTAATTGTTGCGAGCTTAATTGTCATTTGGATTTGATCACTTCCACACTCTAGAAATAGTAGAGGTTAATGCTTTTGCCTGCCCTTCTCGAGTAACTGTGCGGACTTTCTTTAAACCATTGCGTATAAGTGATCCCCTTAATAATTTATTACTTTCAAGGCTGATTACGACCTCCGCAATTGATTTATGGTCCCTTACCGGGATCAATAGAATATCAAAACCGTCAATAAAAAAATCTCCAACCCCGCCAACAGGAGTTGATATAACCGGTGTTCCCTGCGCCAGCGCTTCCCAAATAGTGTGGGGCATACCCTCATGATAGGAGGGTAGAATGTATACATCTGCCCGCGAGTAGTACTCAAAGAGTTGGTCACCGAAGGGTACAACCCCGTGGTGTTTACATTGGGAGCTAACTCCTTTCTTCTCCATCAATTCTGATATAGTATAGCCTCCCAAATCTCCCTCTGGGCCAACAATATCCAGAAAATATCCATTGGCCTTCTGTTGATTAAGCAGAGCCATGGCATCAAGCAATTCCCTAACCCCTTTGTCATTGCAAACCCTGCCAACGAACAGCAATCTCATTGAATCTTGGGTTTCCTCTCGTTCCGGGATAACGCTCACAATGTCAGTCTCAGAAATAGAACTTGTTTTTATTAATCGAACTTGTTTATTGAGGATACCTTCCCATAAAGTCACAAGGGCAGGACTGTTGGCGAAGATCAGTGCAGAACCGTGGTTGGATATTTTATTCATCCTATGATCGTGCAGGTTTGAGCGAATGGTTCTAAAAATGTGCATCCAGAGGCCATTGTTAGAATAAGCATTGTTGTAGTACTGATTTCCTACAAACAAGAGGAGGGTCTTTTTCGGCTTCCCCAGATATTTCCAAATGAAATAGGCTTTGTGTGATGGGACCCGGAGTAATAGCATGTCTATCTTTGATGATTGTTTCCGGATGGCTGTTCTTAGTCGTTTATTTGTAGAAAAGTGATCCCAAAATCTACCTTCGGGACCTAAACTCACAAATTCAAGTGCAGGACCAGTTGGAATAGTATAGCTTGCCAGTTTTGGGTTAATCACTGCTTCGAAACCGAAAACTATCATTCGCTCAAAACAAGGAAGAAGTGATTCAATAAATGTTCCAATTACTGGATTACACCCAACTGTACCATCTTTCCCTATAACGAAGGGCATATGATAGTAGATTGCTATGATTTTTTTAGTCAAGCCTAATTTTTCATCTCATAATCACAGGGACGAATGAGCAGAGACGTCTGTAAGTTCTTGGTGTTTATAACTTATGGTCAAAAAAATTTGCTCTTTAAATTGATCTTTTGTTTTCGTCTGCCAATACTGTCTCATCAAGTTTATTATTGAATTGCATCACATAGAGTGCCATTATAATGGAACATGTATAAACAATATGTGAAAAGCTATGGGTGTTCACAGCATAGCGTAAAAACATGCCGATGGATCCAACAATAAAAGGACCAACGTCTAAGCGCCTCCATGCATCTTGATCTAGATCTTTCATTCTAACTAATACCTGAAACATAAAGTATAAAAACGCTAAAAATCCAAGTATTCCAGTCCCGCCGAGAATATTTAAAAATGTATTGTGAGCGTCTATCTGTCGCACTTTAGCTAACCGGCCCATAAATTCAATGTCACCCCCCTCAAACATAGCGAAGCTTCTATTGCTATACCCAATCCCAAACAGAGGAGACTCTTCCAATATTTTCTTAGTTTTTACTAACATACCCGCTCGTTTCCAAATGGTATTGTCCTCTTCCCATTCTCTTGCTTTTCTTAAACGAGTTTCAAAATGGCTAAGGGCCTCGCTGGAATAGATATCACTTATGTCTATTAGCAACGACATTGTCAAGACTAAGATTCCTACAGTAACTGCACTGAACATTATGCGTGCTTTGGGCAGCACAAAAAGCATCAGAAGTAGGAGTTCGACTGGAAGAATCAACCAGCTTGAACGTGATCCAGCAGGAATTATCGCCATATTCATTATTAAAAATGAAATGATCAAGATATTTCTTTTAATCCCAGAACTAAGGTATATGTATCCTATGGTCATTGGAAGAACAGTAATAACACCAATTGCCATATTACCCCTCTGCACATCCCCAATACTCGAGTTAAGAGAGTAGTAGTATTGGATACAAATAATCAGCACTCCCACAAGACTGATCATTGCGAAGTGCCTTCTTCCTGTTTCAGAGGCAACCACCCTCATCATAAGCGGTGGTAGCATGACTGCCCAATACCAAGTGCTAATTACCGCAACAGTGGAATCGAATTTGGCGTATTGAACTAATGGAAGATTTATAGTAGCAATGAGTAAAAATGGAAGGCTCCATTTAAGCATGCTAAATGGTACCTTAATTCTTCTGACCTCATCCGGTATGAAAAAATAACATAGCCCTAGGGCAAAAGCTGAATTGGGAATTTTTGGTATAAGCTGCAGTGCAGCTCCAATTTCTGGATTGATCAACTCCAACCACACATAGCCTAACAGCATAGCAAATATGGGATACTCCCATATATTGAACGTTAAAGGACTACTTGTGGCGCCTACTTTTTCACCTATCTGCATCAATCTCTTTCAGCCAAATTGCTCCAGCCATAGTGCCTGCGGCGCTCATAAACCAAGTCATACCCCTCTTGAATTTTATTATTGAGAGGAACATCAGCACTGAGATTGCACACAATCTGAGGGCGATTATTGCAAAATATAATCTTAGTTTAAAAGTGCCTTTACTTCCACTAGAATCTATTCTATGAATAAATCTGGTAATGAGCACTCGAGATTTGCGCTGTTCGTAGAATGACCTTCGTGCACCATCACTAGCGCTAAAATGTTGCGTTCGAGCATCACCACATATTTGCATGCACCACTCTGCAGCAATCATCCGACTCAAGGCTTTATCCTCGCCTCCATAGTTTGTAATCTCTAGGGGGGGGCGATATTTATCTAGAACAACCTTTCGAAAAGCAGTCACACCCCCAGGTACAAAATCAACATTTAGACAGCCTGTAAACGGCTTTAAACTGGTTAGCTCAGTGAACACACCTGATGGCGAGACTGAGCCAGGCGAATAATTGCCGTCATAGATTCCAACTACTTTCATGAATTGCATCAAGAGTGTGGGTTTGCCAGATATCTTACCCCATTCGTTGGTGATATACCCACTAACTGCTCCTATTATTGATTCTTTATCCCTTTTGAAGACCAGGATAGTCTCTTCAATATAGTCGTCTTCCAGAAGCAGATCATCGTCCAGAAAAAAAATGAAATCTCCATGGGCTGCATCAACACCCATATTTTTCTGATAGGTCAGCTGCATTTTATCTGACTTGAGAATCTCTACATTCAATCCCGATGGGATGTCGTAGTCGATCTCCTGAGGGCTGGCATCTACAATGAATATTTCTCTCGCTTGAATAGTTTGACTGGCGATGGAGACCAGCAGCTGGTCAATCCAAAACTTCCGGTCATAGGTACAGATGATCAGGGAGACATTCTCCCGGGAATCAGGACGATGCAAAATAATCAGCCTCCTTTAATCCTGCCAGTGCCCCGAGTATCCCAGTGGTCAGTATGTTTCTGCTGTGAATAAATTCGAAAGATTCCTGTATATGTTTCCATATCCTGTCGGCCTGGGCTGCTGTTGATGAATACGGGCTGGCGCCCTCCAGCAACTCAGATGAGTGAAACATTAAATTCAAAACAGGAAGCTTTTGCTTTAAACCCATTTGCATAATGTGAGGAAGCGTACCGTG
This sequence comes from Fidelibacterota bacterium, assembly GCA_021734325.1. Taxonomy (GTDB): domain Bacteria; phylum Fidelibacterota; class UBA8477; order UBA8477; family JABMPR01; genus JABMPR01. The sequence goes on along the minus strand of JAIPJF010000002.1, from coordinate 104,381 downwards.
TACATACCCAGGGAAAGGTCTTAATTCTAGAGGATACATGTTAGTTTTAATTAGAATCTTTTTCAATACGTCCAGATGCAGACTGCTACCAAGTCTATCAGTAAGTTTTATTAGTCCTGAATTATTAAAACTATTTAGACAGGTGGTGGGGAATTCTACCAAATCCAAACCCCCGGGTTTAAGTATGTGATCTCTGGACAGCCTGTATGGTGATCTCGGAGCATGATAAAAATCTGGGTGAGAGCTGGAGGTAAATGAACTATCAGGGTAAGACTTGAGTGGAACCACGGAGCTGTCAACCTGGTATTGCATAGTCTCTAGCCAACTGACTGTCCTGGTGCAAAGACCCCACCTTCCGGCACGATGAATTTTTGGCACTACTCCCAGCACATCTGAGAATCGATTGTGGATATTTTCAAGTTTCTCTTGCAGAAGATTTTCTGGAAGCATGCTCTGATAGTGACCGAGATGTTTATAATCAATCTGTTGATCTGGATTGTCAAAGGGGGGAATGGTCCAGACATGGGGATGAATTCCTATCTCTGCTTTTCCCTGCTTTATGTTTTTCTTTATAAATGATACAAACGTTGATTCAGCGAGTGTCTCATAACTTAGCAAGTAAGTTGGAATGATACTGTATTCATTACAGAGTTCCTGGAAAGCTGATAACCTACTTAAGTTCAAAAGGGATAGATTACTCTGATCTTCCCAGACATTGTCTGCTTCCACATCTATGGTAACGATAAAATGGGGATCATTCATTTAAGATAGTTTTCATAAAGATCGATATTTTGTTTCAACTGTTTATAAAAATTAAATTTCTCGAGGATGGTATTTCTAGCTGCTATGCCCAACTTTTCCCTGAGGTTTGTATCCTGCAGCAATTTAATAATCACCTGCGAAAATACTATGGCGTCTGTCGTATCACAAAGAATTCCATCAAGCCCCTGACTGATGATCTCTTGAAACCCTGTATGGTCGGGGCACACCACGGCACATCCACTGGACATGGCTTCCAAAATCACAAGTGGGTTTGCCTCATAGTGGGAGGCTGAAATAAATACACTGGCAACACCATAATACTTAGGCAGGTCAGAATTAGCAACCACCCCTACAAAAGATATGTTATCTCCAAACCCAGTCTTATATCTCTCGATTATAGCTCTGGCATAAGCTGATTGTATTGAACCGACAACCGTCAATCTAGCTTCGGGTATCATTTCTATTACTTTTCCCCAAGCAAGGAGAGCATCTTCTATACCTTTTGCACGTACGACATTACCGACTAGCAATACATGATAAGGGCTTCTGCGGCTGGGATCGGGTCGATATTTTTCAGTATCAATCCCGTTATAAATGGTAATGATATTATTCTTCGATGTTATGTGCTGACTTGTTTGAAAGCCTGATTTTACATAATCACACACGCTCACAAGAATTGAAGCTCGATCAATGAGTTTCAATTCAAAGGTAATTCGCTGGGGAATCTTTGTATTTAAGTGCTGATCATTAATCACGTCTATGGTTGAAGCCGAATGTAACCTAACTACCATTGGGATTGGTGGTCTGAAAGGCCAAACCCAACCCAGATAGCTGGCTGTTTCAACGATCTGGATTCTCTTTAGTAAAACATATTTAAAGATGAGAATATTTAATCTTATCCGATTCAAATACTCAGAGCCAATTCTAAACTGCAAAAAAGGGATCACATGAGTAACTAAATTGCTTGCTTCTTTGTGTTCGGCTTCCTGCACATCCTTACTACAGCCCAGTACATAAGCCTTTATTCCTGCTTTTGATAGCTCACTCGCCAGGGTAAATGTAAATTCACCTATCCCTCCAGCTCCCTGGTCACCCCAAAACGGGAACCCATTCGTGATAAAGAGAATGCGCTTTAATTGTCGTTTTGATTTGCGATTCCGCTCAATCACTTCATCGACCCATCTTAGGATTTGGGAAGAAATAATCCCAGACGCTCATTGCTACGGAAAGCGGCTGAGTTCTCCGATTCCGCCTTAGAAAAGTTTTTCTGAGGGAGCTGGATAATAGCTTCAATTCACTCCGCTCATTATCGGTGAGCTGTTCATCCTTAGACCAGAAACTATCCCATAGTCTTGATGCGGCCATTGCTTTCGAGACCGGGTAACCCTTTTTTACCAGCCCGAAGGCGTTCAGGGCAGCAACAACATCCATTGACCAACTCTCGCCAATGGACTCAAAAATATGATCCTGGGCAACTTTAAAACCCTTCTCTTGCTGGACACTCTTTTTTGTAAAGGTTATGCCAGAAGGGGTAAGTCTGAAATAGACCAATATTTCTGGTATCTGAGCCAAGATATTGCGTCTTGCCAGATACGACCACATACGATAATCCTGTGCTGCAAAAGATGGATCGTATCCACCCATCTCTTCAAAAACCTCACGCTCCACACATGCGGTGCTGTGCACCAGGGGGCATCTTAAGAATAAATACCACTTTAAACTCCCAGGGCCAAGTGTCGCCTTGACCAGTTTATCTGGTAATATTCTGGAATGCTCATCCATCCTTTGCGCATAACTGGCGCACGCTTTGAGTGCGGGATTAGACTTCAGAAAGCCAATTTGTTTTTCAATCCTCTCAGGGACTGAAACATCATCGGCGTCGTTCCGAATGATATACTTTCCCTTTGCTTCTTTAAGGCCCGCATTCGCTGCTCCAAATGGTCCCAGCGAGCTGCTCAACTGGATCAATTTGATACGGGCATCTGTTTCCTGATATTTCTTTATAATCTCCACACTGCTATCGTTGGAATGATCATCGACGATGATATACTCCCAGTCTGTAAAGGTCTGCCCGGAAATACTATCAATGGTTTCAGCCAGATAGGCTGCCCCATTTTTAACGGCGGTGAGTACAGTCACTTCAGGCATCGAAATACATTATTGGAATAACTCAGTGAGGGAACTGGTTGGCGGATGAGGCAGTTCATGAACCTTCAGCCAGACAGCCAGGACGAGAAGGGACCAGACCAAATTGTGGTATCTCGGGTCGTTTTTGTCCAAGATCAGTTTGCTTACATATTCCTCATCAAGAATATCCTTTAATTGGGAGGAGAGCTTCGGGATGATGTCCTTTAGGTGTGGGCTGTGGATCCATTTTTTTACAGGTGCATCAAATCCCCACTTCTTTCTGTTTAGTATCTCAGGTGGCACCCTGTTCCCCAACTTGTTTTTCAGCCAGATTTTAAACTCACCATTCTCTGATTGTTTCTCTTTGCCAGGTAATTGAGCAGCCCGGGCAACCAACGAGTGATCCAGAAAGGGAACCCTCACCTCCAGGGAGACTGCCATGGACATACGGTCTGTCAGGGCAAGGATCTGGTCCGGGAGATAGGTGTGCTGATCAATAAACTGTCTTTGACCGATGGTGTCATCCCCTGGATAATCACGCCATAGTCCAGAGATGATTTTTTCTGTTTCACCCAACTCTTTCAGCCCGAGTTTCTTTAGATCCTCTGGTCTGAAGATCTCAATTAGATTTAAGTAACTTCGCCATTTTTCGCCTTCGCTCGCCATGGGAGCTATTCGTGCTGCATATTTCGGACTGAATAATTTGACAAGGGGTAACAAGATTCTTGTGAGCAGAGGGAGTTTTAACAGAAGTTTACGATAGGGCCCCAGGGGACTATCGAGATATCGTGAGTAGCCGCCAAACAATTCATCTCCACCCAAACCTGAGAGACAGACTTTTACATGCTCCCGTGCAAAGGCACTAACCTGGAAATTCGGAATCAATGCAGAGTCTGCGATGGGTTCATCCATGTGCCAGAGCAACAGGGGTAGCTTATCCAGAATATCAGCACTACGTACCTCAATTGAATGATGCTCCGTTCCTCCGTGTTTGGCCACCATTTCTGCAAACGGTGATTCATCAAACATGGAATCTTCAAATTTCACATTATAGGTACTGAGTGGAATGGAAGACATTTTAGAGGCCGTTACGGAAATAAGACTTGAATCCAGGCCACCGCTTAAAAATGAGGCTACCGGTACATCGCTTCGCATGCGAAGTTTGATAGATTCATCAAAGATCTGCTCTGTTTCCTGGTCAAAATTCAATGACCGTATATCTGCCTTGCTGTGTAAAGCCTTAATATCCCACCACTGAACGAGGGTCAATTGATTTTCCGTGATCTGGAGATAGTGACCAGGTAAAAGTTTGTGGATAGAATGATAAGGGGTGGCACTGCGAGGTATGTATCCTAAACGCAAATAATCTGAAATTGAGTTCTGACTCAATGTTCGATCAACATTCTCCTGAGTTAAAAGACCCTTCAACTCACTCGCAAACAGGACCCGGTCTCCCATTTTGGTATAATACAGGGGTTTAATCCCCATTCTATCTCTGGCAAGCAAGAGCGTCTGCTTCTTTTTATCCCAGAGGGCAAAGGCAAACATCCCATTGAGCTTCTGAAGCATTTCGACTCCCTGGTCAGAATACAAATGAACCAGGACTTCAGTATCTGTATTGGTTTTAAACGGATAGCCCTTAGCTATCAGGTCTCGGCGCAATTCCAGATAATTATATATCTCTCCATTACAGATGACGGAGATTGAGTTGTCGGCATTGGAGATGGGTTGATTCCCCGTGCTGAGATCGATGATTGCAAGTCTTCGCATGCCCAGGGCAACAGATCCATCGACCATGGTTCCCTGGTGATCCGGTCCACGATGCTCTTGGATCTCGACCATGGGAAGGAGCTCGTCAAGCAATGGCTTTGCTCCTGGATCAAATATTCCTGCAATACCGCACATCAGCTATTTGTATTCCCGGAACTAAAATCAAAGGTCCACCTAAGCGAAAGGGATGATTTGATTTGATCGCTCACAATGATTCCCTGAGATTCTTTAATATTTCCATAGTCAGGTGAATGGGACATTTTCACGAGTGAACTCTTTGTAGAATCAGCACCGGCAATATTCAAAATGCAGTTTTTATTTTGAAACCGATCCTTCCCGATCACTTCCCACTCGTTTTCTCCAAAATGCAGGTATGCGCGGAATGCTGTTTTTCTATTTAAACCACAGATATAGTCAATAATGGATATGGATTGGGCTTCCCATTTCCAGGTTCTTCGCCAAATGATCTCAGAATGATACCGTGAAAATCCAAAGCAGGTGAATTCAGCTTCGCCATCAATCACCTTCCACTCACCCTGTTTATGGAGGAACGTGTACCAGGTCGGTAGATGAACGCTATCACTTTTCAATGGTACAGGAGGGATACCATCAAGCGTGATGCCATTCTGCCCCCTCCCTCCCTTAAAAAATAACGCAGCTTCACTTGTTCCATAAACGGGAACCCCTCCGTCTATGACAATTTTTCTTCCCTTCCACCAGATCTCAAAGCTTCCCTGACCAGTATCGCTATGGCCATGAAGTTCACTGCCGGTGAAACCATAAGCCGATAATTCCAATCCCAGCTTATCGTTTCTGCAAAAAAGGAATCCACCCTCGTTGAAGTGTTCGTGTGACCAACCACTCGGACCACCTGAATTCTCCACTCCATTCTTCTGTGAAGTCAGAATAGCGCTCCCAATGTGACTGACGCCGCCAGCATAAGCTCTGATCCCGTCTCTAACTGAGTCAGTCATCAGCCCAGCATCAAAACAGACCTGAGGCAGACCACGGAGCCAGACACTGGGCATATCGGGTGAGGCATCACCAAAGATCGGGAAGGACCCATCAGTCCGCATGAGTAGATTCGTGATTCGGCCCATCCGTTCAGCTTTTTCCATGAAATTGTCAGGCAATATCCAATCATGCAATTGGGCTGCAGCCAGGAATTCGAGGACCGTTCTCGTCATGAGAATATGATAATAGCTGCTTTGCTCAGCGAAGCAACCGTCAGCCAATATTAGCCTGGGCCAAAGTGTCACCCACAGAGATCTTGCCGTCTCCAGCCAGATTCTTGAGCGTGCATCCTCCTCAAAAATAGTAGCCGCTATGTACAGGGCTCTGGCATTGTTCAAGAGATGGTTGTGAATGCCAAGCTTGCTTTCAACATGACTGTTCAACCAAGCTGCATCATTGAATATCTGATCGATCAGCGGCTCAAGTAAATCGTCCGAGACTTTATTTCCACCAATCCATTCGCACATATTGTGAATGCGTTCACTGACTGTATAGGGGTGCATGGCGATTTGATCAAGGTCCTCTTTCAACCAATGTTCCAAAAATGCGTCTGTTTGTTCAGCTGAGCTGTCCAATAGCCAGTAAAGACGATGCCAGGCATGTTTGTCCTGTACATCATCCGAAGGATTATTCAGGGGAAGTCTTTTCCCTCCTGCAGCTCGGAAAGTCCCGTCTTCATATTTGGGGGCGAATGTGAATCCTGGTTTAAAAAAAGACTGTGCATTTTTTTGAATAGCCCGGTAACTACCACTCCATTTATCTGGACCTTTATTCTTTCGCGATTGAACAGAATCAGATTCCTCGCTTTTCACGGCTGAAGATCGACTCAGAAAAATGCCCTTTCTCCAGCGCCACTTTCTGAAAGCATCAGAATAAAGATTGAGAGCCAACTTGATTAGAAGGAAAAACTCTCTTTCTCTCCATGCCACTCGAGTAAAAGCTTTGAATTCACTATTTGAGATCATTTGAGTGAGCAGTTCTACGCTTCCTGATTCCCGGCCAAATAGGTCCAGTTTTCCCGGTCCCAGGCCTGGATGTTAACGCGGATTCGTTGGTCAAGCCCCTTCACCAGAATGGGTGGTTCGTAGATCAGCCAGGCTCCCAGCTGCTGAAAAAGTGCATCAAGTTTCTGATTGCTGGTGAATAATTCGATATAATCCAGTTTTAACAATCGGGTATCCTGGATAAATGCCATCCACAATTCCCGATCAACTAGATCAGAACCGGAAAAGAATAATACAGACCGTCTTCGTTCTCCATTTTCCAGGGTCTCGTCAAAATATTTTATGCAAACACTCTTTCCATGCCACTCATCATAGTTCCGTTTGAAATGCCTGGTGATGGGCTGATGCTTGATCATTTCTTCCATGTCTCTCGAGACTCTAAAAGAAAGTATTTCTTCTTTCCCTGACTGTTTAGACCCATCATCTAATATTTCATTGGCACCAACCGTGTCAATAGGCCGGTGAGAGTCTATCTTTTGCACCCTGCTTTTGATGCCGCCACTTATGCTGGAAAGCAGAGATCTCCGTTTCCAGTTGTAGGACCAGGGGCGTAATACAAATCGTCTGCGAGAGTGGAAACCGATCGGATGATAATCATTTTTCAAACAGAGCTCTTGTGCCTGCTGAGGTCCGGGATGGCCAAAGACGATTTGCTCATGCTCAGACAGGGCATTTAACATGATCTCACCAACTTTATGACCTCTTGCCTCTGGCACAACATACCAGTCGGCAAACCAGCCGCATTTCAAGAGTGATCCATCAGTCATTAGCAATTCTTTCTGAATCATACCAAAGCAAGCTACGGCCTTGCTATCGATTTCCGCCAGAACACCCCTGAACATCTCATCACTGTGACCATATTTCCATCTGACATAGCTCTTTTGTACTCGATCCCGTTCAAAAAGCAGCTTTTCCAACATATTCAAATTCTTGTTGGTAATGGGAATGATCCTAAGTGATGAGGAGAAGCTCAAAAGAGGCGTGTGGATATTCTAAAAGGCTATTTCTTCGCCTTGATAATTGTATTCCATCCTAAATACTTGTGTAGATTCATTTTCGCTTTTTCTGGGATAAATCGCAGGATCAACCTGAATTCAGCCATCTGGTATCTGTTGATGAAATGCTTTTCCAACTCAACCGATTCAAACGCTCTTAACATTTTTCTTATTTTCCGAAAAGAAAATACTCTAGTCATTGGGTTGACTGAAGAATCTGTTTTTGACTGCAATTCAGTCCAATTGCTCAATACTTTTCTTATCGAGCCCAGCCTGAAAATTTCTCCTTTGAGGAGACCATTGTGGAACAGTGTCCTGAATAAGGTATTTGCAGACCATTTGGAGTACAGCATGATAATAGCTTGACCGCCAGGTTTTAAAACCCTATGTATTTCATCAATACTTTTTTCAGTATCGGGTGAGTGGTGAATAACCCCGTAAGAATAAACCATATCAAAACTGTTATCTCCAAAAGGTAGATTTTCTGAATCACCTATGCAGGGCACAGCTTTATACCCTTCACTTTGGAATCTACCTAAAGCAATTTTCATACTATTCAAGGATAAATCTAAAAGATACATTTCATTGCCTGATCTGGCAAATTGGATCGCATCCAATCCTATTCCACAGCCAATCTCCAATATTTTCTTGCCCTGAACGGAGTCATATTGGATCGCATCTTTCAGAAATGGTTTGCTAAAATCAAGGTGAATATCAAATCGATTTTGTTCTGTTTGTCTATAGTATTCATGAGAACCAATTACCGCTTCACTTTTAATTGATTCATTAGGACAATTATCCCAAAATAACTGGATGTCCTCTTTAGGTGTATCGTTGATTGAAGCCTGAGCAAAATCGGGAATTCCATCATGGAACAAATAAGTATTGTGCAACTTCTTAGAATGATAGCCCTTTTCATCCTTTGCCAACATATCTTTTGATATTGGGCATCTGAATGCACGATCATCTTCACGAATAGCCCGCTGGAATAATTTATTCTCTATCATTTCAAACCCCGCATTTTTGTTTTTGAATCAGTTAAGAACATTATGAATGCCTTTTCCAGTCTGTTGGTAGATTGACCATCACTAAAGGTACATACTTTGGAAACTAGATTCTTCCTCTTCAGAGAAAGTTTTTCAGGATTTATAAATGCTGCGTTTACTAACGCTATCAATTGATCCTTCGAATAAGCAATCTCCAAGCCACCAGAAGTAGTGATTGGAAGGAAATGTTCTCGTTCATACAATTCTTTCACCACACGTGCATATTTCCGACCAGGTTGATCATCATATGCTGGACCGATCTGTGGTCTATCGAAGATAGCACCATCCACTGTCATGGTTGAACTTGCATTCACATGAACATGTGAATGTTTTAAGGTCGAAACCAATTTTTCAATATCATAGCGAGTTATATTCGTGCCACCCAGATTTCCGCTTGCTCCAGTATCCCAGGGTTTATCAAGAACAATATGTTTCGCCTTGTCCAGGATCGGCATCCAGCGGTCCAGTGGATCATTTGGATGAATTCTAAACAGTATTATAGGCTTCCCTTTTATATCCCCTGCCTCAACCGCATTATCCAATTGTCTGAGCCAATCGTGCTCGTTCGGAACTATCTTATAAAAACCAGCACCAAACAATATGACAGGTCTGTCAGGAGGAAGCCCCAATCTTTCCCTCCAGATATTCTCGGTCCATATGTAAGTCTCATCGTAGTAAAAATCAAATTGAGGGGCACCAATGATGCTCACATCTTCAATTGATACACCCGGAATGCTGCGCAACAATTGGGTCTCCATATCCTTATTCCATAGAAAATATTTATCAAAGCGGATAGGGATCCTGTTCTTCCTCAGGAGATTATCGAAGGACAAAATGGAAGCACACATGGGCAGGCCCATTGATTTGACCAAACGCCCAATAATCTCTTCCCCCTGCAGGAAGGGTGCAAAGCTGATATAGGCATCCGGTTTTAGTTCGAGCAATTTATTTCTTAGATCTAATATCTGTGTATGAGAAGTAAACTTTTCCTCCTCCTCTTTGATAAGTAGCTCGATTCCCCCGAACCATCCATACTTAATGATATAGTATGCATGCATGACGATTATTCTGATCCTTTTCGCCAGGCTTTTATTATCGATCAGAGCATTTCGGTAATTATCGATTGCTGTATTCGAGCTTCGTAAATATTTCCGTTGCCACCAATAATTTATTTTGTTGCGAGTATGCGTAAAGTCCTGGGAGAACTGAACGGGTTCAGTTATTAAGTACGGTACGTTTGAATCCTTCAGCTCAGCTTCAAGGTCTTTGTTTTCCATTAGTAACAAAATAACGGGATCACAAAACTTTCGAATTCTATCTAAAAATCCAGTGCGAATCACATACCGGATACTGAATTGTATGGAAATGGGTATAAGTACTTTTGGTTTCATTTACAGTGGTTCAAACAAACGGTGAGGAATTGGAGAATGAACGTGAGAGACCATATCGCTGACATGATCATAGGCCGTTTCAGCATCAAAATCTTCCTGCCATGTAGCCAGAGCCTGATGACTCATTGAATTTCTCATTTTCAGATCCGTGATCAGCTTGCTGATATGACCTGCAAACGAGTATGCTGAATCAGCGATCAGAATCCGGGGGTCCTCCTTGTCGAGACCCGCTCCATTTGCATCGTCCTTGCCAGTGATCACAGGCAAACCCCAGGCCAATGCCTCAGGGAGCTTGGTTCTCACACCGGTCGGAAAGCCCGGTGGAACGATCATGAAACTTGCAGCAATCAGTTCTTCCTCCAGATTATCAACAAAGCCACGAAAATGGAGCTGAGGATCATTTTGAAATTTTTCTAATTCTTCAGAAAAGCCAGCTGTTGAACCAATAAAATGTATTTCAAATTCCTCGGACAGTTTTTTATCACGAAGTATTGGCCAGCACTCACTTAGGAACCAGACAAGACCCTTTCTATTGTGACTGGCATTCATCTTTCCTACGTGAAGTACTCTTACCGGATCAGAGATCGGCTCTGAGAGCCTTTGCCTGATCCTGTCCAACTGCCTTTCATTCGGAGCTATTGTTACCGGGCACTTGATGTATCGGATCCGATGATTTATTTTCATCAAGCGTTTATAATCATTCTGACCTATCACATAAAGCAGGCTTGCCCGTTTTAATAATTTATGCGTATACAATCTTTCGGCAGTGTTTTGGAGTTTTATTTGTATATACCTGAAGAGTTTTATCATACTACCGGACTTGGAGATCCCGATACGGAGGCGATTTTTTCCATAATTCAGCACGTAGTCCAGATCATGAATGCAGACGATTTTAGGGACATCGGATTTGAATTTGGCGAACACCAGAAACGAGCGAATATTTTCGAAGAATAGCAATTCGGGCTCATATTCGTCAATCAATTCGGTCCACAATTTCACGGTTCCGCAGGCAAGAAAGTCTGAATAGTTATTTTGACCAGGATGAAGAACAGGGTACAGCCATCTCCTGTATTGTTGTCCCAACCAGGAGTCAGTTATTTGATTCTTGACTTCTGGAACAAGAATAAATTTGTGCTGTTTGCCACTCGAGCTTTCGATTGAATTACCAATCTCAATGTGCACAGTTTCATAACCCGCTTTTTTCAGACCTTGAGCATTGACAAAAAATATCCTGTCCGCACCACTTTTGCTCGGATTCGGGTAATGACCTGCCTCATAAAAATATAGCACCTTTTTCATGCTCAACTTTCGGATCCCGAATAAGGCCAAAGCCCAGTTTTTTCGAGAATCGTCCTCACTGTTTTCTTAAAAGGGGCTAGTATTATCGATCGACTCAGACGGTTTAGGGATTCTAGACAAATATTATAGCTATACTGCAGGAGGTTGAGCCTTTTTTGGTATTCATTCTCCCTTAGATCATCCTGGAGCAGATAACCCAGCTGCAATCTTTGACCAATCTTCCACTGATAATCAACAATATCTTCAGAGATACCCTGCTCAATATTTTGTGTTTTCCAGGTTTCCTGATCCAGGACAATGTTCCGGGCAACCAGAGGAAGCTTATTCAACTTATTAACATCGATATGAATATTAAGAAAATCCGACATCCCTGCCAGGGATGAGTTTGTCTTCGTGAGCAGATCCTCGTATCTGGTCGAATAAGCGCGATCGGGATTCGCTGCACTATATTTTTTGAAAAGCTCTCTGGAATTCTTCCACTGGTGAGCCAGAGCCGGCAGGGTATGGAGTTTACTGTCAGGCAGTTTTTCTCTAAAGGAATAGATCGCATTAAGCGGGTTGCGAATGATCTCGATAAATTTGGCCTCAGGGTAAAAAGATTGGATTGTTTCGAGATGCTTGATATGTCCTGGCGTCTTTTCAATCCAGCGAATTGATGCTAAATCCTCCTCTCCCTGCTGTTTGTTTAAAAGCTCTATGACCAGAGTTTCAAAAATACACTTCACCGACAAGGTGTCGGCCTTTGCCTGGCTATTCAATTTTTCAATCGTCTGCGTTGCGAGAGTGTGGCCAGTGTGCAATCTCATATCCGAGATAACGGAACCCAGACACCCAGGAAGCACGAAACCTGACTTACCTGTCTTGATCAGTCTGATAGTTGATGTAAAAAAATGAGTTTCTGGAAAAGAAAATAGGTTTGTCTGCGTTGCCAGCACTGATTGAAGGAGGGTTGTCCCAGATCGAGGAAAACCGACGACAAAAATGGGATTCTGGGAAAGGGATTTCACCACTCTATTCTACTTGTTGCTCGCTCTGAATTCATAATCAATGAACACGCCTTGTAAATGTTTGGCCGGTACAAGACCCGTTCCATAATAATCACCCATTTCGACATCCAGATAACCAGCATCGCTGACGTTATCCAGCGTATCTTTTTTTGTATCGCAATGAACTGTGAAACGAACCCTACCTGCATTGAGAGGTAGTTTTGGGATATCACACCAGACAACACCTCCACCAGATTGAATTGTATAAGTTCTTCCAGATGGACGACTGCCACAGGCAAACAAAAAGCTCCCATGGTCTGTATAAAATGCCAGACCAAAATTTACATCTCCAATAGCTGAATTGGTAAGATTCTCGAACGCGATCTTGATGGAAATGGCTTGCCCTGAAAGTGCGCTATTGATGGGGGATCTTGTCTCTGCATCAAAAAACTCAACCGATCGTATTCGGAGCTTATCCCCACTTTGACGGTCAGGGCGATCGGATAATTTTTCCTGCTCAATTTTGGTGGTTACATCAACAATGTACTGCTTAACGACACTGGCAATTTCAGCATCTGTCTGCACGCCTCCATTCTTCAATAGAATCCCTCTGGAACAGAGAGATTGGACAGCTGCCATATTATGACTTACAAAAAGAACGGTTCTTCCCTGACTGGCAACATCCCCCATTTTTCCGATACATTTTTGTTGAAAACCAGTATCCCCAACGGCCAGGACCTCATCAACGAGTAATATTTCCGGTTCAAGATGTGCAGCCACTGAGAATGCCAGGCGAACGCGCATCCCACTTGAATATCTTTTGACCGGGGTATCCAGAAATTTTTCCACACCTGAGAATTCAACGATCTCGTCAAATTTTGAACTGATCTCACTCTTGGTCATTCCCAAAATGGTGCCGTTTAAAAAGACATTTTCTCTTCCAGTAAGTTCAGGATGAAAGCCTGTCCCAACTTCCAGTAGACTGGCAACCCGACCATTGATTGTCGCAGAACCAGATGTTGGATCAATGATATGGGCAAGAACTTTGAGCAACGTACTTTTACCGGCTCCATTCTTACCAATGATACCAAGTACTTCGCCCTCTTTGACTTCAAATGAAATATCCCTCAAGGCCCAAATGATATCATCTTCTGCACTGCTCTTAAAATCACTCAGTTTTTTTACCCGTTTATAATTATTCAGGGGAGACTTGAGCCAGGAAGCCAAAGCACCTCCGAGGGTGTCATGCTTCTCCACTTTACTGCCTATACGATATCGTTTTGAGATTTGGTCAACTTTGATCGCAATATTGTTCATAATCGTTTAATTCAATTTTGTTGTTAAGAATATTTGGCAAAGGTCAAGGGATTTTACTTCCATTCTGTATATGCTATGCCACATCTGCAAAGATCCGTTCTTTCCGTTTGAAGTAAAGGGCTCCTGAAATAAACAGGATGAATCCGGAAATGAATCCCATTCCTATCAAATCCCAGGGCATCTCAAGCTGTCCAAGCAACGCTGATCTGAATCCCTCGATTACACCAGCCATGGGGTATAGTCCATATATCAGATGAATTTTTTGTCCATATTTCTCGGCAATCAGTGATGCAGGCCAGACAACAGGTGCTGCATACATGAGTAGCTGGGACAAGAACTGAACCGCAAATCGAATATCCCGATATTGTATGGCCAGGGATGAAAGCCACATACCTATGCCAGCCGATGTCATGATCATGATTAAAATCAATAAGGGTAACCAAATAATGTTTATAGTTGGCATAATGGAGTAATAGGCCATAAGAACACCAACAACTACAAGGGCAATAAAGAAATCAATCAGACCAGCTAGGACGGGTGTCAGCGGGATAATAATTCTTGGGAAATACACCTTGGTAAAAATATTTGCGCCACCAATCAGACTCTGTGTTGATTTGGTCATTGCAGTTGAAAAATACAGCCAGGGCACAAGGGCTGTGTAAGAAAACACCGGATAGGGTATTCCGTCGCTGGGCATCTTTGCGAGCCCGCCAAAGATGATGGAAAAAATGATCATGGAAAGGACTGGGCGAATGACTGCCCAGGAGAACCCAAGAATTGTCTGCTTATACAGAACGGTGACTTCGCGCATCACCATGAAATAGAGCAGATCCTTGTAATGGAGAAGTTCACTCCAATCCAGGATCTGCCACCCGCTGTGGGCTTTAATTATTGTCGTATGATCATTTTTTTGAGACATCTTCACTTCCGTTTTGATATGGCTCCGCCCTCTCAGTCCCATTTTCGAACTAAGTGGGCAACTCAACACTATGTACTCCAGCCAGACGCTCCTGGCTTGCTCAACATCAGGTAGCTAATACAACTTTCACTGACTGGGGTTTTAATAAATTCTGGTCAATATCAACTGCCAGGCCCTGCATGATCACGTCAAACCAGACGATCAGGCGAGATTGGGACTTTGTCTCTATGACAGTTCCCTGTAAACCACGCAAAGGTCCTTGTGCAACCGTCACGACAGCACCCTTCGGATACTCCAGATGGGGACCAATATTTTCCTGTTTCAGGATAATGTCCAACCAGTACATTTGCTCAATCGGGATGGGAACCGGTTTACCTTGTAATCCAACAAATCTCACCACACCTGGAATCTGCAAGACAGTAAATCGGTCAAGGTTCAAGCTCAGCTCTGCGAACACATATCCCCGGAATAGAGGAACCTTAATTTTCTTCTTACGATCGCTCCACTGACGTATGGACAGGATCTGTGGCAAAGAAGCTTTGATACCGCTTATTTCAAGCTCCTTAAATACGCTTTTTTCATGGCGAGATCGTACCTGGACTGCATACCAGTGGACAGGATCATGCATCGCTTTCATAGTCGCTTTGAATCCATCATTCATAAGAATTACGCCAACCCCTCAACACTCTTACAACTTTGTAATCGGCTGAATTTTAGCCTCAATATCATTTACCCACAGTAAAAGTATTCGATCCTTCAGTAATCTGCTCTCCAGTGTTTCATATTCATCTACCCGCAGAACAAGGACGCGAATTTTGCGTTTGATCAACAGCTCTGTCTTATTGGCCAGTCGTTCTAAAACCTCGCTGTCCACATCGCCCACCAGAACAAGATCGATCAAACCTGAATCAATACCTTTTGCATAATCACCTGTGATAAATGCTCGTTCCACACCACCGAGCTCAGAAAAAAGATGCTCTACCAGCTTATCCAGACCGATGTATTTCTTTACAATATTTTCGATATCGCCAAACATGGGATGTTCAGTATTCGCCTGATACTGAATAGTACGCCCGGCAGGTTCTGATTTAAGGAGTTTTGCCTTCGAAAGTCGATTCAACTCTACACGGATGGCATTGCTGGATTCACCGAATTCAGCCGAGATCTCCCTTAAGTAGGCGCGTGTTCCCGGATTCAGGAAGAATTTAAGCAGCAGCTTTAATCTTGTCTTGGATGTGATTAACGATTCGAGCATTATTACTTACCTCTAATTGTGTAAATAAATTACTCGTAATACAACATTGTTCAAGATATTTTTACGAGCAGAACGGCTATAGTTATCTGTATATATTCACCTTAGTCAGGATGTAAATAGCTTTCTAATACTCTTTAATTTCTTGGAAGATTTACTTTTTTTTGTGCCATCCTCAGCATGATAATAATATTGATAATAGGAATAATAGTATGAATATTTTCCAGACAGTGTCTCTGGATTCACACTGTTAAGAATAGCACCAGTAAGTTTTGACCTCACATTCTTCACTGTATCTAATGCTCGATCAACAGCAGACTTGTCTGTTACACCCGCTTTTACTACCAGGGCCAGGCCATCTGTTACTGCAGCAATAAGAGAGGCATCAGTTACAGCTACTATTGGTGGAGAGTCAAAGAGGACAACATCAAAATCTGCTGTCAAATTATCAACCAGTTTCCGCATTTGATCAGAACCTACAAGCTCTGATGGATTCGGGGGTAGACTGCCAGCGGTGATTAAAAATAAATTATCGATTTCCGTTTGCTGTATAATCGATTTTAAGTCAATAACATCACCTATCAGATACTCTGATAAACCGGGACCTCGGGGAAAATCAAACACATTGTGCTGCACTGGTTTGCGGAGATCTGCATCAACAAGCAAGGTGCGCTTCCGCAACTGGGCAAAAGCAATTGCCAAGTTGGCTGTAGTCGTAGATTTACCTTCTCCAGGTTGTGGACTGGAGATGACCAGACTTTTAATCTTCCCTTCTGCCGAGGCATAGTTGACATTTGTTCGAAGCGATCTAAAACTTTCCGATATGGGAGATTTCGGATCCTCATGTGTAATGAGACGTCTCTTAAAGGACGCCCCACCCTTGGATGGACTTACTCCTGTTGGTGAGACTGCTGGCTTCCCTCCCTTCTGCATCATATCTGGGATAATGCCAAGAATTGTTAAACCTTTCCTCTCAAGTTGTTCAACTGCTTTTATCGTGCTGTCAAGAAACTCTCTCAAGAAAGCCAGACCTACACCCAGACTGAGACCAAACATTATCCCATAAATCAGATTTCTATTTCTATCAGGTTTTATCTTGGAGGCTGATACAGCTGGGTCCAGTATTCTAACTTTCCCCCGCTGACCAGCTTCGGTGATACGGGACTCCTCGTATTTCTGCTTCATGGTGAGGTAGAGATTTTCGCTGAGCCTTAACTCACGTTCCAACCTTGCATATTCCAAGGTCTGGTTGGGTAATTCTTTCAGACGATCGGATAAGATATCAACCAATTTTTTGTACTCAATAGACCTGGCCCTGGCTGAATACACCTCAACTTCCTGTTCAACAATTCTATTGAAAATTTCCTGCGAAGCGGCAAATGGATCACTATCGCTCCATCCAGAGAGGATCATAGATTCAGTAATGTCCGTAAGTTGTGATTTCATTTCAGCAATTCGGCGATCAAAGTTCTTTGCCTGAAGTGATTGGTTATTCCATCCTTCATCGACCATTTGCTGGATTTTTTGCGCTTCGAGTTCTGCGATTTTACTCCGCAGAGCTACAATCATGGGATTATTTGTATTGGTGATCTCAGTCATGAGCGCTTTTTCGCTCTCCGAGAGTTGACCTTCTAGATAGGTGACTCTTTGCTGGGCGACCTTCAGCTCGGCAATATTTATGTAATATGTACTTTCATACTTTGTCAGATCAGCTAGGAGTAAATCAGCGGAGCCATCCAGAGAATAGATCATATTGCTTGACTGAAATTCTCTTAGTTCTTCCTCGACCTTGACGAGACGCTGCTTATGTTGAGTAATTTGGCTGTCGAGAAAGGTGAGCACAAAATGCAGTTCGCCCTGCCCACCAGCCAGATCAAGGTTTCGGTACACTTTCGAGATGCGATTAGCTAAAAACACTGCTTCATCTGGGTTTGCTGAGTTCACAGAAATTTTCAAGACATCAGCTTCTCTAACCTTTGAAATTGTCGTATTTCTCCGAGAGCGGTTTACGATTTTTATTCGTTGAGCAGGTGAGATGATCTTTCTGTGGGTTTCTGATTTCGATCCATTCCCGACCCACTCTCCCAGACTTTTCAAGATCTGAAAACGTTTTTTAACCAAACGATTGCCGAACAGTGACAATTCATCCGAAGTCCTGTCATCAATCAGGGATTGTATTACCTGGTCATGAAGATTATAGCTGTTCAATAATTCAATTTCATTTTGCAGGCGTTGTTGTGAACTGCCCATCCCAAAATCAAAAACAAAGGAACTCGGTTCAGCGGCACTCTGTTTGAGCATAACAGATGTTACGGCATTGTATATGGGCTGTGTTGTCGACGAGATGAAAATGGAGGCGAGTATGGCGAGAAAGAAGATGGCAAGAATAGATTTGCGATAATTATGTAAGATTCTCCATATCTCTTTGATATTAATTTCTTTTTCGCTAAACAAATCTTTGTTCAAATCTCTCATATATTTTATCTCACCCCAATAAATTCGCTTCAACAATTGACAAATGACTATTCACTGAGTTAAACATGGCCGACTTCAATACAATAATCAATATTTTCATACTGAAAAGCTAGATTAAGATACTCCCAATGCAGTCCTTTTCCTTGATTAAATACTGTTTAGTAAGAATTATAAAGTCCCTTATATCACAAATATTCAAGTGTTTTTGGCAAGTTTTCACCAAGGGCTGCACCAGAGTCTCTGCCTTTAATTACCAGTATAAATAAAATATGCCCAGGGAGACTCTGACCCCTCTGTCTCTCGTTCGTCAATATACTTTGCTCCAACATCGATTTTCCATTTATAAATACTTCCTGGCTCAAGTATGATATCCTCTGGAATCTGCCACGATTCAGGATCCCCTGTATAGCTTCCCGGTTGTTTCCACACCCGGCTGAGAAATTCGTTCTCCTGAGAGAGCAAGGTAATATGGTAATCTTCCAGGTCGATTTGAGTTAAAGTAAACCATGTGAGCTGCCGACTTGATCCAAGTGGTGTGGATTGTCCACTGGGTGTCATAAATTCATTTTTTATCTGTAGCAGAAGTTTATAGCTAACGGCTTCGGATAGTTCACTCGTGTTGCCAGTGGCATCCTCCGCCATTATTTTATAGTAATATATCGTATTTACATCGACAAATCCGTCAATATATTCAGGGTCCGGGTACGAGTTTATTCCCAATCTGGCTAACACTGAATAATCACCCAGACTATCCTTAGCTTCATAATAGACTGTCTTATAAATGGTATAGGCAACAATATCTTCATCGAAATTCGCCTGCCATTCTAAATATATTCCTCCCGATTCGTGAGCATCTATACCACGTTCAGGCCATTCTTCAGGCAGCGATTTTTGAACCCATTCCGGTTTTGAAGGTGGAGTTGGATCCTCAACATTCACACCGGGACAGGAAGCGAGCAGGATCATGGCACCTGGTATCCATGCATGTTTGTTCAGCAGACATTTCCAACTGTTGTTTCTCTTGGATTTAGTACGCGTAATAAGCATCGTAAAAGATAAGTCTTTATCTGACAAGGGACAAGGGACGTATGATTTAGGTCCAAAGGGAGAATCAGGTCACTCAGAAGCCTAGAACGAATGGATTAATCGATTTGGAGAACAGTCCTCAAAGCTATATCAGATCACTTATTTCAATGGTCTCAATATCGGCTACGACAAGATCTGCAGTCCCTGATTCATACTCAAAATCAACACCGGGGAAATGATCCAACAATCCATCATCTGCCTTTTGGTACAGACCTTTTTTATCCCGACTCTTACAGACTTCCAGCGGTGTATCAACAAATATTTCTTTGAATCGCTGTGCACCAATGATCTCTCTGACCTGCTCCCGGGTTGCTTTATCAGGTGAAATAAATACTGCAATGACGATCAGTCCCTGATTATTCAATAATTTGGCAATTTCAGCCACGCGGCGCAAATTTTCATCGCGATCAGCCTTATTGAATCCCAGTTCTTGATTAAGCGTTGTCCTCAGCTCATTTCCATCCAAAACGACCACCGTTTTACCTTGATCGAACAAGGTATGCTCAAGACGATAGGCGAGCTCGTTTTTCCCGGAAGCATGCAGACCGGTGATCCAATAGGTCTTCGCTGTTTGACCGATCTGCTTTTCCCTTTCTTCACGGGAAATCAAAGTTCGACCCAATTCCTTCCCGGAACGTGATGATATTCGAGACGGGAGTTTCTCTGCATCAATACGATCAACGATCATTCCCACTGCTGAAGTATTATTTGTGATTGGATCAATCAGGATGAAACTGCCCGTTTGCCTGTTTTTTCGATAACTGTCAAAGAGAAGCGGGCGTGAAGCGGTAAGTACTACCCGACCTATCTGATTCAATTTCAGTACGGCTGATTCTGATCGATGGGTTGTATTGACATCAATCTGATATCGGACCAGATCGAGCCGAGCTTTCACTTTTTGCGTCGTATGTTTAATGATAAACTGCTGGTTCAGGTCCATTGGTGTTTCATCCATCCAGACCAACATGGCTTCGAAATGACGACCAACATGAGGCTGATTGTTTTTCCTCACGAGCATATCGCCACGACTTATATCGATTTCGTCTTCAAGCGTGACCATGACACTCGCGGGTGGGAAAGCATAATCAACCTGTTTGCCCATTGATTCAATGGTGGCAACTCGTGTTGTTTTTCCTGTTGGCAGGGCTACGACCTCTTCTCCCTTGCGGAGTATACCTGAAGCAATGCGACCGGCGTAGCCTCTAAAATCAAGATCCGGTCTTGAGACATACTGGATCGGGAACCTGAAATCCACAAAATTCCTATCCGCCGACACAGGAATGGTTTCCAAAAGATGCATGATACTGGGGCCATGATACCAGGGCATGTTCGGACCTGCATCCACAATGTTGTCCCCCTTCAGGGCAGACAAGGGTATAAAACGCATGTCAGGGATGTTCAATCGGGTAGTAAATTCCATGTAGGTCTGACAGATATTGTCAAATATTGCCTGGTCATAATCTACCAGATCCATCTTGTTTACAGCAATAATAACATGCTTGATTCCCAGCAGTGAAATGAGAAAGGAATGCCGCTTGGTCTGGGTGATAACCCCCTTGCGGGCATCGATGAGTACAATCGCCAGGTGGGCGGTAGAAGCCCCTGTCACCATATTTCTGGTGTATTGCTCATGGCCGGGTGTGTCAGCAATGATGAACTTGCGCTTGGAGGTGGCAAAATACCGATAGGCGACATCAATGGTTATCCCCTGCTCTCTCTCGGCCTTCAATCCGTCCAGCAACAATGCATAGTCGATCTCCTCTCCGGCATTGCCAACTCGCTTGGAATCTCGCTTAAGTGATTCAAGCTGATCATCATAGAGTCGCTTGGAGTCATGGAGCAAGCGTCCGATCAGGGTCGATTTTCCATCATCAACTGAGCCTGCCGTCAGCAGTCTGAGAAGATCTTTTTTTTCATCCTGAGCCAGAAAATCTTCAATTTTCGCAGTTGTGAGGTTAGATGGTTGGGAAGTTTGGAGGTTTTCAATGCCCATAAATTAAATATGCCTATTTCGTGTTTAAGTAATTGCGAAGTTTATATAATTTCGCTTGAATATTTTCTACATCCGAAAATATCTCGAGGGTCACAGAATACCCGAGATTTTGTGAAATGATTAATTGAGTTTCCAATTCTGAGAGTGAAGCTAAACTAATGTTTAGAAAACGGACATATTCCTTACTTGTGCCTCTTGCTGCACCCTCAGCAATATTACTTGGTACAGAAATAGCAGCGCGAGTCATCTGGGATACAAGTCCGAATTGTTCTCTGTCAGGAAAATCAGCTGTCATCTTGTATATTTTAGTCACAAGATCGATTGCTTCTTTCCAGACGTCCAATTCCTTATGAGTTGCCAACTGTATACCTCACCCCAACTTCCGAGTTTTTCAACTCCCAAACTCCCAAACTCCCAAACTCCCAAACTTCCAAACTCCCAAACTCCCAAACTCCCAAACTTCCAAACTTCCAAACTTCCAAACTAAAAATACCCCTCGCGTTTTTTTTGCTCCATTGAACCATCCTGATCAAAATCTATAACCCGTGTGGTACGCTCAGATTTTGTCTCGACCATCATTTCTTCGATGATCTCCTCAATGGTCGCCGCTGTTGATTCAACAGCGCCTGTGAGAGGATAGCAACCCAGGGTTCTAAAGCGAACCGTGCGCATTTCTTTACGCTTTGCGATCTCAGCTGGCATACGCTCATCATCAACCAGGATGAACTGTCCATCCATATCTACGATTTCCCTCTCCTTTGCGAAATAGAGAGGAACGATAGGTATTTTTTCTTTCCTGATATATTGCCATACATCCAGCTCAGTCCAATTGGAGATGGGAAAGACGCGAATGCTTTCCCCTTTATGGACTTCAGTATTATACAGGTTCCATAATTCCGGTCTTTGATTCTTTGGATCCCATTGATGGAAACGGTCCCTGAAAGAGAAGACCCTTTCTTTGGCGCGGGATTTTTCTTCATCTCTCCGGGCACCGCCAAATGCGGCATCAAAGTGGTATTTATCAAGCGCCTGGAGCAAGGCCTGGGTCTTCATGATGTCAGTATGAACTTTGCTGCCGTGGGTGAAGGGTCCGACCCCCCTTTTCACACCCTCCTCATTCTTGTATACAATCAGGTCGATCTTGTTCTCAGCACAAAAGGTATCGCGAAATTTGATCATCTCCTGAAACTTCCAGTTTGAATCCACATGCAATAGTGGGAATGGAATTTTTCCTGGAGCGAAAGCCTTTTGCGCCAGCTTTACCATAACCGAAGAATCCTTGCCGATGGAGTACATCATCACCGGGTTTTCAAATTCAGCGGCAACTTCGCGGATAATATGGATACTCTCGGCTTCCAGTTCTTCAAGATGGGTTAATTTATATGATTCAATAGTTTCCATAGGGTGCCAATATCAATGATTATTTATTTAACAATGTGCTATCCATCACGCATTATAACCTGATCA
Source organism: Fidelibacterota bacterium (assembly GCA_021734325.1). Classification (GTDB taxonomy): domain Bacteria; phylum Fidelibacterota; class UBA8477; order UBA8477; family JABMPR01; genus JABMPR01. The sequence continues at coordinate 81,478 of JAIPJF010000002.1, read as the reverse complement.
ATCCCGTATCAAACAAGAGATTGCTGATGGGTTAAGTTCTAAATTCAGATTATTTTTTTTGATTCCAGGAAACTGATCAGCTGTTCCACACCTTCTTGAACGCTCTGACCTGCATTCGAGATCACAAGATCGGCCTTTTCAGGGGCTTCATAGGGGGAATCCAGACCGGTGAAGTTTTTTATCTCACCAGCTCTCGCTTTTTTGTACAAGCCCTTTGGATCGCGTTCTTCTGCCGTCGCCAGATCCACGTTCACATAGATCTCAAAGAAATTCAGGGGCTCAATAATTTCCCTGGCCCGCTCCCGCTCATTTTTGAATGGGGAAATAAAGGAAGTCAGCACAATGAATCCAGATTCAGCAAATAGCTTCGAGACCTCCGAAACACGTCGCAAGTTCTCGACCCGGTCAGCATCAGTAAAACCCAATCCGGCGTTAAGACCCTGTCTCACATTGTCTCCATCAAGTGTGGAAACCTGGCAGTTTCTCTTGAACAATTCTTCCTGTAATGCCATGGCCACTGTTGATTTTCCTGACCCTGAAAGCCCTGTAAACCAAAGAACTGCTGCCCTGTGACCATTTTTGTGTTCTCTCTCTTCCAGGGAGATAGATTGTGGATGATAGGTGATGTGTGACAAGAATTAACCCTCCAGCATGGTCTTATTTAATGTGTGGGTTTCAAGTCAGCAAAGAAAGGGAGCGCCTGATCCTTACCAGAAAGATGGTGTTCTGAGTCGTTGAGAGGCCAGGGAATATTTAAATCAGGATCCTTTGGATGGATGCCTCCATCAGATTCCGGATTATAAAAAGCATCGGTTTTATACTGTACGATCGCTTCGTCACTGGTGACGATAAAGCCATGGGCAAAACCTTTTGGTATGAAAAGTTGATGATGATTTGCTTCAGTGAGCTCTGCGAAAACATATTGCTTATAGGAACGGGAGTTCGGTCTAATGTCCACAACCACATCCCAGATAGATCCTTTGACAACCCAGATCAGTTTGGCCTGACCATGAGGTTCTTTTTGGAAGTGAAGTCCCCTGATCACACCCTTTTTGGATAAAGATTGGTTGTCCTGTATAAATCTTACACCGGGCAAGAATTCATCAAAATCGCACTGCTGATAATTTTCCTTAAAATATCCCCTATCATCTCCATAAACAGTGGGTTTGATGAGAAGTACCTCTGATATTTTTTGCGGAGTTACAGTGAATTTCATTGTACAGTCCAAAGTCTGAAGGTCAGAAAGTTGAATGCTATCATATAAATTTCCTCACTCATTGCCGTAAATGTTTAGAAAGCGTGGAGATACCTTTTGATATATCTACAGCACTCTCTCGCATCTGTTGGGCTGTACCTGAATCAATATATGCAAGATCTTCAGCAAGATATAACATACTTCTAACTTCTCCACAGGATGCCTTAGCAATATCAAGAAATCGTGCAAATTCTTTATCGGTGGATCTCTCAAAACCTTCAGCAATATTATTCATAATAGAAATAGCTGCAGTCTGAATTTGATTTCTAAAGCCCCAATCTTTCGAACCATTTTCACTTGAGTCCAGTTTCGAATAAACTTCTCGGACTAACAATCTAGTGTTTGACCAAATCCGCAGATCTTCAAATCTCAGCACCTTTGACATTTAGACATTTGACCTGTAACTTAAGTCTTCAATATCAGCTATTTTCAAACCCTGTCGTCGCTCAAGTGTCTGGACAAATTGGGAAGCTTCAAGGAGGGAATCAAAGGTCCCCGTATCCAACCAGGCAAATCCACGTTGCATGATTTGAACCTGCAATGTACCTGCATTCAGGTAATGCTGATTGACGCTGGTTATCTCCAGCTCGCCCCTGGCGGAGGGTTTAATCTTTTTTGCCACTTCCACAACGGAGTTAGGGTAAAAGTAAAGTCCAACGACGGCATAATGACTCTTGGGTGCATCCGGCTTTTCTTCAATGGATAGAACTTTACCAGAGGGTTCAAATTCAACCACTCCATAACGTTGTGGATCCTCAACGTGGTAGGCGAAAACAACGGCGTCTTTTTCCTGAGCCACAATTCTTGAACTTTCCTTAAGCATATCAATAAGACCATGGCCAAAAAAGATATTATCACCAAGGATCAGACACACATCATCAGTACCAATAAATTCATCTCCCAGAATGAATGCCTGTGCCAGACCGTCAGGACTTGGCTGAGCAACGTAGGAGAACTGGGCACCAAATCGACGACCATCACCAAGCAGGTCCTCAAAACGAGGGAGATCTTCCGGCGTCGAGATTATTAAAATTTCTTTGATCCCTGCCAGCAGCAAGGTGGAAAGTGGGTAATAGACCATTGGCTTGTTATAGATTGGCAATAATTGCTTTGAAACGACCCTGGTGAGGGGATGCAACCTTGTCCCGGAACCTCCGGCTAGAATTATCCCTTTCATACTTTTTTGCCCAACCTTTCCTGCTCGTAGATTTTCTTGTCGTGGAGGTCCCTCCACCATAACTCATGTTCCAGATACCATTCAATGGTTTGCCTTAAACCGGAGTTAAAATCCTTTCGCGGAGTCCATTCCAATTCCCCACGAATTTTACTGATATCCATTGCATATCGGTGATCATGACCTGGACGATCCTCAACAAACGATATCTGATCTAGATAACTCCCACCCGAGAGTGAGGGTCTGAGCTCATCCAATATATTACAAATGGTTTCGACCACCCTGATGTTGGTGACCTCTTCCTCACCACCAATAAGGTAGGTATCCTTTATTCTACCCTTTCGAAATACCGTATAGATGGCATCGCAGTGGTCCTCAACATGCAACCAGTCACGGACATTTTCACCACTTCCGTAGACGGGCAAAGATTTCCCTGAAATGGCGTTGATGATCATCAGGGGGATCAGTTTTTCCGGAAACTGGTATGCCCCGTAATTATTCGTGCAATTCGTAATGAGAACGGGCGTATCGAATGTTCTGCCCCAGGCTCGAACCAAATGGTCTGCACCTGCCTTGGATGCTGAGTAGGGTGAGCTTGGATCGTAGGGTGTATCTATTTGAAATTTTTCATCAGACCCAAGGGATCCAAAAACTTCGTCAGTGGATACATGGAGAAATCTGAAATTGTCCTTCTTTTCCCCTTTCAGACCTTGCCAATATTGTGTCATCCGGTCTAAGAGGACAGCTGTACCAAGCAAATTCGTCGTAATGAATGGCATGGGGCCGTCAATTGAGCGATCCACATGGGTTTCAGCCGCAAAATGGATAATACCATCCGGTTTGAATTCCTCAATGATTGTATCGATCAACTGAGAATCGGCAATATCACCTTCGACAAATCCGTACCTCTCATGATCAGCAACAGATTTGAGATTATTCAGATTCCCTGCATAGGTCAATTTATCCAGATTCAGAATATGATTATCCGTTTCACTTATCTGCTTGAGGATAAAATTACTCCCTATGAATCCTGCCCCACCGGTAATAATTATTCTGGACATAACAAAAACCTAAGCACCTAGATGTTCAACACGATTATTTCCAATTAATCGATATTTCTTATCGGCGCTCAGACCTTCCTCATCAAACTTTAATCTGTGTCCCTGCATATCCACCCAGCCAATGATTTTACCTGGATTACCTACGACCAGGGCAAAATCAGGAACATCTTTTGTCACCACGGCACCAGCCCCAATAAAGGCATATCGACCAATAGTAGTCCCGCAGACAATGGTCGCGTTTGCTCCGATGGAGGCACTTTTTTTGACCAACGTTTTGGCATAGAACGCTGCACCCCTCTGAGGAAATTCTGATCGAGGTCGGATAATGTTGGTAAAGACCATGGAAGGTCCACAAAATACATAGTCCTCCAGTTCAACACCTTCATAAACAGATACGTTGTTCTGGATCTTGACTCCATTTCCGATCTTGACATTATTGCCAACGTTCACATTCTGTCCGATGGAGACTTTTTCACCAATACTCGATCCAGATTGAACATGCGAATAATTCCAGATCTTGGTGCCTTGTCCTATCACAACGCCATCATCCACCTCACTGGTCTCGTGGACGAAGAATTTTTCATCCCCTGAGGTGACTCTTTTTGCACTTCGTTCAGATTGTCCCTGCAGGGACCGGGTCGCCTTTTCAAGCACTTCAAGAACATCAAAGGCATTCTGTCCATCAGCAATCTTGACTGGTTCCCCATTAAGGTGATCAAGAAAGTATTGGAGCTCATTGGTGAGGGGAAAACCCTTCTCATAGGGGATGGATTCTGTTGGCCCATCGCGCTTGATCGGTTCACCCTGTATCCAGTCAATTCCTTTTTCGTAGAAAAGAATGTCCTTTTCCTGAGAGCTGTCTTCAAATGAAACCATACCCTGGGAGCCAATGATCACCATTCTATGTTCTTTAAAAGGGTGGAGCCAGCTGACAAAAATATGACCGATGACATTGTTCGGGTAGGTCAGGGTGGTCATTGTCGTATCGTGAATTCCCGGCTGTAGAAATGCGCCTCCTCGACTGACAACCTCATCAGGTTTTGAGCCAATAAAATATTGAAATATTGAAATATCGTGGGGAGCAAAACTCCACAGAATATTTTCTTCAGTCCTCACAGTCCCGAGATTCAATCGATTACTATAAATATACTCAAGCTTTCCGATCTTTCCGGAATCGATGAGTTCTTTAATTTTTATGATGGCAGGATGAAACAGGAGCACATGACCTACCATGAGATTGACATTGTTGGCTTCTGCGAGTTGTTTGAGGCGACTTGCTTCACCCGTATTGAGGGCGATTGGTTTTTCAATTAATACATGCTTCTTGTGTGAGAGCAGATAGGATCCAACTTCAAAGTGCGTTTCAGCGGGGGTGGCTACAGTGAACCCGTCAAATTGATCCAAAGGGACCTCTCTGATACTATGATACAATTTCACATCAGCAAAAAGAGTGCGTAACTCCTCACGCCGATTCTCACTACTTTCAACTATCCCGGCAAGAGCACCTAGATTATGTAATGTTTTAATGTGATTCGTACCCCAACGACCAGCACCAACAACACAAATTTTTTTGTTCGGTTTCATATTCATCCTTTGTCCCTGTAATTTTTACTTACTGGTCAGTACTTCAGCAATCATCTGGATATCAGCAGATTCCATATAGGGGTGCATGGGTAGGCTGAATATTCGCTGACTCATTTCTTCACTTACAGGAAAATCCCCCTCCTTATACCCCAAATGATTGAAGGCTGTCTGCTGATGCAGTGATTTGGGATAGTAAACGGCTGTTGGAACTCCGGCATTCTTTAATTGGGTCATCAGGTGTTGTCTATCTGACTCATCTTTTGCCAGAATAGAGTACTGCGCCCAAACAGACGTGTAATTTTCCGGGACAAAAGGTGTTACCACACGATCCGTCAGCAGGGCACTGTATTGATCAGCCACTTTATTTCGCAAGGTGATTTCACCTGGGAATAGTGTAAATTTTTCAAGGACAATGGCTGCCTGGAGAGTATCCATTCGCCCGTTGATCCCAATTCGCACATTGTCATATTTGTCTGAGCCTTTTCCATGAACCCGAATTGAGGTCAGTATTTCATATAATTCATCATCGTCGGTAAAGATAGCCCCTCCATCTCCATAGCATCCCAGAGGCTTTGCGGGAAAAAATGAGGTTGAAGCGGCATCTCCAAAACTACCTGCTCGTTTATCACCGATCATTCCGCCAAACCCTTGAGCTCCATCTTCCAACACTTTCAGTCCATGTTTTTTAGCAATAGCCTCGATAGCAGGATAGTCTGCAGGCAGTCCAAATAGATCTACCGGGATGATGACTTTAGGAATCAGTTTGCCCTCTTTGAGGACGGAGTCAATAGCCTTATCCAACAAGGATGGTGATATGTTGTAGGTCTTGGGATCGATATCAACAAAAACAGGAGTTGCGCCCAAAAGTTGAATAACTTCAGCCGTCGCAATAAATGTGAAAGGAGTTGTAAATACAGCGTCACCAGGTCCAATGTTCCAGGCCATCAGCGGCATCAGCAAGGCGTCAGTTCCCGAGGCGCAACTAACACAGTGTTTTGTGCCTGCATAGTTGGCCAGTTGTGCTTCCATTTCACCGATTTCAGGTCCCATAATGTATTTCCCATGTGAAAGGACCGCCTGAATACGTTCATCCAGCGACGCTTTAATCAAACTTTGTTGCTTAGCCAAATCAATAAACTGCATTTCTATTTCCTTCATTCTAAATTTCGCGTGAAAACAACTCTTGCCTTCTAACTCATACCCCCTAGCAAAGTTCACTCCAATCTGTTTCAGGCCACGAAATTAAATCAAAATTACATGATTCCTAAAACAGGCTTCATGTTAATCTATCCTCGCTTCAGATATGTGACATAGATTATTCAAGAATGAAACTTTCATCTTCCCCTGTTGGAAGCTATTTTTTTTGCACTGATGGAGAGGCACTTATGGTAAATAGCATTAAATCGATTTTTGTGATATTGTCCCTGGGAATAATATTGGCCTGTAGCTCTGCAGGTGTGAGTGAAAGCGCAGGTGATCAAACATCAAGCGGGCCTAAGCCAGCCTGGCTAAAATCATACCCTGTGGACCCGGGCTATTACATCGGTATCGGATCAGCTTCAAAGACCCAGATTGGTTCGGAAGCTCAAAAAAGTGCCCAAGACCTGGCCCTGGCAGATCTTGCATCACAAATTACCGTGACCATCACCAGCGATATTGTCACCCGCTTGATCGAAAAAGGAACGCTTACCGAGGAAGAGTATCTGGCAACAGCTCGTTCGCAAGCAGTCGCAGATCTTGAGGGCCACGAGCTCGTAGATAGCTGGCAGGATCAAAATTACTACTACGCCTATTATCGTTTATCCAAGGCCAAATATGCTGCAATTCAGGCAAAGAAAAGAGCTGCGGCAATGGGTTTAGCAAAAGATTATTTTCTGAAAAGCCTATCCTACAATGACTCCCGTGACTTCTCTGGAGCATTTAACGCTTCTATCCAGGCCTTCATTCCCCTGGTCCCCTATCTTAATGAAGCCTTGGAGATAGAACTCGATGGAAAGACCTTGATCATGAGCAATGAGATAAACCAGCAATTAAATGATCTGTTGACTGATATCAAGCTCTCACCAAATCATTCATCAGTCAAGGGTAAATTGGGTAAAGCCTTGGATCAGAAATTGTTGATACAGGCTGAAGATGGTATGGGAAATGGAATTTATAATTTACCTCTAAAGGCAGTATTTATAACGGGCGCAGGTGATCTTGTAAATGCATCCATCACAGACAAATCTGGATCTGCCCCAATACTGGTAGGAGCAATTAAATCAGGAGAAAAAACACAGATTATTGAAGTATCGGTTGATATCAGGCATATGTCAAAAGATGTATCACCCATCCTGCAAAGTATCATTGGGAGTATCCCCCTGGCTGCAACACAAGTCATTATTGAGGTCACAAATCCAACAATTTATTTGTCAGCGAGTGAGATCTTTGATGGTCAGACAATTGCACAGGCCCAAATCGAGCCCAAATTAAAGCATCACTTCATTGAGAAAGGATTTCACTTTGTTGATCAACCATCAAAGGCAGACTGGCTCATGAACTTAAAAGCAACGGCCACCCCAGGTATTGAGTACAGTGGAATGTTCACAGTTTTTGCTGATGTGAGTTTGAATGTCGTGGACCGCACAACAGGGAAGGAAATCTATAAAGATTCGATCTCTCGAATAAAAGGCATTGATCTGAATTACGCCAATGCTGCAAATAAAGCATTAAGCAACGCTGCGGAAAAATTAAACGCTTCTATTTTGCCCCAGATAATGGTTAGTCTGAATTAATCAATCGGATATTTATAATTATAGAAGAATTGCAGGTTTAAATCAGTTTAAAGCTTTTAAGAATTTGTGTATTTGATAATTCGAATCATCCAGTGCTAAATGCAATTGTCTTGCATCCTCTCTGGATAATTGTCCAGAATTCAGGATCATAAAATACTTCAGGAATGCCTCCATCCTTTCCTTATTAAACCACACTACTCCATCGGCCTCATTTATGAGTAAATAAGTATTCACTTCGTCAATAGAAAAAAGCTGGGTGAAGTATCCTTTCAGATCTCCACACGGATCAGCTTTGGAGAGATAAACCATTTCCAGGGCAGAAATTAATGTCGGTAGCTCCTCATCAAATAATGGTGCCGCTAATTCAATGATGCTCTGATGCAATTCAAAAGCATTCACTATCGAGATCTTAGATGGATCAATAGCTATATTCACTTGATTTGACAAAGCCAATACAGCAAAGATTATACTTTCTTTTATATCAATTGCGTTTCCAGAGGAACTGAATATTTCCTTCATATTTTTTGAGGTCTCATCGAAGGCTGATGTAAAATTCTCAATTTCCTCTACCTCCAGTGAGAGGTTGTAATAATCCAACATGGCTTCAAAAAGAGGTCCGAATCTGGCAATATGGATGGGCTCATTAAAAGGTACCAGTTTCTTCAACACCGCTTTAAATAATTTATGAATTGGTTCAAGTTCAAGAGTTCGATGGACAATAGCAAAATCTATAACTCCCTCCCCGTTCAGCCTCTCCAGCACTCTGCTCCAGGGGATGCTATCATTATCATTGACTACCTGAAAATTCAGATAAATCTGAGACGCGTATCCTGATAATTCCAAAAAGAGTCCATGGTCTCTTATGTCATCAAGCCGCCGGATGAACCAAAGCCTGCTTATCTGCTCCTGGAAGATGATATATTCCATATTTCCATCCTCGAAAGCGAGGGCAGAAATCAAATTGTCATTCAATAGCTCTGCCTGGTCGGCAGTAGGATTACTATTGAAAGGGACGGCATTATTAATCCAGCCTGCATGGCTTGAGTACGAATTATTCACAACCACAAAAGATCGTTCACTTTCAAAGCGGTTGGTATAGGCCAGGACGCTGTCCACTCTGTTCCCTCCCGAATCATACATTGGGAACAATCTGAAATTACCTGCACCGGCGAACAGGTAGCGTTTTTTCATAAGGGGGAATATTTGGTCTTCATGACGTTTTACAAGCTGGTGATCCGGCGATTCATCCCAGTATGCCCGACGATACTCCATCCCATATTTTTCCTCAAATCCCTCTATTTGAGCATGGGCGAACATCGGCAATCCAGGTAGTGTTACCATAAGGATGGTTGCACCAAAATATTTATCCCCTTTGCCAAATTGAGCGATTGCTGTATCCTCATCAGGATTGCTTAAGAAATTTACAAATCGCTGTAGAATACGGGGATCGAATTCGAGAGTGCTCGCGATCATATCAAAGAACTTTTTATTCTCTTCCATCTTGAGCATGTTCATAAATGCACTATTGTAAACTCTGTGCATTCCAAGCGTTCTGACGAAATAGCCTTCCATCATCCAAAAAGCTTCTGCCAATAAAAGTGTGTCCGGGACTTCTTTAGCGACCCGATCCACAACCTCACGCCAAAATTCTGCAGGCATGGCTGCGTTAAAAGAGGCCCCATCCATATTAAATGCAGACCGGGATGGGATGTCGCCCCCTGAGCCAGGTTCAGGATACCATAAACGCTGGATATGACGTTTGGCCAAAGTCATGGCAGCATCAAAGCGTATTACCTTAAATTGTCGGGCCACATCTAGAATTGTTTGAATCACGTGCTCCCGGAGCTCTGGGTTTAAATAATTTAATTGCGCCGTATCATTCCAGGGCATTGAGGTGCCATCATTTCCGTGATAAACGTAGTGTGTTTGACCACTCCGATGATCCTCATATTTAAACACGACTGCCGCATCACTGCGGACATAGTAATGATCCTCAAGATGGATGCTGACATCTGGATCCTCAGAGAGATCACCTCCATTGAATGTATAGGCAGGAAAGGGTGCATAGTCGGAGGTTACATACCAATCGGAGTGATATTTCAGCCAGTTTGAATCGAGACCTGTATGGTTGGGAACCATATCACTGGCCAAACGAATTCCACGTTTCCAGGCACGTCGTTTTAAATTCTCTAGTGCCTCGGCTCCCCCGATGGAAGGATCAATTTTGTACTCCTTTAAAGAATATGCTGATGATTCGGCATCGGGATTACCACACCAGTGTTTAATCTTTTTTGAGATATCACTTCGATTCCAAAGTCCAATGAGCCACAGTACAGTGAATCCCTGCGCCGCCAGCAAATCCAATTCCCTGTCAGGAATAGCATCCAGGGTTCTGATGTCATACTTATATTTTTTTGATAGTTGATCAAGCCAGACAAGAGAATTTCGTGCAATCATCACCACACTGGGCATCCAGGCACTATCCTCACTGTAGAACTCACCATCCAACAGATCGCCTGAATAGCTGGGGGCTTTCGTTTCACCAGGTCCAGGACCTCTGAATCGATATTCCTCCTCAAAAAGATCTAATCCCTTCAGGAGCTCAAAAAGATGAGAGCCCATGAAGTTGGCCCAGTTCGATTTTATCCAGATCAACTGATCCCGAATGGAAGACGGAGCTGACCTCATGGGTTCCATCAGAAGATCTATCAAATTTTGATTCTCTTTGCCAAAGCCATGAAGATCATTTGAGCGTTTTTTAATGATGGCTAATAATTTGCCGGGATTCTTGATCTCCTTATGAAAATCTTCCTTAAAGACCACATTTTGACTCTCAAAGGCCGGGTTTTGCAAGGCCAGCAGGTGAATCAGTAACTCCTCGACCACAATATTTTCATTGGAAATATTACCGCTTTGGTGTTTCAAATAGTCTCTAATAACAAGGGAGGTAGATTGAACACTTTGCGATGGAAGAGCTGTGAGAAAGCCTTCCAATAGCTCCTCATATTCCTGCTGTCCTAAATTTTCGATCAAACTATCTTTGAGTACAGCGATGTACTCAGGATCGATCTGGTTCCGATATAAGCGGATGACCTTGTGGTAGATAAGGGAGAGCAATCCCATCCCGTGAAGTTCGCTCACACTCAAGTTCAATGATGCATCAGATTCATTCAGGTCTTGCACCAACTCCTGTAATTCACGGTAGGCGATATTGAATTTGCCGTTCTCAAGGGAGAAAATTGGTAGATGGAGATCGTGAGCTTCAGACAATGCCCGGCGGAGATGAAACTCAAGCGTAGGATAGCGAGCGGGGTTTTGTTTGTCGTCTGAGATTGGGGTGGGATGCTTCAACATACTATAATCTATTGCTTGATTCTCATACGACTTATAATAAAGAGACAAAAATGATATTATCCAAAGGGGAATATGTATAAAACGGATCTGATTATGGATTAATGTAGAAGGAAAAGATAGCAACATTTCGCATGATGGCTAAATGAGAGCTTGTCTAAGGATGTCAATAAGATTAATGTTTGTATTATTTTAGGGATCTCATAGGAAGGAATTTAATTCATGACCGAAGATTTTATGCAATCTCCCGAATTTCAGGCGCTGATCAAAGAGTATTTGGAATATTTAAGTTCTACTCTGCCCGCAGTCAAAATAAGTTTAAGCGACGGTCTGTATCAGGAAGTATATAAATTTGCCCACAACATTAAAGGTACTGGAACCAGTTACGGATTTCCAAATTTGACTCAATTAGGCACTGATATCTGCGGATTGATCAATGCAAAAGAAATGGAGGAACTGGAGAAACACCTGGATGAAATCGAGTCTATTATCCAGGACGCGATCTCCTGAAATGGTAATATCATAGCGATTGTTAATTTTTGTGATACTAAAGGGCGATGAACAGAGTGAGGTACCAGTCAATTATCTCTCGTCCCCACATCGAGCCAAGCCAGATACCCAAACATAGAAATGGTCCGAAGGGTACCTGTTGTTTACGTTTGATAACTCCAATTGGGATAAGCAGGGTGAATAACAGGGTCGCTGAAAGAAATGCCAAAAACATTGAAACAATACTAATGCTCCACCCCTGAACCCAACCAGCCATAGCGGCAAATTTTACATCTCCCAATCCCATGGCTTCCCTTTTAAATACCCGAGTGCCAACAAGTCGGATGAGCAAAAAAGCGAACCCTAGTCCAACCAGTCCAGTGATCTGAGATATGAAAACATCATGGCCTCTGGTGATCCATTGGTAAAATCCAGGAATCAAACCGATGATAATCATGGAATCTGGGATGATCATATGGTGGATGTCGATAAACGCTATTGCAATTAAAAGTGCGCCAAAGAGAGAAAAAAGAACCAGATCCCAGCTAAGACCATATTTGTAATAAGTCAAATAGAATACCAATCCTGTCAATATTTCTACCAGGGGATATTGGAGTGAGATACCTGACTTGCACGACGAGCATTTTCCTCTGAGGTAGAGATAGCTAATTACTGGGATATTCTCCCAGGGCCTGATCTGATGATTACAGTGTGGACAATGGGAAGTGGGTAAAATGACTGATTCTCCACGGGGTAAACGGTAGATGACAACATTTAAAAAGCTTCCCAGAAGTAATCCCATAATGACAACATAAATAGTTATGATCATTTGATTAGAGAAGAGCTTTTAGCTCTGATGGAAATGTTTTATAGTTTAACGGTTTTGTAAGATAAAGGGCAGCCCCGCTTTGTAAACCAACTTCACGATCCCTTTCACTATCTTTCGCCGTCACAATAATAACAGGGGTATTCTTCAGCTGGTCATCAAATTTCAACAATCGACAGACCTGGTATCCATTCATTCCTGGAAGCATGAGGTCCAACATGATCAGATCCGGTAGAATTTCCCTTGCCAATGAAAGTCCCGATATACCGTCATAGGACTCGAAGATTTCATATCCTTGGGTTTCGAGCAGACGTTTCACTGGTTCGATGAAAAACTTTTCGTCATCAACTATCAGTATTTTTTTTGATTTCATGGTGAGTCCAGCTGCATCCCTTTTGTTTTGATAATAAATTTAAGAGTGCTCAATTCTTATTATCTCTTTAACTTATCATCGTCAAAATCAGTTTAATTTAACCTGAATTAAGATCTAATACCAGAATCATGCCCAGCTACTCATGTCCAACTCCGCTTTAGGATCAGGCGAGTAAGATATTGAGCCCCGAATTCTCGGGGCTCATGGAGGATCGTGGAGGATTAAAGTTCATCCCGACAAATTGCCGGTACTAGTCTGTCAATTATCCGTGTATTAGCGATCGCGTTTTTTGCAATATAGTGGGATAGCTTACATCAAGTTCATCAGCCAATTTGGTCTTCTGATAGCCCACATGTTTAAACAAATATTCAATGATCTCTTTTTCAAATCGCTGATTCGCCTCGGCCCAATTAAGATCCAGAAAGCTTAGAACGTACTTTTTTAATGCTGAGAGATGGTTTTTCCCGAGGGGATCAAGTGTATCGGAGTTATCCTGATCTAGGTGGTAACCGTGTTGTCCCAGGCGACGCTTGATTGCGTAATAGGTACTTGATTTCAGGTCAAATTTATCAGGTAAATCAGATATATCTGTACCTGAGCTTAACTGAGCCTTAATTAAATGGTACTGAAACAAATCGTTGATCTCTTTCCATGAACGACCAATAGCAAAGGCAAAGGGCTCCATGACAATTCCAAGGGATTCTGGAATACTGTATCCAATCTTTGATCTATTCTCAAAGCGTTTTACGACCTGTAATCGTTCACCCTTCAGGCTAAATCCGTGTTCTGCCATCTTTAAAGCAGCCGCAGAACCAATATCATAATAATAAGTAGCCAACTCTGGCTGCTGCAGCTTCTCACGATAGAGATCTCCTAAAAACAGGCACTCATCTGGAAGCTGGGAGAGAATGTCATATTTTTGACTGTTTTCAATCGCTCTACTTATATATTCTGAAGCTTCATCATACTTTTCTTCATCATAATAAGATAAAGTCATATTTTCCAATATCGTTGATCTCAAATGCTTGCTCTCGACCCCTGACAACAGTGAATCAAATATTTCACGAGCTTCCCTAATTTTACCTATCTTATAAAGAGTAAAACCATAAGAGTTCTTGATTTGTTCTGCCATAAATGAATAGTTGTAATCAATCGCTCTTTCTAAAGCACCTACAAGCAGTGTAATGCTTTTGTTAAATTCTCCTTTGTTGCGATAATATTTGGCTAACTCTCTTGTTGCAACTAGCTCCATAATTGGCATTTCATTTTTAGAAAAATAATCTAACCATCTAATGGCCTCAGCGATCGTGCCTCCAGTTCCATTGCGTAGCTGTAATGCAAATATTTGAAAATCAATTATAGAATTCAAAGAATCCGACACAGCCATTCGTTTTGCCGATCGAAAAAGACTGAGACTGCTGAGATGCTCGCTATATTTTTCCCAGAACACTGCTCTTTCATAATGGACGTACGCCAAGATTTCGTCCTTTGGTGGATAATTTCCTTCTGCGTTCCTCGTTTCGGCAATCAATTGCGCTTCATCAAAGGTTATCTTCGAACCAAGGAGGTTTCCTTCCAGCGAAAGGGTCTTGCCTCGACCAGTTGTATAGAGTGCCTTCTGGCCTAAATCCATCAACTGTGTATAATCACCAGAAAGAAATATTTCTCGGGCATTATTGATATTCACAAGACCAAGTCGACTTATGAACGCCAACCATTCATGGTGTTGTGGATTTTTAATCAAAGCATTTTTCATTCAATACCCTAGATCCTGGTTGATAAGCCTTGTGCAATTCAATCTATACTATGCACCATTAACCTATTTCACCACCATCTCCACCAATTTTACACTCCACGTCGGCAACAATGACCACGCCTATTTGCGTTGAGGTTTTACCAAGCTTGCTTGCACTGGATTTTTTGGTGGATATGGCCGATGTGACAATGGTACCATCACCCGAGAATAAGACCTCCTGGCCATTTTCGTCAAGATAAGTCACATTATCGGCACCTATCAGGTTTACCGTTGTAAGAACCTTAAACCTGACAACCACCTTGGGCGCAACTTCGAATTGATACGCCGAAGCATTCTGGGTCCCGATCCAGGTATTTGTGGGAAGGATCTCTCCCCCCTTGGCGGCGTAGACCACATCATTGTCCTGCGATCCAAAAACAGTACCTTCGGCTGAATGCTCACTTATAACCACAAAACCGTCACTAATCTTGGCCAGATTTCCGTTATTCAACAGGAAAGGAGCTTCAGTATCCTGGACCATCTTTCCCATGTAGGAGCTGCTTTCAGATGCTGGTTCCATGGGGTTCTCACAACCAGTCATCAGAAATACACTCAGAAGTACAATTACAATTATTCTCATTTTTTCCTCCATATTAATATATCCTCCACTATCAATATAAAATAAAAAAACCACTGAATCCCAATATTTTTTACAATATGTAAAAAATTTTATTGTTCAGTCAATTTATTCGAGTAGATTAATCCTGCATATGAAAGTTGAACGATATTCATACCAACCACTTTTGATCGTCTGACGGGAACGTTGATAATATGCGCACAATCAATTCAAACAAGCAACAGGTACCTCTTCAATCGACCATTCAAGCAGATCAATCCCTCCCCATGGTTCTGAAAATCAAGGGCTTGGTGACGAATATTGTAGATGGAAATACTTTTGAAATGAGTATCCATAATAACGGATCCATTTCAGGGCAGGAGAAGCGTTCAGAGACCATTCGCATTCAAGGAATGAACAAGCCTTCAATATCCACCCTCTCAGGGATATTGGCAAAGCTGGAACTTGAGAAAAAGATCGTGGGTAGAATCCTGGAATGCGAAATCGTCGACAAGAATGACCAGGAACAGTTGATCGCCATCGTTCCCCAAAAATATTTGCAGTCTGCATTTTTAGCCCAAACAGATCAAGACTAACCCTTAATCAATATTACGATAAATGAAATAGAAGATAATTATCTTCGTTTCCCCTATATGATTGGCTATTTTGTCCTTATTGAATACTAACCAATCACATACAGACGCTGCAATACAAAATGCACTCCAAATTTTTTCAAAGGATAACGAGCGATTTTTTGATCATTTCTGGGAGTTCTTCAGTTTTATAGCTTTTGGAGATGTAAAAATGACCCAAATTCTATATGATCATCTTGATAAAATCGAGATACTTCCTTGGCAGACTCCTATCATCGAAATCGGCAAGGCAAAACTACTTTCACTCACTGGTCAACTTTTTAAAAGTAATCTTCTATTTAAAAATATTTTCCAAATGATGAGTAATTCTGACCCACTGCAATCAAAATCTCAAGAAAATGAGATTCATGCATTTTATTATTACGAACAATGCCTCCTTGCCAATAAAATGAATGATTTGGATCGATATAGTTTTTGTATCCAAGTAGGAAGCAGACTAACAAATATTAGAAACTTCAAACTCGCATATGAATTGCATTTGGAGACTCAAAAATTAAAGAACTCTGCTTCTGACTTTAGTGTCCCTGAAAAGATTCTTCTAAACTTAGAGAATTCTGGAGTCTATGCACTAGCATCGGCTGGGTGGCGTACTATAGGTATTATAGCTAAGACCTACAAAGATTTTTCTCGCGCAAATTCTTATTATGAAAATTCACTTACAATAGCTAGGCGCCACAATCTTACTCAGCTAGTCAATCAAATATATCTTGCGATGGCCGTTCTGAAATTTGAGTGTGGCAATTACCATGAAGCAATAGAACAACTCAATTTGATTAATCCTATAGATAATCATGATCAAATATTATGTTCGAAATTTGAAGTTTTGGCACTTATTGAAGAGAAGTCTGGGAACATACGTAAATCCATCCAACTGGTTCAAAAAGCCCTGGATATTAGTCTCGAATTGGATCATGTGGTCATGGTCCCTGACGAAGCTCACTATCTGGGACAATGTTTTGAAAATCATTTAAATGACCCTGACCAAGCTGAACACTATTATCGTATTGGTTATGAGCATTCTATTCGCTACGCAGAGCACGGGATTCCGCTCAACGGGGAGCGCAAGAAAGTTGTGGATGCTTACCTTAACGTGTTGCGATCCAGAAAACACTCCGAAGGAAAATCCAAGCACAAAAAGTCTCCATTTTCCTTCTCCGAAGGCAAATCGTGGCGATATATCATCGACACATTTCAACATCAACTGATTCTCCATCACGGCAAAAACATTCCCAATAGCAGAGCCCTTGCCAATAAATTAGTGATGCCACCTACCACACTGTACTCTCTTCAGACCCGACTGAGGGAAAGGGGTTATCTCATACCTGAGAGAAATACAAACCACGAGGTGAGCACCCACGAACTCCATGATTTTTTCATTCAACATGAGGAATTATCCTGGCAGGAAATCAATACCATCTTTGAAAGAGAGATTATCCATTACCTCTATGAAAAGTATGGATATAATAAACAGCGAATGGCAAATATTCTTGAATTAAGCTATCCGGCCCTTATTAATAAAACACGGGAACTGACTCAACTTAATGCGCTTTTTCTCCCAAACTAAATCAGGAAAAACACCTAGACTTCAAACATTTGATCACCCTGATTTTGGCTCGATCAAACTGCTTGAAAGACCCAAAATCCGATCCATTACAATCAGTGTTACCCCCTTTCAGGGAGTCAGGGTGCTGCTGCGTCCAGGAATTTCTCGCAAAGAAGTGGATGTCATTATCAGGAAAAAGTGTGCTTGGATCCAAAAAGCGCTGTTTCGAGCCCAAGAGATAGAGCAACGATCCCGACAATTTTTTTCTGCTCAGACTGACATCTCATCATCTGAGATTAAAAGCTCACTCGTTGATCGAGTGAGCGTATTAGCAGAGCAGTATGGATTCAGCTATAATAAAATCAGTATCCGTCATCAAAGGAGTCGCTGGGGCTCATGCTCTGCCAAAAACAATATCAGCCTAAACCATAAATTATTCTTTTTACCGACTGAGCTTTCAGATTATGTCCTTCTACACGAACTCGCCCATACAAAACAAAAGAACCACGGGCCACAATTCTGGGAAATACTATATGGCATACTGGGCAAAGAAATGGTCCGACAATATCGAAAAAAAATTCGAGAATTTGAATACCTCCTCTATCCCCCTTCTCAGCAATAGAAGCTTAAAAAAAAGCTCCCATCTTTCAATAGGAGCTCATACATCCAATTTTAATACTCTAGATATCTACCAATGCCCGATTTCTTTTGGACTACTTAATATGCTGTCCAATAATGCTTCTGAAATATATTGAGCCTGATAATCCTCTCCGTACTGATCGAGTTTTGCAGTAAATGATCTTATATGGTTTCTTGATCCCTTGGTAAGATTGTCGTATGCAAAAAGAATATCTTCATTGTCAGCGGCATCAGTATTTTCTCCCAGATCAAAAATATCAAGATCTTCGATGGTAGCTCCAACCAGTAAAGCCTGGACAAGACTGCTATCGCCTCTGTTTATGAGGATTGAGTACAAATCACTAAGTGCTGAGCTTTCAAATATTCCGACAACGTCCTCAGCAACTGGATCCTCTATCTCATAACGATCCAGGAGGATCTTGATCGCATACATATGGGTTGATTCGCTGAGAGAGATATTGTTAAATATTCGTAGTCCCCATGTTTCATAAAAATGAATATAGACATCCCGCGCAAGTTTTTCTTCTTCTCTCATCCAAACCAAGCCATTCACCTCAGTCTCACTAAGCGAATCAGGCATAAAAACGGAGAGGGTCTCCTCAATTTGGGCTCTTTCCAATGCAGATGGGTCCTCCGTACTGGAGCTTGGGTTCTCATCAATGTTGCAATGACCAAGAAAAGTGATACTCATCATGGTTAAGATCGTTATAGTCATGGATATTGGTTTTTTCATTTTCATTTCCTCTGTATTATTCATTTCCAACACCATACTTTCAAGTTATATGCCGTTTTACAGTGAGGATAATAATTAACTGTTTGTTATTGAGTTATGAATAGTATAGAGAGATTCGGATTTAGAATTTCTCGACAATTGAGTAACAAATTCGACATTGTGGTCGAATCATACACAACACGTTGGAGCTCTACTTAAGGGAGGATCTTAAGTGTGCTTCTATCTTTTTTCCTAAATGATAGGCTTCCTGCTTCAGCTCATTTGAGATCATGTCCAAATCATTCAATATCTTCTGGTTAAATCTACCCGATTCAATTGGCGATGGCCAGTATCTAACCGTGATCCTGTCTTTATTAATTAAATTTCCAGTCCTCAACACTGATGGCTCCCTTATCTCAATTAAGAGGGAAATCACCTGCTGACCAATAATGTTCTCTTTCCGCTCATAGTCGCTAAGCCACACAGCCACATCTTCACCAAGTTCTGTAGCAACTGCCCAATCTGATCGCATCAAGAAGATGCTTGCCCCGGTTTGCGCTGGAGCAAGATTAGCAGTTTCTGGAAGAGGGACTTTTATGTCTATGGAAATCTTTTCACCAGCGATTATGCTGAACGGCAATAAAGTGAGATATAAACCAAGATATCTAAATCTCATTATTAAGCTCCCCATGTATTTAAATATAAAATATACCGGCTGAATTGGAAAGTCGCTACAAATCCTTGGGTCAGTCTAGTTATTTACATAATTGGATCTGGCAATTGGGATATCCCTAGTTTCTCAGCAGGCGATACTCGATGTGATTGAGAACAAGTGCTTGTTCGTATTAAGAATACGACCTTGGAAGCAGAACATGAACTACTTAGATTCATAAGAATTTAACAAGTGTCAAGATGAGTAGTATATCATTAGAGTATCATTACAGATTTACGCCTGCGCGCAGGTTCTGAACATACTCTACAGGACATAACTCAGGAGGTGAAATATGCTCTTAAGAAATCAATCTATACTTATGAAGTTGATCTTAATTACACTTGGTATGAGTCTCGTGCCAATATGTTTATTCGCACAGGGATATACCCCCATATTTGTAAGTACAGATATTAACGAATGGGATATTGATGGACGGGTCACATCCCAAATGCTTGACACAACACTAGCCTTCGTCTTCTCTTTTGATGAAGAGAATCCCCCCCTGGCAAGACCAGATACTGTTGTCCTTGACCTTGCCAACTCCATTGATTTATCTGCTTGTGACTCTGTGTTTGTAAAATATTCTTCTGCTCATAATCTGCCTTCTGACGATTCATGGGTGGCAGGCGATGTGAAGGTACTTGTCCGCAATCCGTATAGTCCCAACTGGGTAGAAATATATGACGAGAACCTGTCACATTTAGCCGGCTGGGTACAGAACCTCGATCTGCGACTCAAGGTCGCTGTCAGGTCAAATGCTGAGTCTCCCGGTGCATTTATCCTTTATAACATTAGGGTTATTGGAGTGTGTCACCCATAATCCCCAGATACAGCGGAGACAAGCAAGTCTGTATGAATGAGGTTTTACAGTGGGTCGGATGATTCTCATAGTCGTATTGGGATTCATTGTGATATTCGGTTACGTCAGGAGTAATCTGAACAGGACGGCCGAACGTGCCATGGACAATTCCTCCCAGTTTGCTGATAACATACAACTTAGTCAACTCACCTCTTCAGCTCTGGAATACGGCCTCTCCATATATATTCAGACAGGAGATGTTGATACGACAATCATAGACTCGTCCTGGCTTGGAGGAATCGTAACTGTCTCCATCTCCAGGGAGGGCCGAGATACCTTAAACAATATTGATTCGGTCCTTATTCGTGCAAACAGCGAGGTCAACGGAGTCATAGACAGTAGTCAAATTGCACTCATCAGTAAAAGCTTGTTGATTCCACCAATAACATCCTCAGTTGGGGTAAGCTCAGAATCGGCTTCATTCAGCTTTAATGGAAACGTGGAAATTCATGGCCAGGATACGAACATGGATGGGACAACGGGTGATGCACCAGAATTACCTGGTATTACGGTTTCGAATTCAGAGGATAGTACAACACTGGCCGATGAGTATGGAGGGACGACATTTATACAAGGTACTGGTACGGAACCCAGTATATCTGTCTCTAATGATTCAACCGTCGATTTACAGGAGATCGTTCAATATTATGCAGCCATAGCAGATCAATCGTTAAGCGATTGCAATACCCTTGGTGAGGGTAGTATAGGATCTCCAACTATTGCGCATATAGACGGAGACTGTACAATGAATGGCACTTTAGATGGCTATGGAGTGCTGGTAATTGAGGGCTCGCTGACCATGAGAGGCAATGTGAGCTGGAACGGTCTTGTCATTGTTGTTGGAACAAGTTCCATGGAATTTGACGCTTCAGGTACGCCTTCCATTTTTGGAGCACTTCTCTTGGGAGCCCCAGAAACAGATCTGTCTATGTCGGGAACTGCAGATCTTTATTACAGCAGTGAGGCAATTCAGATGGTTCAAACAGGACTGGAGAATAGTGGTCGCAATCGACGCCTTTTATCTGAAATCAGTTGGTGGGAATAATTCCCCATTGATCTAACGATCAATAATATCGTATTGCCTGTTTTGGGTTTTAGGAACCAGACGAACGATCTTGTCCAGATTACCTTCGATATATAGCTTCTCATCCACTGGATGGTAATTCGGGTGTTCGACTTTCAGTCGATACTCAGCATAGTTCATAACTGAAAATTCCATGGAGCCTCTTGGTTCCTGTGTTTGAGTTTCTGAGTCAATGATAAACACAGGGACAGAGCTACCAGCAGCCGCGCGTAAGTTCTCTTGACTGATATACTTGGATAAAAGTGTATCTACAGGCGGGATGTCTGAAGCAGCGATCAGGCTCACCTTCGCCCCTACAATAGGAAATATTGTATTAATATCCTCAACGGCAAAGCTAAGCGATCTAATTCTGGGTGCTATAACCTCTTCTGCAATTTGCTTGAGTACATAACTGAGACTATACATGGTGATCTGCTGCTCAGTTAATGATTCGTTTTTCTTTCCAAACACGAGTGGAATTTCCAGTGTAACCGTTCTCGCCGCTTTCAGGTACTGAAGTCCACCTGTAGTAAAGCTATTGTGGGCGGGATCAGGGTACACGTCAGCTAATAAATAGGGTTGGTTTTTCCAGTAGAGATTAATCGCATAACAACCATTCTCATCGGTTTTGCCATTTTCGGAGTAAATATTAATAAACTCCTCCAGATTTGCGGCGACTGTTAATTTCTTGATCCCCTTTTCCTTCTTACCTACGATGCAGCCCTCGAGCGTACCGACGTAATTGTCATGGGATGCCCTGATTTTTTCATCAAAGGTAACTTCTGGGGGAGCCAACAAATGAGGCGTTGAACTACATGAAGATAGAACAAGAATAAATATTAATCCGAAGAAAAGCTGTGGAGAACTTAGGTGATATTTACGCATATGGGTTGATAATTTCATAATATTGACAGGCCTCTGTTTTTGCGGTCGTTAAGCTGGTAACAGTCTACCGATCTTTAAATTCAGCACGACGTTCCTCAATTAATTCATCCATTTTCGCATGCCGCTTCTCCAGTCGATCAGATAGCGTAGGGACAAGCTTAGCTTTGATTATGATCACGAGCTCCTTTTTTACAGTATCATCTGAATCGAACCCCGCTAAATATTTGATCCCAAAGACCCACCAGGGTAGATCCTTCAAGAATGGAATCCCCTTGCGAACCTCTGACGTTTCCTCTGAATACAAACCGGCGATCACCGTCTGCTCACCATCCAGTAAAAGTACACCCGTGGTTGCTGTCTGTTTTGCAATACGCGTACTCACAGGATCAGGAAATGCAGCGCTCCGTTCAGCTGAAATTGCGAGATGAATAAATGTAACATCTTGCTCCACAATGACTTGAGGGGTAACCTCCAGAATTGTCCCTACATCAAAGAAATTTTCAATGGTATTTCCGGCAAAGTCCTTTTGCTTGATAGAAAATTTCTCTCCAACCTGGATTCGACCCGTTGATCCATCTAACACTTTGATTGAAGGACTGGCAATGATCTCTCCAATATTCAGAGCCTCAAAAGTTTGCAGAAGACCAATGATCGATGTCGTCGTCTGACCGATGATGCCCGTGTAATTGGCTGCAATAGTAAAAAGCTCCTGAGAGACATTGTAACTTGCATTAGACCCCAGGGAAACAGAATCGCCACTTCCCAGTTGAGTTAAAGCCGACCAATCCATTCCTACTTCTGCCAAAGAGCGTCGATCGCCCTGGAAAAAAATGGCTGATATTTCTATCTCTCTCGTATCCAGGGGAAATTCAGGTTCAATCACAGGAGCAGCTGTCTGCACTGCAGCCTTGGTTGCTGGTGGGGAACTTGCTTGCCGTGGTTTACGGATTTCGTAATAATTACCCTTTTCAGCAAACTCGAGCCCATTTGCCTTTACCAATAGCTCGAGGGCTTTCCGCCAATGTGTTGGTGGTATCGCAATATTTATAGGTCCAGTGGTTCCTGTAGGATCAATGACAACCTTCCCCTCATGCTGAGAGGACAGCAAACTGATTATTTGAATCGCCTGAGGAAAAGTAGTGCTGGGTTGGAAGGAGACCATTTGATCTGGTGAAGTATTATTAGGTAATCCTTGGGACCTAAGCATTAATGGGAAGGTAAACATGCAAATTAATGCTATGAGACTTAATTTGTTGTGCGTGAATATTTTCAGCCTTACCACATGATCATTAGCTGATCTATAATGGCTAGTCATATCAATTCCTTCCATCGGCAGCAAGATCCAAGACAGCTGTTGAATAAATACCACCTTTGTTTAGTTCAAACATCACTCTGCCTCTGTTCAAATCTATCTTCGACAGATATCCCAAGTAGACCTTGCTACCAACCTTCATCTCTTGCATAACGCCCTTTTGATCTAATATAAAGGCCGATTTATTTGTGAGGGCAACAAGTTTTGCCTGATCCACATTAAGTAACCCATCAACATTAGGTGGCAGCTGCGAGAGGATGAGCGGTTGAAACGGATCGTAATTGGTCAAAATATCATCTGGAATCTGGTTCTCTATCCGATCCTGATTCCATCTATAAATATCTCTCCATGCATTTTCATTCCCGAAATATTTCTCTGCAAGAGAACGAAGTGTCTCACCTGGCTGTACTTCATGAATCATGAAATAATCATCAACTTTTTTCTCTCGAATTTTTAAACTTTGACCGACGTAAATCATGTGAGGACTTTTCAGACTGAATCTGTTCAACTCATAAATATCGCGCCAATTTTTTGTACTTCCGAAATACTTCTGGGCGATCTTCTTCAAAGTTTCCCCGGATTGAACCTTATGGTATTGCATTTCTGTGTGTTCTGTTTCCTGTAATATTTTCAAACGCATGCCGGGGAATATGAGTGCCTTTTCAAACATCGTGGATACTTCTGTATCTGTTTGATCCTTATTGTCACTGAAAATTCCAGTAATCTGCATGGATACGGTTACATCATCTGAGATGTCCTTACCTTTGCTTGGCTTCTTTTTAAAACTGACATTGTCGATTTTGTAAATGGGTTTTCCGTTTTCCAACCGGAAGATAAAATTGGCTATATTCGCAAACTTACCTTCTCCTGATAAAAAATAACTCGCTCTTATCGCCCCGTTTTCCCGCTTGACTCCCGAGAACTTGAAATCATAGTTGAATGAAGCCCGCCCTGTTGACAGTTTGTCCAAATATCGATATGTGCCCTGAATTGCGCTCTCAGGTGGCAATAGTTTGGGGAAATACTCATATTGGGTAGATACTTTATATAGCTCCTCACGAAGATATTCATAGTCTGATGTGGCTTTTTCAAGTTCAGCCAGTGTTTTTTCCTTCTCATCAAGCTGCTCAATCAAACTACCTGTTTTGGGGCTAAACTTGAGATGTAGCCACAGGTAGCCACCCCCACCGAACAAGATCAGGATTAGTGCCAATATGATTGAGTTTCTAACAGAGTATGACATGATCTTTCTCGCCTGTTGTAACTAGCTATTTAACTCCTGTTTCATTTCGGACCTTTATCCGCTGACCTGGATAAATTCGGTTGGGTTGGCGAATTTTCTTTTGATTCATTTTGTATATCTCTTCCCAGCGTTCTTCGTCTCCGAGATATTTCAATGCGATCTTTTTCAAAGATTCTCCCGCCTTGATGGTATGCACCTGGATGGGGAAATCGTATCGCTGGTCGACAGTCATAATTGTCAGGACTTGACCGGGGAAAATCCGATTGGGGTTTGAAATGTTCTTCTTGTTTAATTTATACAGAGATGCCCAGCGTTCACTGTCACCATAGTAAAGTTCTGCCAGGCTTTTCAAATTGTCGCCAGATTTCACTCTATGCGTAATTTCTGTCTGACCTTCCTCATCCTGGAGAACAATGAGAGACTGTCCGATTGCAAGTCGATTGGGGCTCTTCAAAATATCTTTATTGAGGTTATATATTTCAGACCAACGAGCTTCCTCACCTAGAATATTTTTAGCTATAATTTTTAGGGTTTCACCCCGTTTTACTCGATGAACCTTTAATGCCGTAACAATTGTTCCCTTGCCTTTTAGTTGATCATTCTCCGAAAACGAATCCTGAGTCGGAATGGACAACATTTCTCCAGAGGTATCGGGAGATGAATTTAAAGAGTCCGCTAATCTGGAGATATCATCCGTCAGGGGCATGAGGTCATCAAAAACCTCTTTTGGCAAAAGGCTATCAGATAGTTGCTCAAAATCCTCATTGGGCGTAATCGTATCCTGCGTACCAGGATCTGAATCAGGGATGATCTGGGTTCCCATTTCCTCATCAGATGGAGCTAGTGATTCCTCAGCTTCATCAATAATTGTGATCGAAGCTGCACTCTCCAGGCTTTGAATGGGCATTGACGGAGGTGAAATCACCTGAGGATGAAAAGCTGAGCTATCACTTGTAATCGAATTAATAGACAAAGAGAAACGATACACGGTTTTACCGCGCACATCAACGGGAACCACACTTGAGATCTCTGCTTCTTCAAAATATTCGATCAAACGGGGAATCCTGTTTCTATAGAGACTATAGCCTACAAGCTCAATCCCCTTGTCCATTGATTGCAGGTCTGAAAACCATACCCCGTTAACTTCCTCAAGTGCAGTGAGCAAATGTTCAAATGTATCGCTCCAGCGCAATGTCCCTTCTGATAAAGCATTCAAGTTTTTCAGCTCTTCCTGAACGGTCGAATAGGCCAGGGAAAGGCTGTCAACCATGTAGGTAACCCATTCAATGTCATTGATTGATTTCTCGAGACTGGAAATTTTTTGCACTGCTTCCCGTTGGTCGGCAACTTTTTCCATATATTGATAATTAATGCCCAGGGGGACCAAGAATATCATTATCAACAGCAAAAGACCATGCCAAGCCAGCTTAAATGTTTTTTGCCTGCGAACAATATAGTCTGGAATCAAATTCACATCGATTGTATCATTATCCTTTGGGAAGAGAGCATGAATCGCCAAACCAAGGGGCACTGCATAGTCGGTAAAGGTTGCATCAAACTCATCAGGGATGTTGAATTTATCCGGGTTTAACACGAAATTTTGAACGGGAAGACCTGGGTTCTCCTGAATAAAAAATGCTTTCGCATCAATCTGGCGCGCTTCTCCGGTCAGAATGATACGCGTTATATCAGGATAATGACCCAAATCCTGGTCATAAAGTAAACGTCCTGATATTGCATTCAATAGAGTTGGAGAGTGAAGGTTCTCTCTGATACTCTGCGAAAAATGAAGGACCTCATCACCTTGGGTAATGATAAATGTGCTTTGAACATCTTCAATATTGATCAGAGCAACGGTCTCATCTTCTCCTATGTTATAGTTATAGCGGAGAAGATTCGCCAAGGCAATTTCATCGGGAAGAATGGAGACAAATCGGGGTTTTACCTTCAGGTGACTTTGAATATCATCAAAGGCCTGAATGATTGGAATGTCAGATTTATAGACAAAGGCATAGGCATCACCTTTGGGAGTAAAAAGGCACGCGTAGTGATCCTTCGGTATTACAGTATCATTCAAGCGCTCTACAATTTCGTTAAATATACTCTTGTTGCGTTCCTTTGGTTTCACCTGCGAGTAATCTTCTCGAAGATGGAGAGTATGCACTATGGAACGGGGTAAATTGATCGCGTGGGCATATTTTTTGGCTGGCACCCGAGTGAGCAGACTATGAAGAATATCCTCATTGGTTTCCTCCTCCTCAAACTGCTCTTCGGATGAGGATTCAACCATGGTTCCAGAGGCTTCGTCAGCTGATACTGACTCACTCTCTTCCATGTTATCCACCATGGGAGAGCTTGCATCGTTAAAGCCAAAGACATCCTCCGTGGATTCAAGGGGGGTTCCATCTGAGCCCAGGTCTGGTTCTTCCCCAGCTTGATGATGGAAGGGAGTGACAAGCGTTGCATGATCCATAGCTTCAATCTGGATCTTGCCTTTCACAATAGAAGCCAGCAGTGTCTTTAGCTCGACACCATCCTGATAAAGACTTAATATGCGCTTAGGAACGGACATGAATTGCTGACTAGGCGTTCACCTTTACAATCTCTTTGAATCGTTTTTTGTTGTTGGCATTCGCCAGGGCCTCTTCATATGAAATCTTCTTTTCTTCAAAAAGTCGCTTCAAATCCTGCTCCAGCGTCACCATACCCAGAGCACTTGATTGCTGCAGCATCTGATAGATCTCATCCAGATTGTTATTCTTGATCGCTGCACGGATGGGGGGAGTCATTAACAAGACTTCTTTCGCCAAACAACGTTTTCCGTCCAGGGTGCGAGGTAATTTTTGCGAAATAACCACACTCAACACATCAGCGAGACGTTCCCTGACTCGATTTTGTTCATCGGCTGGTACCTCACCAATGATACGGTCAACGCTTTCCACTGTTGAGGATGTATGAAGTGTCGAAAAAACCTTATGGCCACTATCAGTAACCTCAAGAGCCGTGATGATGGTCTCAGGGTCACGCATCTCACCGATCACAATAATGTCTGGATCCTGTCTCAAAGCCTGGATTGCTCCCTCTTTAAAGGAATGGACATCTGCGCCAACTTCCCGGTGACGAATGAGACAGCCTTTGGGTTTGTGAACTTGTTCGATAGGGCTACCGATAATAACAATATGGGCATTGCTTGTCTGATTGTTCGCATCTATGATAGCATCCAAGGTTGAACTCTTGCCGGAACCCGTGATACCAGTCACCAAAACCAATCCTTTTTTCGTATGTTTCAGGCTGCACGCTTTGGCGATCTCAGGGTGCAGACCCAGGCTTGAAAATGGGCGGATCTCGTCACCAATCATACGCATATTGAGACCAAGATGACCCAGATCAAAATACATGTCCCCACGCAAACGAACAGGCTTTCCGTTGAGCTCCATCGAATATGAAAAATCCATATTCCGATCTTTGATCAGCGCTTCACGTTGTTGGTCCATCAGAATATTCAGTAGGATCAAATCCATTTCAGTGTCGGTATATTCCCCCATTTGTGAATCAGGGTTTTTCTCTCCCTGTGCTCTATACCAGATTTTTCCTCGACATCCAGCAGAACCCATATCAATATCAGAAGCATCATTCTCCTTCATTCGGGCAAGCAGACTATTTAGAAATGATCTGAGCGTATTACGGTCCGCATCGGTCAATTCTGTGATTTGTCCACTCATGTACTGCTGTCGCTCTATCCCGAAAAGTGTATCCGGAATTTTATTGACAATAGGGCTTAATAGATGATGCACATTATCAATCAGACTTTGATCCATAGCTCCAACTCCATTTTAAAACAATGTCAAATTTACTGTTGTATAAGCTGCTCTTCAAGTTTTACTACACGCTCATTGGTGGCAATCAGCTTGCGCCGAAGAATTTCAATGATATTCATTGTATAGATATTAAAATACCTTGGATCCTGACGTGAAAAGAAATCCAAAAGGCATTGTCTGTTGTATCTTAAGACCAAGGTAGGTTCTTCAGTTTTAACTGTAGCTATTCGATAGTGGTCACGAAACATGACCAATTCACCAAAGACATCACCCTTTACGAGCTCACCAAGCAAAATATTTTGTTTCCAAACAGAGATTCTACCTTGACAAATAAGAAACATGTCTCGGCCAATTTGACCCTTTCGGAGGATATCGATATGGGAATTGTATTTTTCCTCATAACCCAGACGAATGAATTTTTCTACTAAGGTGGCAGGGAAGTGAGCCATCAGAATGGGCGGTTCCTTAAAATGAATCATCGTGCCAGTCGATTCCTTTTTTACGGCTATCGGACCATTTATCGTATGGTCAAATTCTTTGTCATTTTTAGACACTTGACCGATTTCGCTCATTAAAATACTCCTAGATTTTTTGGTGCAAACTGACTGGACCAGGATGCTCTGCCATA
The DNA here is from genome assembly GCA_021734325.1 of Fidelibacterota bacterium. Lineage (GTDB taxonomy): Bacteria > Fidelibacterota > UBA8477 > UBA8477 > JABMPR01 > JABMPR01. The sequence goes on along the minus strand of JAIPJF010000002.1, from coordinate 52,173 downwards.
ATTTTCATTATAACCGAACATGGTTCCAACCTCTAGTGATATTTGAATGACCCTTACACTATCGATCGAACTTGTTGGTACCATATTTTCATTAAAATAATCCATTTCCCAGGATGTAATCCCCAAGGCTACATCGTATTCTGCACCATTCACACTGCGATAAAGATATCTATCATCTGGATTATCAGTACTGCTGGTTTCCGCTGCTGAGCCCACCCGATATGCGACAGTATCAATTACATCATCCTGATCTATGTCAGACAGAAAAGAAATGGTCGAATCTGTAATTGCTAGGAGGGCAGAATTAGTTCGAGGCACCCCATGCCCAATTTTCTTGAAATCGTAATCCAGAATAGATGCAATTTCCATCATATTCTCCTGAGCCATTGACCCAAGTGTATTGATACTGGAGGTTTCAAGAATTTCAACATTCATACTCAGAATTGTTAATAGTACCATCCCACCTATCAGGAAGGAACCGGCTAGTTGTATATCACCCATGGTTCATTATTTCCAGTACGGATAGATACGGCTAAAGGTGATATCGTTTCTCATATAATCACTGCTCAGGGTCACATTCATCCTTTTTAAGCTTGAGCGAGTAGCCAGAAAGGTTTCTTTGTCAGAAACATCTACATAACCTACGCTTATTTTCATAGAGTAAGTCATGCCGTTTGTCGCTTCCCCTTCTATTGTGAGGTCATTAAAATCATCGATGTCATCGAAATTGGGATATGATTCTCCAGATTCTGTACCTAGAGCACTGGCACCGGTAAACGATCCTGGAATGGAGTCAGGATTCCCTGTGACGGTATTTTCATCAAATGACTTCAACCAGGCCTGCCTGAATACGCCTTCGACAATGGAAACAGCATTCAATTCATATTCGCTTTGGAGAATATGGATCTCATTCCCCGCTAAGGCATCATTCACTGTCAGTGAATATCTGCCAAGGATGGCAATCGCCCCAATAAGAATAATCATTTCAGCGCGACCCATGCGGGCTAGCCTCCATCCTCAACGGTCACAGCGAGGACTTCCTCAATTGAGGTAACACCTTCTTTGATTCTTTCCATTCCGGACATTCTTAAGGTGAGCATGCCATTTTTTACTGCTTCCTCTCGAATTGCTTCCTCATCGACCTGCTCACCCGAAGCAACGATAAGCTTCCGTATCTCAGGTGTAAAGTAGAGTGACTCCATTACTGCCGAACGCCCCTTATAGCCGTTGCGACACTTATCACAACCCACAGGTTCATAAATGGTATGAGTTTTCAGGTCCTCCTCTGTGAATCCAAACTGCAGCGCAGTATGATATTCAGATTCAGGGAGGGGTCTTTTACATACTTTACACAAGCGTCGGATCAGTCGCTGAGCCATGATCAAACTCACTGAAGAAGCAATCAGGAATGGTTCAATACCCATTTTATACAAACGGGATACTGCGCTTGGTGCATCATTTGTGTGCAAGGTCGAAAAAGTCAGGTGACCAGTATTGGCAAGCTTGATTGCAGTTTCTGCCGTCTTTAGATCGCGAATTTCACCAACCAGTACAATATCGGGATCGTGTCTCAGGATGGCTCGAATTGCAGCTTCAAATCCCATTTTGTCACTGATCTTCAATTGCCGAGAACCGCGTATAAGGTATTCAACTGGGTCCTCAACGGTAAGCACACATTTCTCAGGTGTGATGACTGCATGCAGGGCAGCCACCAGTGTAGTACTTTTCCCACTACCGGTGGGACCAGTGACGATCACAATTCCTGAAGGCTTATTGATTGCTTTCTTAAAATCCGACAGAGCTTTGCTCTGGAGGCCCAATAAGTTTAAATCGGTGATAACTTTTCGGTCGTCCAGGATTCGGATAACGATACTCTCTAATTTGCGATCAAACTCCGAGCCTACAATTGGGATAATGGATACACGGTAACGAATCAGATAATCATCGATTTTTCTCTGTATGAATCCATCCTGAGCCATATCTCGTTCAAAGCGATCAACGTTTCTGGTCTTATCCTTGAACACAGCAGAGATGGCTTCCGGTTTCACCCCTTTTTGGGAATGCCAGGTTTCAAGTTTTCCATCCACCCGAAAATTAATATCGGTAATATTCCCTGGTTGTGGAACAATATGGACATCACTCACATCTTGCCGTACCGCCTCGACCAAAACACCCTCTACAAGCGCAGTAAGGGCACTCTGGTTGATCTCAGCATCGAGAGCCGCCTCGTCAACATCTTCTTCATCTACCTGATTATCTTCGTCATATTGAATCTCATCCAAGATTCCGAGAAAGTCGTTCCGGCTGGACAACACCTTATTAAGAACGGCATCTACGTTATTAACCTTGCTATAGACAATCTCAAAATTGCCGAAAGGCAATTGTTCAGCCATTGAGGTAACATCAGGATCGGTCGGATCTGCAGCAATAATGGTCAAGACAGCTTCTCGCCCTTGCCCCCTGACATGGAAAGGTACCATTTTAGCACGTATCATAGATGCCCGAACTTCATCAGTCCGGCTATCGAAGACACCATCAATAAATTCAACTTGTTCATCCGTGAGATCTTCCGGGTGGATTTCAACTTCTTTTATTGCGAATATCTGTGATAGTTCGTGAAGCACAGAGTGTTGGTCAACTCCAAGATCCTCGTAAAATATTTTTCCTAACTGACGGCGATGACCCGGTGGTTCATTCTTTTGAATTTCCAGGGCTTGTCCAAGGATCTCCTGAGAGATCACCCCTTTTGCGACAAGAATATCACCAATTTTTGCCATTTAATAAATCCTTCCAGTCCTACATGACTGAGGTTTCAGAAGACACAACGGTCAAACCAATCATCACAGTCATAATGACCATGGTGACCATTCCATTTATTGCTCCCACAACCCGGTCCATACGATAGCCGGTCTCTGTCTCGTAATAATTTGCCAGTTGGAGGGCATTATTGCTCAATGCACCTGATTCTGCCCCAGATCGAAAACGAGAAAGCGCTGTTTTGGGAAACACACCTGTGGCCTCCATGGCTTCAACAATGCCTTTACCTTCCCCAAGCATCAAAGGAATCCCAACTTCATTCATCTGGTGGGCAATATATGAATTCCGGCAAGCTTCTGAGGCGATACGAATCACTTCTATATTCTCCCCGGATCCGCTGTAAAGCGAATGGAATACCCTGGCAAATATTTCAATACTGGTCTTATGCATCAATTCGCCAATAACAGGTATTTTAATTATCACCTTATCCTTCCACAGCTTGCCCTTCGGAGTCCTAATATAAAAGATCAGGGCAGTAACAGGGATGAGAATCATTGCCGCAATTATCATCCAATTATTTGAGAGGAAATTGCTAAAAGCCATTGTTTTGGCAGTCATCGGTGGTAATGGTTTGCCAAATTTTTCAAACATGGAAGCTGTCTCAGGAAAAATCACCATTACATAGTAGGCTACCACGAGAAAAATAACACCTAAGGTTACAAATGGAGAAACCAGGGTTTTCCTTAGATTTCGTTTGAATTCATCATCACGTGCCATGAATTTTGCCGTGCTCTCATAAACGCTGCGCATATTCCCACTGGTGGATGCTACGCCGAGCATATAGGCAGGAAACTTGCCAAAAACTTCCTCGTGCTTGCCAAAAACTTCTTTCCCCTCTTTACCTTCTTTCAAATCTTGCTGAATCTGCTTGATTGTTTCTTTGAGTCTTTTGTTGGGGGTATCTTCACCCAGCAAATTCAATATCTCATCGTAGGGTAGATTTTCCTTGAGCAGATCGGCACACAATCGAATCCAACTGGAGACCTCAGTGGAAGGAACTTTGCCTTTAAAATCAAATAGTTTTTTATTGACACTGATTACCCGGAAACCGAGACGTTCCAGAGCTGTCTGCAATTCTTCCTTTGAGAAAGCCTGCTGCTCACCGTTTGTAACCTCTTGACCTGGTTTTTGAGCTTTATATAAAAAGGTAACTTTTTGATCAATCCGCTGAAAAGTAAGTTTTCTTTTGGCAGCAAACTCAATCGCCGCGGCTTTGGCTTCCTTCTTATTCGCGGCCTCGAGGACACCCTGAACCTGCTTGCCTCCGAGTGTTGTGACAGTGTATTTAAATTGCTCCACTAGAGGCTCCTACCGTGTATAACATACATGGGCGTTGAAATCAACGCCCATGTAGAGTTCACATAAGGATAATATATATGTTTAATATGCTTTTGTCAGACTACTAAGGCATGGTAATGGCTGGTGAGCCACTAATTCCATTTTGGGTAATAGTCGCTACAATCACTACACCTTCATTTGCTCCTGTACCAGTAAGCGTAAAGGAAGTTGCTGCGGCAGCTGACATCACATAGGTACCATTTGCATTTGATGAATCAGATCCAAACGATGTCAGATCGGTTGCATTCGTGAAATCTCTCGCACCACCACCCATGGCAGCAGGTTTACGCCAATATGCAGCTGCATCTGAAGCGATTGCGTTGATGTCCTGCATCATCGCATCACGCTCAGCATTGACAGCACCCTGAGTAAACATGTTGATACCCACGACAACTGCAACACCGACGATAATTGTGCCCAAAACGATTAAAAGTAATTGTTGTTGACCCATTATGGCTCTCCTTTTTTATTGATTCAAAATGCTTCGTGCTGGAAGATATTGATATAAATTCAATAATCAACCTTCCTGATACCACTCTTCATCGCTTTGAGTACGATTTCTCAAAGCTCTCAATGGCACCCAATTTCTACATTTCACATGAATATATCAACCGGATTATTTGAATCAAGGTAAATAAGCCATTTCATTCATACTATTGATGCGCGTCACATCCCGTATTAAATAGGGGTTTCCCCTATTCTTATGAGTGGATATGGATTTAACATGTTGGGTATTTGATAGAGACAACCGATTGCTATTCCTTATCACACTTGTTGGAATATATTCATTGAATATGATTTCCGTTCCTCAGGCATTTAGGCATTTACTTTTTATCTTTTATTTCTTTCCCTTGGTCGGCTCAGCAGAGGAAGTCTTGATGGAGTGGCTGCCCTCAGACAGCTATTTTCATGCTTTACTATTAGACCCTGCATCGCCCCAGACAAGTGCCAGTTTATTAGCGTATCAGGTGGAAGGAAGCGATGAAGAAAAGATCTATAGCCCCATTAATATTGGTGTCCAAAAACTAATATTTAGATATCGTGTGAATTCAGATGAAGGATTTGAATTTGGCGTCGAGTTCGGGGTCCATTCACAATTTTCTATTGTTGACTCCGGTGAGGCCTATATGGGCGGACTTCAAAATACGGACTTCCGTATCGGGGGAATGCTCCATTATAAAAGAAACAAGGCTGTATATCGCCTCACTCTCTTTCACCAGTCCTCCCATCTTGGTGATGATTTCATGCTAAGGACCAGCTACTTTCTGCCGAATACTAAAGCGCTTAATTATGAACAATTGGGAATTATCAGATCTTCGAGACTGGGATATCTCCGCTATTACTATGGATATGGATTGAATATCAGTCCGAATACAGTCAGGAAGCGCAACGAATTTCAAATGGGGACTTTATACCAGCATCCGTTCGCACATAATCCTGATTTTGCATATTTGCTCGGGATTGATGTAAAGGCGTACCAACAGAACGATTATCGTCCCAATATGAAATTCGGTGCAGGTATAGAGCTGGGGCGAACCTGGAAAAATCCATTTATGATCATTGCAGAATATTACAGGGGCCACTTACCTTACAGCACTCTGGAATTTCAGAAAGTCAATCTTTATGGACTTGGTGTCTACTTTCATATCTAAAAAGACATGACGATGAAACCATTCATTATCAGATCACCTAAATAACTGCTTCATGCTCTTCAGGATATTTAATCTCCGCATTTTTCCGAATCAAATCCATGATCTGTAAATTTGCGACTGTCTCCTCCAACGGCATGAGGGGGTGTTCCAACTTGTTTTGGTCTAGCATATCCATCACAGCCTGGGCCTCATACTGATAAGCATTACCCACATAGGGGACCTCGATTACTTCGGGGTCCTTGCCGGGGAGGTGCAAGGTTAATCTACCTGAGCGTATCATTCCGTGTATTTCCAAGCTGCCTTCTGAACCAAAAAGTGCTGGGTTGATTTTGGATGTATATCGACTTGAGCTTGCAAGCTCTGAACTTGCACCTTCAGGATAGGACAAAATCATTGTCACCTGATCATCGACTCCAGTACTGCACTTGTGCACAGTACTATGAACCACGTCTGGTGCTCCCATAAACGCAGACGCCAGCGTCAGGGGATATACTCCCAAATCCAGGAGTGAACCACCTCCCAGATCAGGATTGAATAGTCGATGTTGAGGATCAAAATCAAACTTGAAAGATAGATCTGCTTTAAAATGAATAAGTTCCCCCAGGACTCCCGAACTAATTATTTCCTGCACCTTTGTGTACCACGGTTGAAACCGGTTCCACATTGCATCCATCAAAAAGAGACCCTGGTGACGAGCAAGCTCAACCATGTTCCGCGCTTGATTTGCGTTCAATGCAAAGGCTTTCTCACATAAGACGTGTTTGCCTGCTGAGAGAGCATCCATAGTATTCTGATAATGAAGATTATGGGGTGTTCCGATATAGATTATATCTACCTCTTTGTCATTATACAGCTCATCATAACTGCCATAAGCATTGGTTATAGACCATTTGTCAGCAAAACGCTCAGCAGTTCCGATTGCTCGGGATCCGACAGCATGTATATCCGCAGCATCCAGTAGTGTCAGGCCCTCAGCAAAGTGATTGGCTATCTTTCCAGTACTTAAAATGCCCCATTTATAAGAATGTGACATATTACCTCCATTGATATTCAGACCAATAATAACGATTTAATCAAGTTCCCACTAATCATTTAAAGCAACACTAAAAGAGGAAGCTAAATAAATAAGGATTTCACCATATTCAGCTTTACATAAGAAATCTGGTAACCTACATTTGTTTTAACCATGTCTCGCAGGCAGTAAAGCTTGCAGTAGACATAAGTAAAGGAAGCGTTTGAAATTATGTGTGGTATTGTTTGTGCTTTTGATTTGCAGGTGGATTCCAAATTGATGCGTCCACAAATTTTAAAAATGTCAAAAAAGGTCAGGCACCGCGGTCCCGATTGGTCCGGAATTTATTGTGGTAACCATGCAGTTATGGCCCATGAGCGGCTGGCGATTGTTGATCCAATATCAGGGGGTCAACCCCTTTATAATGAGGATAAAACCCTGGTTCTATCAGTAAATGGTGAAATTTATAATCACCAGGATCTGAGGTTGGAGTGTAAAGATTATAAATTTCAGACCCAATCTGATTGTGAGGTTATCCTCTCCCTGTATGAAAAAAAAGGGGTAGACTTCCTAGATGACCTGAATGGGATATTTGCCTTCGCACTCTATGATGCCCGAAAGAATACCTATCTGATCGCAAGAGATCACATGGGAGTCATTCCCCTCTATAGAGGCTGGGATGCAAGTGGCAATTTTTACGTGGCCTCTGAGCTGAAATCACTTGAAGGTGTGTGTACCAGGATCGAAGTATTTCCTCCAGGACATTATTTATCAAGTACTGGCGGTGAATTAAAACAATGGTATAGCCGTGATTGGTCAGATTATGCCTCGGTTCAAAACAACAAGAATAGTATCCATAAATTGAGAAAAGCACTGGAGGCATCTGTGCACAGACAACTCATGTCGGATGTTCCGTATGGTGTCTTGTTATCCGGTGGACTTGATTCCTCCATTGTGTCTGCCATAGCCAAAAAATATGCTGCCCGCAGAATTGAGGACCATGACCAAAAGAAAGCATGGTGGCCACGCTTACATTCATTTGCCGTTGGTTTAGACGGCTCACCTGATCTGGCTGCTGCACGCAAGGTGGCTGACCATATTAACACGGTTCACCATGAGATATTATTCACCATTCAAGAGGGGCTTGATGCGCTCCACGATGTGATCTACCATCTGGAGACCTACGATGTTACCACTGTAAGAGCTTCAACGCCCATGTATCTGATGGCCAGAGCGATCAAGGCCATGGGAATAAAAATGGTCCTGTCAGGTGAGGGGGCTGATGAAATATTTGGTGGATATCTTTACTTCCATAAGGCTCCTGATGCGAAGGCCTTTCATGAGGAGACGGTTCGAAAACTCAACAAACTCCACTTATATGATTGTCTTAGAGCGAATAAATCTCTGGCAGCCTGGGGTATTGAAGGTCGCGTTCCCTTTCTTGACAAGGAATTCATGGACGTTGCCATGCGTCTGAATCCTAAGGATAAGCTTATAAACGGCGAGCGGATGGAAAAATGGATCCTCAGAAAGGCTTTTGAGGATTATCTCCCGGAAAGTGTTGCCTGGCGGCAGAAGGAACAGTTTTCTGATGGTGTCGGTTACAGTTGGATTGATAGTCTGAAATCAGTTGTCGAAAAGGCAGTAAGTGCAAAGCAAATGGCCAATGCTAAATTCAGATTCCCGATAAACACACCTCAGAATAAGGAAGAATATTACTATCGGAGTATTTTTGCCGAGCATTTCCCATCTGAATCAGCTGCTTCCTGCGTCCCTTCAGTTCCTTCAGTTGCCTGCAGTACTCCTGAAGCACTCGCCTGGGATGTATCTTTTCAGAATCTGAATGATCCCTCAGGAAGAGCTGTTAAAACAGTTCATGATGACGCATATAAGTAATTAGAAACGGCTCCACACAGCGCATACAACACGATCAGGGACTGTGATGTCGTTCGTGCAGGACGGTTGCTACATCCTTTAGTTTAAGATCCTTTGATTGGAGCAGGACAAGCAGGTGATAAATCAGATCTGCACTTTCGTTAAGGAGTTCTTTGTCATCGCCAGCTGCTGCGGCCAAGGCGGTTTCCACAGCCTCTTCTCCAACTTTTTGGGCAATATATTTAGTCCCGCGATTGAATAATCTGGCAGTGTAGGAAGTATCAGCAGACGAATCTTTCCTTGATTCGATCACATCCTCCAATTCAGTCAGGAATGTGAGGGAAGGTTGTTGGGACTTATCCCAACAGGTATCAGTCCCAAGATGGCAAACGGGACCTGTTGGATTCGCCAGAACTTTCAAACTATCCCCATCACAATCAGCAGCTATATCAACAAGCTTAAGTATATTCCCAGATTCCTCACCCTTTTGCCATATTTTTTGACGACTCCTGCTAAAAAATGTTACTCTCCCACTTTTCAGGGTGAGTTTCAACGCTTCAATGTTCATATAGGCTTGCATGAGCAGTTCACCAGAATCGGCGTCTTGAACGATAGTTGGGAGCAGGCCATCTTGTTTTTCCCATGCCAGTTGATTCAGGCTCTCTAATAAAACTTTCATAATCGGACCTCCACGCCTGATTCGGCTAAATATCGCTTTAAATCCCGGATCTCAATCTCTCTTGAGTGAAACACACTCGCAGCCAGAGCACCATCCACTTCACTAGTCTGGAAAACCTGTTTGAAATGCTCTATACTACCAGCACCACCTGAGGCAATCAAAGGAATACTACAATTCAGGCGGGCCATGCTCAATTGCATCGTATCATAGCCCTTGCGCACCCCATCTTGATTCATACAATTCAAAACGATCTCACCGGCTCCCTGTTGTTGCACTGCATTGATCCAGTCAAAGGTCTTCCACTCAGTCTGCTGGGTTCGTTCAACATCCCCGGTATACTTATATACCATATATTCCCCAGTTTCCTGATCCTGATAACTATCAATTCCCACCACAACACACTGTTGTCCAAAACGTTCATTTAACTCAAATATCAAACCTGGATCATTTAAAGCCGGAGAGTTAATGCTAATTTTATCGGCACCCATTTCCAGCACTTCACCGGCGGTTTCCAAAGTGGAGATGCCACCGGCAACGCAGAAGGGAATATCGATAACGCGGGCAACCCTTTCGATCCAGCTTCGGTCAACACTGCGACCATCACTGCTGGCTGTAATATCGTAGAATACCAGCTCATCTGCCCCAGCCTGGGAGTAGTATTCAGCCAGGGGAACAATATCCCCCACTATTTTGTGATCGCGGAATCGAACGCCTTTAACCACTTTCCCATCTCTGACATCGAGACAGGGAATTATTCGCCGAGCCAGCATGATTGTGCCTCCCTGAATGTAAATATTCCATCCAAAAGGGCCTTCCCAACGATGATGCCAGAAACGCCCGTTGCTGCTATTTTTGCTATATCCCCAAGACTACCAATGCCACCGGAGGCCTGCCACGTGAAGTGAGGATAGTTTTGTTGGAGTTCGCTGTAAAGCTGGTCATTTGAACCCGATAGTGTGCCATCCCGGGAGATATCGGTGCAAAGAATATGTTTGATCTGAACACTCAAGTATTGATCCAGGAGCGCTTCCAGGGGAAGCTGACCATCCTGTTGCCAGGCCTGGGTAGGTAACCACTTAACACCTTTCTCATCGATGTTCACATCTAGAGCCAGAACGATTTTTTCAGATCCATATCGTTTTACCCATTCCATAACTTTTTCAGGTTCCTTGATCGCCAGACTACCAATCACCACCCTCTCCACACCAACTTCCAGGAGCTCTCTTACATCCTCTTCAGACCGAATACCGCCTCCCACCTGAATATGGACATCAGTTGAGGATACGAGCTTTTGGATAAGGGGAAGCTGTCTTCGAGTTATCTCTTTGGCCCCCTGTAGATCAACAAGATGGATGAGGTCAGCACCTGCTTTTGAATAGCTACGGACAAGAGCAAGGGGTGATTGCTCATAATAATTGATCTTTTCATAATCTCCCTTGAAGAGTCGAACAGTCTGGCCTCCAATAAGATCGATAGATGGTATGATCATATCTTAAGCTCCAAAAAATTCTTTAAAATTTTGGCTCCCGATTTCCCGGAGCGTTCAGGATGAAACTGGACACCCATAAAATTCTTGTAGGCTATCGCAGCGGAAAAAGGTTTGCCATATTCACATATGGCTATGGTTTCAGCAGAAATTTCAACCCCATAGCTATGAACAAAATAGAAATAGTCATTTTCAGGAATCCCCCTGAATAAGGGATGATTCTGATGACCATTTATGGTATTCCAGCCCATGTGTGGAAGCCGCCGGTCTAATGATTGTAATGACCCGACCTCTGCAGGTATGCAGTTCAAACAAGCAACATCACCTTCGGTGGAAAATGAAGTCAGCAGCTGCATCCCCAAACAGATACCCAGAACCGGTTGTTGAAGCCCCTGAATGGTCTGAATAAGTCCCTTTTGCTCGAGGATACCCATGGCATACTGAGCACTGCCTACACCGGGGAGAAATACGCGTTCAGCTGAATTAATGGTGTCGGGATCATCAGAAACCTGAACATCCTTGCTCATTCTTTCAAGGGCAAACTTAAGGGAGGTCAGATTGGCACAGCCTGTATCGATGATTACACTCATAGAATACCCTTGGAGCTTGGAATCGTATTTCCTGATTTTTGAATGGCTTGCCCTAATGCCCTGCCAAACACCTTAAAAAGTGATTCAACCTGGTGGTGAACGTTTCCCTCGCTGGTACTCAAATGCAGGGTGATACCCATGCTCATAGCCAGTGATCTGAAAAAATGAGGGATCATCTGGGTTGTCAATTCGCCCACCTTTTCAGCACTGAATTCAGCCTGGAATTCGAGATGGGGTCGCCCGGAGATGTCGAGAAGACACTCAGCCCGGCATTCATCCATTGGTAAAGCGAATCCAAAACGACCAATTCCCTGCTTTTTTCCCAGTGCTTTGGCAAGTGCCTCACCCAATGCAAGAGCTGTATCCTCAACTGTGTGATGATCATCAATCTCCAAATCACCTTTTACCTGACAATTCACGGTAATACCAGCATGGGTTGCGATCTGATCCAGCATGTGATCAAAAAATCCGATCCCGGTAGCGATCTGCGATTTGCCGTCGAGATCAAGATCAACATCGAGCTCAATTTGAGTTTCAGAAGTCGATCGAGAGACGAAAGCTCTACGGTTGGTAGAGTTCAGGGATCTGGCAATTTCCTTCCATCCCATTGAATCCGCTTGATAGAGAAAACTCCTGATCCCCATATTTTCGGCCAATTGAACATCAGTCTGGCGGTCACCAATGACCCAGGAATCCTGAAAATCAACCCGGCCCTCTTTGAGCAGTGGCCGCGCCAAACCAAGCAATGGTTTCCGGCAATTACATTTATCTGCTTCAAAATGAGGACAAAACAATGTCTCCTCAAATTCAATCCCCTGAGAGGAAAATATTTGCATCAATTTCTCCTGCGGTGCAAGAAAATCAGCCTCAGGAAAACTGTCTGTCCCAAGTCCGTCCTGGTTAGAGATCATGACCAGGGTATACCCAGCACGCTGAAGCTCCAATAGTGCCGGAATAACACCGGGCTCAAGCTCTAACTTCTCCAGGGAGTCAACCTGGAAATCATCAGGCGGTTCTTTGATCAGCGTTCCGTCACGATCTATAAAAAGGGTCGGTCTGGCAGTCATACCTGAGCCTCGTATGCCTTCATTTCTGTGAGCAATAATTCCATCTCCTCAGCAGATCCAACCGTTATTCTCACGCAATTCTCCAGAAGCGTCTGGCTACTACGATTTCGAATGACTATACCTTTTTGTTGAAGGAAGGTCATCAGTTCAGAGGCATCCTTCACCTTGATCAATAAAAAATTTGCATCGCTGGGGGCTACCCATTCAACAAAAGAGAAGGTGTTCAAAGACGCCTCAAGATCTGCTCGCGTGTCCTGAATAAGTTTTACCTCTGATTTCATGGTAGCTATCCCGGGTGCTGAGAGAGCAGCAGTTGCGATCTCGACTGCAGGTATTGGAATTGGGTATGGTGGCGTCACTTTCTTCAGGATGGCAATAATGGCCGGGTTCGCCAAAACGAATCCACAACGCAAGCCAGCCAGACCAAAAGCTTTGGAAAGGGTTCGCAAGATGATTAGGTGTGGGTAGTTTGAGAGCAAGTCTACATATGAAGACTCAGGCACAAATTCTATATAGGCCTCATCCAGGACGATCAGGGTCTGGTTACGGGTGGCTTCAAGAATATCCAAAACCTTTGATCTCTTTAATACATTTCCTGTTGGATTATTAGGTGAACAGAGGAATGCGATCTTGCTATCTCCTGCTTCTACGATCACCTGTGGCATATCCAATTTCCAACCGGGTAAGAGAGCGGTTGCAACCGATTGAACACCAAGTGTCTCAGCAGTTATTCGATACATTCCGTAGGTGGGTGGGGTATAAATAATCTGATCATCAGCACTGCAAAAACTACGAATTAAAATATCCAAACCCTCATCTATGCCGCGAGTGATCAGCACCTGATCTATTGAAACACCGGCATAACTGGCATAGGCTTTGAGCAGGGCGACAGGTTGAAATTCAGGATAACGATTTAATCCTGCGAAGGCGCCCTTAGATTTCCGAGGGAAAGGATTTTCATTCGCATTCAGCCAGACATCGCCATCAGAAGCCTCCCTGCGAGCAGAAGAATAGGGAACTAACTCCTGGATATTGGGTGGTGTTAATCTTTGAAGCCAATTCATAAAGCTGCCTCCTCCAAGCGCAGTGAGATGGACTTGGTATGGGCGTCCAGACCCTCACTTTGCGCAATTGTCATGATTGTATCACTCAGTGATGATAGACCCTCTCGCGTCAATTTTTGTACGGTGCTCCGCTTTTGAAAATCTTTGAGAGAGAGGGCATCAGTAAAACGAGCATACCCATAGGTCGGTAAAACATGGTTTGTACCGGAAGCATAATCACCCACACTCTCCGGAGACCAAGGTCCAAGGAATATGGAACCGGCATTTACAACCTGATCGAGGTACTGTTCTGCCTTTTCCAAATTGATGATCAGGTGCTCTGGTGCATAGATATTGCTGATATCGATTGCCTGGTCAATATCTTTAGCCAGGATAAAGCGGGCATTTGATAATGCTTTTTCAGCTATCTTCCGTCTTGATAAGCTCTTCAGCTGTATCTTTAATTCAGCCTCTACTGCAAGGATAAGACTGTTATCGGGAGAGATGAGGATCACTTGAGAATCCGGTCCATGTTCAGCTTGCGACAGCAGGTCAGCAGCTACAAAACTTGGCTTTGCAGTTCTATCAGCAATCACCAGTACTTCAGAAGGACCAGCAGGCATATCAATTCCCACCTTCCCCTGTATTTGACTTACTCTGCGTTTTGCTTCCGTCACATAACGATTTCCGGGGCCAAATATTTTATTTACCGCTGGAATAGTTTCTGTCCCCCAAGTCAGGGCTGCAATAGCCTGGGCGCCGCCTACTTTAAATAGGGAGTCTATACCGCACTTTGATGCAGCGTAGATAATTTCCGGCGCCATTTGACCATTGCTTCCCGGTGGACTTGTCAATACTATTTTTGGACAACCAGCGATTTTTGCAGGGACTCCAAGCATCAATGCAGTCGATGGGAGCGGTGTGTTCCCGCCGGGGACATACAAACCTACCGCTTGTTGAGGTCTAATCAGTAATGTACAATTCACACCTGGAAGTGTTTCTATCTTAATATCATCCTGAACCTGGGCAGCATGAAAGCTCGTGATCATTTCATAGGCACGATCAATAGCGGCTTTCACTCCCGGTTCAAGTCGCTTAATAGCAGAAGTTTTTTCGGCTTCAGAGACTTCGAATTCATCGATTTCAACACCATCATAGCGGAGGGTGAGCATTTTTAATGCATCATCGCCATTATCCTTGACCAGCTCAATGATTTCCTCTACTGAGGTCCTTAGCTTCGCGTCATCTTCTGTATTCGGACGCATTAAAAATCTTTCCTGCTGTTCGCTAGTGAGGGTTTGCCAGTTGATCATGATTACTCCAGCATCTTTTCAATGGGGAGCACCAGAATGGAACTACCGCCAAGTTTTTTCAAAGATTCCATAGTTTCCCAGAATACAGTCTCTGTACTGACAGCGTGGATGGCAACCTGCTTGTCTGATCCAGCAAGGGGTAGAATTGTAGGCTTCTCTGCGCCAGGCAGGATATCGATAATCGCATCCACCTTATCAAGGGGGGCATGCAGCATGATATATTTACTCTCCCTGGCTTTGATAACCCCTTTGATACGAACAATAAGACGCGCGATGAGCTCTTTATCAGGTCCGGGAGCAATATCCATGCGCTGCACTAAAGTTGCAGAGCTTCTCAGCATCACTTCCACCTCACGGAGACCGTTTGCTTCAAGGGTCACACCTGTAGAAACAAGATCGCAGATCGCATCTGCCAAACCAGCCCGGGGAGCGACTTCAACTGATCCGGTCAGGTGGACGATCTTAGCAGAAACCCCCTCCTTCTTTAAGAATTCTCCCAGGAGATACGGATAACTGGTGGCAATACGGCTTCCCTCAAGTGAGCGAATATTAATATATTGATTTTCCTCAGGTGTGGCGAGGGATAGTCGACAATGACCATAATCAAGTTTGATAAGGTTTTCAAAAAGTGCATTCTCCCCAAATTTCGCACGCTGAAGACTCACCTCCTGCATCGTATTTTCGCCAACGAACCCCAGATCCACAAAGCCCTCCATTACAAGACCGGGGATATCATCATCTCTCACAAAGAGAATGTCGATAGGCATATTCTTAACGTGGGTGATCAGTTTGTTTTTGGATGGATTAATTTTCAGACCACAGCGTTCCAATATCTGTAATGTGGCATCACTCAGTCTACCAGATCTTTGTACTGCAATTTTCAAGCGTGATTCATTCATTTCTTTTCAAAACCCCTTATAAATAAAAACCCCCGGGACTTTGGCCGCCGAGGGTTAAATTTTTAAACCTTCTGGTGGCCACTTTAATTCTAGCCACTCAGGAATTGTTACAAGAACAGCTAGATCATAAAATGATGATGGCGATGAATCTGGTTCATCGGGTCAATAATCAAATGGCTGTTCATATTTTTCATGCTGAGTCAATTGTAGCAATAAATGCTTGGAATGCAAGGGTAATTAAAATTATCCACTCTTTTTATCTAACCACATGATATTTGGTTCAAACAAATGACTCGAGTAAAAGACTTTGCTCCCCTCCCATCGTGCTTCATATTTACCATAGATGAAAGCTTAGGTGGAATTTTCCAGTTGATACCAATGAGCTAAAGCAATAGAGGAAGCAGGAATGATGAAAAATTTTAAGAATATAGCCATTCTCGGAACAGGAAACATCGGCATGTCCATCGCAGACGGGCTATTGGCTTCGAATGCTATGTCAGCAGAAAGCATCACGCTTACCAGACGCAAAATAGAGCGACTAGATAAATACAAGACAATGGGTATTAGAACAACGACCGACAATCTTGCAGCTGTACGAACTTCTCAAATACTCATTATTGCTGTTGAACCCGGCCAGATCGATGCTCTGTTAGCTGAGATCAGTCCCGAGCTCAGGCAGGATTATCACACCATCATTTCGGTTGTCACAGGAGTCTCTATTGACCAGATAGCTGCGGGGGCAAAAAAGGATGTTGCCATTGTAAGAGCCATGCCAAACACGGCGATTTCACTTCAAGAATCGATCACCTGTCTGGCTTCAAACACGCAACATGAAAGTGCTCTTGAGGTTGGCGTCTCCATCTTTAACACAGTAGGAAAAACTGTGGTCATTGAAGAGAATTTAATGGGTGCTGCCACGGCATTAGGCGCCTGTGGTATCGCATTTTTTCTGAGAGCCATTCGAGCTGCCTCCCAAGGTGGAATTGAAATTGGATTCCATTCCAAAAACGCACTTCTTATTGCAGCGCAAGTGGCAAAAGGAGCAGCAGAACTTATCCTGAAAATGGATAATCACCCTGAATCTGAGATAGATAAAGTTACCACACCTCGAGGTGTTACCATTGCCGGATTGAATCAGATGGAGCACGAGGGTTTCAGCTCAGCCATGATCAAGGGGATCGTTACTTCAGCAAACAAAGCCCAGAGTGTTTACAAGAAGAATTGATGTTTTGAATGCTCCCAGGCAAGGATTTGAATCATCGCCTGGAAAAACGATCTTACCCTGAGGCATCTAATAAGTACTGCTTAAATTCCGTATAATCCGATGACATGGGCATTGCTTGTTTTTCTCGCTGGAGAAATCGGGTCAATTGGGGTGGGATATCTATCATACAATCAATGAGAGGCTCGACGGTTTCAGGGAATTTAGCCGGATGAGCGGTTGAAATCACGATCCCTTGCATGTTCTTTTTCTTCTGAGCCTGATATTCATGATAGCCGAGTAACCCCACAGCTGTATGGGGATCTGAGATATATCCAAATTTGCTGTATGTCTCCTGTATCATGATTCTGGTCTGATCATCAGTGTAACTCCAACTACTGATATCCGATCGCATGCGATTCAAATCATCCTCGTAAAGATAACGAATCCTGTCAAGATTACTGGGATTGCCAACATCCATTGCATTCGATATCGTGGGATGAGAGGGACGGGTATTCAACAAGCCCGTTTTCAAATACTCTGGGAAAACTGCATTTAAATTGGTTGCCGCAACAAAATGCTGGATCGGGACGCCCATTCGTTTGGCGATAAGCCCAGCTGTAATATTCCCAAAATTCCCGCAAGGGACTGAGAACACAATGTCCCTGGAATGTTTCATGACCTGACCTGCTGCCCAGGTAAAGTAAAATGATTGGGGCAACAATCGGGCAATATTAATGGAGTTTGCCGAGGATAGCATGAGCCTTTTGCTTACCTCCTGATCGACAAAAGCTATTTTCACCATCTGCTGACAATCGTCAAAACTTCCGTCAACTTCAAGAGCTGTGATATTTTGACCCTGTGTTGTGAGTTGCATTTCCTGCCTATGACTGACTTTTCCGCTGGGATATAAAATGATCACCCTGATGCCAGGAATTCCCAGGAACCCACTGGCAACGGCGCTACCAGTATCACCAGAAGTGGCCACTAGGATAGTCAGCTCGTGATTCTCTCCACGGATCAAATGAGACATTAATTGAGCCATGAATCTAGCTCCGAAATCTTTAAACGCCATGGTGGGACCATGAAACGTTTCCAGAATGGAGGTCTGATCATCAAGCTTGTGCAACTGGACGTCAAAATTCATGGATTCAGACACAATATGCTCTAAATCCGTGACTTGGACATCATCCTCGAGGTATGCTTTTGTGAGTAACAGGGATACCTCTTGAAAACTCATCTCAGGTAATTTTCTGAGCGAATCTGGATCGAGGGGAATTAGCTGTTCCGGCATATACAGACCACCGTCGGAAGGCATGCTTGTGAGGACGGCATCCTTCAGGGATACAGCGCTCGCAGTTGTATTTGTGCTGATGTACTTCACGGGGCTCAATCCAGGATACGGGCACCTAGTTTGCTTATACCTGAAATATATAGGTCACTCTTCAG
This sequence comes from Fidelibacterota bacterium, assembly GCA_021734325.1. Taxonomy (GTDB): domain Bacteria; phylum Fidelibacterota; class UBA8477; order UBA8477; family JABMPR01; genus JABMPR01. The sequence goes on along the minus strand of JAIPJF010000002.1, from coordinate 33,752 downwards.
CCCGGCTACACTGAATGCCTTTTGCATGGAGAGAGCAACCTGTTTGGCAATTTCTTCCGACTGGCTAAGAGCGAACATTGATGGTCCGGATCCTGAGATTCCACAACCCAGAGCCCCGGCTTCTTCGGTGGCCTGTTTAACTTCCCAATACCCCGGAATCAGTTTGCTGCGATGGGGTTCAGCCAATTCATCAACCAGAGAACGCTTGATGATATCGAGATCACCTGTCTGCATACCTGCTATGAAACCGGCTATATGTCCCATCTGTTTGGTCGCGACTGCCATTGGTATAGAGTGGGGCAGAATTTCTCTGGCATCTCTGGTCTTGATATACATATGGGGATGTACCACTGAGCAGAAAATATTTGGCGGGATATCCAGGGCAAGGACTTGAAGCGGTTCCAGACTTTGAATCAGATTAAAGCCCCCGAGGAGTGAGGGCGCTGCGTTGTCGGCATGGGGTACACCCGTTGCGGCTCTTTCACTATCGAGGATAAAGGGTAAAAGATCCATCTTTGTACATTTTAGCTCAAGTAATTCGTTTACAGCAACAAGAGCCGCTGAGGCACTGGACGCACTTGAGCCCATACCTCCCATAATCGGCACCCCTTTTTGAATTTCAATTTCTATGCCCTGGACAATCCCATGCTTTTTTAATAAGGATTGTACGGCAACACCAGCCGTGTTCTTATCTGGATCTGTAGGCAGGTCCTGAAATGCGCCGGTCATAGGCGCAATTCTAATTCCCGCTTTTTCAGACAAGGAACAAATTACCACATCTCCCGGCTCATCAAGGGCAAAGCCCAGGACATCGAAACCGGCAACAGCATTTGCTATTGATGCAGGTCCGAATGCGCGTACACGTCTCACCATTAAAGAATACCCTTTTCAACAAGTAGCTCGGCCGTCAGGATAGCCCCACCAGCAGCTCCACGAATCGTATTGTGTGAAAGGGCGACAAATTTGTAATCAAAAATTTCATCTTCTCTTAATCTGCCTACCGTCACAGCCATGCCCTTGTCGTTCATCGCATCAAGGAGTGGTTGGGGACGATTCTCTTCCTCGACATAGATAATCGGTTGAAGGGGTGCAGATGGCAGATCCAATTCCTGGGGAAGTGATCGATAATTCTGCCAGATATCCAGCATTTCATCCCGGGTCGGAATCCTGTCTGTAAATTTGATATTCACCACAGCCATATGACCGTCCAGAACGGGTACCCTGGTGCAGGTGGCACTGATCTTCAAATGATCATCAAGAAGGATACCATGGGCTCCAATCGAGCCAAACACCTTCAAGGGTTCCTTTTCAGTTTTTGCCTCTTCCCCACCGATAAACGGTATCACGTTATTGATCATTTCTTTCGAGTGAATGGTCTTGTAGCCACCACCTGACAGGGCTTGCAAAGTCGTTATGATAAGTTGATCGACTGTGAATCCAGCCTGCTCCAGCGCAAAGATCGCAGTCAGATAGGCTTGAATGGAACAATTTGGCTTTGAAATGACAAAGCCACCTTTCTCAAAACCCCGATTGCGCTGTTGAATCTCAATCATTGAGGTATGGGAATGGTTGATCTCCGGAATAAAAATAGGGACATCATCTGTCCAGCGATTAGCCGAACTATTACTGATGAAGGGATACCCTCTTTCGGCATACTCAAACTCAAGTTTTCGGGTATCATCTTTGTTTTCCAGATCCATACCAGAAAAAACGCATTTCACGCTTTCTGGAAGATTCTCAAAATCGCGGACATCCCTAACCTTTAATTCCCTCACTTTTTGAGGTATCGCGTTTCCTGAGTACCATTTATCTGCAACTGCTTCCTGATAAAGCTTTCCGCTGGATCGAGGTGAGGCCGCAACATCAACAATTTCAAACCAGGGATGGTTTGCAAGTAAATTCACATAATTCTGACCTACCATTCCAGTAGCCCCCAGAATACTTACTGGTATCTTATCCATTCTTTCCTTCATTACTCTATTACCATGATAGTTCTCTTTTCAATTGGAAATGGACGGCAATCAAATCTTATCAAAAAATGTTTCATGCAAACTTTTAATTACCTGAGTCTCATCATCTTTGGAGACAACAATGGAAATATTTCGCTCAGAAGATCCCTGAGCTATGGCCACCACATTCACCCCGTGCTCCCCCAGGGTGCTGAATACTTTTCCAGCAATACCAGGGATGTGACGCATGTTCTCCCCGACAACCGCTACGATACACAGATTGTCTTCAATGAGGATTTTTGCAATATTCTTTACCTGCAATTCCAGCTGAAACTCTTCTTCCAGGGCTAATTTTGCTACCAGAGCACTGGCTGGATCAACCGCAAAACAGATAGAGTGTTCGCTGGAGGCCAGGGAGATTAGCATTACACCAACATCCGCTTTGGCAATTGTCTGGAAAATGCGCCCCGTCAGACCGGTTTTCCCCACCATTCCACTGCCCTGTATTCGAATCAGAGAAATGGCATCCAGGCTGGAAATCCCAGTGATATGGTATTTCTTATCACTTCCGCTGCTATCGATAATAGTCCCCGGTGAATCAGGATTAAATGTGTTCTTAATGTGAATTGGAATCCCGAGCTGCATGGCTGGTTGAATGGTAGGTGGGAACAGGACCTTGGCTCCAAAGTGAGACATTTCCATCGCATCTTCATAGGTCATATTCAGAATCGGTCTGGCTCCAGGTACCTGGTGGGGATTGGCTGTCATGATACCATCCACATCAGTCCAAATTTCTATTCTATCTGCTTCAACTGCAGCACCGATAATCGCTGCTGTATAGTCAGAACCACTTCTGCCAAGGACAGTGGTTTCCTTATTCGCATTCGAAGCGATAAAACCTGTGATTATCTGGGTTTTGGGATGTGATTCAAAATATTTTTTAATATTGGAATTGGTGATGTTAAAATCGACAACGCCATTCCCATAATTTGAGTCTGTTCGGATGTGATACCTTGCATCCATAAAGTCAGCGTCCACGCCAATTTCACACAAAGCCTGACTGATGATCCGGGCAGAGAGTCGTTCTCCATAGCTGAGAATTTGATTATAGGTCTTTGGTGCAACATATCTTACAAGATATACACCTCTTAAAATCTCACCTAAGCGTAAAGTGTATTTCCCGATGTGCTTGAGCAGTTTTTTTTGACGCTCTCCAGAAGTTAAAGCCATGATCATTTCAGTATGTCGCTCAGAAAATGACTTATAGTCCTTTTCATATCCTCGATCCCCACGACCAGCCAGATCAGTCATTTTTATCAACTGATTGGTGACACCCCCAAAGGCTGAAACAACAACAGCAAGTTTTGATTCTTCCTGCGATTCTTTGATGATATCCAGGACCTTTTCCACTCTTTCTGCCGTGGCGACAGATGATCCTCCAAACTTTAAAATTCTCATGATTTGACCGCTTATTTTATATTTTTTTTCTGTCGATTCTCTCCAATAAACCAGGCGATATATTTAAACCGAATATTGAAGAATTCCCATTTACATATTTGTCAATTTCCCGGTTTAACCTCATTCACATAGGTAAGCCATGACCGATATTCCGGATTCTTACCATGAACCACATCCAGATATGCCGATTGCATGTCCTCGGTGACAGGACCTCTACCGCCTGAGCCTACCATACGCTGATCAAGTTCCCTGATGGGTGTGACCTCACTGGCCGTCCCGGTGAAGAATGCCTCATCTGCAGACAATAGCTGCCCCACTGAAAGACGTCCGATACGAACCTCATAGGCCATATCTCTGGCAATCTGGATAATGGTCTCACGTGTGATGCCCATGAGGATGGATGAATCTTCCTCATTCGTGTATATCTTGCCATTTTTAACCAGAAAAATATTCTGACCGGCCCCTTCAGCAATGGTTCCCTCCTGGTTTAAAAGGAGGCCTTCATCAAAGCCCTTGGATTTGGCATCTTGTACAGCGAGTAATGAATTCAAATATTGACCATTGGCTTTTGCAGTCGTGGGAAATGAGCTGGAATGAAATTTTCGCCAGGGAGAGACCGTTACGCGAACGCCTTTAACGAGTGCATCCTGTCCCAGATAAGCTCCCCAATCAAAAGCACCAATGGAGACCTTGACTGGACATTCCCTGGGGTGAACGCCCAGGGTATCGTAACCATAGAAGGCGATGGGACGGATATAGCCATTCTCTATTCCGTTCTCGACGATCACATCCAGACAGGCATTGAAGATCTCCTCTTTCGTATAGGGCAGATCCATTCTGTATATTTTGGCTGAGGTAAACAAACGGTCGATGTGGTCCTGGAGTTTGAAAACTGCCGGTCCGTCATCAGTCGTATAACATTTCAACCCTTCAAAAATCCCACTCCCGTAGTGCAGACCATGCGACATAACATGGGTGGTGGCTTGCTCCCAATTCACAATTTTTCCGTTAAACCAAATTTTTTCGCAATGATTCGGCATGATCGGGCGTTCCTATCCTTTGATATTCTTATTTTTAATTTCTGATTTCATCAGCTTGTAGTTCAGGCTGTCTACAAGAGCCTGCCAGCTGGCTTCAATAATATTTTCTGAAACTCCAACAGTCGACCAGCTACTGTTTCCATCGCTGCTCTCAATCAGCACCCGTACCACAGCTTTGGTTCCATTGGTCCCATCCAGAACACGCACCTTGTAATCCGTTAAATGGACGGTAGAAAGTTGCGGATAGAAGCGGATCAGTGCTTTCTGGAGTGCCTTATTCAGGGCATTCACCGGACCAACCCCATCTGCGGCAGTATGTTCAACCTCGCCATTTACTCTTACCTTAAGCATGGCATCGGCCAGGTTGTGTCCATCTCGTTCATAGCTGACGATGACTCTGGAATCCTCAACTTCAAAGAATGGTGAAAAGCTTCCCATCTGTTCCTTCAGGATCAATTCAAAGGAAGCTTCAGCCGCTTCATATTGATACCCGCCATGCTCCAGATTCTTGATGTGTTCAACCACTTTACCAGGCACTTCGCCCAGGCTGTCTTCAAGATTGATGTCCAACTCTTCAGCTTTATAACGAATATTGCTTTTTCCCGAAAGATCGGAAACCAGTACGCGTTGTCTCGCCCCAACTTCTTTTGGTACAATATGTTCGTACATCCGGCTGTCTTTCATGACTGCGCTGACATGAATACCCCCCTTGTGAGCAAACGCAGAACGACCTACAAAAGGTGCCCGATCATCTGGATGAAGATTCATGATCTCAAATACATAATTGGCAATCTTCGTAAGTTGGGTAAGATCGACCTCGTGTTTGAGATCCAGGCCCAGTTTCAGGATAAGATTGGGAATTACAGTACTTAAATTTGCATTTCCACAGCGTTCACCAACACCATTCATGGTACCCTGAACGTGACTGGCGCCTGCTTGTACAGCGACGATTGTATTTGCGGCAGCCATTCCACCGTCATTGTGGGCATGAATGCCAACAGGTAAAGAAAAGGTGTCCAGAACGTGCTGTGTTGCCTGGGACACTTCGTGGGGCAGGGTACCGCCATTGGTGTCACAAAGCACCAATGTATCTGCGCCACCACGTTGCGCAGCCAGGAGCATTTCCATGGCAAATTCTGATGAATCCTTATAGCCATCAAAGAAATGCTCTGCATCAAACACCACACGGCGCCCTTTCTGGACCAGATAGGCGACTGATTTTTCGATCAGCTCTGAGTTCTCTGCGGTATTCAAACCCAGCCCCTTTTCAGCATGGAGACGCCATGTTTTCCCGAAGATTGAAACCACTTCTGTCTCCGCCATAAGCAGGGCATTCAGATTGGAATCTGACTCGACTGCTTTAACACTTCTTGCAGTAGATCCAAAGGCACAAATTTTGGCTTGGTGAAAGGTCATCTGTTTGGCCCGCCTGAAAAATTCCTGGTCCCGTGGGTTAGAGCCAGGCCAGCCTCCTTCCAGAATACTGATCCCGAATTCATCCAGACGCTGAGCTATTCTGAGTTTATCATCTACAGACAGATTGACACCTTCCCCCTGTGTCCCATCCCGGAGTGTGGAGTCAAATAATTCTATTTTTCTATGTTCAGACACTTTAGTGCACCTCATGCATTAGCCAGCTGTATTTTTCGAGATGTTTCTTTTCGAAGGCCTGAATTTCTTCCTTGTAGGAAAGTGTCTGACCGATCTCATCCAGGCCATTCAACAGACAGTATTTGCGATATTCATCAAGCTCGAATTCAATTTCTTTTCCTGAAGGTAGTGTGATTTTCTGGGTTTGAAGATCTACGTTCAGGCTGAAGCCTTGATTGTTATGGGTCGCCTGAAATAGTTCTCCAATTTCGTCAGCGGGCAAAACAATGGGTAGCATACCATTTTTAAAACAGTTGGAGTAGAAGATATCAGCAAAACTTTCTGCCAGAATAACCTGAAAACCGTAATCAAGGAGAGCCCAGGGGGCATGTTCTCGACTAGAGCCACATCCAAAGTTAGATCGTGTAAGCAGGACACTCGCGCCCTTGTACTCATCCTGATTAAGTACAAAATCAGTGTTCAGCGGTCTATTGCTGCAATCCTGTCCTGGTTCACCATGATCCAGATAGCGCCATTCATCAAATAGATAAGGACCAAACCCGCTCCGCTTGATGGATTTAAGAAACTGTTTTGGAATAATGGCATCTGTATCCACGTTGGATCTATCCAGGGGTGCCACCAAACCTGTTAATGATGTAAATTTCTGCATTTTAAGCCTCGTAATATTTTGTCACATCGGTGATATGACCTTCGATGGCTGCTGCGGCGGCCATGGCCGGGCTCAGGAGATGGGTGCGACCACCCTGTCCCTGGCGACCCTCAAAATTTCTATTTGAAGTCGAAGCACAGCGTTCCCCCGGTTCCAGACGATCAGCATTCATAGCGAGACACATGGAGCATCCCGGTTCCCGCCATTCAAAACCGGCATTCAGAAAGATCTTATCCAGGCCCTCAGCCTCCGCTTGTGCTTTTACAGGACCTGATCCGGGCACAACCATGGCCAGAGATATACTTGAAGCTACTTTCCGACCCTTTATGATTCGGGCTGCTTCTCTCAGATCTTCGATCCTGGAATTCGTGCACGAGCCAATGAATACCTTATCAAAAGTGATATCCTCAATTGGCATCCCCGGTTTCAGACCCATGTATTTGAGTGCGTTGTTGTGCTGCTCAGTCTTTGCCGGATCAACTGATAATGGCACAATTCCATCAACAGGCGCCACCATTTCCGGTGAGGTTCCCCAGGAGACCATGGGTTTGATCTCAGCTGCGTCAAATACGATGACCTTGTCATAAATAGCAGCATCATCAGAATGAAGTGTTTGCCAGTAAGACTTTGCTGCTTCCCATAGCTTGCCTGCAGGCGCAAAATTACGACCTTTGACATAATTGATGGTGATTTGGTCAACGGCGATTAACCCGGCTCTGGCACCTGCTTCAATGGTCATGTTACAAACCGTCATGCGACCTTCCATGGACATATCACGGATTGCCTCGCCACCAAATTCGATGGCATAACCTGTTCCACCGGCAGTTCCAATCTGTCCGATGATCGCCAGGATTAGATCCTTTGCTGATACACCCCGTCTCAATTTTCCATCCACCCTGACAAGCATATTTTTAGACTTAGCCTGGACCAGACACTGGGTTGCGAGAACGTGCTCGACCTCAGATGTCCCAATACCAAAGGCCAGTGCTCCCAGTGCACCATGGGTCGAGGTGTGCGAATCACCACAGACGATGGTCATGCCTGGCAGGGTAATCCCCTGTTCTGGACCAATCACGTGGACGATTCCCTGACGCGGATCTGACATATCAAAATTTGTAATTCCCAGATTTCTGGTATTGCTCGCCAGCGTATCGATCTGAAGTTTGGATACAGGGTCCTCTATCCCCTTTTCGCGATCCTTGGTAGGAATATTATGGTCTGGGACGGCTACGTTGGCTCCTGTTCTCCATGGTGCCCGCTGATTCATTCGCAGACCTTCAAATGCCTGGGGTGAGGTCACTTCATGGATCAATTGACGGTCTATATAGAGCAAACTTGTCCCATCATCATTCCGGCGCACTTCATGGGTCTCCCACAGTTTATCGTATAGTGTTTTTGCACTCATCACACACGCTCTTCCACTTTTATAGATCCCGGGTTTTGTTCCATTTCCACCATCTTCCTGTGTTGATTCAAGGCTTCCAGATAAGCTTTCACACTGGCCTCGATAGTGTCAGTGGAAATACCACGACCAGCATAGATATCTCCATTATGATGCAAACGTAGCGTGACCTCACCGAGGGCGCTTTTCCCTTTGGTAATGGAGCGGACCTGATAGTATTCTAGATTAAACTGTTGTCTGATACCAAGTGCCCTGGCTATGGCTCTGAAACATGCTGCAACGGGACCATCTCCCGTGGCGGAATCTTCATAAACCTTGTCAGGGGTTTGAATCCGAACAATGGCAACAGGAATAGTCGTTGTTCCAAGATTAACATGGAGATAATCAAGTTTATAGAATGCTTCTTCCGCCTCCATGAGTTCACCCATGATGGCGCGAAGATCCTCGTCAAAGACTTCCTTTTTTTTGTCAGCAAGGATGACAAATTCTTTATAGACTGCGTTGAGCCGCTCTTTGTCCACATGGTATCCAAGTGACTTTAAGCGAGCTTTCAGACCTGCTCGTCCAGAATGGCGACCGAGAACGATCTTGCTCTCTGTCATGCCAATGGAATCAGGATTCATGATCTCATAGGTACTGCGATTTTTGAGAACTCCATCCTGGTGGATGCCAGACTCATGGGCAAAGGCATTTTCACCAACAATGGCCTTGTTGGGCTGTACCAGCATCCCGGTATAGGCAGATACCATCCGACTGGTATTCATGATCTCCGCGGTCTTTATATCGGTGTGACAATCCCAGAGTTCAGGACGAACCTTCAAAGCCATGACAATTTCTTCAAGGGAGGCATTCCCAGCCCGTTCACCGATGCCATTGATGGTGCATTCCACCTGACGGGCACCATTTGAAATGGCTGTCAGTGAGTTGGCAACAGCCAACCCAAGATCGTTGTGACAATGAACGCTGATCACCGCATGATTGATGTTTGAAACCCGTTCCCGGAGGGCAGCGATCTTTTTTCCAAATTCAGTGGGAAATGTATATCCCGTTGTATCAGGAATATTCACTGTTGTGGCCCCGGCAGCTATAACTGCCTCAACAACATCGATGAGATATTCGATATCAGTTCGGCCGGCATCTTCAGGCGAAAATTCAACATCAGGTGTGAAGGTCTTGGCATAGGCCACTGCATGACAGGCCATTTCAATTATTTTTTTACGTTTAGCCCCCAGGGTCTTGCCATAGCGATCGCTGGCAAATTTTTGGGTGATATGGATGTCTGAGGTACCCATAAAGGTATGGATCCGGTAATGTTCCACATTTTCCAAGGCTTTGCGCACAGCATCTATATCAGATTCAAGTGCCCGTGCAAGTCCTGCGACTGTTGCTGCAACCTCGCCACCAACCCGGCGGACCGACTCAAATTGGGTCGGTGAGGAAACGGGAAATCCTGCCTCGATCACATCAACACCGAGTTTGTCCAATTGGCGGGCGATCTCAACCTTCTCCTTTATGGTCAGGGAGGCACCAGGTGATTGTTCACCATCCCTGAGTGTTGTATCAAATACGATTACTTTTTCACTCATGTGACACGCTCGCTAACCTGGGTTAATTTTTTGATAACCAGATCACTCATTTCATCTGTGCTGACAAGTTTGTCACCCTCACGGTAGAGTTCTGCCGTTCGATAACCTGATTCGAGAACTTCAGAGATGGCCGTTTGAATTGCCAGTCCAGATTTTGGAAGATCGAGTGTGTAATTCAACATCATGGATACCGACATGATCATGGCAAGGGGGTTTGCTTTCCCCTGACCGGCAATGTCAGGTGCCGAGCCATGAACAGGCTCATAAAGGGCATATTTCTCACCCAAACTGGCAGAGGGCAACATCCCCAGGCTGCCGGTAACCATGGAAGCAATATCACTGAGGATATCGCCAAACATATTGCTGGTAACGATGACATCGAACTGCTTCGGGGTCCGAACCAATTGCATGGCAGCGTTATCGACATACATATGATCCAGTTTGATATCTGGATATTGTTTGTGGACCTCGATAACGATATCACGCCAGAATTGGGAAACATCCAGAACATTGGCCTTATCAACTGAGGTGACCCTTCCGCTGCGCTTCCGAGCCAGGTCAAAGGCAACATGGGCAATCCGTTCAACTTCATGACGTTCATAGACCATGGTATTCCAGGCTTTATTCTGGTCAGAACCCTTCGGAGTACCAAAATAGATACCGCCGGTCAGCTCTCTTACAACCATGACATCCACACCAGATACAACTTCTTCTCTTAATGAGGAGGAATCAGCCAGTGCCGGAAAAACGACAGCTGGTCGAAGATTTGAATAGAGACCCAGGCCGCCCCGGAGTTTCAACAAAGCCTGTTCCGGTTTTTGGTCTTGAGGTAAGGATTCCCATTTTGGCCCGCCCACTGCTCCCAGGAGGACAGAGTCTGAGCGTTTACACATGTCGAGGGTCTCCTCTGAGATCGGGTAACCCGTCTCATCAATGGCACAACCACCGACCTGGGCATATTCATATTCAAACTTGACCGCTTCCATCTCGCCAATAGTATTGAGAACTTTAAGGGCAGCATTCATGACCTCTGGGCCAATACCATCACCGGCTAGAACGGCTATTTTATAAGATCGCATTAAATTTATTATCCTTTATTTCCAATAAAGCTCATCATGCCCCTCAGTTTTTTACCAACAACTTCTATGGGGTGCTCACGATTCTGTTTGCGCAGGGCTTCAAAATGCTTACCGCCGCTTTTTGATTCTTCCAGCCATTCCTTGGCAAAGGAACCGTCCTGAACTTCAGCCAGAATTCCCTTCATACGTTTTTTTGTGTCGGCATCAATGACACGGGGACCTCTGGTCATACCACCATACTCAGCCGTTTCACTAACTGAATAATTCATCCCTGATAAACCACCTTCATAGAACAGATCGACAATCAGTTTTAGCTCGTGCATACACTCGAAATAGGCAAGATCAGCAGGGTAGCCACCTTCTGTCAGGGTTTCAAAACCGCTCTTGACCAGATCAGCCACGCCTCCACAAAGAACTGCCTGTTCACCAAACAGATCTGTTTCGGTTTCATCCTTGAAGTTGGTCTCAAGCGCTCCGGCTCGGGTACATCCGATACCTTTGGCCCATGCCAGGGCGATATTCTTTGCATGACCGGAAGCATCCTGCTCAACGGCGATCAGACAGGGAACGCCCTGTCCGTTCTGATAGGTTCGACGAACCAGGTGACCTGGGCTTTTAGGAGCGATCATGATCACATCTACATGCCCAGGAGGAACAATCTGCTTGTAATGGATATTGAATCCATGACCAAAGGCCAAGGTACTCACATTGTCCATATATGGGGCAACATCAGCATCGTATATGGCTTTCATGGTCTGGTCCGGGAGGAGGATCATGACGATATCTGCGGCGGCCACAGCCTCCGGAATCGTCTTTACTTCCAATCCTGCTGCTTCGGCTTTTTTCCAGGATGCGCTCTCTTTTCGCAGACCAACACAGACGTCCATTCCCGACTCTTTAAGATTCAGTGAATGGGCATGTCCCTGACTACCATATCCCAATACGGCACACTTTTTACCCTTTAAGACTGATAGATCAGCGTCACTGTCATAATATGCGTTTACCATAATTCTTACTCCCTCTGTCTTTATGAAATTGCTGATTGAATTTGACTGGTTGACCCTTGTTGATCTGTGCTCATCATCTCTAGCTTTGCCTTTAATTCGAGATGTGATCCTCTTCGCATGGCCATCTTTCCGCTACGCATAAGCTCAACAATATCATACGCTTTTAATTTTTGAATGAATGATTCAATTTCCATATCGTAACCCGTGGCTTCAATGATGACTGCCCCCTCTTCAGAGTCAATCACTTTAGCGCCATACTCCCGGGTCAACAGATCCAATTCCACCCTATCACCGTTGGAAACAGATACTTTCGCCAACATATACTCGCGAATAACGGCTGGCACATCGGTCACATCCTCCACAGTATATGCATTTACCAGTTTTTGAATGTTGCGGGCCATATTGACACGCCGGTTATTATCGGATTCGTCAGTAACGATGGTCATACGACTCAGTCCGGGTTGTTCTGTTGCGCCTACAACGAGGCTTTTGATATTGTAGTTTCTTCTTCTTAGAAGGCTGACGACCCGATTTAAGACACCCGGTTCATCTTCAACAAACGCAACGATTGTATGTTCTGATTTGATCATGATCTTCTCTATACCTCCATATCTGAAAACTGTTCTTCGATCAGGGGCCGCTGGTGCATGTCATCCAGATCAGCTCCGGCGGCGACCATGGGGTAGACCATTTCCATTTCTTCCACAACAAATTCGATCAGCGTTGGACCCCGGTGTGCCTGGGCTTCCAATACAGTCGGGATCACGTCCTTGCGCTCCGAAACACGATATCCTTTTAATCCATACGCTTCGGTAAGCTTTAAGAAATCCGGGCTTGAGATCGGTGTTTGACTGAAGCGCTTATCGTAGAACATCTCCTGCCATTGCCTTACCATTCCCAGGTAGCCGTTATTGATCAGCGCAATATTAATGTTCACATTTTCCTGGACTGCAGTTGCCAACTCATTGATGGTCATTTGGATCCCACCATCTCCAACCACCAGCCAGATATCCTTGTCGCGACCGGCAAAACTGGCCCCTATAGCTGCCGGTAATCCATAGCCCATGGTTCCAAGACCACCTGAAGTCAACAGTGAATGCTGGTGATCCTGATAATAGTATTGGGCGACAGTCATTTGATGCTGACCCACATCAGTAACCACCAGTGCATTCCCTTTTGTAGCCTCCCAGATATCCCTGATAACAAAAGCGCTGAACAGTTTATCTGATTTGCGATGGAGAATTTCTCTTGTATGAGAAATTTTCATCCACTCCTTGATCGTTGTCGACCACGCATCGTGCTTAGCTTCCTTCACCATGGGCAATAAAGCAGCCAGAACTGTCTTCAGATCACCCCGTATGGGGACATCCACCATGACATTTTTATTAAGTTCTGTAGGATCGATATCAATATGGACCTTTTTGGAATTGGGCGAATAGGTTTCGAGTTTTCCAGTCACCCGATCGTCAAAGCGCATCCCACATGCGATGAGTAAGTCGGCCTTCTGAATCGCATGGTTAGCCCAATAGGCCCCATGCATTCCCATGAACCCGATACATTTTGGATGACTGGCAGGAATTCCTCCAATCCCCAGCAGGGTCACAGAAACAGGGATATCGGCCTTTTCTGCCAGTGCAGCCAGCTCGGTCGACGCATCAGAGATGAGTACGCCATGTCCGGCCAGGATGACTGGATTCTTGGCTTCCTGGATCATTTTTGCAACCTCTATCAATTGATCCATGGGAACACTGACCGTGGGATTGTAACCTGGCAGTACATTGTGCTTTTCTGGATACACAAATTCAGTGGTTTCGTTTTGAACATCCTTTGGGATATCAACGAGCACCGGTCCAGGTCTGCCTGAACGGGCAATGTAAAAGGCATCCTTGATGACACCGGCGAGCTTGGTAATATCGTTTACCTGGTAGCTGTGCTTGGTAAGGGGGATCATGGCTCCCAGAATATCGGTTTCCTGGAAAGCATCGCTCCCCAGGGAAGCCCGGCCCACTTGTCCGGAGATGCAGACCATTGGGATTGAATCCATCATGGCAGTGGCCACACCGGTTATCAGATTGGTAGCACCCGGTCCTGAGGTTGCCAATGCAACGCCAACCTTTCCACTGGCCCGGGCATATCCATCGGCTGCATGGGCCGCATTTTGTTCATGACGGGTCAAGACATGGTGGACTCGATCGCTGTATTTGACATGGGCATCATAAATGGGCAGATTTGCACCTCCGGGATACCCAAAAAGAACCTCAACACCCTCTTCAATGAGGCATTCCCAAACAATCTCTGCGCCGCTTAAAACTCTGCTTTTATTTGATGCTCGTTTTTCACTCATTTTAATACTGCTCCAGTATTTGCTGAGGTTACCATCCTGGCGTAACGGGACAGGTAGCCTGTTTTTATCTTTGGTTCAAACGGTGGCAAGGCAGCCATTCTCCTGGAAATCTCATCATCAGTGAGATCAACAGACAGCTGGCGATTTGGAATATCAATGGTGATCAGATCACCTTCTGCGAGACAGGCGATGGGCCCGCCAGAAGCACCTTCAGGTGAGACATGACCAACGCAGGCTCCTCTTGTCCCACCGGAAAATCTGCCGTCGGTGATCAAGGCAACCTCCCCACCTAAGCCCATACCCATGATGGCACTGGTTGGCGCCAGCATTTCGGGCATTCCAGGTCCTCCCCTGGGACCTTCATATCTGATGACCACGACATCGCCAGGTTTTACATCAGATGCTTTGATCCCTGCGACAGCTTCATCCTGTGATTCATAGATCCTGGCAGGTCCAGTGTGTACCATCATCTTGGGATCGACAGCACCCGTCTTAATGATGGACCCCTGTGGTGCCAGATTTCCATAAAGGATGGCCAGACCTCCTTCAGGAGAATAGGGATCTTCAACAGATCGGATGACTTCGCCATCCAGCCTATCTGATTTCATGATTGTTTCACCAAGGGTATTCCCGGAAATGGTCGGGCGATCCAAATCAAGGAGGCCATCAATTTTGGATAATTCCTTGAGGATCGCTGAAATACCGCCGGCACGATGGACATCTTCCATGTGAACACGATCTGTCGCGGGACTAACTTTACATAAATATGGGGTCCTACGACTCAATGCATTCAACTCATCAAGATCAAAATCAATTTCAGCTTCTGAGGCTGCAGCCAAGGTATGGAGGACGGTATTTGTACTACCGCCCATGGACATATCCAATGCAAAGGCATTGAGAATACTTTCCTTGGTAACGATATCACGGGGTTTGATATCCCGCTCAACCAGGTTGATGATCGCCTTTGCACACTCACGCACGAGATCTAATCTGCCCTTATCAACTGCAGGCATACTCCCATTCCCTGGCAATGCCAAGCCAAGCGCTTCCAGGAGGCAATTCATGGAGTTTGCTGTAAACATTCCTGAACAGGAACCACAGGTTGGACAGGCATTTTCTTCTAAATCTTTTAGCTGGTCATCATCCATGGCACCAGCCTGATATTTACCAACGCCTTCAAAAACGGAGATTAGATCTACCTTGTCACCATTTTTAGTCCTGCCAGCCAGCATCGGTCCTCCAGCCACAAACACAGCCGGAATATTCATGCGTAAGACGGCCATTAGCATTCCCGGTACAATCTTATCGCAACTTGAGATACAGATGAGGCCATCCAGACGATGTGCTTCGGCAACGGTTTCAACACTATCAGCAATCAGTTCACGACTGGGAAGTGAATAGCGCATTCCCAGATGTCCCATGGCAATGCCATCATCCACACCAATGGTGTTGAATTCAAAGGGAACGCCTCCGGCCTCTCTTACGGCCGTTTTGGCAGCTGCACCAAATGACTGCAAATGAACATGACCAGGGATCAGGTCGATATATGAATTGGCAATACCGATAAATGGTTTTTTGAAATCTGCATCACTCTGGATAACACCAGTTGCCCGTAAGAGACTTCTGTGTGGCGCCTTGTCGAACCCTTCTTTTATAAGGTCGGATCTCATCATCCTCGTTCCTTCAGTTTTTCTGCACTGAAGCCCGGGAAGAATTCTCCATCAGGTATAAGCTATCTAGGTCGGGGGTAAGCCGCCTCTCTGCTCAATCCTGATGTAGTAAATTCTATCAGGCGATCAGAGCGGCGTTGGTAATAATAAGTACTAGGACCAAAATACTGAGGACACTAATACTTAGAATCTGTGTAGTAAGGGTTGAGTCTATCTCAGAACGCAAGACAATGGCTTGTGCATGACCGTGTCCGGTGCTGTTCTGAGAGGTGATATATTGGCTCTTACTACTCATATTCTTAAACCTACTGTAGTCTAGGTCAGGACTCACAATGGATGCAACATCTTTTTACAAAAAGTTTGTGAATTTTTTTAACAAACTCAATCAGGTCTTGCTACAGCCAGTTGATGCCCTCAAATAGCCTATATTATCGTATAAATATTATCACCAATCATTGCCACGCAATACTTTGGGAAAATCGCAGGGAAGAATTCCTGCTCCTGAAAATGTGACCAGCAAGATTCTCTGGCAGGTATTTTTTCCCGGTGACTCACTATGGACGGTGAAATAGGATGACATCATTGCGGTTATCTCTATTTTTATACTGAATAGCGATGAGAGTCAATTTAAAGCAAATGGTCGATCTTATTATTCATTCAGGACCAAACCCAGCCGTTGGCTCACTTGTTGATCGTATAGCGCTTTACTATCCAGCATTTGCATAACCAAGGGTGTGATCTTGGTAAATTTTTGCTTTTCAGTGGTCCAATTATCCAGAATATCTGCTGTTTTGAGAGACCCTGTATGAAATCTGTGCCTTTCCAACAGTCTGGCAATCGCATATTCGTCTGCCTCTGACAGACTTTCCCGGGTAACAAAATCAGTATTCAGATGCTGATCGTCGCTCTCACTCAGATCATACAGAAAAGCAGTTCCTCCTGTCATGCCACTGCCAAAATTAAATCCGATTTCCCCGAGGACAATAACGGTTCCTCTGGTCATATATTCACACGCATGATTACCGACACCTTCAACGACTGCTGAAGCGCCACTATTTCTGACTGCGAAACGTTCATTTGCACGACCAGCAACAAAAAGAGTACCTCCAGTGGCCCCATAGAGAGCTACATTTCCAATCATGGTGTGTTCTGTTCCTGGTCTGCGAATTTCGCGAGGCATGCGAATGGTAATCAAACCACCACTCATTCCCTTGCCGACATAATCGTTTGCCAGTCCTTTGAGACGCAATTCAATGCCGTGAGTCAGAAAGGCGCCAAAGCTTTGTCCTGCCACTCCTCTTAAGCGATACTGCAAATTTCCGTTAAACTGCGACTCGCCAAAAAGAAAAGCGATCTCTCCTGCCAGTCTGGTACCGATGGACCTATCCCTATTGCTGACTTGATCTCGGATAACGGCCTGACCATGGGTCAGCAGTTCCTTATGAATGCTCTCAAGAATTTTTTCATCGAAACTGGGAAAACGTCGAACAATTTCCCCTGTCACCTCCCCATTTCTCCAGTCCAGTGGCAACTTTGGTTCAAGAATTCGGGATAGATCGATGTCGGGCAGGGATTCACCTGGCTCCGTTTCTGTCTTTAGCTGCAGCAGGTCATTACGCCCCATGAGGGCATCAAGGTTTGCCATGCCAATTTCAGCCAGTTGACTGCGAATATCCTCAGCAAGTAATTTCAGAAAAGAGGCCAATTCTTCAGGAGTTCCTCTGAATTTTTTTCGCAAATCCGGATCCTGAGTCGCGATACCAACTGGACAAGTATTCTGATGACATCGACGGACCATGACGCAACCGATTGCCATCAAAGCTACGGAACCAAAATCATACTCCTGAGCACCAAGAGCGGCAGCTACCAGGATATCCTTTGCCTCTTGAAGTCCTCCATCAACCCGAAGCGTCACCTTGTTTCTTAAATTGTTGGCAATAAGTGCCTGGTGTGCCTCAGCAAGACCAGTCTCCCACGCCATGCCGGTATGCTTCAAGGATCCCAGCGGACTGGCGCCTGTACCACCGTCTCCTCCGGAGATAACAACGATATCAGCACCAGCTTTCACCACACCGCAGGCTACAATTCCAATACCAGGTTGTGAGGCCAGTTTTACAGAAATTCGAGCGCGTGGATTGCTTTGTTTTAGATCATAAATGAGTTGGGCCAGATCCTCAATGGAATAAATATCATGATGCGGTGGTGGTGAGATTAGTGGAATTCCCGGAGTAGAGGACCTTGCCGTCGCAATCTCTACGCTCACCTTCTGTCCCGGCAACTGTCCGCCTTCACCTGGCTTTGCCCCCTGGGCAATTTTTATTTGCAGCTCCTGAGCAGCTGCCAGATAATCAGCCTTCACTCCGAATCGGCCACTGGCGACCTGTTTCGTGTGAGCATTCATATGATCATTTTGCTTGAACAATAAATAGCGGTCAGGGGTTTCACCACCCTCACCAGTGTTGCTTCGACCGCCGACAAGGGAAATACCCTTGGTTAATACACGATGTGCCTCATCACTTAGAGCCCCAAAACTCATTGCTGCGACACCAAATTTCTTTGTAATATGATCTCCGGCCTCAACTTTCACATTTTCAGGACTGGCCAGGATTTTGAATTCCAGAAGATCCCGCAGATAAATATTTCCTCTGGGTTCCTTGATCTTTTCTGGCTGATGGGTCGCTCTTTTCCTGATCCGCTTTGCAATCGCGGGGCTATACGCATGCAGCTCACCACCTCGCTTTACCCTATAGAGCCCCATATCCTCCATGATTGTTTGAGTTTCAGTATAGATTGAGCTGTGCCTTCTGTTTACACGAGCCTGCACACGTTCAAGCTTGTCACCCCCAATGTTAGGTTTGAGGGAACGAATCCATGTCTTCAGGAAATCTTCATGGAGACCTACAGTATGCAGCAGCATGCTTCCCTGGTAAGAACTGAATGTTGAGATTCCCATTTTGGCCATACTTTTCAAGAGACCTTTTTCCAACGCAAAGCGGTAGTTGGCCATTCCGGTAACCCAATCCTCTTCCTCAAGGGTCTCCCGAATCAGTTCATAAGCCATATACGGGTAAACTGCACTGGCTCCCAGGGTTGTCAGTACCGAGATATGGTGATCCTCATAGACATCACCGGCAAGACAGATCAAGGACACATTGCTTCGGATCTTGCGTTTGACAAGATCATGATGCACCGCTGATGTTGCCAATGCCATTGGGATGGGAATGCGATCAGCATTTACATGTTCATCGCTCAGGAACAGTATTCGTTTCCCCGATCTCACTGCTTGAGCACATTCCTTCTGAATTTCTTTTAACCTGGACTTAAAGCTCTGATCAGTGGAGGCCAGTATTGAAATGACCTGATGTCCAAATTTTTCGTGCATTTGCATCAGGCTGCGGACTTCCTTTGGTGATAAAACAGGACTGGCTATCCTGATGGCTCCATGAAACGCTGGTTCTTTGGCCAGTAAATTCTCTTCGCTCCCCAAATAGTGATATAGACTCATCATCAGTCTTTCTCGGATGGGATCAATGGGAGGGTTGGTCACCTGGGCAAAGGCCTGGACAAAATAATCATAGAAACTGCGACTTTTGGTTGACAAAAATACTGGCGGTGTATCATCTCCCATGGCGCCCAATGGTTCCAGAGGGACTGCACTAAGGGGTTTGGTAAAACGCTCTACTGATTCCTCATGCCACCCGTGAGCCAAACGGATTCGCTTGTCAAATCCTCCATCAGGGATGGCAAAATCTCCAAATTCCGTTGCATGTTCATCTCTGTGTAACCTGAGAAAATTCTTCTCCATCAGTTGCCCATAATCTGTCTGACTGGCGATTCGATGCTTGATCTCTCGATTGCTCTCGACCCCTCTATTCAGAGACACACAATAGATCTCCCCAGAGGACATGTGATGATGGACAATGAGATCATCATCCTCCACATCCACGACACCGGCTTCCGACGCCATAATCACAAGACCACTTTTTGTTCTGGTATACCTCAGGGGTCTCAACCCGTTGCGATCCAGTTTTGCTCCAACAGTATCGCCATCTGTAAAGATCAACGCCGCAGGACCATCCCAGGGCTCCATGAAATTTTCATGATACATATAGAAATCAATGAGTTCCCTATCCATCTGAGGGAAACCTGTGTACGGATCGGGCACCATCATCATCATGGCATGATTTGGATCCTTGCCACTCTGTACCAGAACACTAAAAACCTCATCAAATGAGGCTGAGTCACTATATCCCTTGGTAATGATTGGACGGATGAGTTTGAAATCCTGTTTCCAAAAATCTGATTTTAACTGCCGCTCCCGAGCATGCATCCACAATCGATTACCGCGGATCGTATTGATCTCCCCATTATGGGCAATGCCATGAAAGGGCTGCGCCATTTCCCATGATGGATTCGTGTTGGTGGAAAAACGTTCATGAAAGATGGCTAAACGACAAACAAAATCTGGATCGTTCAGATCAGGATAAAATTGAGCAAGCTGATAGGATGAAAGCAAACCCTTATAAACTATAGTCCTGGTCGAAAAACTGCAGAAATATAGGCTTTGCTCTGCCTCCAGGGTTGTGTGTTCCAGTTTTTTGCGTAACAAATAAGTTTGCTGCTCAGCAGAATATCTTCCATGTGCTGGAATGGCAAAAACGGCGTGCAAAATATCCGGTTGATTCGATTGAGCAATGCTTCCCAGCTGCTCAGGTCTGATGGGAACCTCCATGAGTCCAAGAAATCTGAGACCTAAGTCTCCGGCACCGTTTGAAAGCATGGCTTCCATTTGCTGATTCGAAATATTTCTCGAAAAAGTGACTGCCAAGGCCAGAGTTTCCTGTTCCCCAGCTTGTTCCATACCATGGACATTCATTCGATTTTTGAAATATGTCCAGGGAATATCTACCAGTAACCCTGCCCCGTCACCTGTATCCTGATCAAATCCCTTTCCCCCCCGATGCTCAAGTCGATTGAGCGCTTTCAGACTTAGTTCCAGCACCCTGCGAGAAGCAATTCCTGATTCCTCAGCAATGAATCCCACACCACAGGCATCGTGATGATCATCAGGATTATACAAGGGGAAGGATTCATCAGAAGTCAGCCCTGAGCTGAATTTGTTTCCCTTGCGTATCTTAATAGATGCTTGCTTTGTTTGTTTCACTTTACTTCCCGTGTCTTTCTTTACTGTTTCTGTCAATTAGCCTAAAATCTTAATAATTTATGATATTTGCAACTATTTCCTTTAATTTCTTAATTGACCGTCACCGGTTACCACAAATTTTGTTGTGGTTAGTTCCCGTAACCCCATGGGTCCAAAGGAATGCAGTTTTGTCGTACTGATACCGATTTCAGCACCCAGCCCAAGCTGTCCACCATCATTAAACCGCGTGGAAGCGTTAATAACTATTGCCGAACTATCCAATGCTCTGGTGAATGTCTCAATATTTTGGGCATCTTCACTGATAATGGCTTCAGTATGATCACTGGTGTATATCTGGATATGTTCAATTGCCTCAGGTAGATCCTTTACCACCCTTACTGCCAGGATCATATCAAGGAACTCAGTATCATAGTCTTCCACAGTTGCAGGAATGACTTTTGGAGAAAATGATTGTGTTTTTTCGCAGCCTCTGATTTCTAAACCCTGCGCTTGTGCCTCGACCAGAAATGCCGGTAGGAAATCACTGGCAATGTTTTGGTGCACCAGAAGTGTCTCAAGCGCATTGCAAACGCCAGGTCTTTGAGCCTTGGCATTCATGGCGATCGGAACAGCTTTCCCCACATTCGCCGAGGCGTCAACGAACATGTGACAATTGCCTTTGTAATGGGCAATCACCGGCACAGTGGCTATCTCATAGATTCTACGGATCAAGCCCTCCCCACCTCTGGGGATGATCACATCCAGAACATCATTCATCCTGGCAAGCTCATCAATGCTTGATCTGTCAGTGGTAGGAGCAATATTGATCACATCTTCCAAGCCGTGTTCTGCCAACGCTGATTTCAGGATCTTGACTAATAGCTGGTTTGAGTGAAAGGCTTCAGAACCACCGCGGAGGAATAATCCATTCCCTGCATAGAAGCATAATGACGCCGCCTCGACAGTCACATTGGGACGGGATTCATAAATAACTCCGATAACCCCCAAGGGAATCCGCCGGCGCTGTACCAGAAGCCCATTGGGTCGCCTATACTCCTCAGTGATGATACCCACTGGATCTTCCATGGCGGCTATTTCTGTTAGACTGTCGGCCATTCCCTGAATACGGGTATCATTAAGGGTCAGGCGATCGATCATCGCAGGGGACAGGCCCTTCGCTCTGGCGCCTTCAAGGTCTTTTTCGTTTTCCTGTTTTATTGATCCAGCGACCGACAATATCCTTTTCGCCATATCTTTGAGAATGCTCTGTTTTATCTCAGAGCTTATCGTTGGCAACACCTTGCTGGCCTGTTTTGTCCGTTTTCCCAATTCCTGAAGATTCATCTCATATTTCCTATACTATGACCATGTTTTCACGATGGATGACCCCTCTACGGTGCCTGTATCCAAGAATATTTTCAATCTCATCTGAACGAAGCCCTGCGATCTTTGAAATCTCTTCCCGATTATACTCCACAATTCCACGAAGCACTTCGGTGCCATCGCTAAGACAGCAGCGCACGCCATCACCACGACTGAAGTTGCCTTCAATTGAAATAATTCCAGAGGCCAGCAAACTCGCCTTGTTCTGCTTTAATGCATTCGCGGCTCCTGCATCGATGGTGATGACAGCCTTTGGTCGTAAGGCATGGGCAATATAGGCTTTCCAGGAATTGAGTTGACTTGGCTCGGGTTCAACATAGGTGCCAAGGATCTCTCCTCCAATGAGGCGAGGAAGAATATTTTCCATCCGGCTATTTGCAATAATGCTGGGAATTCCATATCGGGCGGCCATAAAGGGAGCTTCCAGTTTTGTTGTTATCCCTCCGCGACCCATTCCGTTCACCTCAGTGTTGCTGAATTGATCCTTTAGCCTTTCCAATTCAGGGAGGGTAAGCTGATTGAATATCCGGGCATCCGGATATTCCAGCGGATTTTTATCTGCAATGCCATCAATATTCGACAGAATGATAAACAGATCGGCAGAAACTAGATTTGTGCAGAGCGCACCAAGATAATCGTTATCACTAAAGCGAATTTCCTCAGTCGAGACACTGTCATTTTCATTGATGATCGGAATGATCTGATTGGAAAGCAGATAATTTATCGTGTTGCGGGCACTGAGATATCTTCGGCGAGCCTGAAAATCATCATGGGTCAACAGCAGTTGAGCCGTATGGTGTCCATAGGTCTGAAAATGCTCCTGAAAATAGCGCATAAGGATTGGCTGTCCGATGGCTGCGGCCGCCTGATGATTCTCCAATGAAGCATTATTTTCCTTGAGGTAGCCAATACCGGCTGCAATTGCGCCACTGGTAACGAGAACGACCTCAATGTTTTGTTTGGTAAGGGCGGCGACCTGACTGGTGAGTTCATGAATCTGTTCTGCCTGGATTTTATGGTCAGATCCGCATAAACTGGAACTTCCAATTTTGACTACCACTCGATTTAATATGGGAAGTGTACGTTTCATGAGCCCTTTGTAAAACCTTTTGCCACCTGCTGATATGCCTCCCTGAAGGGGACACCCTGCTTGACCAATTCGTATGCTTCTGCAGTAGCAAAGAGTTCCTTGCTCATCGCTTTGCGACATTGATCCTCATTCACTTTTAGCTCCTTAAACAGCAGCACCGATATTTCCAAGCACTCTATCGTGATCGCAAGCGCCTTCATGACAGATTCCTTCGTCAGTTGAAGATCTCGGTTATAACCGGAGATCAGATTGCTGGTCATACTGGAGATCTGATATTCCAGTGACTTGATCACATGGTGTTTTGCCCGCATTAATTCCAACACATCAGGGTTTTTCTTTTGGGGCATGATTGAACTGCCCGTGCAGAATTCCTCTGGCAGATCAATAAATCCAAATTCTGTCATATTGAAAAGGATCAGATCACTGGCGAGTTTGTTCAGATCTGCACTGATCTGTGAGAGCAAATGAATGAGTAGCGATTCAAACTTACCCCTGCTCTGTTGAGCATAAATCGGATTCTCCTGTACCCTGGGAAAGTCCAGCTCCTGTGCAGAAACATTCCGATCGATATCAAGAGGTACGCCATACCCGGCAGCAGTTCCCAGGGGAGACTGGTCGATAATTTCAGAGACAGCTGCCAGAAGAATGCCGTTATCGCGCATACTTTCAATAAAGGCTCCTCCCCATAGTCCAAACGAGGAGGGCATCGCCTTTTGCATGTGGGTGTATCCTGGATAGGGAATTTCTCCATAGCTCCCCACAAAATGATCGATCGATTCCATAAATTGATTTCTGAGCGTATCGATCTGCTGCAGCTTGTCACGATAGTACAATCTCAAAGCTGTCAGTACTTGATCATTTCGTGAACGGGCGGTGTGAATCTTCTGCCCCAGATCACCCAGTTTTTTAGTCAAATGCTCCTCAATTGCGGTATGGCAATCCTCCTGCTCACGCGTGATCGGGAAAGCGCCCTTTGAATGCAGCTGAATAATTGCATTCAACTCAGTTTTAAGCTCTTCCGATTCTTCACTGCTCACAAGACCAGCCTGTTCAAGAACGCTCACATGTGCTTTTGAGGCTATGCAATCGTAATAGACCAATTCCTGATCGATCACATGATCATTTCCAACCGTGAATGATTCGATCTGCTGATTAACCCCAATCCCTTTGTCCCAAAGTTTTGTCATCCCTTGGTCTCCCTCCAGTTAAAAGGACGTTTCTTATGCAGCACCTTTTGGTGTGCCTTAAGTCTAATTGCATTGATCTTGATGAATCCCTGAGAATCGATGGCGTCAAAGCCTCCCTCGATATCCATACTGGAAAGATCCTGATCATACAATGAGGTCTGGGATTCACGTCCAATGGTAACAACATTCCCCTTGTACAGGGCAACTCTCACCTTCCCGCTGATCGCCTCCTGACTCTTATTGAAAGCACTCATAATGAAATCCATTTCAGGGGAGAACCAGAAACCGTTATAGATAAGTTCAGCAAATTTTGGAATGAGCATGTCTCTTAGATGCATCACCTCTTTATCCATTGCGATGCCTTCCAGGTCACGATGAGCCTCCCATAGAATAGTGCCTCCAGGAGTTTCGTAGACCCCACGAGATTTTATTCCGATATAACGATTTTCGACCATATCCAACTGTCCGATGGCATTTTCTCCACCCACTTTGTTCAGATAGAGGAACAATTCCAGAGGATCAGATTTCTCAACACCATCCTCAAGGTTCTTGACATGGACGGGGATACCGTTGTCAAAACTTATCTCCAGTTTGGTCTCTGCATCAGGGGCCTGTTTTAAAAGCTTGGAAATGCTGTATACCGAGTCGTCTGGACGAGTGGCCGGATCCTCAAGGATCCCGGCTTCATGGCTGATATGCATCAGGTTTTCATCTTCACTATAGGGCCGTTTTTTTGATGCGGTGATCTCAACCCCATGTTTTTGTGCGAACTCAATCATATCTGAGCGACCCTTGAATTCGGACATGAACTCCGGATCTTTCCAGGGAGCAAATACTTGAATATCAGGGTTGAGAGCATAATAGCCCAATTCGAACCTGACCTGATCATTCCCCTTGCCCGTTGAGCCGTGAGAGACTATCGTAGCCCCTTCCTTGGCCGCTATCTCTATTTGAGTTTTGGATAAAATGGGGCGCGCGAGAGAGGTCCCCAGAAGATATCTGCCTTCATAAAGGGCGTTCCCCTGGAGGGCGGGGAATATGTATTTCACAACGAACTCTTTTCTCAAATCCTCCGTATAAACCTTGCTGGCCCCCGTTGCGTACGCTTTTTTTTCGATGGCATCAAAATCTTCAGTCTGACCCACATTCCCCACAAAGCAAATCACTTCGTACCCCTTCAAGACCAACCATTTCAAAATTACCGAGGTATCCAATCCCCCACTATAGGCCAGTACTACTTTCTTTTTACTCATCCTTGCTTGCTTCCTTTTCAATTCTAAGCCGTTTCATCACTTTCGTCTCCGTTCATTTTTCCGATGCATGAACATGCCCTGGTAAAAATCAAATCTGTTCCTGAAACAAAAAAGCCCCGGTGGGTACCGGGGCTTTTTTAATTCTTTTTGTCGAAATAATTATGCGCCAGGCACCCATGATATCTTCTGGTGACGACGGCGGATAATATTTCTAATCGGTGCGTTCATATGTCTCTTTTATTCTTGAAGTAATTATAAGCCTCTTCTAGAACCAGGTGCAACAGTTATTTATTTATTTTTATTCGACTGAAACAAAACTCGTTTCTTTTGCTCAGCTGCCTTTGTATAAAACGATTCATTACACTAATCCTGCACCAAATCAGCGTTCTCTATATACTTGCGAGGCCCAAGTTCTCATAAAATTTTAATCCAAAACTACACCTGGCAGCAAAAGCCCACATGGCGACATTATCTTGTTTCATTGTGATATGAGTTGGTCTTATGTTTAACAGTGAGCATAATGGTAATGAATTGTTACAAAAAATGAGGTGATCGAACTCCCATGCCACTCGTAGCCCATCAAGCACTTCCAACTTATGATTATCTAATCGCTCAGGGTCAGGAAGTCTTAAATCTTGGCTCTGCCCTTCATCAGGATATTCGGGAACTCCATATTGGTTTTTTAAATCTAATGCCTGATGCGGCATTTACGGCTACTGAGAAACAGTTCCTGCGTCTCGTTGGGAGTTCGAATCAGATTGTTCAATATTATATCTACCCCTTCACTATTCCTGAGGTCAAGCGGAGTGACGAGATTCAGAAGTATATTGATACTTATTATACCACCTTTGAGGACCTGAAGCGATCAGGATTGGATGCCTTAATCATTACCGGGACGAACCCGGCCAACGCAAGCCTGGATCAAGAGCCTTTCTGGGAACCTCTGAGAACGATAGTGGATTGGGCAACAAAAGATACAACCTCGGTCCTGTGTTCCTGTCTGGCAGTCCATGCAATCGTCAAGCATTTACACAATATTGAACGACAACCATTGGAAAGAAAAAGATGGGGCGTATACAGTCATCGAATAAGCAACCCTATCCACCCCCTGCTCAGAGACATCAACACCCGTTTTGATGTCCCCCATTCCCGGAACAATGATGTAAGCCCGGAACAACTAAAGGCGGCTGGATTCAAGATTTTGGTTGAGGGAGAAGAAAGTGGCGTTCATATGGCCGTCAGTCCAGACATGTTCCGGATTGTATTTCTTCAAGGCCATCCAGAATATGATCGTCTTAGTCTGTTAAAAGAATACAAGCGGGAGGTCACTCGATATTTTATGGGTGAACGTGAGAATTTTCCTGAGAGCCCTGAAAATTATTTCAACACGGCGGTAGAAGCGATTATTGATGATCACAAAGTGTCAATTGAGACCGCAAAATCCAGGCAGGAGGAAATGCCCCCCTTCCCGGAAACGGAAATTGCCGGTCTGCTGGACAACACATGGCGCGATACGGGAAAGTCAATATTCAATAACTGGTTGGGTATGGTTTACCAGCTCACCAATGTTGACCGGCATTTACCTTTTGCAGATGGTGTCGATCCAGAGGATCCCCTGAAACTGAAGGCAGCCTATTCACTTTAAAGAAGAAACGGAGTGTCCACGATCAAAGCAGAAACCAAAGCCATCCACAGCGGCTATGAAAGCGAAGCCACCACCAAGGCCGTAGTGGTACCAATCTATCAAACGGTTGCCTATGAATTTGATAGTGCACAGCATGGTGCAGATCTATTTAATCTGGAAGTAGCTGGGAATATTTATTCCCGGATTATGAATCCGACAAATGATGTCCTTGAGAAACGTGTGACTGCTCTTGAGGGAGGTGCTGCTGCCGTTGCTGTATCCGCTGGAAGTGCCGCCATCAATTATGCAATTCTGGCCATCGCTGAGCAGGGTAACAATATTGTATCAACCCCACAGATCTACGGTGGGACCTTTACCCTGTTCGCACACATGTTCAAACGGCTTGGAATTGAAACACGTTTTGCAGAAGATGATTCTCCACAAAGTGTGGTCGCCCTCATTGATGAAAATACCAGTGCCGTATTTTGTGAGAGTATAGCCAACCCCGTCGGTGCTTTCATGGATATTCAGGCTTTGGCCGATGTCGCTCATGCCCAGGGCGTTCCTCTCATTGTAGATAATACGGTAGCAACTCCCATTTTAATTCGGCCATTTGAACACGGTGCCGATGTGGTGGTACATTCATTGACAAAATATATGGGTGGGCATGGCAACTCCCTGGGTGGTGTCGTCGTGGATTCTGGAAAATTTCCCTGGGCAGAAAACGCCAAGCGCTTTCCCATGTTGAACACACCGGAACCAGCCTATCATAACATGGTCTACACAGAGGCCATGGGTGAACTGGCTTACATCGCCAGGGTAAGAACCGTCCCCTTGAGAAATACGGGATCCGCTCTCAGCCCCTTTAATGCATTTCTCATCCTCCAGGGCATTGAGACCCTTGCCCTAAGGATGGAACGCCACTGTGAAAATGCGCAAGCAGTGGCAGAATATCTGGATGCCCATCCCATGGTAAGCTGGGTGAAATACGCCGGGTTGCCTGATTCTCCCTCTTATCCATTGGCCCAGAAATATAGTCAGGGTAAGGCCTCTGGATTGATGGCCTTTGGTATCAAAGGCGGTTTTGAGGCTGGGGAAAAATTTTACGATGCCCTCAAGATATTCAAGCGACTGGTCAACATCGGTGATGCAAAATCCCTGGCAGCTCACCCGGCATCAACCACCCATCGTCAGCTTGCAGGCAGGGAGTTAGAAGCCTCAGGGGTGACACCTGACATGATCCGTCTATGCGTTGGGATTGAACATATAGATGATATTATTGAGGATCTTGAACAAGCCCTGGCTGCAGCAGCGAAATAGCTCCTGAACAGCAATCAGGACCTCAAAACATAAAAGCCCGATTTCTTGGGCTTTTTTTGGGGAAGTGTGACTAACAGCAAATCACACAGATTCACCCATGTTGTCTGAACCCCAGATGGGTGAATCCTTAAGGTGGAGCTTTTAAACCAAATCTTTCAGCTGCGCTTGGGACCAGCTGCAAGTATTTCTGCCGGCATATCTTTCGAGAATTTTACAAAATTATCGATAAATGCACTGGCGAGCTGATCACTCTTTTCCTGGAATGCCTTTAGGCTGGACCAGGTCTTTACGGGATCCAGGACCTTCTCAGGGACGCCTTCACATGTGAGTGGGACTTCAAAACCAAAAATTGGATTCTTACGATATTGTACATTATCCAGCTTGCCATCCAGAGCTGCATTCAATAATGCCCGGGTATGGTGAATGCTCATTCGCTTGCCAATGCCGTAGGCACCTCCTGTCCATCCAGTATTAACCAACCAACAATTTACCTCGTGCTTGATCAGCTTGGTTTTCAAAAGATTGGCATAGTAGTAGGGGTGGTGCACCATGAACGGGGCACCAAAACAGGCGCTGAAGGTACTTTCCGGTTCTGTTCCAAGATCGATCTCAGTGCCACTTACTTTTGAGGTGTAACCAGATATAAAATGATACATGGCCTGATCAGGGGACAACCTGGCAATGGGTGGTAATACCCCTGAGGCATCACAGGTGAGCATGAAAATATTCTTTGGATGTCCACCCTTGGCTTCAGCAACTGCATTGTCTATAAATCGCAATGGATATGAAGCCCGGGTATTTTCTGTATTTGTGGCATCATCCAGATCCAGGTGTCTACTGACGGGGTCAAAGATCACATTTTCCAGGATAGTGCCAAATTTTTGCGTACAGGCAAATATTTGAGGCTCAGCTTCAGCACTTAATCTGATGACCTTTGCATAACATCCGCCCTCAAAGTTAAAAACACCATCATCGCTCCAGCCATGCTCATCATCACCAATCAATTTCCGGCCAGGATCCGCAGATAAAGTGGTTTTTCCTGTTCCTGACAGTCCAAAAAATATAGCGACATCATCCTTGTCCCCCATGTTGGCTGAGCAGTGCATGGAAAGGACTCCCTCCTTTGGCAGGAGATAATTCATCACCGTGAAGATGGATTTTTTGATCTCACCGGCATAATGAGAACCACCGATAATGGCAATACGCTTATCAAAATTGAGGGCTATAAACGTACTGCTGTTGGTTCCATCAATCTCTGGAGCGGCTATAAAATCTGGAGCACAAATCAGGGTAAAATCAGGAACATGCTTCCTCATGGCATCCCAGCTACGGAGAGGGATAAACATATTACGGGCAAAAAGACTTTGCCAGGCTTGCTGGGTAATGATCCTGATCGGCAGAGCATAATTGGGATCAGCACCTGCGTAACAATCCTGTACAAAAACGTCCTTCCCTTGCAGATAGCCCTGAAGTCGATTCAGAAGATGAGAAAAATTCTCTTCCGGATAAGGTCGATTGTATTCCCCCCACCATATTTCTGAAGCAGTGCTCTCCTCCCTGACCACAAGTTTATCATTGGCTGCACGAGCCGTGTGTTTACCTGTATTGATAATAATGGGGCCATCAGCTGACATCTGGCCCTCAGAACGAAAAATAATCTCTTCATACAGAGCGGCTGTGGGAAGATTCCAGTAAACGTTGTTAAGATTCTTTAAACCAGAATTGGACAGATCAAAATCACTGGCTGAGTGTTTTGCGGTTGCGGCTGCAGGCGATTTCACGCCAAGATGTAGTTTCATGTCCAATCCCTCACCAGCTTTCGATCCCCAATAAATATTTCATTGGCTGAATTTGGATCCAAAGCCCATTTAATACGATCGATACCTTCCTTGATCTCCTTTATTGAACCGCAGAAGCTGAGACGTAAATGTCCCTCCATTCCAAATTCCTTACCTGGAACAGTCACCACTTTAACCTTCTCAAGCAAAAATTCTGAGAGTGCATTGGAACTTTTATTAAATGCGCTGAAATCAGGGAAGCAATAAAAGGTACCACGGGGTTTGGTAATTCTTACTCCCTCCAGGGATTGTAATTCGTTCAACATCACATTGCGGTTGTTTTCAAGGGTTTGTCTTAGACTCTCAACACCTGATTGAACTCCGTTGAGTGCAGCCGTTGCCGCCACTTGGAGCAGCGCTGAGGGGCAGGATGTTGTCTGGG
Source organism: Fidelibacterota bacterium (assembly GCA_021734325.1). GTDB lineage: Bacteria > Fidelibacterota > UBA8477 > UBA8477 > JABMPR01 > JABMPR01. The sequence continues at coordinate 2,737 of JAIPJF010000002.1, read as the reverse complement.
ATTGAATATTGGTCATGGCTTCGACCACCTTCCGGTTTGCCACTGCCCATCCGATACGGAATCCAGTCATGGCATACAGTTTTGAAACGCCATTCACAACAACCAGTTTTGATTTTTCCATGCTCACTTTTTCATACTGATACGGAGAGGTCACTGTCTGACCGTCAAAAACGAGCTTGTGATAAATATCGTCCATGATCAGATATATATCCTTCTGCTCACAATATTTTACCAGTTCAGCAATGAGCTCCTTTGAGTATATGGCTCCAGATGGGTTGCTGGGACTGTTCACAATAATAGCTTTTGTGTAAGAACTTGTCGCGGCAACGACTTCTTCTATTTTGGGCTCAAAACGACCGTTTTCCGGGGTGACAATCACAGGATTGCCGTAGCAAATCTTAACCATTTCAGGATAACTCACCCAGTAGGGAGCAAGGATGATGACTTCATCCTGGGGATTTACAATCGACTGAAGCAAGACTGAGAGAGATTGTTTCGCTCCATTGGAAACGATAATATTTTCCGGCTCAACTAATTTATCATAATTGTCTTCCATGTATCGGACAATTGCCTTTTTCATCGGTGCTGTGCCGTCAGTTGGTGTATATCTGATCTCTGCCGAATTAAGTTTTGCGGCGGCACTGATGATGGCATCATTTGGAATTTTTGATTTTGGTTCTCCGCTCCCCAAATGGATAACGGCCTCACCACGATCGCGTAATTCTTTCGCAATTTGATTAAGTCGTAAAGTTGGGGAATCGGGAATGGAAAGTGCGAGTTGACTGATACTCATTACGGAGGTTCCCTTATTGTTTTAAAAGCTGTCAACCCTCTCATATAAGGCAAACAGACAATTATTATCCTCTGTCAAAACATACGTAATGATTTTTACTGATAGCAAGATAATTATAAAAATATTTCTGCAAATCTAAGTGAACACAGTATTTGTTAATTACTTGCCAGACACAACTATACCTGTTTAAGGATATTATAAGCAGTGCACGAATGGGCTTAACTACCTATAATAACTTAGCTTAATAAGTATTGATTTGTCTTGAGGAGCTGGGTTTATCCGGGCTAAGATCCGAAATAATTGATGTAATCCTCTGCATCATCACCAAAGCTTTCAATGTCATGATCCTTGATCTTGTAAGTTGAATGTTCACCTACAATTTCTGAAAAGAAGATCGCATATTCATCGCCCTGTTCATCAACCATAATCACTTCTGCGAGATTTGAATTTACGTTGATGGCTTTCAGATTTGAGTGGCACATGGGGCAAAATGATTCCAGCCGCTCACCATCTGAGAAGGTGAGTGAATCATTTTTGTGACAGCGATAGTTCCCCAGCTTTGGACTTAGCAGCAAGAGACCGCGTTGTTCATTCTGTGTTCTCACAGCGATAACGATATTGTTATCGACTTTCAGATTGCCCCGGCAGTAGGGACACAAATAATCGTTTTTCATAACTCCCCTTCAACGATTGAGTTCGCTTGACCTATTATTATAAAATAGGTTCGTTACTGAATGTCTGGAAGCAATAGTTCATCGGCACCGAAAGAAAATTAAGATCAGCAATTGGCTGGTGATGAGAGGGACCGTGGAATGGTCTTTAACGCAGGTATTAGGTTATTACCTGATCACTGTTCTTCTTTTATCTGACGGAGGTAGAGTATCAGAAAATAAAAACTTGCCACTGCAAAGCAAAACCAGGCTTCCCAGGCAAACATTCTACGAATGAGCATATTTTCAACAGGATCAGTTGTGAGCATTCTGGCGCCACCGTATAGACCCCCAATAATAAAATTGAGAAAAACGGTAGCATGTATCCATCCCGCCCAGGATGATTTCCTCTGCCTGCGTTGCCATATTGCCCATCCTATCATGGCTAAAAATATCAGATACAGGATAAATTTTAGAGATTCAGCCAAACCGGTATAGAATAAGTGTGCATCCATTTAAACTCCTTTTATCGACTCACTTTCTGTAATTGGTGGCTAAGCAATGCATATAATTTCATAAACAGAAATATGTGTGGCACAAATAAAATACTTATGATGGCATAGGCCCACGGGTTCGCCTGCCACGCCGTTGAGGGTATGGTTCCCAGCGCGAAAACCAGGGCAGTAACAATAGAAGCTCCCGAAGCACATAAACCTGAGAGTGGAAACCAGCTTTTCCCTGTTTGAAAGCCGAATACGGCAATTAACGAACAAACAATGATCAGGCTGTCAACGATACCCATCGCCAGCAAAAAGTGCATGGACTGATCCGTCCAGCCCAAAACAGGAGGTGCTGCAGGGAACACAATGGTGTGTTGATTTAAATAAATAAATCCTGCCCGAATCAAAACCATCAGATGAAGTACTTGGATCAATCCAAACCAATAAATCAATATTTTGAGTAGGCGTCCTGTCGATCTCATGTTCAACCTCACACTGACTGTGATTGCCCTCTTATGATGAATTAATGAAAAATAGTGTAAAAAAAGGCTTTTCACAACTGATCTAATTGTGACATCGCGGGGGAGGTAATTGTGAATATTTTATAATGTGCGGAAAGCCTGAGATACAATAGGGAATATCCTTTTCACTGGTCTATAGATACCCCCGGGTAAACCCGGGGTCCTAGGGGCTAACGCCCCCGCTTCGCGAACATTACAAATCCTTTTGGATTTGTCCTGAATCCTGTCGTCCCTGATATTCCACATAATTTCTGATCACTTCCTCATCAACGC
>JAIPJF010000001.1 GCA_021734325.1 Fidelibacterota bacterium | reverse complement strand
AAAAAGCCCCTGATTTCTCAAGAGCTTTTGCGGGACCGATCCCGACCCGAAGTGTCGGGACGACCTCTGTCAGTCGCCGGATATTAATCTTCTGGGCAAAAAAAAGCCCCTGATTTCTCAAGAGCTTTTGCGGGACCGACCGGGCTCGAACCGGCGACCTCCGGCTTGACAGGCCGGCGTTCTAACCAAACTGAACTACGATCCCAAATTATTCGCTTCTGTCTTTTTTCTTGAACAATATGGCGACCGGGATAATCACCAGGTAGCCGATGAGCAATACGATGGGGGATACGGTCAATGATTGGGTACTATTCAATTCACCCGTTCCCATCAGCACATAGCCAAGAATAATGACAAACAAGCCTGCTATGAATAAAACATAATTTCTCCCAGTGAAGGGTAACTCGGAGAGCCAGTGTTTGCTGTCTTTGTCTGCTTTATTTCCCATAGCGCGGCGAATATAGATGGAGGTGGATAGGGGCGCAAATAAAAATCATAAGTTTAGATAAATATTTACCATCGTTGACATGCAAAAGAGCCCCACATATATTGATAGACTTAAATAAGGATATTTTGTTTGAAAGACACCCTGCGTCTGAGTCTGTTAACCCTGATAATTCTCCTGATCCTGGGGATAACCAGCCTCTACATTATCTTTGACTCCCGACCCTTGACGGGGGAAGGAGAAGATGTTAACATCCTTATACAGGATGGTGCCACGCTGAACTCCATAGCAGAGCAACTTTATCATGCCGGTATTATTCGGTCTCCAATGACGTTTAAGCTGGCTGCCAGATTACTTCGTAAGACACGCGCTATCTATCCAGGGATGTATACGATCAAGGGGCACTTGACGAATTCCGAAGCAATTTCTGCGCTTGCTCATGCAAAAGCACTTGAGATAACGATTACCATTCCAGAAGGACTCAGATCAGACGAGATCATCGGGCTCCTGAGCAGACAACTAAATCTGGATTCATTAAAAATGACCAGCCTACTGACAGACTCCAGTCTGTTGAAAATAGCCGGCGATGGATTTGAACATCTTGAAGGCACACTTTTTCCGGAGACCTACCGCTTCCTTGAAAACAGTGATGAATACATGGTACTGAAAAGATTGGTTACCCATTTCAGACAGAATATCACTACCGATATGCTCCAAAAGGCGGAAGAATACGGGTTTGATCTCCACAGCTTGATCACCTTTGCCTCCTTGGTGGAAAAAGAGACAGCCAGGGATGATGAACGACGCCTGGTTTCATCTGTGTACCATAACCGCTTAAGTCAGAACATGCTGCTGAACTGTGACCCCACCATCATTTATATGCTGGTTCAAAAGGGTTTGTGGAACGGTAACATCCAAAGGAAGCACTTCTCCATAAAAGACCCCTATAACAGCTACTTGTATCGCGGTTTGCCTCCGGGACCAATAGCCAACCCAGGTTTAGCAAGTATCATGGCAAGTTTGAATCCGGAAACGTCAGATTTTCTCTATTTTGTGGGTAAAAATGACGGCACGGCGGCCCATGATTTTTCCAGAACCCTTCGCGAGCACAACAACAAAGTAAATCGTTACCAACGGAAGAGATCACACAAATGATAAACGTCCTGGTGGGGCTTAATCCCCAGCAGAAGGCGGCTGTCGAGGCGTTGGAAGGCCCTGTGCTTATTTTTGCAGGAGCCGGAAGTGGTAAAACGCGTGTATTAACTCACCGTATCGCCAATCTTATTAATTCCGGAGCAGCGTCTCCCCATGAGATTCTTTCGGTTACCTTCACCAACAAGGCTGCCGGTGAGATGAAGGAACGTATCGCGGCCTTACTGGGAACCGATCGATCCTATGTGAATATGGGAACGTTTCATTCCATCTGTGCCCGTATTCTGAGGCGAGAGGCGCTCTATATTGGTTATGAGCAAAACTTCAGTATCTATGATGATGAGGATGGCCAGAAAGTTGTAAAAAAGATCATGAAAGATCTGAATATTTCAACAGATTATATCAAACCCAATGCTGTCTTTTATAATATCAAGCAGTTCAAGTCACAGATGATCTTCCCGGAGGAAGCTGAAGATCTTGCCAATAGCAGTTTTGATGATACAGTAGCGAAGATTTACGCACTCTACCAGTCAGAATTAAAAAGAAGCAGTGCCATGGATTTTGATGATTTGCTTTTGAAGCCCCTGGAGTTGTTTGAAAAAAATCCTCATATCCTGAAAAAATACCAGGATCAGTTCAAATACATACTGGTGGATGAATATCAGGATACCAATAAGGCTCAATTCTTATTTGTTGAAGCGCTGAGCCATGAACATAAGAATCTGTGTGTGGTTGGTGATGACGATCAATCCATCTATGGCTGGCGTGGTGCAGATATTGGTAATATCCTAGATTTCCAACAGCACTTTCCTGGAGCTCAAATTTTTAAACTGGAGCAAAATTATCGTTCGACCAAAACGATTCTGGCTGCGGCTGCTGCAGTTGTATCAAAGAATGAACATAGGGCCGAAAAGGAACTTTTTACTGAAAGTGGCGATGGTGAGATCATCAAGGTGCTGGATGGTCGCAATGAGATCGATGAGGGCAAGTTGATCGTGGATGAAATCCAATCGGTGTGCAGAGGGAATGGTCACGGGTTCCATGATATTGCACTTCTGTATCGAACCAATGCCCAATCCCGCCCGCTTGAAGATGTGCTTCGGCGAACGGGTATACCCTATCAGATCATCGGTGGGACAAAGTTTTACGATCGCATGGAAGTAAAGGATATATTGGGCTATTTCAGGCTTATCATGAATCCTCTGGACAATGTGAGTTTTATGCGCATTATCAATAAGCCCACACGTGGAATCGGCATGACGACTCAGGAAGCGATCAGCGCCTTTGCGACAGATCAGGATATCTCGATGTTTTCCGCCGCCACCCGCGCCCAGGAGATAGGTCTCTCCTCAAGGGCATTTAATCAGGTTATTGATTTTGTAAAATTGATCAGCAAATATTCTGCATTATTATCTGAATTCAGTTTGGATGAATGGTCCAGGGCCTTTGTGGATGAACTGGGTTTCGTAAAACAATACAAAGAGGAAATGACAGCTGAAAGTGAAGCGCGACTTGAGAACATTTATGAGCTCCTGGCAGCTATTTCGGATTTTACCCAAAGTGTTGAAGAACCAAGCCTTGCTGGCTATATGGAGGAGGTAGCTTTACTTACTGACATCGATAACTACAATAAGGATCAGCAGCAGGTAACATTGATGACTTTGCATAGTGCAAAAGGCCTGGAATTCCCCGTGGTCTTTCTCACAGGCATGGAGGATGGATTGTTTCCTTTGCAGCGTGCGATTGACGATCCCAAGGCCCTTGAGGAAGAGCGAAGATTATTTTATGTAGGCTTGACACGGGCGATGGAGCGTGCATATTTAAGTGGTGCTCAAATGAGACAACGATATGGAGAGACTTTATACAGTCGTCCGTCTCGATTCCTGGATGAGATACCCTCACATTTACTTGAATACGGAACCAGGACGATCAGTGATTATTCTCCAAGAGAATATCGCCAAAAACAAATAACTAAGGTGACAAGAACGAAAACAGCTAAGACAGCCTCAGCTAAAAGATCCTCAGGCATGCAACGTGCCTTAGGGAACCTCAACAATCGTGAAAAAGGAATCTACGAGGCTGGAATGCCGGTTACACACAAGATATTTGGGAAAGGCAAGATCCTGAATGTTGAAGGTGCAGGTCCTGAAGCAAAGGTGACTGTCATGTTCCAGGGCAATGTCAAAAAGAAACTGATTGCCAAGTTTGCCAACCTGGATGTCCAGGACTAAATAACTTTTTTAATTAATCACCACGAATATTTCCCGCTTCAAATTGTAATCCAGTTATCAGGATGTTAATTCAATTGATCTTTCAGGGGTAATTTGGTGATTCGGTTCCCTGTCAGTGCCGCAATTGCATTCATCAAAGCCGGAGTTGTCGGTGGTACAGGTGGTTCGCCTGCACCGGTGGGAGCTTCGGTACTTTTTACAATATGGGTGCTTATTTCAGGCATTTCTGCCATAGTCAGAAGGGGATAATTGTGAAAGTTGGATTGTTTCACCTGCCCGTCCAGAATCGTTATCTCTCCATGTAGTGCTGCGGTCAGTGCCATTACCACGCCCCCTTCCACCTGGGCGTGGACGCCATCTGGATTGATAACAGTGCCACAATCGATAACCGCAGTGATTTTCTCAACCTTAATCTTTCCTTTTAATGTTTTTGAAACTTCGGCAACAATGGCGACATAGCTTTGAAATGAATAATGAACAGCTACGCCCCTGGCATGATTCTCTGGAAGTTCACTTCCCCAATTGGCCTTTTTTGCTGCAAGATTTAGTACTCCCAGATGGCGGGGGTGATCTTTCAATAAATTTTTGCGGAGTACGACCGGGTCTTGTTTTGTCCTCCGGGCAATCACATCTATCACACATTCATTTACATACGCTGTCTGAGTATTTCCCACAGAGCGCCATGCGCCAATCGGTACCGGCAGATCAGTCATAACATATGAAATCTTCTGATTGGGGATGGCATAGGCAAGATTCTCTGCACCACCAGTAAAAATGGAGCTCGAATCATTGCTTGGACCGGAAATGTGATGTTCCCAATATGTAGGTATTCCATCACTATCAACGCCCACCGACACCTGATGAACAGATGCAGGTCTGTAGAATCCATTTTTGATGTCCTCCGACCGCATGCGAACCACTTTTACTGGTTGATCCATATGTAGGGCGACCTCAACGGCGTCTTCTACATAATCTTTCTGCAGCCTTCGTCCAAAACCACCTCCTATGCGCAAAGTATGGATCTTTATCTGTTCATCCTTGAAGCCGGTTATCAGCTTCGCACCCCAGAAGGCATTTCCGGGGCTTTGAGTAGGCGCCCAAACCTCACAAACACCTTCGTGAATATACGCCGTGCAATTGTTTGGCTCCTGCGGTGCATGATCCAGATAAGGTACTTCAAAGGTCAGATCCCAGGTCTGGGAGGAAGCTATTTTTGCTGCATCAACATTTCCATCTTGTTTTAGGATGGTCCCTTTCTGCTTCAAGGCCTCATGGAGCCGAAGGGAAATGGTCTTACTATCCAGCTCGTCAAATGGTCCGCTATTCCAATTTAGCTTTAGCTTTTTCCGGCCTTGGATCGCTGAATAGGTGTCCTCTGCGATGACTGCGACACCAGAACTGATACTGGCAACTTTTTTGACTCCAGGTATTTTCAATGCATCCGAAGAGTCAAAATCTTTAAGTGTGTTGCCATAGCGGGGAATCCTGGCTACAACGGCAGTTAGCATATTGGGAACTTTAAAATCATACCCATACTTCAGGCTTCCATCAATCTTTGCTAATCCATCCAGACTTTTATATGCTTTCCCAATAATTCGGAATTCCTGGGGATTCTTTAGCACAACGTCTTTCGGAACAGGAAGGGAAGCAGCAATGCCTACCAGAGAACCGTAGCTCAATTTTTGTTTGTTTACTTTGTTATAAACGAATCCCTCTGCTGCCCAACAGTCGTTGGGATTGATGCTCCATTCTTGTGCGGCTGCCTGCACAAGCATGGTTTTGGCTGTTGCTCCAGCCCTTCGCAAACGGTCGTATTGAGTCCGAATGCTCGCAGACCCGCCTGTGGTCTGGGAACCGAAGATTTGATTCAAGTCCCCCTGCACAACCTTGATCTTATTCCAATCGGCCTCAAGTTCTTCAGCAAGTATCATCGGAAGGGCAGTATAGATTTTTTGGCCCATTTCACTGCGGGGCATCACTACTGTAATGCTATCATTATTGGATATACTTAAATAGGCATTTGGTGAAAAAAGGGTTGGTGCTTTTTCAACATCCTTCCCTTTGGCCAGGGTCCAATTGATCCCAAGGATAAGGGCGACTGTGCTCCCTGAACCAAGCTTGATAAATTCCCTTCTGCTCAGGTGATGGGTAGAGGTGCTCATTATTTTACCTCCTCTGCCGCTTTATGAATTGCCTTGCGAATGCGCTGATAACTTCCACAGCGGCACAGCACACCATTCATCGCTTGGATGATTTCTTCATCAGTGGGGTCTGGTACATCATTGAGCAGAGCAACTGCTGTCATGATCTGTCCGGATTGACAGTATCCGCACTGCGCAACTTCCTCCTCGACCCAGGCTTGCTGGACAGGATGCAAGCCTTTCACTCCCAAGCCCTCAATGGTGAGGACATCCTTTCCGGCAACCTCACTGACTGTCATCCGGCATGAGCGCTTTGGCTGTCCGTTAATGTGCACCGTACAGCTTCCGCAGATTCCCATGCCGCAACTATACTTGGTACCAGTCAGACCAAAATAATCTCGAATAACCCAAAGCAGGGGAGTCGTATCATCGATACTGAGGGTTTTAGGCTGTCCATTCAGTGTGAAGCTAATTTTGCTCATTATCACCACTCACTTTCATGATTTTCCAAAACCGATGAAGCTTGATAGTCTAAATATATCCAGGCCAGCTTAAGAATCAAGCTTCGCACCTGAGGATTCACTGAATGTGAGATCAAATTTTCTAAATGAGATTGAATTGCTCTTGCGTAAATGAGAATAAGTCTTATTTTCGTATCGAAGGGAGGGCGAATGATGGCAGTTTCAGTAAATCAAGCGCTCAAAAAAACGCTGCGAGATCACGAACTAAAAGCTACATCCCAAAGAATTGCCTTGCTCAAATTATTAAATGGTACGAGCGAACACTTTGACGCTGAAGAAATCTATTTCGAACTTCACAAGCGGCAGAAGAACGTCAGTAGAGCAACTGTATATCGTAGTCTGGAAGCCCTCGTAGAACAGCAACTTGTGACCAAATTGGATTTTGGTGATGGGCGCATGCGCTACGAACGCAATCAGGGAGAAGATGAACACCATGACCATCTGATATGTGAAGCCTGTGGCAAAGTGATCGAGTTTTTCAACCTTGAAATGGAAGCCCAACAGATAGCAGTTTGCGAAGAGCATGATTTCAAACCCTCAAGTCATACGATGCATATTTTTGGTACCTGCTCCAACTGTCAAAAGAAATAAATGGGTACTCCTGAATGTTCAATTTTAAAAAAAATCCCCGCCACAGACTGTCGCTGGAAAATAGAGAAGGCTTGCGCCTGAGTGACCTCCGACCTGGTGATAAAGGACGAATACTTGAAATTGGAGGCAGTGAACAATTCAGATTGCGTCTGATTGAGATGGGACTCACCAGGGACACAGAAGTGTGTGTTGATAAATATGCCCCTCTCCGGGATCCAATGGAATTGATCATTAAGGGTTATCATCTCTCCATTCGTGGCGTCGACGCCCAAAAAATTTCTGTAGAACTAATCAATTAATATGAACTTTAATGTCGCACTTGCAGGGAATCCAAATTGTGGGAAGACCACTATTTTTAATCATCTAACCGGTGCCCGCCAGCATGTAGGGAATTGGCCCGGTGTCACCGTTGAGCGTAAATCAGGACATTATTCGTTTGGTGATCATAAATTTAATACGGTTGACCTCCCCGGAACTTACTCGCTGACAGCATTCTCCGCAGAAGAGACCATCGTCCGGAAATATCTGGTAGAAGATCGACCGGAAGTGGTCGTAAATATCGTGGATGCTTCCAATCTGGAGCGAAATCTATTCCTTACCACCCAATTGATTGAACTGGGACGGCCCCTGGTCATTGTGCTGAACATGATGGATATGGCCGAGGAAAAAGGTCTTGAAATCGATGTTGATACCCTGGCAACACTATTGGGTGCCCCAGTAGTGCCGGTCATTGGCCGGACAGGTGAAGGCATCGATTTACTCAAAGAGAAGATCCTCCGGGTTGTCACTGAACAATCCCAAAAATCTCGACCCATCAAAATCAGCTATCCCAGAGATATTGAAGCTGAGCTCGAAAAGATCAGCATGCTCCTTGAGGAGGAATCAGATGATGATCATATGCGACGCTGGACAAGCGTCAAACTTCTTGAATCAGATAAGCAAACCCGTGATGAGATCCGAAAACGGAATCAGGGGCAGGGAATACTTGCGCAGGCAAATGCCTCTGTTGAAAGACTTGAGCTATTGTTCAAGGATACAGGGAGAGCGATTGTATCCCACGCCCGCTATGGGTTCATTCAGGGAGCCATTCGAGAATGTGTGAAAGAAAACTTAAAGTTATCCACAGACTATAGTCGACAAATCGACCGCCTCATCACCAATCGCTGGCTGGGACTCCCCATTTTTGGCTTTTTGATGTGGCTTATGTTTAAGATTACTTATGATCTTGGATCCATACCAATGGATTGGATTGATGCAGGAGTAGTCCTGTTGATGAATACTGTTTCTAATATTCTGCCTCAAAGCATGTTTGCAAGTCTTCTCGTGGATGGTGTGATCGGAGGTGTTGGAGCGATCGCTGTCTTCCTGCCCAATATCTTTATCCTCTTTTTTATCATCGCCATGCTGGAAGACTCAGGTTATATGGCCCGGGTCGCTTTTATCATGGACAGGATCATGCACAATATCGGCCTGCATGGCAAGGCTTTCATTCCAATGATCATGGGTTTTGGCTGCAATGTTCCAGCCATTATGGGCACCCGTATATTGGAATCACGACGGGACAGGATCCTGACAGTATTGATCAACCCCTTCATGAGTTGTTCTGCCCGATTACCCGTATATGTCCTTGTGGGAGGCGCATTTTTTCCAGAAAATGCCGCGACCGTTATTTTTTCCATGTATGTTTTGGGCATTGTTGTGGCAATTGTAAGCGGGAAGCTATTCAGCAGAACCATATTGAAGGGGATGTCAAAGCCCTTTGTGCTTGAGTTGCCACCCTATCAGCGACCCACACTGCGGTCGCTAACACTCCATACCTGGGAACGGGGATATCTGTTCATTCAAAGGATGGGCACAGTCATTCTGGTGGGCTCAATTTTGATCTGGGTGCTGGGCTACTTTCCCCAGTCTGTTGAATTGAGTCGGGACTATGATTCTGAGCGGGATCAGCTCGTAAATACTTACTCTGGGAAGATCTTAGATTTGAATGCCAGATACGATGCCTCCATTGACCATGCCCGATCTGAATATCATTCAAAGCTGGTCGAGTTTGAAGCGAGTGCTGCTTTCCTCGATTTAGAAACCCAATACAATGACTTGATGTCCAAATTCTCTTTCGCCCAGGAAAACGATTTGCTTGTACTTAGACAGCAGGAGATAAGCGAGATCACGGAACACAGGTGGATTGGCAAGGTCGGCAAATTGTTTGAGCCCATTGTTGCCCCTCTCGGTTTTACCTGGCGTGAAAGTGTTGCCCTGATCACCGGATTTATCGCCAAGGAAATAGTGGTCTCGACCTATGGCGTCCTATTTGGGGTTGGTGAAAATGTTGACGAGGGGAATGATGGTGTTATCAGCAGTTTAAGGACTTCAGGAATGACTCCAGTGGTTGCACTGGGCTTTATGGTCTTCACCCTTTTATATACACCCTGTCTGGCGACGGTGGCAGCTATCAAGCGTGAGACTGGAACCTGGGTTTATACCATATTCTCTATAGGCTACTCGCTGAGTCTGGCCTATTTACTCGCATTCTCAATCAAGTATTTCGGAGGGATGTTCAATTGGCTCACCTGATAGACATTGCTTTGGTAGTGCTTACTGTAGGTGCTGCGTTGTGGGTATTTATAAAGTATTTTGTGAATTTGGGACAAGTTCCCAAAGATCAGCCAGTGAGCTGCGGAGGATGCAATTCATCCTGTCATGACACGAGCAATGCCATTTCGGTCAATAAGCTGTAAACGCTTAATTTCTATACCTGAATCGACTTGGGATGCATGTCGTTTCTGCCAATCCCTGAACAATATCAGGATCCACGTCAACAGGGCCGGATTACTCTGTCTGCCGTGCACAATATCTCAACGCTCTGTTCCATATTTCCAACTGATCCAATAAGTAGCTTATCCCTTAGATCATGAAAATCGAGGCAGGTACCATAACTGAAAATTTGTGCTCCTCTGGATTCCATCACCCGTAAGCTTTCCAGGGCTTCGCCTTTTTGAGTGGTTAATTCTATTCCAATATTCACACAAGCGATCACATCAATAGTATGGTCAGATTCAGAGAGCTTTTTTAAAAATATCGCGAGCAATCGGGTCCCGAGAAGATCATCTCCACTTCCCATGGTATTTGAATTCAGGTATAATAGAGTCATTTTTGCCCCTTAATATTTATGTGAGCCTACACCCAGATAGTCGTCGATCTGGTGGGCGACCTCCTTGATCAACTTCGTTCGTTCTCGATGCTCAAGAAAAGCGCTTTTAAAACCACTGATAATAAAATCCTTGAAATCCAGCATGTTGAAATTGAAAGTTTTATGTGCCAGCATGTATTCATCCACCAGGGTGACGCCGCTGATCAGCCGGTTATCTGTGTTAAGAGACAATCTTAAGCCGTAATCATGATAAAATTTCAAAGGATGATTCTCTATTTTTGCCAGTGAACCCGTTTGATAATTGCTGGTTAGACAAACCTCAAGACAAATGCGGTGATCGTTGACATAATTCATCAGATCACCATCCTCGCGCAATCGCGTTCCATGTCCGATACGGTTGGCACCGCAGTAGTGGATAGCTTGATGAATAGACGCAGGACCGTAGGCTTCACCAGCATGTAAGGTAACATTCACGTTGTTATTCCTGATCAGATAGAAGGCTTGAAGATGATCCTTTGCAGGGAAATTTTCCTCTACACCGGCAAGGTCATAACCTATAACGCCGCGATACTTATAGGCAATGGCGAGTTCTGCCAGCTGAATGGATGATTCAATGGAAAAATTCCTGATACCACAGACAATAACTCCCGTACTGATATTGAATTCATGCTGGGCTTTGTTCAGACCGGCGATCACTGCGTCCAGTGACTCCATGGGCGTCATTCCCCGCTTCTGATGGAGTATGGGGGAGTATCGAACCTCCAAAAGTCTCACATTCTCAGCAGCGGCGTCCTCGGCAAGTTCAAAAGCAGCCCTTTCCAGAGCGTCGGCAGTCTGCAGAACACTGAGTGTGATCTGAAATTTATCGATATAGGTTTCCAGATTCTTTACTTGCCCCTTAACCGTAACAGCTTTGCTTAATGTGTCACGATCCTTATAGGGAAGATCAACCTTGTCCTTTTGAGCGAGATCCAGAATAGTATCAAGGCGTAGTGAACCATCCAAATGACAATGGAGCTCCGGTTTGGGCAATTCAAGCAGAAAATCGCGACGAACGGGTTTCATTAATTTTCTCCTGCCTGGGTTCGGTCTGATTTTAAGGTTGTGAGAAACCAGATCATGATGGCAACGATCAGAATAGGTCCCAGCCATCCAAAACCGCGAAATGTGGGCCACCAGTCCTTATCTGCAGTTAAGAAGATAGGTAAGGCGACTAGGATGCCCATGATTGCCTCGCCAGTGATCATCCCAGCAGCCAGGAGTAAACCCTTTTTCCTGGTTGAATCGGTAGCACCCATTTTGTCTCCTAAGTGAGCCAGCATTCCGCCTATAAAAATTGGAGTGGTCAGGGAAATGGGCAAATAGATACCAACTGCCACGGCAAGAACTGGAATCCTAAAATCAGAGCCTCTGTTTTCCTGACGAATATCCAACGCGATGATGATTACACCAATAATGGCGCCGATGATGACCATGTTCCAGGGTAAATTCCCCTGAAAGACACCTTCTGCAACCGCTTTCATAAGTGTGGCCTGTGGGGCTGACAGGACGGGGGAACCAATGGTATAGGCCGTGTGCAGTATATCCAATACAAGACCAAGCACAATGGCGGCACTGAGAACACCAATGATCTGCATGACCTGCTGCTTCCACGGCGTGGCACCGACGATATGACCTGTTTTTAGATCCTGGAGATTGTCACCACCAATCGCGGCCGCATTACAAACCACAGCTCCCACCATAATGGCAGCAGCAGCTCCCTGAAGAGAACCAGAACCAAGAATAGCCAGGAGTAACAGGGAAGCAAATAATACCGTTGCAACTGTAACTCCCGAAATTGGATTGTTGGATGAACCAACAACTCCGGCCATATAGCCTGCCACTGCGGAGAAGAAAAAACCAAATACCATCATAATGATGGTCATGAGAACAGCCAGTTGCATGGTAGGAAGAATGTCATTATATATAAAAAAAACAGGAATCATTAGGACGAGCAAGGCAATCCCAACATATTTGATAGGTATATCTTGCTCTTCCCGTTTAAGAATCTCACCATTTTGAGTTGCGCTATATGCTCTCAGGCTGGCTTTGATTCCTTCCATGAGAGGTTTGAACAGTTTGATCAGGGACCAGATGCCACCGACAACCATTGCTCCCACACCTAGATACCTGATTTCAGTATCCCAGATCGTGTTTGCGGCTTCCAACGCGTCCCCTTCGAAACCATGGATCGCTGTATAGATCGGGATCGCAAAGAACCAGGAGATGATACCGCCTGAAAAAACCAGAATACTGATATTTCGACCAACAATATACCCGACTGAGATCAAAGCCGGTGATAGGTCTGACCCAAATCCAAAAACGGATTTGCCAAGGTGGGTTGCTCCTTCCAGAGCAGAATTCCAGAGGGCAAAGCCCTGCTGTCCAAGCTTCATAAATGCAGAGGCAAGACTTGAAAGGGTCAAAAGTTTTAGCCCACCCTGGATTTCTTCTGCAGAAGTGTTGTCTCCTACGTGACCGGCTTGAAGCACCGCCGCAGTAGCCACTCCCTCTGGATAGGTCAGTTTTGCCTCTACTATCAAGGCGCGTCGGAGAGGAATGGTGAACAGAACGCCGATCAGGCCACCTACACCGGCAATTTTGGCAACTTCCAGATAATTAAAAGTCTCCCAGTACCCCATGAGCAGTAAGGCAGGTATGGTGAAAATCACACCGGCTGCCAGCGATTCGCCTGCTGAGGCAGCCGTTTGCACAATGTTATCTTCAAGAATATTATGTTTTTTGAACATACTCAGTATGCCCATACTGATGACGGCAGCCGGGATGGATGCTGAAGCTGTCATTCCGGCAAAAAGACCCAGGTAGGCATTTGCTCCTGCCAAAACCATTGATAATAGTGCTCCCAGAATAACTGCTTTTAAGGTGATCTCAGGTAATGGTTTACTCACGATGTCCCTTTCAGTTTTTATTTTGGTTCCAAAGATAAGTGAGATTGAAAAAGGAGAAAGGGCTATTTACCCATGTATGAGGCCGATAACAGGTGATCAGGACACAGATAGTTCCTCGTAATAGGTCTGCCATTTTAAACTGATCTCTTCTGCCGGCAGGGCAAAGGTATGTCTGATACCACTTACCCCGATTGAGATTTCATTGTAATAATCCATGGTGAAAATGGTAATAACTTCCAATGCCCACGAGTGGATAGATTTTGCATTTTGAGATAGAATGAATCGTTTATTGGTCAGCGAGAGGATAAGATTATCAGTAAGTTCAGGATTCTCTTCATGCCGATAGCTGATGATCGGGCTGCTCAGGAACATCTGTTCATCTGTCTCCAGATCCAGGCCGATTTCTGTGGTAATGGGATGACTTCGCACCGTTTGAGTGATATCCTTGATCCAGGTGTGTAAGGTGGATGATTCGGAGGTTTCAGCGTGAACCAAGGTATAATCATCATTTACGAGCCATTCAGAATGACACTGTCTGCATCGAATTATATTTGTCGAGCAATATTCGATCGAATTGCGTGTTTCACAGTTACGGCAGGCCCATAAAAAATTATCCAGACCATTGGCGATGTCCTTACTCTTTACAGATCTGTATACCTTTGG
This sequence comes from Fidelibacterota bacterium, assembly GCA_021734325.1. Taxonomy (GTDB): domain Bacteria; phylum Fidelibacterota; class UBA8477; order UBA8477; family JABMPR01; genus JABMPR01. Next base: position 170,999 of record JAIPJF010000001.1, on the reverse strand, counting down.
ATGTGCAAAAATCGCCTTTGCAATGTGGTCATTAAGCGTGGTGAGGTCGCTCTGGTCCTCAACAGGGATGATCGGTTTAAATGTTGCCGTAACCTTTCCTCTCCGCCTTTTTGATGACCAGCGCGGCCATATCTCATATGCACCATCAAGATGAACAGGGAGAATTGGTACACTGCAATGCTGGATCAACTTGAGCGTCTCTTTCAATATGGGAAGGGGCGTTCCATCAATACTTCGACCACCTTCAGGAAATATTCCTACCACCTGGCCCTTATTGATCATTCGGATCATGGTCCGTATGGATTTAAGATCCTGGCGATGACGTCGCATGGGAAATGTTCCGATGCCACCCAGGAGAAATCGCATTAATCGCGAGGTGAATACATCTGCAGTCGTCACAAACTTAAGTTCGAAAGGAACAAAGACCCCAAAAAGGAATGGATCCAGGTAGCTCTCATGATTTGCCACAAGCAGGAAGGGTCTTTTATGGGGGATATGTTCACTCCCTTTTATTTCTATTTTGTACCAGTGACGCAGAATCAACATCCCAAAGATCCATACCAATTGAGGCAGTATTTTAACTGATTGGTTCACTGGAATTTTCATTTTCCAGGTCAGGACGGGTGTGTTTTTGCGGTAATCATTGTAATGGTCGGGAAGGGAGCTTCGTAGAAATCTTTCCTGAATCGTCAGAAGATAGATCAGACCCAGAATGACAAAGGATATCCAAATAATGAATGTTAGAAGAGTGAATCCATAAAAGTTGATCAGGACACCCAGATAGTATAGGGAGAGGAACCAAAAAAAAGGGTGCCGATTCCGTGCGTAAACGCCAACATCAACAAGACGGGTACTTCGCAAGATGAATTGGGCATTTCCATCTCCGTACCTGAGGAGCAGCAGATGAGAAGTAAGGAGCCCTGCCAGTCCAGCCAGAATGATAATCCAGCTGAAAATTGAGCTGGGTTGGTTAAAACTGTGGGAAGCAATGGGGAATCCTTCAAGATTTAAAATGAAGGGTACAACCCCTGTTTTTAGAACAAGACCTAGAATATTCCTAAGGCTTCTCAGATGATTATTCATTGCCTGCATATTAATTTAATTTCAATATGATAGATATAATTTTAGCATCAATAAAAGGTGAAGTGAAGGTTCATATGGACTTGCCCTGTCCCTTCACTGATGATATATTCCGCCTCTGGTTTGTAGAACAATTTGAAAAGCCAAAAAACAAGAGAAATCAATCTAGTAAATAAACAACGTTTTTGTGCGTTAACTAGGATCAACAAAAATGAAATTTGAGACTGAGATTAAAAAAGATACCCTTATCGTAAGGGTCCAGAATACGACCTTTGATATTAGAGGGGTCAAAGCATTCAAACGTGATATCTTTATGGCCATCGCTGAAGCTGATTTTAAAAACATTATGATTAACATGGAAAATGTAAGGATGGTTGACAGCACTGGGTTAGGAGGGCTTTTATTCGCCAAACGTCAGGCAACCATAAAAGGTGGTATTTGCTATATAGTAAAACCACAGCAAAAAATATTATCCTTGATCAAAATCTCAAAGCTGGAAGAAGTATTTGAGATCATTGACAGTGAGGAAACAGCCCTCAAGGAATAAAATTTCTGTTCAATAAAAAAAAGCGACCATTGGTCGCTTTTTTTTTGGCGTATTCCCGAAAAAGAAACAGGGACAACTAAAATCCGGAAGCGGGGGAATACGACCAGACCGATGTCCCTGTAAAATACGTGATAAAAATAGTAATCAATTATGCATTTGTCAATATTTTAAATTGTTATTATCATGGAATAATTCAAATAATTGCCTGGAATTGTTTTCATGTCTTGATGAAAAAGAGGAGAGCGCTAATTTAGGATGAGAATTGAAGCCACCAGGGAGAACCAGATAGACAGGGGCAAATGAATGGGTAAAAGACATACAATAATTGCTGTTGGTCTTACGATCTTACTTCTGAGTATAAACGCATGTACTTTTTTTAGCGAATATGCAAAATTAGAGCGCAACGCCAGAGAGGCCTATGGGCGTGCTGAATATGATACGGCGGTGTTTATGCTTGCCAGGAGCCTTCAGATAAGGCAGGATTACGAAAAAAGTCAAATCCTTCTGGCCGATGCCTTTCTGATGGCAAATCGGACCCATGATAAGCGTATCGAAGAGATAAAGGCAGAGAATTCAAAATTCAAATATGATATCCTGGTCAGAGAATATCAAAGCCTGGTCAACTTACATGATGCGGTTAAAGTTTTGCCACCCATTCGCCATCCCAAGACAGCAGTCATGCTGGAGTTCAAAATTATCGACTATTCCAATGAGCTGAACGAAGCCCGGGAGATGGCGGCGGAATCCCATTATGCTGAAGGCAACAGGCTTTCACAATCCGCCTCCAGGGATGAACAGAAAGCGGCAGCCAAGCAATTCAAAAAAGCACTCAGCTTTGTTCCTGATTACCGGGATGCTGATGCCAGATATGATTCCAGTCGCAAGGCGGGGATCAAACGCATCGCCGTCTTTCCCTTTGAAGATATGAGTGCCAAAACTGAACGATTTGGTGCGACAGCTGAGTTTGTGCTGGATCAGATGGTTAGCGCCATCATCAGCGATCCTTCTGCTACTGAATTTCTTGAACTTATCAGTCGGGATGAACTTGATCGTGTCATTGCCGAACAGAAACTTGCGCTCTCTGGTCTCGTAAATGAGGCAACGGCTGTAGAGGTTGGGGAAATTCTGGGCGTTCATGAAATCATGACTGGTAAAATAACGCAGATCATCTATACACCGGTCCAGACTATCCACCGGGATTACAGGGAGAGTGCCCGGGTGGTCATTAAGACTGAGAAGTATGAAGATAAAGATGGCAAAACAAAGACCCGCAAAATATATGGTGATGTAGAAGCAAGGATTCGGGAATACACCCGGACAACCAAAGCCGAGATCAGAGGTTCATACAAGATCGTTGATGTCCGGACATCAAAATTAATCCGTAGTGAATCATTTAAGGGACAATCAGATTTCGAAGCGAAGTGGATCACCTTCAGGGGTGATGAACGTGCTTTGAGCCGGACCAGCAAAAAACTGGCTGCGCAGGGGGAGACTATCGCGCCAGTCGCAGATGAGATGGTCAATCGGGCTGCATCGGATCTGGCCAATTCACTGACCGCAACATTAAAAATATATGCCCGTTAGGGGAATTTCAATTTCATGTCCAAGCAGAAATTAACGGCTATTTTACTGCTCTCCTGTCCTGACCGGGTTGGCCTTGTATCCCGGATATCTCATTTTATCTCCGAGCATTATGGCAATATTATTGATCTATTTGAGCATGTAGACCGTGAGGAGGGGGTCTTTTCAATTCGTGTAGCCTGGGATATGGACCACTTCTCCATTCCCGCTTCGGATCTAAAGATCACCTTTGCAACCATTGCCGAAGCCTTCCACGCCACTTGGGACATCAAATTTCTGGAGGAGAGGACCCGGGTTGCCATCTTTGTCTCTAAATATGACCATTGTTTGCTGGATCTCCTCTGGCGCAACAAAATGGGTGAATATTGCATTGATATACCGCTGATCATATCCAACCACGCAGATCTGAAACCGCTGTCAGACCAGTATGACATTCCTTTCTATCACATTCCTGTTGATAAGCACAATAAAGCGGTCCAGGAGCAAAAGGAACTGGAATTGCTGGCTGAACATCAGGTCGACACCATTGTCTTGGCCAGATATATGCAAGTGCTTTCAGCGAATATTGTGAACAAATATCCTGATAAGATCATCAATATCCACCACTCATTCTTACCAGCATTTATTGGTAGCAATCCCTATAAACAGGCCTTTCAGAGGGGAGTAAAAATCGTTGGAGCCACCAGCCATTATGTTACGGCCGATCTGGATGAGGGACCCATCATTGAACAGAATGTGATCCGAATTTCACACAAGGACACCTTGAAGGATGTGATCCGCAAGGGACGGGATCTGGAGCGGGTTGTCTTGGCCCGCGCCTTGCAGTTACATTTTGAGCACCGGGTTCTGGTAAAAGGCAAACGCACGATCATTTTTGAATAAAGTTTTCAAGATTCAGTAAAAAGTTGCGGTAATAGGGGGAAATGTGGTGGTCAGAATACGTCCCCTGAATAAGTGAACATACTGCATTAGTTCATTAGTTTCACTGGATTATGGGAGTACCTAAAATATGTATCCATTGATAAAGGGTGTATCTTAAGAATCCTATGCGAGCGGTGGGATAATAGTTGTACCCCCAGGAATAATTAATTATTCAGAAAGAAAAGATAATATGGAAATCGAATACACTGTCTCGCAAGATGGACTAAATATTGAAACTTTTCCAAAGGGTGTATTGGATCTGCCAAAAACGCTGGAGTATTTTGATCGCTTGCAAAACGATAGCAAAATAAAACCTGGCGCAATTGAAATTGTCTACTTCAAAAATGTGACCGACTTTAAAATTTCATTTTCGGAAAGCAAAGAGATTCCAAAAAGTTATCAATCACTTAAAGAAATTCAGAAAATCATTAAAACAGTGTTTGTTTGTGAAACAGATTTAGCATATGGAATTGGCAGAATGTTGCAAACGTTCCACGAACAAGCAAATCCAAACCACAAGGTTACCGTAGTAAGATCAGAAAAGGAAATTGAAAGTGTGCAACGTACAGACTCCGTTCAGTGACGGCTATGGTCTGGCTGCGATGGGCACGCTGACACCGACAAGCTTATCGAGACTAAACCGTAAGGGAGTTGATAGAATTATATTTTAGGAGCGGGATCGTTATGAACTCATTTGTCAACCACAAAATATTTAGAGATTTACCCTAGAATCAAACGCAAACCAGAAATTTACCTAACCAAGGCATTGTGTTAAAAGTCAACCCGACACTGGTGTTGAGGACCAATTGTAGTGCATTGGGTTTCTGAAAAAAGATTAGTCATGTCCATACTCCAGGTACAGAAGAAGAAAATTGACCGGAAATTACCAGGTGGCATTTGGGTGCTTGGATTTGTCTCGATGTTCATGGATATATCCTCCGAGCTGGTTCACAGCCTGCTGCCAATATTCATGACCACTGTCCTCGGTGCATCCATGGTCACACTTGGAGTTATCGAAGGTCTAGCCGAGGGTGCTGCTGCAATCACAAAGATGTTTTCAGGCGCCATCAGTGACTACTTTGGGAAACGCAAATTGCTCGCTGTACTTGGGTATGCACTGGGTGCATTAAGCAAGCTTGTGTTTCCTCTCGCAACTACCATAGAATGGGTATTTGGAGCACGCTTTGTCGATCGCATCGGGAAGGGGATTCGTGGTGCACCGCGTGATGCCCTGGTCGCCGATATCGTCCCGCCGAAGCTTCGAGGAGCTGCCTACGGTTTACACCAATCGTTGGATTCGGTTGGGGCATTTTTTGGACCGCTGCTCGCAGTTGTATTCATGATTTGGTTCGCAAACGACATCGAATCCGTGTTTTGGATAGCTGTCGTGCCAGGATTCCTGGCGGTGCTAGTGCTGATCGTTGCACTACGCGAACCTGAATCCCTCAAAAAAAATAGCGCTGGTCACATAAATCATTTGGGATTGAATGATGCCAAACGCCTACCTGTACAATACTGGTTTGTCGTTACCCTCGGGGCTGTTTTTACACTCGCTCGTTTCAGCGAAGCATTTCTGATTCTCCGTGCCCAGGATGCCGGCCTTGCCATCGCTTATGTACCGGCAATCATGATTGTCATGAATATTGTCTATTCCATTTTTGCGTATCCAGCAGGTGCAGCGGCAGACCGGCTACCAGCGCGAACACTTTTACTGTTAGGTCTTTGGATTCTTGTCGCTGCTGATGTCCTGTTGGCGATAGCTGCACAACCGTGGATTGTATTCATTGGTGCGGCATTATGGGGCCTGCATATGGCTTTCACCCAGGGATTGCTCTCGAAACTTGTTGCCGATACTGCCCCCTCAGAACTCCGAGGTACGGCTTTTGGGGTTTTTAATATGGTAAATGGCGTAGCACTATTGTTGGCAAGTATCATAGCAGGGGTAATGTGGAACTCATTCGGAGCCTCAGCAACATTTATTGCCGGCGCATCATTTGCGACTCTTTCGGCAGTCGGGCTGCTCCTTTATCATCCCAGAGTGAGAACATAGGTAAGTGACCAAGCTCACCCTTCGATTTCAGTGCCTTATCTTTTAGGAGAGGGTCACTTGCTGGATTTATGCCTGGTCAACATCGGGTTTCCAATAGGAAAAGATCACGACGATCAGAAAGGCGATCACAAATGCCGACAGGCGGGCAGTTACCCAGACTCCAAATAGATCCACTACAGTAAAAAAGGTTCCTGCAACCATTCCAGAGATTACACCAACTTTACTCACCTTTTTCCACCACAGGGTGAGCAGTAATGCTGGTCCAAACGAAGCTCCCAGACCACCCCAGGCATAGCTTACCATCTCAAATACCAGTTGTTCTGATCCCCAGGCAAGATAAAAAGCGACCAGTCCGATGACGACAGTCAGCATGCGGCCAATGAATAGGAGATCAAAACGGTTCTTGAATGAGTGGAAATAATTTCCGATCAGATCTTCAGTCAATACAGTTGTTGAAACCAGCAACTGGCTGTCGGCAGTTGACATCATGGCAGCAATGGCCCCGGAAATAAAAATACCGGCAATCCATGCTGGCAGAAGGTTCTGCGCCATGATGGGCATTATCTTTTCCGGGTCGGATAAAGCTGAAGCAGATCCAAGCAGATTGCCCTCAAAACTCAACATACCGGCATTGAGTAAATAATATCCTGTGAGACCAATGAACATGCTGCCAAAGAATGCTGGGATAGCCCAGGAAATGGCGATCCGGCGACCGATCTTAATATTTTCCACTTTGTCGATTGCCATATAGCGTGTGATGAGGTGGGGCTGACCCATGTATCCCAAACCCCAGCTCAAGCCGCCAATAGCAGCAGCAAAAGCGGCAATTCCCGTGTTCCCTACAAAAAGAGTCCCTGGATCAAGGGTGAAGGATACAGCTGGGAGTGAATTGATCTCAATCATTGCTACCAGGGGCAAAATGACCAGGGTCCCGATCATAATGATACCCTGTATCAGATCGGTCCAGGCAACAGCCAGGAAACCACCCATAAGCGTATAGGAAACGATAATGACCGCTCCCAGCAGCATGCCCTGCATCTGAGTGATACCGAAGGTTACATTCAGAACTTTTCCCGCTCCTGAGAACTGGGCAGCTACATAAAAGGTGAAAAAGAAAGTGATGATGAGGGAGGAGAGGATCCTGATGGTTCCCTTATCATCGTCAAAGCGCTTTGCAAACAGCTCCGGCAGGGTCAAAGCCTGATGTTCCTCGGTGGCCTTTCTCAGTCGTTCGGCGATAATATACCAGGAGAAAATGATGCCGGAGACACAACCCAGGACGGTCCACAATTCCAACATCCCGGCCATAAGCGCCGCACCGGGTAAGCCCAGTATGATCCAGGCAGATTCGCCGGAAGCGCGTTCAGAAAAAGCAATGACCCAGGGGCCGAGTCGATTTCCACCCAGGGCAAAATCGTTCATGGAGCGTGTCAGGCGGGCAGTGTAAAAACCCACACCTAAAATGAGCAGTAAGTAAATACCAAATGCAATCGTCACTGAATCCATCTCAAATTATCCTATGTCTTGCCAATATTCTTTGCGGTTAGTCCCAAGGTAAAATAAATGTCTGAGAAGGGGAGAAAAAATTTAGTAAAGCTGGTCTCATTTTTAAACACGAGCGGCCCTCGAACCCCATCAATCACTGAACAAAACCCTTAACAGCAGGTCGGAAAATGACTAAATTCATACCATCATGCTCAAATTTAAACCTGGAAAATTATATCTGATACTCGTGCTGTCTTTTGTCTTTCTCACAAAGGTAAGTCACGCTCAAAGTGATAGCACCCAGATGATTCCACAATTCGATAGTCAATTGTTACGCCTAAAAGTGCCTGAGGCATTTCAGAAGAATAGTCTTAAACTGGAGATATTCTCTGATTCAAGCTGGGCGATGTTCCGCGGGGGTGAAGCGCTCCAATTTAAAGAGGCTCTGGAAATAGTTGGCCTTGGGACGAAGCTCGGTGAGTATGAGATCCATCTTGAGAATGAATCAAACTACTCTCGAGAATACCGATCGCGTCGTGTCTTCGCTCTGGTAAGTGGCTTAACAGGGGCCACCTACCTGGGAATTATCTGGGATAAAGGCTGGCTCTATCAAATCCCCGGATATGTCGCCTTGACTGTGGCAGGATTTCGCCTAATTGAAAGCCGACAGCTGGAAATCATGGCCCTGCGCGAACAATACTATATCAACACACTGGTAAGTCCCTCAGAGATCAAAAGACGCGTAGATGATTATAATTTTCAGCTCTATCAGTTTCTGTCAAATGCGGGAATTCAATTTAGTGATTCTTAGAATGCGTTTGTTATTCATTGTGATCCCGTTAATCTCAAGTCTTTGTGGTTTCGAGTTATATCACAATCCACCGGAAAAATTCCTCCAGGGCGTCCCTGGTCAGATCGAGGTGTTGACTCCGGACTATCTGCCGACACCTGACTATGTGACACTCTTCCTCCGACATTATGACCAGGATATTTATCAGGAGCTAACCTTTTATGAAAGTGAGGGAACCTGGTATTGTGATATTCCGGCAGCCTATCTGGATACAGATACGCTTTGCTATTATATAGGAGCTTCCTTTGGTCCAGCCGGTCTGGCTGCTTTTCCTCCAGAGAATCCTGAGTCCTCCCCATTAAAAATACCACTGGTCAAATTCAAGACCAAAGGCCGGAAATTGGAACCGGCTTTCGTGAAGGGAAGCATTGTCGACTACGAGGTGACGCCGTGGAAACCAAAACCTGCTTATCGCGCCAGTAATTTCCCTGTAATCTATATTCCAAAAACCAATCGTGCCTTCATAGAAAGTGGGTATATCAAGATAATTGGCAATGAAAAGGCCAGCGCAGAAGATCTTATTCGTTCCATGATGTATCTCTGCCTCCAGGAAAATGCTGATGCCATTACGGAAATCAACATTTCCCTCCTTGCCAATAAACCCAGCCTGAGTCAGGTAAAGGGACATATTGAATTGGAAGGTGTGTATCTTAGAAGAGTTCCCAAAGATTGATGTTTAAATGTATGAAATATTTGCCTGAGGAGCTAATTCTGCCTAGCTTAAAGCATCTCAGTCGCAGACACTATTAACTGAGGTCACTACCAAGAAAAATGTAACAGGAGCGCATTATGCCGGATAAAAAAGAAGAACCAGTAGAAATTGAAGAAATTGTCGAAATCCCGGAAACGGTTGATTTTGATAATTCCGAAAGCAGAATGAAATTTCTGAAATCTCAGCTGAATGATCTTCTTGATGGTATCAATAATGTCTACGGCCAAAATCTTATGGAAGAGTTGCTGAAACGGCTTGAAAAAACAGTCGAAAGCTTTAACGAAGAAGTGAGTGGACTCATTGAGAGGCTGAAAGAAGGCAAGATCAATGAAAAACCGGAAGTCTCTGCCGAGGTAAACGCTCAGAATGTCAATGAAGAAGGGGAATCTCTGGAAGAAGGGGAAGAACCTGAGAAGACTTTTGAACAACAGGAAGCAGAAGATTCAGACATCATTGCACGCATGCGAGCCCGTATAAAAAAAGATTAACTTAAAAAAATATTAGCTAATGGCATCTCATCAATCCTCGCCCCCAACAATTCAGCAAATGGGTGCGAGGATTTTTAAAAATCTCTCCAGGGTCCAGAACTATCTGGACATACTCAAATCTGAGATCGAGCATCCCCAAAAGTCAGGTCCTGGTAGCAGTCCTGAAGACTGGCTGGAAGCAACGGAAGCCTTGCGGGAAAGTCTGACGAATTTGGAATATCTATTGAAATCTGGAGATTTGGAAGCGACGAATGAAGAATAATTTGAACATGAGAGAAATCGCATCGATCATCAAAGATTTTGACGCTGAACTCCGTAATGCACTGGCAACCGGACGCTCGGGTATTTTTAAGAATGCCAGCGGTGAGCTTTACCTTAAGCAGGATGTGCCATTGGGGCAGGGATACAAAGACGAGGTCCTGGGAATATTCGCAGATACCGCTGATCTGGATTTTTTTTATAAAATTTATCTTTAACCCAACGATTTACCTGGTTCACACCTGAATTGGAGTGCTCTTTGCATTGTGGATCTAATATAAAATAATTGAATTCTACCATAGAATTGAAATAGGAGGAAGATATGTCAGATAAAGTGGTAATGGTTCCACCGGCAGTGAACGAAACAATCCTGAACTATGCCCCAGGCTCCCCAGAACGTATCGAACTAATAGAAACCTTGAAAAAAATGAAATCTGAGGTCATCGAAATCCCTCTTATCATAGGTGGCAAGGAGATCTATACCGGAAATACAGCGACGAATGTCATGCCCCACAATCATAAGCATGTTCTCGCCAATTATCATATGGTGGGTGAGAAAGAAATCGCCCATGCCATCGAAGTCTCACTAGACGCCTGGAAGACCTGGTCTGTTATGCCCTGGGAGAGTCGTGTTGCAATCTTTAAAAGAATGGCGGTGCTGCTGGCTCATCCTTTTGGGCATATCTTGAATGCTGCCACAATGTTGGGTCAGAGCAAAAATGCCTATCAGGCAGAAATTGATGCTGCCTGTGAACTGATTGACTTCTTTAATTTCAATGCCATGTATCTCCAGGAGATCTATAAGCAACAGCCACCCTTTTCACCAACTGGAACCTGGAATCAGGTTGAGCATCGGGCCCTGGAGGGATTTGTTTTTGCGGTTACGCCTTTCAATTTTACCTCAATTGCCGGAAATCTACCATCGGCTCCGGCCTTGATGGGGAACGTGACTTTGTGGAAACCAGCCTCCTCATCTGTCTATTCTGGCTACTATCTGATGAAAATGTTTAAGGAGGCCGGACTACCTGACGGGGTGATAAATTTTATCCCTGGAAAGGGTTCCGTAGTTGGCCCAACAGTAATGAAAAGCAAGCACCTTGCTGGCATTCATTTTACAGGATCAACAGCTGTATTCCAGAACATGTGGAAGACGGTCGGTGATAATATCTCCCACTACAAAACCTATCCACGTATTGTTGGAGAAACGGGTGGAAAGGATTTTATAGTAGCCCATGAGTCAGCCAAAATGGAGGTCCTGCGTACTGCGGTGATCCGTGGCGCCTTCGAATATCAGGGGCAGAAATGTTCTGCTGCATCAAGAGTGTATATCCCTCGATCGATGTGGCCTGATTTCAAGGAGAGTTATGTTGCAGAGGTCGCCAAGATAAAGATGGGGGATGTGGAGGACTTTGAGAACTTCATGAATGCCGTCATCGACCAGGGAGCTTTTAACGATATTACAGCATATATTGAATACGCCAAGAATCACAAGGATGCGGAGATTATCACCGGTGGCAACCATGATGATTCCACAGGTTATTTTATTGAACCGACAACGATTGTCACCACAGATCCGCACTTCAAGACCATGGAGGAGGAAATTTTTGGACCGGTTGTAACCTTTTATATTTATGATGAGAGTTGGGAAGAGGTCCTGGATCTGGTTGATCAAACCAGTCCATATGCTTTGACGGGAGCGGTCATCTCAAATGACAGGGATGCCACTGAGCTCGCCGTAGAAAAGTTACGCCATAGTGCCGGTAATTTTTATATCAATGACAAACCTACCGGTGCCGTGGTTGGACAACAGCCGTTTGGTGGAAGCAGGGCTTCTGGGACCAACGATAAGGCCGGATCGATATTTAACTTGATCCGCTGGGTCTCTCAACGCACCATCAAGGAGAATTTTCTCCCACCAACAGAGTTCCCATATCCATTTATGGACAAGGAATAAGCGGTTAAAAATTGTTGTCAGCAAACTTCAGGCGGGGGTTTAAATCCCTGCCGGATTTTTGTGGAAGAACAAATAAATGAATAGCATCGAAAAACTCAATGTCTTTAATAGAAGCGTTCTGCTTCGACGTTCCGTCAAACCGAATAATCCCAAGGACACGCTGATATTGCTCCATGGTTATGGAGCTGATGAATATGATCTCATGGGTTTGGCTCCTTATTTTGATTCAGACTTTCAGGTTTTAAGTATTCGTGGTCCAGGCAGCACGGGATTTGGAGGCGCTTCCTGGTTTGATATTGAGATGAAGTCGAATGGTGACTTGCGGTTTGACTTTGAACAGGCGCGGGAGAGTGCCCTTGGTGTACTAAAGATTATAAGTGAGCTGCAAGCGACAGGTCTCATTACAAATCAGAAGATCATCCTTGGTGGATTCAGCCAGGGGGCGACGATCGCAAATCTGGTGACCCTCTTCAAACCGGAAATTCTCAAAGCCCTCCTAATAATGAGTGGCAGATTAGCTGATGAACTTGGTGATTTGATCACAGGTTCTGAAAAATTTAAAGATTTACCTGTATTTGCAGGACATGGTACCTTTGATAATGTTATTCCCATTGAATTTGGAAGAAAGATCGTTCTGTTCTGGAGCAAATTGCCCGTTCTCCTTGAGCACCATGAATATGCCATGGGTCATGAAATCTCCCAGGATGAGTTGGGACATATCCAACACTGGTTAACAAAAATCAATGGGTGAGGCCAGGGCTTTGACCATCATCACCTGTCACTAATAAGCATAATGGGTGTGTTTTCATACGACTTTGCGTTCGGGTCGTTGAATGCGATCCAAGCCGCAATCATATCCAAGCTAAATTAAATAATATTGTTACTTTCTCGATAATCAGGTATCTACCATAGAGGAGGATGTATGAAAATATATAGAATTATCTTATTGATCGCCTTTGGATTTCTTATAGCTGGATGTAGTTTAGATAAAACCCCTGAGGAAAATATGAGCAATCAGCAGGACGTTAAAATATCAGGGCAAATTCAAGCAGGCTATCGGGTTATCCCACTTATGCTTGGGTCTGAATCTGCCAACCTGACTGTTTATCGTGGGGATTATATTAAATTTCAATTGAATGATCAGGGTGACAGCACAGAGACCTACTTGCTTGATATCCCGGAATTAGATATTCATGCTTCGCTTTTGGAGCATGCTGAAGATCAGCCGTTCTTCAAAATGAAGAACAAGGGCGTGTATAAATTCAAAATCGGTGACCGATCAGGGCAAATCAATGTTATTGAATTTAAGCAGTCCAATTATGCTGAGCTCTCCAATCAGGAGGCGTGGGAGTTGTTAAATGATAATCCACCCATACTCCTTGATGTGAGAACACAGGGAGAATACAATAGGGGATATATTGAGGGCGCAGTACTCATTCCTCTGCAGGAGATACAGAGCAGAATTGGTGAACTGGAGCAATACCAGAATCAACCAATATTAATCTATTGTGCTACTGGCAATCGGAGTACAACAGCTTCAAAGATTCTGCTGGATAGAGGTTTTAAGGATATTATGAACTTGCGATCTGGTATCGTCGGCTGGGCTCGTAGTGGATATGGGATTAAATTCCCGTCCTGATCAATGAATTAAGAAAAAAAAGGAGAGCTCAAGCTCTCCTTTTTTTTTGCAAAAAAATACAATTTAATTAAGCGTTATTAAGACAACTTTCACAGGTACCTTCCAATTCAAGATTGATGGTGCTTACCTGAAACTTATTAGATTTTGATAGGGCTTCAATGATGTTGTCCTCACGAACATCTATATCGTACCAGGTACGGCAGGTAGTGCATCTGAAATGAGCATGCTCGTTGGTGTTTCCATCGTAACGGACCAAAGTCTTATCCTTGATCATGGTGATCTGACCTTGTTCCGCAAGTTGATGAAGATTTCTATAAACGGTACCCAGGCTTATCCTTGGGAGCACCTTTTGAGTCTCTTTATACACCCAATCCGCATTTGGATGGACAGTAGTCGCCTTCACTATGCGGAGGATGGTACTTCTTTGCTCACTATATCTTTGTGTGTTTGTTTTCATGTGAAAAAAGTAAAAATATATATGACTGTCACAAGTAAATAGTGATAATAGTTACTAAATATTGTTTAACGCTTCAGAATTCTCCATGCAGTGGGATAATTATTTCTAGGCTGACCAGAGCTTAATTTGTGCAGCCAACCGAGACCATATCCCTGATGGCATACTAAATATCTACCGGCAGCTGTCTTCTCTGGTATTTTAATATTCAGATGGGCCAGAAAATCCAGAGACCGCTCATGGTCAAGCTCAAGTCTTTTGACATCTGGAGACACATATTGACTTAATGCCAATTCCGGAGATGGCTTTAGCCCCCTGGGGTATAATTTACCCATGTTCAGTCCGATGGCTGTAATCCTCAGGGCTGAACTTATCCGTTGATAATCGGCTGCGATCGTTTTTGGGATGGCTAATCTATTTAATTCTCGCATGAGATACATATATCGATCCGGTGAGCTGATCCATCGAGAATCTTCACTTGTGGATGACTCAAATCTGGATTTCATGCCGCTTGCTTGACGATCCTTTCCCTTGACGATCGATTCCCCAGGTTTTCGGAACGCAGCGATAAAGAAACCTTCCCCTCTCAGACGATGCGGATAGAATCTGTATCCCGGAAGACCTTCTTTTTGTCCGAGTATGCCCCAATTCTCAGGAACCGGAACTTCCAGGAGTTCCAACTTGGATTCTTCCAGAAGCCAGAGCATGTTTTTCTCATTTTCTTCTTCTGAGAAGGTGCATGTGCTATAGATCAGCACCCCACCTGGTGCGAGAGAGGGAATGATATCTGCAAGTATTCGTTTTTGGCGGGAAGCACACATAGCCACATTGTACCCCGACCAAGCTTGTAATGCTGCCGGATCCTTTCTCAGCATTCCTTCACCAGAGCAGGGAGCATCTACAAGAATCAGATCAAAATAATTCGGTAATTTTGCAAAGAATCTTGGATCACTTTGGGTAACGATATGATTATCACCGCCCCAACGAGCCAGATTTTGTCTCAGCGTCCGATTACGGCTTCCTATAATCTCATTGGCAACTAATAGTGAATTCGTTGTGATAAGAGATTGGATCAAGGTGGATTTGCCACCAGGGGCGGCACTTAAATCCAAAACGCGAATATCTTCCTCAAGTTCGATTGTTTCCCTTATCAGATATGAGATAAACATGGAAGACGCTTCCTGGACATAGTATGTTCCTGCGTGGAAGAGAGGATCTTTGGTGAAATTAGGTCGGGATTGAAGATAGTAGCCATCTGAACACCAGGGAACCCTGTCATAATCTGAATTGACCCTTAGCTTTTTTCGGGGATTATATCGAATCGAGATCGGAGGTTCGGAATTCAGAGCATTCTCAAATATGGTAAATTCAGAACCTAGCTGGTTCTCAAGTCTAGTTCTCAATTCCAAAGGTAAGATAGCTGGTTCCCGGATCATTACTGAAACTAATTAAAAGTTCTTGCAAAGGAATCCATAATCGGTAAACATTAGATTGATGAGTAAATCCAGTTTGACCATGTACTGTTGGTTTAGCAATTAAATATTTTCGCAAACAATGCTTAGAGGCACTATATTTGCAAAGCTATTTAGCGGTATTCTTAAGATAATTGTTTATAACAGACGCAATATATTTTAAGGTATGCTAAATTATTGCAGTTTGTTTACGATTCATCAAAATATGTATTTAGGAGTTTGGCAATGTCTATGTTAAAGCAAAAAATGGAAGAAATGATACCTCCATTTCGTGATGAGGTAGCTCAAATAAGAAAAGATCATGGCGATAAAAAACTTTGTGATGTGACGATAGCTCAGGCTTATGGTGGTATGCGTGGGGTAAAAGTCATGATTACCGAAACATCGGCTCTGGATCCTGATGAGGGAATCCGTTTCCGTGGATACACCATTCCTGATCTCCAGGAAAAACTGCCCCATGCTGCCGAAGGCGAAGAACCTCTTCCTGAAGGTCTGTTTTATCTCTTGATGACAGGCGAATTGCCCACAGCGGAAAACGTGGCTGAGATCAGTCAGGAATGGCGGGAGAGAGGAACACTTCCAGATCATGTCTATAAGGTCATTGATGCACTCCCAAAAAACACTCATCCCATGACGCAATTTTCTGCAGGAATCGTAGCCCAGCAAACAGAATCCGTTTTTGCTGCTGAATATAGGGATGGTATCAACAAACTGGATTATTGGAAGCCAGTTTATGAAGACACGATGAATCTTTTAGCCCGTCTGCCGGCTTTGGCTGCATATATCTACCGTCGCTCCTATAAGGATGGGAAGGTTATTCCTGCTGACCCGAATTTGGATTGGGGAGGAAATTTTGCCCATATGATGGGATTTGATACAAAAATGTTTCGCGAACTCATGCGCATCTACCTCACGATCCATGCTGATCATGAGGGAGGCAATGTTTCCGCTCATACGACGCACCTTGTGGGTTCCACGCTGTCAGACGTGTATTATGCCCTTGCCGCTGGTATGAATGGATTGGCAGGTCCCCTACATGGTCTGGCGAATCAGGAAGTCCTGCGATGGATCATGGGCGTGAAAGAAGAACTCGGTGGTGGTGTTCCCAGCATGGATCAATTGAAAACCTTCGTCTGGGATACACTGGCTTCTGGGAATGTGATTCCTGGTTATGGACATGCAGTCCTGAGGAAAACTGATCCTCGTTATTCTGCCCAGCGTGAATTTGCATTGAAGCATATGCCGGAAGATGAGCTTTTTAAGATTGTAAGCATGCTCTATGAAGTGGTTCCACCAATCCTGCTTGAGCAGGGAAAGGCCAAGAACCCCTGGCCAAATGTTGATGCACATTCAGGCGTATTACTTGTCCATAATGGCATGCATGAATATGACTTCTACACGGTTCTCTTTGGCGTTTCGAGAGCTATGGGTGTACTTGCCTCAACGGTATGGGATCGAGCCATTGGTCTCCCTCTGGAAAGACCGAAATCACTCACTACAGAGTATATCAAGTCAATTTTGTAGAGACGGGGAATACGACTCAAATCAAGCCCTGGTTTTTAACCGGGGCTTTTTATCCGCCTTCGCGATCTTACAGTGTAAGGTCGCGAACAGAACACCCCGCGTTTACGCGGGGATGAATGGGAGGTATCTCGCTTCGGCGCGATGTCACATTTTAGTGCCGGGGCGGATAACCACGCCGTAGCTCTTCGAGCGTAGGCGGGTCATGGATGGGACCCCGGGTTTACCTGGGGGGGATCCATTTTGCTATCAAAAGCATGTTGGCAATCTCATCATTACTCTTGCATATGGGGGCTAGAATTATCTAAGTTAGAAAGAATTCGTTAAGAAGTATATCCTGTTTAGAAATATATGGGGATTGAAATAGAAGGTGCTCAGATGAAAGCTACAGAGATTCTTATTGTTGAAGATGTTGTTGTTTTTGCCAAACAGGTGAAGCTGCGATTGGAAAGCAAGGGGTATTCAGTGATTGGGATTGTGGATAATGGACCGGATGCAATCAAATTTGCTGAAGATAAGAATCCAGACATCATCCTCATGGATATTACCCTGAACGGGACAATGACAGGGTTGGACGCAGCTCGGGAGATCGTTAAGAGCAAGCGTATTCCAATTATATTTCTAACTGCCAACTCTGATAAGTCCATCCTGGAATCGGGTCGGAAGATCAGTAAGAATTCAGTCTTTACCAAACCATTTAGTGATAATGAATTGCATATGGCCATCCAACAGGTGATCATTTCCAACGCGATGGCAAGCATGTTGGATAAAGATTGAGAAAACTAAAGCGAGATCACCTTTGTATCGGGATCAGATTATAAATACTTGATCAATCCACCCTGGTCCTTTTCAATTTTAAATCCGAACTTATAGAAATAGCCTGGGTGCAAGAATCCGGTCACGATGGATTTCCGGTGCTCATTTTTCATCCGATTAATAAACTCATCCAGTAATCCCCGACTCACAGTGCTGCGTCGATGGTTCTCAGCAACAACCACTTTTTCCATATAGACACTGTCTTCATTTTGATAGTTATAAAAAAGACCCCCGATCACTTTGTCCTTGTTATTAATCGCAACCAGAAATTTGTGCTCGTGAGTAAATCCGACCTCCATATTGGCTTGTAAAAATAATCGCTGCAGTTGGATGATTTCTTTTGGATGCATCGCTCGTCTGATTCGATAAGTGCCTCCCTTGTTGTCGTACCTTGAGATCATGATCTCAACCTCATCCAGTGTGGTTGATCGTGTGGCAATCAGTTCGATATCTTCACTGGGAGGTAGTTGTGGAAACGCCAGACGCTTTAGGAAAAAGGCCTCATATTCATCGAGGGTCTGGACGCTGATGTACTGGCTGATCTCACTTTGGAGACTGCTTCTATCCAATTCATGCTTTCTCAGATTTCGCGCCAAAGTTGATAGATAATCTTTTAATGATTCACTTGCAGCGGAGAATACAGTCCAGAAAAATAGCTGTACACGCGCGTCAGGGTAGTCTTCTTCACTGGCCTGAATATGGTAATCTCGATACAGATCCTTCAAAAAATGCGCTTTTGCATTTAATGTGGCTCCCTGATTAAGGGATAGCCATCGATGGTAGCGACGAGTCGCGAAATACACAGTCTTCGTCTGAAACCCATGAGCTTCAACATCTTTCAGGAACATTTTTATATCTGCCAGGCGACCAGGTTCTATGTTTGGATCATTCACTATGGCAGCAAAGAATCTGGCACTATGGTGATGACCAAGGGCTTCATGGATGGCATGATAGATAATATTGGTATCCACCTTCAGATTGAACTGGGGAAAAGCTTGCTGCGTGTTTGTAGCAAAATGCAGTTCAAGATTCTCTAGGAAGGAGAGATCATTTTTAACAGGGCAAATACCTGTAATGGAAACGAGTCTCCCGCCACCATGATAATCATGAATGGGGACGATGATTTTTTGCGGCAGGGGAATACAAATCATTCTGGTAAATCTGGTGCGTCTCCAGAAAGCCGTGTAGGTGAGTATTCCGGTCCAAAGAAAATGCGGCCAGAGAAATTCCGGAGAGGGGTTCTCATCTGAAGTGCCTGTCCAGGTGGCCTGCTCAAGATAATGTTTTACCGTCAACCCAGGGATAAATTCCTCTGACCAGAGTTTGTATTTATCCTGATAGGAGCCGACGGCTTCAACCAGTTGTTCAAGATGATCGTCCTTTGCGCATGCCATTAACCAGAATATTTCTGCCTTCAGCTGCTCCGGTGAAAGATCGTCGGCAAGGTTTATCACGAATTTATAGCTCTGCTCATTGCTCTGCACTGTGGCTCTATAGACATATTTCCCGCTACCGCTTCTCAAGGGGGTTACCCAGATCCCCTGGGGTGCGATATGCTGCAGGGAGATTCGCTTCCCATTAAAGAACAAAAACATGGATTCACTCAAGAATTTTGTCTTGCTGAAAGCAGAAAAGATGCGGTGACGGTGGTCTGAGCTGACCGATTTATCAAAAACGAGTACATCGTCCCAGGTTAAGGTCGTGACCTCATACGGATTCTCACCTGAAGATTCTGACACAACCATGGCCTCTGAGAAATTGGAGCTAATCCTTTCAAATACCTCAAGAATGAGCAGATTCAATTTTGAGCTTTCGGGAAGACCAATGGTAGCACTGATCAAACCGGAGCGAATACTCGCAAAATATTGGGGAAATTGTGAGGACCATGAATATAATATTCCCAAAACATTCTGAATGAGAATAGATGGAGTCTTGACACTTGTTTCCTGATTTGACAACCATCTCAAGTAGTTGATTGCAAGGGATACTTTGTATTTATTTAAATTAGACCACCTGGAATTCTCGTAATCCAGTGGAAACAGAAGTTTTGGTTCCAGAGCATATTGAACGATTTTTTCCAGCTCATTGGCTGGATAAAGCGCCAATACCTGCTCTGCAGCAAACCTAGATTGTTCTATATCATCTGATCCGATTAATCGTAGAAAGGCGTAGCGAATGATGTGCCTGATATTTTCACTTGCAGCTGAATAAATTCTGGCAAGCAATCGAAAAGCCGGTTGTGATGGATGCAAGCACTTTGCATAGATCAAATTGATCACCGGATTCAGGGCCTCGAGTGAATTATCAGAATTCTCGAGTGCTGCCAGAACCTGGGCCTCATACTGAGTTATTTCTACTTCACTGTATTCGAGACCTGTCCAGGATCCCGGCAACCAGACCGGCGGTTGCATCAACGGTTTTATCCTGAGATGGGAGTAGTCCGCGAAGGCTTCCAATTCCCTGTTTCCAATACAATATGCCGGTTGCCGAATAAAATCATCGAATAGAAATACAGAACCCAGGAACCAATAATTGAAACTACCAATTCGAATTTCATTTTTCCCAGGCTTAATCTTCAATGAAAAGCGCTGATTTCGATGGCGCAGAAACGAACCATCCACTTCCAGATCATTTTGTGTCCAGCCTCTTTGCCTGAATATCCAGTTTGGGATTTGGATCTCAAGTTTACCCATATAATAGGATTTGTATGCCTTTTCATAGAGCTCCTGAACGAGAAAATCGAAATTCTTCAGTATCGAGCTCCTTTTAAAGGTCCCCTTTTCAGTCAACTCATCATGAGCTTTATCAAAATCTCTATCAACGAGGAGAAAATCGACGATGCGCTCGAAGGGTGCCAGAAAGGAATTCACAGAGTGAATGACACTGGCTACATAATCGCGCGTATCCTGATCATTGCTGAGATGTTTTAGGTCTGCATGTTTCCGGTTAAGCCTGACCAAGGCTGTGTTATAGGGTCTGTGGTCACCAACGATAAAGAGTTGTTTTATACTATCAAAATCGCGAAACATATTCTCAATTTTTTGGGGAGCAATCGTCTGGCCTTTGGCATTTTTATAGATTTCTTTTTTGCGGTCGATGATTTCGATCTGGCCATTGTCAAGTGGTTGAAAAATGTCTCCAGTCGTAAACCAACCTTCAGGTCGATCATCAGTTATTTCAGGTTTCCAGTAGCTTTTAGAAACATAAACACCCTTGATCCAGAGCTCACCATCTTCGGCCAACTGAACCTCCATACCTGGGAGAGGGATTCCAACTGAGTTCTCAATATAATTACCTGTCGGGGTCATCGTGATCCCGCCTGTCGCCTCGGTCATGCCATATCCGCTATGGAGGTTTAGGCCATGTACTTGAAAAAATCTAAAGACCTCCGGTGGAAGGTACCCCGCTGCTGATAGTCCCCAGTGAAGATTTTCGCCGATTACCTTCTCCACAACGGGATGGATTACTTCGGCCTCCCCATGTTCGACATCAACTTTAGAGGCAATGTTTTCATAGATATCCTGCCAACGTTTCGGGATACTGATGAGAACCGAAGGCTGAGTATCCTGAATATCTGCCAACAGGGATTGAATACCCTTGCCACTTGAAAAAGTGTACTCTGCTCCCCAGAAGATGGAACCCCACATTTCAAGAAATCGACCAAATGTGTGAAAAAGAGGAAGAAAACATAAAAACCGATCCATTTCTCCCAGGTTAAAAACCAGACTACGGGCAAATCGTTTAGAAATGATATTCTCATGGGTGAAAACGATCCCCTTGGGATGCCCTGTTGTTCCAGAGGTGTACATAATACTGGCGATATCATCGAGAGAGACTGACAATCTGATGCCCTCTAACCAGTTGAGACTCTCACTATTGCTGCCTTCTTTGATAATATGTTTGAATGAATGTACCATGGGGTTTGAGCTAACTAGATCCTCAAAGGTGATGATGTGTTTCAAAAAGGGAAGATCGGGAAGCAAACCTTCGATTGCTTTCAAGTGCTGCAAATCGGAGATGAACAAGCCTTCAATTTCAGCATGCTGAAGGATATAGGCCAATTGAAGAGGGGGTGCAGCCGGTTGCATAGGTACATTAACAAACCCATAGCTGAGACAGCAGATGTCCGTATAGGCAACTTCAATTCGATTCTCCGATAATATGGCGAATCGGGGATTTGTGCTTCCCACCAGATCTATTAATCCAGCAGCAAGAGGATCCACAATATTCCGGACGGCTGACCAGGAACGGCTTTCCCATTCCCGTCCATCTTTGAAAGTAAAGAGGTTCTTTGTTTTTAGTTGCGCCTCTCGTCTAAAAAAGAGCTTCCCCGGAGTATAATTTAATCTGCGTATCAAACGCATTTCCAGGTCAAACCAAGCGTTCTGAATGTTGCTTTCCTTGAGCAGTACTGTAAAGGATGGATTCCACCCCTGTTCCAAGAGGAGGATTTGTGCCATTGAATTCTCTGATTTTAGGATTTCAGAGGCATACACCAAAATTTCCTCACTCCAGGTCGCTTTATCCTTGGGATGGATTGAATCAAGAGCATTAAAATACTGGGTCAGTTCCGATTCAATATTCTGTGATTTACCAATGACATTACTTATCAGTGTCTGAAGCGAAGATTTCACCAATTTATCCTTATATTCAAGCTAAGAAACTAGATAGAACAGCTTGGACATCCAAATTAATTGCGCCCGTGGTCCAGCGGATCATTATGGAATAAACAAATTGGATAAACAGAGTCATAATTTCTATCTCTGTCAGAATAATTTTAGTGAATAATGTCCATCATGAATTATTATCCAAGCGCACATATTTTCGCATATTCTGCGACAATGGCACAGGATTTGTCTCACTAAATAGGGAATGAAACTAAGAATAAACACACCGGATATTTCAGTAACTGGTTTCTCAGATGTGGCGATAGAACAGCGGCAACAGGAGAGTGAGTTGATTACTGAAATCCATTTTTCAGGAGGTATGCATGTCTAATCATGTTGCAGAATTCGTAGCAGGAGTGAAAGCTAAAAACCCAGCTCAACCAGAGTTTATTCAGGCTGTTGAGGAGGTTGTTTCCTCCTTAATGCCAGTAATTGATCGTCACCCACAATACAAGGAAGCAAAGATTCTTGAGCGCATCGTTGAACCTGAGCGCGTGATTATTTTTCGTGTACCCTGGGTAGATGACTCAGGTACTGTACAAGTTAATCGTGGATTCCGGGTTGAATTCAATAGCGCCATCGGTCCATATAAAGGTGGCTTGCGTTTTCATCCAAGTGTAAATCTGGGCATTCTTAAGTTCTTGGGTTTTGAACAGGTTTTCAAGAATTCTTTGACCACACTGCCCATGGGCGGTGGAAAAGGTGGCTCTGATTTCGATCCAAAGGGTAAATCTGATACTGAAGTGATGCGCTTCACCCAGGCATTCATGTCAGAACTATTCCGTCATATCGGACCAAATACGGATGTACCAGCCGGTGATATCGGTGTTGGTGGTCGTGAGATTGGTTTCCTTTTTGGACAGTACAAGAAACTTCGGAATGCCTTTGAAGGTGTTCTTACAGGAAAAGCCCTCAATTGGGGTGGCAGCCTGATTCGTCCCGAAGCCACTGGCTACGGAACTGTTTATTTTGCAGAGGAGATGCTTAAAACCAGAAACGATAGCATTGAGGGTAAAATTGTTACTATCTCTGGTAGTGGTAACGTGGCTCAATATGCTGCTGAGAAGGTTTTGGACTTTGGTGGAAAACCAGTCACATTCTCTGATTCAGCGGGATCAATCTATGATCCCGCAGGTATCGATCGTGAAAAACTTGCCTGGGTGATGGATCTTAAGAACAATCGTCGTGGTCGGATCAAAGAATATACCGATAAATTTGGTGGTGAATATTATGAAGGTAAACGTCCGTGGCACGTCAAGTGTGATGTGGCCTTACCTTGTGCTACTCAGAATGAGGTCAATAAGGAAGATGCTGAGGCATTGATAAAGAATGGTTGCTACGTGGTAGCAGAAGGTGCAAACATGCCCTCAATTCCAGAAGCAATTGATGTTTACCAAGGAGCAAAAATCCTTTATGGCCCAGGTAAAGCTGCAAACGCTGGTGGTGTTGCTGTATCTGGCCTGGAAATGTCACAGAACAGTTTACGTCTTTCTTGGACCAGGGAAGAGGTAGATGAACGTCTTCACAATATTATGAAGAGTATTCACACCAATGCTATTGAAACTGCAGAAAGATACGGTTTCCCCGGAGACTATGTAGCTGGAGCAAATATAGCAGGTTTTCTAAAAGTCGCCGATGCAATGATGGATCAGGGTGTTGTATAGTCCTGAATCATTATGACATGAAAAAAAGCGCGGAAAATTTTCCGCGCTTTTTTTTGTCTTTCAAAATATCACTGGATCAAGATGTCACTTCCTCGCCGACGCGCAATTTGAAATTCTGATAAATTTCTTCCAGCCTTTTCCCATGCTTTTCAATCGCTTCACTCAGAGATGGCAGGTTCTCACCTTTGAAAGCGACACTCTTTGCAATTGATTTACAGAATTCAAAACCCCGCTGCATATTTTCATAAAAGGTATGGAGGCTTGGATATTCCCTCGGATTGTTTATTGCAGAGTCAATGAGAGACCTGAAATGGTCCACATATAATTGAATCTCTTTGGCAAACATGTGTGGACGGTCCTTGGAGAGTAGCTCCTTCCCACGACCATAAATTTGATCCACCATTTCCTCAAGGGAGTAATAACGATTGAACCAGGCTAAATTTGGACCTGGACAGATAGCTTGGGGTGATCTTTTTGCCGGTACGATACCAAGACTGATCAAGACCCCATTGCCTAGATGTTCACAGAGGCAGGTTTTAGCCAGGACTTTGTCGATGGCCTGGTCTTTTTCTGGTCCTGGTTCCATACCCGTATTGATCTGCTCAAGTTTTTGAACAATATACTCTGAAGAGGCAGTACAAATTGGTTGTTCAGTAAATTCTGTATTGGAGACTAAAAATCCCTTGGGACAAGGTGACCCTGGTTTCCCTTTTTCGTAGCGGCCCATGGTCCACTTTTCGGAACCGCTTTCTCTGAGATTATTGAAGGGAACTCCAAGGGGCGAAGCGCCACTCAGATAGAGGGCATCATCCCTTGAATTCATCAATTGAATCCTGGTTGCACTATCGATGGGAGTTGCCTCAGGCACCAGGAGGAAGGGAGTGGCCCAGCCTGTTCGATCGATATTAAATCCTTTTTCCAGGCGTTGGACCTCACCATGATTACCAATACCTCCCTGAACGGTAATTTCAGGATGATGCTCAAGACTTTCCGGATAACTCCAACCCATGGTATCGTAAAATTTTCTGATGATCGGCTGGAATTGAGTCCCAAGTTCTTTACGTTTTTCCTTGAAATCATTCAGTAATACCGGGAGCAAATGCCCTGGAGAGGCGAATGCATGACCTCCACAATTTAGTCCAGATTCAATTCTGAATTCTGAGATTTCCAACCCCTTTTTAGCCATATAGCGACCCTGAATCATGGCCGAACGAAAATCACTAACCTTAAGGATGATCTTTTTCCTGATCTTTCCCTCTTGATCGCGGTAAAAATCCTTATATCTGGTCATGTAACCATAGAGGCTCTGGTTGATTCCCGCTGAAAATATCATGGCTGAATCCACTTTACTCTTCGCATAGCCTCGCAAAGCGGCTTTGGCATCTGAAAATTCTTCACTCAGGGGTTTGCCATGTTTATCCGCCCTCAATCGGTCCACTTTCACCATAATATTTACGTCAATACTTCCAGGTCGCATTCTCCCGCTCAATTCCTGAGCGAATTTGTCACGGATAACTCCGGGTTTTAATTTCATGAGTTCCACGTAGGACTGCTTTAAAGTACTCGTATCTGGGAGGAGCTCAAAATATCTGGATTTCTCATTCTTTTCGAAAAAAGGCAGAGATCTTACCCGTTCCATCTTAATCTCCACGATATCATGGACCATATCAAGATAGGCTGTAATCCTTTTTGCGCGACCATCCTCTTCACGGGGAGATATTCTCTCAAATGGTAGATTATACTGTGCTGTATAATACTTGCGCAGTCTTTCCAACAGAACATCATCAATGATCGAAATAACTGAAGTAATGCCCAAATGCGCCAATCTGATAGGTGTGTCAATTGAATGACCCGTACCCATGACCGGTATGTGAAAATTATGTATGGTATCTGACATTTATATGCCTCGACTAATAATAGAATTTAGCTGTCCATGTACGCGATCCCGCATAAAAGACGACAGGACCAAGATCAGCATTAATACTAATCTTTGAATGGCTGCTTACCAATAAAAAAGCCCTGTCACAACACAGGGCTTTCATCACACTGTTTATTTTTTTCCTTAAAAGAAGTAGCGAAAACCGAAGGAGCCTCCAAAGCTCAATCCAGTACCCCCGAGAAGACCAAGGGAAGGTACACTTTCAATGTAAATATCCATCGGAAAGGATGAGATATAGTAGCTGATACCAATAACCCCACGAATATTTAAGTCCAGCTCAGTCGTCCCTTCACCGGAATCATTGACTCCTTTATGTGTTCCCAGTCCGGCACCAAAACCATAATAAACAGGTGTTGGTGTATCAGTTAGTTTTAGCAAATCAGGTTTGTCAAACAAATAATCGGCAGCCAGTTGGGTTCCCAGGTTCCAATGCATGGAGAGGGCATTAGATTGACCCATCCAATATTTTCCCTCCAATCCATTGGTGGAAATACCAATTCCAATACCTGCCTCTTGAGCATTGAGAGTGCCAGCAACAGATGCAATCAGAGCAATAAAAAACAGTTTTCGCATTTAAAAGATTCTCCTTTTATGAATTCGATATTTAAAAATTATAATTAAGGATTCTCACATAATAAAGAAATAAAAATTTTACTAATCATCGACTGTATCGACGATGGAGCTTCCAGGTCTCCAGATATTTCCTTCTCCTTTGAGACCTTCAACCTGAATGATGAACGGATCGTCAAAACTAAAGTGCTTTATATATTTAGACCGGGAGGTGGGCTCTTGCTTTTCGATCCATCGGAGGTTCATCTGTTTATTAAGGAGAAGAGGGGGTATCGTAAAATAGCTAATTCCAAGGGAGGTGATATTCTGGAAAAAGTGGCTGCCAAACGAGGGATCAACATACAATTCAGGTAATCCAACCTCAACGATCGACCGTGCGTTTGATATAAAGTTCCAGCCCACGGGAATACCCAGTAGGGGGTCAGCGCTTCCCCAACGTCCCGGTCCTACCAGCAGATAGGGATGATCTGGAGAAAATTTTGAATTCATCTCACCAATTTCCTGGGCAATCTTACGGCTGTCCATGATATCAAAGTTATTGAGATCAACATATACCAGATCATGGATGCTGATATTGTCTCCATTCCCGAGACATATTTCACTATGAAAAAGTCTGTCTGCCTTGTTTGTCGGAACGACATCCACCAGGTGTGGCCGTTCAAAAGTAACCATAGGTCTGATCTGCAAAATAGACAGGGAGGCCGAATCATCATGAGTGTTACCCAGATTGACGGCAAACTCCATTTCTACTTCACAGCCCATCCCGAGGCGACCAAATTCCATAAGATCCTTAAGGAGATCTGCCAGGGGAAGGGTTTTCCATTTTAGTATATTAGCAAATGTGATCACTCGTGGTCCAACTTCGAACAGACTTTCGCGAAAACGATTATCACTAAAGGAATATACACTTGCGATCTGATCTAAGGTCCCCTGTGTTTCAGCGTCTTTTAAATCCAATTTAACAAGATTGGAATTTTCTCCATTCTGAAGCGGGGCATCAAAATTCTCCATACCCAAGGCATAGAAATGAGTTTGACTATTCTTGAGGATGGAATTTTCGTCAAAGAATTGAGGCAGGACAAGGGGTCTGCGCGGACTGAATTTAAGGGCTTTTTCCCCATTTACAACTGTACGACCCAAGCCGAGGGCCATGGTGACGATTCCTTCCTCTCTTTTCATAGCACCCTGAGGGTAATAATTCAGGGTTTGAATAACACCAGAAAAGTTGGGATAAAAATATTCAGCGTGTTTCTGGCCGCTTAAATTCTGGATAACAACAGCCATTTTTTCATCTTCATGACGATTTCCTGTAGAAGTCAAATAGGCAATAGCTTCTTTGTGAAAACCGGATGCATAGACAAGCTTCAATGCCTCGAGCAAATGAACCACCCGGGCTTCAATGGTGGGGGCGCAGTTGGGCAACATAAATGTGCTGTAAATGCCTGCAAATGGTTGAAAGAGGGAGTCCTCGAGCAAACTTGATGATCGTACGGCAAGTGGGACAGTTTGATGCCCAAGGTAGGTGTGCAGCTGCTCCATAAAATTACCCGGGAATACAGCTGATTTGAAAAGAGCGTCCACCTCTTCATTCGTTTTAGCTGCCAGCGCCTTGACTCTCAAATTATTGACTTTCAGAAAGCGATCATATACATCGGTAGCGATGACTAGAAATTGCGGTACATCGACCTTTATTTGTGAGTACTCCTGGTTGAAATCAAAGCGTCTTAAATGGGCGGCAAGGAAGGCTAATCCTCTTGCTTTTCCTCCGATAGATCCACCGCCAATTCTTACAGCTTTCAGTGCTGGATCATAGGTATCCGGATTAAAATAGCCAACCTTGTCAAATTGGGGATGTTCCACCTGTTGAGTAACTGCTTTGATAAGAATATTTCGGAATTCCTCAGGGTCTTCAAAATCTTCGATATTCAAGGGCTTTAAATAATCGGCAAGATCAAAATGGCCTCGTACCGCCAGCCAATTTGAAAAATGGTCACGACGGGCGTGGTATTCAATACTCTGTATTGGTACAGTTGAGAGGGCGGCAGTCAGCACATTCAAATGTCTTACTTTTGCGATTGTCTTCCCATCCTGGGTGCTAAAATCGAGATCACCGAACCCACAGTGCCGCATTACAAAATCCTCTAGACTCTGGATCAGGGAGGGCGAGTTCTTATCCAGGAAATATGCACCCAGTTTATGGGCGACCTTTACATTCTCACTTTCCATGGATTGCATGATGATCGGTGTGCTGGGATTCTTTTTCAGGAGTATCCGGATAAATTTTTCCCCAGCCCTTGGATCTAATTTACCACCTTTTGGAAACCGTACATCAGATATTACTGCCAGCAGGGAATGCTGGTAGTTCTTGTAAAGTTCTATCGCCTCCTCAAAGGTCGAGGCCAACAATATCTTCGGTCTAGACCTCATCCTGAACAGACGTAATTCATCATTATATTCGTGCTTCATCAGTTTGTGCGTCGTTTTGATAATGATGCTATAAAGCATGGGCAGGAATATTGAATAAAACTTGGGGGAATCTTCAACAACGATAATTGCTCTCGCTCCACCTTTAAGGATATCCCTGGGAGCATTCATGGCATCTTCAATGTATTTCACAATAGCGGTAAAGATGCTTGAATCACCATGCCATATGAATGCACGGTCAACGCCCTCTGTATGATCTACTCGCTGTATGGCCCATTTGTATTCTCTGAGATTGGAGGCCAGCATGATGACAGGAATTGCAGGATATTTCTTCTTGATCTTTCGACCAAGTTGAAAGGGATCCATATCAGAAATTCTTGTCATCGTAATTACAAGATCATAATGGTGAGCCCGGAGCTTCCTCAGCGCATGGTCACCTGTGGAAACTCTGGTTATGCGAGGGGCACTGGAGAGGTTCATTCCCTGATATTCAGTAAAGATCATCTCGCCCAGCCGGCCGTCTTCCTCAAGCTTGAATGCATCATAAAGACTTGAGATCAAGAGGATCTCATGCACCCTATGCTGCATCATATCTCTGAATCCAGGCTTTTGTTTTAGGGGTAGTACATTGTCGAACATGCTTTTAAAATAATGCGAATCATCCGATTAAAAATGGTGAATTGAAGAAGATCAGATCTAACATCGAGAAATTATCTGGAAGCAGAGGGGCGATAATACTAGATTGCTATCTCAAACATAAAATTTATGCGCATATATTCTGGCACGCTGTTTGTTCTAAATAGGTAGTGAGAAATAAATCGATACAATTCGGGAGCCAATTATGAACTTTGGTATTCTCCATGAAACAAACCTCAATGAGAAAAGGGTATGTCTAACACCGAATGGGGCTCATTCCCTCATAAAACGTGGCCAAGATGTGATTGTACAATCGGGAGCGGGTGTCGCCAGTGGTTTTCCCGATCAACAGTATCTTGATAAAGGAGCCCACATTGTCTTCGATGCTGAAGAAGTTTACCGACGGTCAGATATTTTGCTAAAGGTTTTACCTCTCGACCACGAGGCTCTTGAGAACATGGTCGAAGGGCAGACCGTATTGACATTCCAACATTTGTCAGTGAGTTCACCCCAGGTATTTGCCGGTTTAATTGAAAAAAAGATCACGCTTGTGGGTATGGAAATCATGGAAGAGGAAGATGGAACCAGACCCATTCTGACCATTATGAGTGAATTGGCCGGTCAGACAGCCCCCATTATTGCTGGCAACTACCTTGGTCTGGACCCAAAAGGTAGAGGAGTCCTGCTGGGAAGTGTACCCGGTGTAGCCCCGGCCTCTGTCGTCATTCTGGGAGCTGGTACTGTTGGGACAAGCGCAGCCAAAGCGTTTGTTGGACTTGGTGCCCAGGTTCACGTTCTGGATAATGATATTGCCCAGCTAAGGAAAATTGAACGATTGCTCGGTAATCGTGTGACCACGATTTACGCGAATCAGACAACAATCGAAAAGACATTGGGATTTGCCGATGTCGTGATAAGCGCGATTCTTCGGAGGGGTGCCCTGACACCGCAGTTGATCACCAGAGCGATGATCAAGGGAATGAAAAAGCAGTCGATTTTTATTGATTTTTCCGTTGACGAAGGGGGTACCAGTGAGACCACTCGTCCGACCCATTTATCAGACCCGATCTATATTGATGAAGGGGTGATCCATTACTGTGTACCAAACATTACATCCGGGATCAGCAGAACCACCTCAATCGCTTTAAGCAATGTGCTTTCGAAATATCTAAAAGAGATAGCAGAACACGGCATCGAAAAAGCGATCAAGGATTCTCATGTCCTTAAAAAAGGCTTGTACACCCTTAAAGGTCGGAATATGCAGCCTGTTTTAAATCGCATGTTTGGGATAAAAATAAAGTGACCTGGACAGATCATTATCACTCCCGTACCGGGACAGCTGAGGAGGCAATGAATCTCATTAAATCAAGAGATTCAGTCTATTTGCATGCTGGTGCGGCAACACCTCAGATCCTGATTGATGCTTTCACAGAAAGGGTCAAAGACCTGGAAGGGGTAAGTGTCATCCATATACTCTCTATCGGTGATGCAAAATATCTCAACCCTGAAATGGAGGGTCATGTAAGACTGAACTCCCTTTTCACGGGAACGAATGCGAGGGAAGCTGTGAATTCGGGACGTGCGGACTGGACACCCATATTCCTCTCTGAGATACCAGGCCTGTTTAAAATGGGGCATATTCCTGTGGATGTAGCTATGATCCACATAAGCCCCCCTGATCTACATGGTTTTTGCAGCTACGGTGTGAGTACAGATATAACCATTGCTGCCTGCAAGGCGGCCAAAATAATTATTGCTCTTGTCAATGAGCGTATGCCCCGGGTTCATGGGGATAATTTTATTCATGTGTCCAAGCTGGATTATATCGTTGAAACAGATACCCCCCTGTTTCAGGCACCCAAGGTCGAATTGACAGACACACACATGCAAATTGGAAAATATATAGCCAGTATGATCGATGACGGATCCACTCTGCAAATGGGAATTGGAGCCATTCCGGATGCCACCCTTCACTATTTGAAGGATAAGCGAAATTTGGGTATACATACAGAGATGTTCAGTGATGGTGTCGTTGAACTAGTTGAGGCGGGTATCATAAATGGTGAGGCTAAAACTCTTCATCCGGGCAAGGTGGTCTCGAGCATTGTGATGGGATCACAGCACGTTTACGATTTTATTCATGAGAACCCCTTTATGGAGTTCCATCCGACTGATTATGTGAACGACCCGTTTGTCATTGCCCAGAATAATAAAATGGTGGCAATTAACTCCTCCATCGAGATTGATATCACCGGGCAGGTCTGCTCGGATTCCATGGGAAGACGTAATTTTTCAGGAATTGGGGGTCAGGTTGATTTTATGAGAGGTGCTTCCCGAAGCCCGGGAGGTGTCCCAATTATAGCCATGCCATCGACGGCAAAGCAGGGGACACAATCCCGCATTGTTCTTGATTTAAAGCCGGGAGCTGCTGTCACTACCAGTCGTGGTGACGTCCATTATGTTGTGACCGAGTTTGGAATTGCCTATCTGCATGGTAAAACATTAAGAGATCGCGCGAAAGCATTAATCGAGATCGCCCATCCTGATTTCAGGGAATCGCTCGATCGCCAGGCGCATGAGAGCAAAGTGTTAGTTTAAGGGTAATTGTGACGATAAAAAACCTGAGGAGGTTCTGAATATGACAAATGCTCGTGGTTTTGTAGCAATAAATGTTGAGGAATGTAAAGGCTGCAAGTTGTGCGTAACTGCCTGTCCGGTTGATGTTTTGCACCTCGCAGAAAGCTTTAATACGCATGGCTATTCCCCAGCTGAATATGAGGGCGATGGATGTACAGGCTGCGGCGTCTGCTATTATGCGTGTCCGGAGCCAGGTGCAGTAACTGTCTATAAGAACTGGGCTGAGGCTCAGGTTGCCTATATCTGTCAGAATAAAAAGGTGATTAGCAGCCTAAGCCTGGTTGACCCGATCAAGGGTATCGCGAAGTGTGAGGCATGCGGTGAACAGGTGATTTTAAGCAACATCAGTAATCTTAGTTTTGCGGAGTAGATCATGGCCAAACAATTTGTAAAAGGAAATGAAGCGATTGTCAAAGGAGCCATCCTGGCTGGGTGTCGGGCTTATTATGGTTACCCGATTACACCTGCAAGTGAAATAGCACACGCCGCAGCACAATATATGCCACTGGTCGGAGGGACTTTCCTGCAGGCAGAGAGTGAAATAGCAGCGATCAATATGGTTTATGGGGCCGCAGGGACAGGTATACGGGCTATGACCGCAAGTTCTAGTCCTGGCTTCAGTTTGAAGCAGGAAGGCATGTCATATCTGGCTGGGGCTGAGTTACCCTGTGTTGTTGTGGATGTCATGCGCGGTGGGCCCGGTCTCGGAAATATAGCTCCTGAACAAGGTGATTATAATCAGGTGGTCAAGGGGGGTGGGCATGGAAATTATAAAAACATAGTTTTAGTCCCCAACTCAGCTCAGGAAATGTGTGACCTGACCATGCTGGCTTTTGAGCTGGCTGACCGATACCGTAATCCTGCGGTTGTTCTGGCAGACGGCTTTATTGGGCAAATGATGGAACCGGTGGATTTCCCTGAACCTGTATCTGAGTTTGCAGAAAAAAACTGGGCAGTTCGAGGGATCGATAAAGATCGATTGAATCTGATCAGTTCGATTGAATTGGATCCGGACGATCTTGAGCGTCACAATAAAAAGCTCCAGCGGAAATATGAAATAATTGAAAATGCAGAGACACGATTTGAAAAATATCGTCTGGACGATGCAGAATTTGTGGTTGTTGGTTATGGCATCGTGTCCCGCATGATTCATACTGCAGTCGACCAGTTGCGGGAGGAGGGGGTCAAAGTTGGGATGTTCAGACCAATCACAGTATCACCCTTCCCTCGAAAACAGTTGGCTGAGTTGGCAGGTCATAACTCAATTAAGGCCTTCAGCGTTATCGAATTGAGTAATGGCCAGATGGTTGATGATGTTCGGTTGGCAGTAAATGGCGCGAAGCCAGTTGAATTTTATGGCAGAATGGGTGGGAATGTGCCTTCCATAGATGAGTTGGTTCACGAGATCAAAAGAATGATGAGGGTACTATGAGCGTTAAAATATTAGGCAAGTCTGACTCATTTTATGATGTTTACGAGCGACGGCCTGGCACAAATAAAAAGCAGACTCACTATTGTCCAGGTTGTGGGCATGGAATACTACATAAACTTATTGGTGAGGCTTTGAACGATTACCAGGTCGCGGAAAAAACGGTATTTGTGAGTCCTGTTGGCTGTAGTGTATTTGCATATTACTATTTTAATGCAGGGAATTTTCAGGCTGCTCATGGACGGGCTCCAGCCGTTGCAACGGGCATCAAGCGCTCCTTACCGGAATCAATTGTTATCTCCTATCAGGGAGATGGTGATCTGGCTGCTATCGGAGGCAATGAGATTCTCCATGCAGCGAACAGGGGAGAAGCCCTGACGGTCTTTTTTGTCAATAATGCCATATATGGCATGACAGGTGGGCAAATGGCGCCAACCACTCTTATTGGACAAAAAACGACGACCACACCTTATGGTCGAACAGTGGCCAATGAAGGCTTTCCCATAAAAATGGCCGAGATCATAGCCAGTCTCGAATCACCAGTATATGTCGAGCGGGTGATGCTGGCAGATACGAGATCGATCAATGCAGCCCGGAAAGCGGTTCGCAAAGGAATTAAAAATCAGATCGAGAAAAAAGGCTTTTCTTTTATCGAGGTACTCTCCACTTGCCCAACCGGGTGGAAAATGACGGCGCCTCAAGCTGAGGAGTGGATTAAATCTACCTTGGTGAAAAATTTCCCCTTAGGTGTCTATAAAGATATTGCAGAGCAAGTTGAACCCCTAAATTTAGCCAAGAACCTGGCTTCACTTGAAAGAGTACCAAGGTTTCTTGGGCTGGTACAGGATAGATTAGAATTAGATACTTCTAAAATGAAATTAGGAGAGGAAATAGACCAGGAGATCAAGATTGCCGGGTTTGGCGGACAGGGTGTTTTGTCACTGGGTGTCTGGCTAAGTGAGATTGGGATGCGAGAGGATTTAAAGGTCAGCTGGATTCCTTCCTATGGACCTGAAATGCGCGGGGGAACGGCGAACTGCCATGTAAAATTATCAAGGAGTAATATTGGATCACCGCTGGTAACCCAGCCTACCATACTGATTGCAATGAATCGACCTTCACTTGAAAAATTTGAAGATGATGTCATTGAGGGGGGAGCAATTATCTGGGATAATTCATTGATCGATGTTGCACCTAAACGCAGTGATATTCGAAATATCCCAATACCCTCGACACAGATAGCGAAAGAACTGGGGAACACAAAGATATCAAATGTAGTGGTCTTGGGCGTCCTCGCCGGCTTCACGGACTTTCTGGATCCAGATGTTGTCCAACGTGTACTGCCGATCATTTTTAAGAAGAAACACCTGCTGGAGATTAACCTGAAAGCGTTTCAAAAGGGTCTTGAACTCGGGAGAGATCTAAAAAATTAGATAACGCTATTTAGTCTGGTAATTGGAAGATACAGAGTATAGTTTTATCAGGATATCAAGTACGAGGAGGAATCGTTAAAGCGGGAGGCCTGGCTAAAGCGACAGTGTTCAAAGGGACTTATCTTGAATGACAGCTGCGTTCCGCTTTATTAGATAAACATAAAGGAGGTTGCACATGCAGTTTACCCGGATCCTGGTCCCAACGGATTTTTCGGAATCAGCCAAGTTTGCCTTACCTTTTGCCATAGATCTGGCGCAGAAGTATCACTCAAAACTTTTTATCATACATGTCGTTGAACCAATTGTAGTACCTGTGGATTTTGCCTGGGGCACGTATAGTTACCCCGATATTGAAAAACAATTGGGTGGGTTTGTCGAAGAATCCATGGCAAAGATCCTAAAGGATCACATTCCCCCGGGAATTGAGGCAGAAGCGACACAACTAAATGGTAAATCCTGGCGCGAGATCATCACATTCGCAAAGGAGCAGGAGATGGATCTCATCGTCATGGCGACCCACGGTTTAAGCGGATTAAGTCATGCACTCTATGGATCTACAACTGAGAAAGTTGTTCGAAAGGCACCATGCCCAGTCCTCACCGTACGCCATCCCGATGTAAAGTTTGAGATGCCTTAAGTAGAAACCAGCTTGTCATTCAGCGCACAATCGCTCCTATCAATCAGAAGATTTTCATTTTGTTGATACGAAGTTATCAACATTAACAAAATACATTATATAATATCTATAACAATCTGAATACCAGTTAGATGCAGGATATTGATAATGCATAAATATTCATTAATACTTTGAATAATGCTAACCTGATCTCCCAAATAAAGCAAATTAAGAGAGAATTCGGTTTAGCAATTATAGCCCTTTTATCTATCTTGTTCGTTCATGAATAAAGCAGCGCTTAACGAAAAAACCCAGCATTTGATTTCAAGTTTGGAAATAGTATATGATCTTAAAACCATTCCTCGAAGTGGATGGATTCAGTCAGGTATTCAGCCTGGAAATGTTGAATCCATAGCTTCCCATAGTTATGGGATGTCGATATTAATCCTTTTCTTGAGAAGTAGATTACATGCTGCAGGTATTGATGTTGAGCGAGCGATAAATATGGCCCTTGTCCATGATCTTGCCGAAGCAATTACGGGAGACTATACACCAGTTGATGGAATTTCTTCAGCTGACAAACATGCAGAGGAATCCAGCGCCTTTGAAAACATAACGAACCAGATCCAGGAAAAGGAATATCTTTGTGAGTTATGGAACGAATTTGAATCTGGAGAGACACAAGAGGCCCGGCTTGTTAAACGGATAGACAAATTAGATATGCTGGTGCAGGCTTATTTGTACGAAAAGAAATATTCCGTTAACCTGGACTCGTTTTGGGAAAACATGGATGAATTGTTTTTAGCAAGTGAATCTGAGTCGATTTACAATTATTTAAGAAAAAACAGATTTCAAGGAAAAGGATAATATTGATGCGTTTATTTAATATCGGCAAATTTGTGATAATAACCATGCTTATGTTCGGCTCTCTCCTCGCAGAGCAGGCAAAGACTGGGGAACCGAGTGACAGTGTTGAACTTGCCACGACACATGCGCAGGTTAATCATGTAGCAGCTGATGTTGAACATCATGTAAGTCTACCTCCACTGTGGCTGGTAATCCCGTTTATCCTTTTACTAACCATGATCGCAACCGGTCCCTTGCTTTATTCCCATTTCTGGGAGCACCAGTATCCCAAGGTTGCTATCATTTTGGGAATGATCGTAGCTGTTTACTATGGCTTGATGATGGACCATGGAACTCTTAGTCTTCTCCACACATTAGAAGAGTACATATCCTTTATTGCCTTGCTTACCGCTCTGTTTGTGGCATCTGGCGGCATCCTAATCAAGTTCCATACTGTAGGCAGACCCCTGGTCAATGCCGGTATCCTTTTTAGTGGCGCCATCTTGTCCAATTTCATTGGAACAACAGGTGCCTCCATGCTGCTTATTCGTCCCTTTATGCGCTTAAATGAAGAACGAATCAAACCCTTCCATATCATTTTCTTCATTTTCATTGTGAGTAATATCGGTGGTGGACTGACCCCAATTGGTGATCCACCTCTGTTTCTTGGCTTTTTAAAGGGCATACCCTTTTTCTGGGTGATTAGGCATGTGTGGGATATCTGGCTGGTGACTGTTCTGGCCGTGATTGCAGTATTTGTCGCCATGGATATAAGAGTCCCTTCACCAGCCCCCAACATCAGTAGTGGAAAGGCAGTTGAAATCAAAGGTGGTAAAAACTTTATCTACCTGGGAGTCATTATTTTGTCAGTCTTTCTGGATCCTGCGGTCATCGATGGATTCCCAAGTTTGCAAAACATATTTCATGTTCCCTTTGGTATCCGTGAGGTCATCATGTTCACCGTGGCATATCTTGCCTATCGCAATGGGGATAAGGAAGCCTTAAGGGGAAACGAATTCAATTTTGAGCCGATCAAAGAGGTTGCCTATCTATTTGTGGGCATATTTGCCACTATGATCCCGGCACTGCAGCTTATTGGTGCCTATGCAAAAGAGCATGCAACAGAATTTACAGTTTCAAAATTTTATTGGTTTACTGGGTCTCTGTCAGGCGTACTGGACAATGCGCCGACCTATCTGAACTTTCTTGCTGGCTCCATGGGCAAGTTCGGTTTGGACATTGGTTCTGGAGCTGATGTCCAGCATTTTGCCGGTGGAACACCTTCTCCTGTCCCAGGAGATGTCAATTCTATTATTTATCTCATGGCCATTTCAATAGCTGCCGTTTTCTTTGGCGCGCTGACCTATATTGGCAATGCACCTAACTTCATGGTGAAGAACATTGCCGAACAGGCGGGAGTAGAAGTCCCCAGTTTTCTGGGATATGTGTTTAAGTATTCAATTCCAATCCTCTTGCCTATATTCTTTGTAGTATGGTGGGTGTTTTTTAATCTTTAAAGGAGAACAGTATGATCAAAACAATTCGTCAGGCCATTGAAGCAAAAGAGTCGGGATTCCTGATCAAGAATTCAATCTTCCTGCCTTTCCATATTGAACTTTTGAGTGTATGGGTTGGAAAAGATATGTCCCTGGTCTCAAGACCTGACCTGCTTACTGATTTTAGTGGTTCGAGTGCCGATATCCATATCCGTGAAGGAGCGAGCTACACCAACCTGATCTTTCCCCATCACAAGGAGCTTAAAAAGGAATATGGCAATTTTAAGGGTCATATCATCCTTTATGGATCAGAGAAGGGGGCAGATATCTTTGACAAAAAAAGAAGACACTACGTGAAACTGTCATTTGATGATGATACCTTCAATGTTTCCATGGAAATGATAGACGATCCCTTTTACTTGTAAAATTGAAACCCAGGACCTGTTGTGGGCTATCTTGATTTGAGTGCTGTCTATCTGGTCAGCTACCTCTTTGTGGCTGGTTATCTCATGATTCTATTTGGGAAACGGGTCTCTGCCAGTAGACAGCATGAATTCGCCTTTGCTGGGATCATTCTGCTTATTATTGGAATATTTCCCCAACTAAACATTTCTGGAATTGCACCAGGCATTTTATTGAGTCTCGGAATGATACTTATTGCGCTTCATTTTAGCGCTTATTACTCCGGGACAGCAAAAAATTCAGCCCGCATGTATGCCGTGCTTCTCTGGATCTCGGCCATTATGCTTGCAGTGCTGGTCCATCCACTAATAAAGGAATCAAGCTTTGTAAGGATGTTGATAGGGGGGAGTGCAGCGGTTGGTCTATTCGAAATTGAGAAAATCATCGCAAGCAGATCATACACAGCTTCGCGCGCCGAGAAAACAATCCTGGGAGTCTGGATTCTAACCAGCTGCATTGGTCTGATAAATGAGAAAATTGATATCCTTCCGGATCTCTTATTTCTCCTTCTGCTTATCATTCACCTGGAAAAAAGATGGTTTAATCATGATCTCCCAGCACCCATTGTAGCCCTTTATGGAACCTTGGTCATGTGGTTTTCTCACTTCATGATGCTGGATCGATATTCATTAGATGCGACTGCTTCCTTTCAAAATCCAGCCTTCTCATTTTCAGTGATTCTGATGCTTGTTATCCTGTTGCTTCAATCATTCCGATCCGCAAGTTTAACAAAAAAATATTTATACTACTTTCTCGTGCAGGAGACTCTCGTTATGGGATCGGGTATGGGGAATATATTTAGCTCGTCAAGTGAGTTATTTGGCCTGCAGAGATATTTACTTTTTGTTGCCCTCATGGGCATGTTTGTGATGATTGAATCTCGAGAAGGTGAATCCATCAATGCACAAGGATTGCAGGGAATATTCCATGAAAGAGCCAGATTTACAGTCGTATTCCTATCATTGGCATTCATGTTTGTTCTGTACTTTACAGTGCACTTATGGGGAATGGATAACTTTCTAGAAGTTAGTCTTCTAGGAGCACTCGTCGTAGTTGGATTGATATGGGTTCTTCGGCTCATGCAGACAGCTATAGCAAAAACCAATCGGAAACACCGGATTCTGAGACCCTCACTATCGATCTGGTCCACCGTGGTGTTCACATTGCTCTGGGCTGCAGTCACACTGTTGGAAATCATCCTTAAGATCATTGATGTGTCTATAATATAAACGGAAAGTAAGGTCTGCTATGAGATTGACAAAAATCTATACTCGTACGGGTGACAAGGGAAAAACCAGATTAGCTGACGGAACCGAGGTTTCCAAAGACTCCGATATTATTCATGTATCAGGTGAAATTGATGAACTCAACAGTATGATTGGGGTGGTCCTGGCCCAGAAACCCAGTGAAATTGTTGCAGATGCATTATTGGCTATCCAGCATCACCTTTTCGATCTGGGAGGGCAGATTTCGTCGGCAGGTACAATACCGGAAATGATCACCAGGGCAATGGTAAAGGATCTCGAACAGCAGATGGACAGGATGAACGCTGAGCTTTCACCGCTTGAGGAGTTCATACTACCAGGCGGTACTCTGATTGCGGCTAATTTACATCTCGCACGCACCATCTGCCGCCGTGCTGAAAGAAGCATCATTTCACTAAATAGAACTCACACGCTTTCAGCTGAAATTCTCGGATATATGAATCGATTGTCTGACTGTCTTTTTGTTATGGCCAGGTTCGAGAATCATGTGGAAGGGAATCATGAAGTGTACTGGAAAAATCCTCGCAGCAAATAGAAATCCATCCTGGATGAAAAATGATTGTTCCAATTTGATTAAAGCAGGGTGAATTCGCTTGCTGTAATATAGCCCGAACCAATAATTTCCTGTTCAATAAAGGATTTGATAGTTTCGATTTGAGCTTCCAGTACCTTTTGGTCAGAAGATACGATTGCAATCGCCAGGGTCGCTCTCTGCCATTTATCCAGGTGATCAACTTCAGCGACGGAAATATTGTATCGGTTCCCCAGCCGATCCTTCAGACTTTTTACAACCTGTCGCTTGCTTTTTAAGCTATTGGCTGCAGGGAGATGCAGTTCCACCACTAACAATCCAGTGACAATCATGCTCTCAGATTTCCTAAATACCTATGCGGATACTTCCCGCTGTTGTCATATCGAAAGCAATTTGAAATCGTTTCCAATCAGTCTGGATTCTACTTGATTCAATCCGAACAGGTGTATAGATGAATTGAATTGGGCCCAATTTTAACACAGATGATACACTTCCAATGGGTTCGAATTTTTCATCGCCAGCATCCAGGGCCAAGCCGAGACCAGTCAGGATATTGAATTTCTCCATCTTGGGGATATCTGCTCTCACCTTGATTCCCAGAAGACCTTTGGTGCTTGGGATAGTTCCCTTGTTTGCTGTAAATAAATAGCCAGGAATATTATATTCACCAGGATAGAGGATGAGATGCCCAGGTGCATACCAACTCTCGTCTCTAGACAGAATGAATTTATGATCAAATGCTGTGTTCACCTCTGTAGAGATATAAAATCGTTCCTGGGGAGGAAGCTCACCAAAGCCGAATGCGGCAAATATCGTTGTGCGGATGGATCCTTTCGATGAATAGCGATGGCGATAATTCAGGTAGGATTGCACAGTTACAAAGGGCTGGTCTTTATGTTGAGCCCCAAGGGTCGTGTTAAGCTCAAACTTTTTTGACCAGAGGGCTCGCCGCTTGGCAGCAAAGAAATTGATATAAAATTTCAAGTATTGACCATTCTGCCAAACTTGCTGATCCAGATAATGAATCGTATCACCCTTAAGAATTAACGCTCCATCGAAAATATCCTGCATGAGAAGTGTAAATTTCCATTTTTGTTCATCCTCAAAAAGGATGGGGTCCCGTTTTCTGAGTGCAGTACTTATTTCCACCAATCTGTAGGACCAACTCTCAACAAATCTGGAGTGAAGCTGAATCTCTTTACCAGCGTCTGGGATGATATTTTTTTCCACAGCTGCAACCAATCCAGACTTCTTAGAGATCGGTCCATAAAATCCTCTTAGGTACCAGTCTGTCAAGCCCCATGGGATGATGTTTTTATGGGTCAAAATAAGGCTGGGATAAATTTTGTCTACCTTGTTGTACCATAAATAGGGGATGGCTGTCACGACATAATCAGCTTTGGGATTAATAGCGAATTTTGCGAGATCAATATCCAGGTTCAGATTCTTATCATTATTGGCTCTGCTCATATCCAGCAATTCGGTATTTGGATCCAGAATGACATTATTCACAGGGAAGTTGGTTTTTATTTTGAAGGTATCATGCTTTTTCATCGGTCTGACCCAGGACACTTGTTTTTTGTCTGTTCCCAATAGACCAATCGGCAGGGGAGGTGAATAATCACCCAGATTATTTACCTCTATGTTTGTTTCAAAAGCATTACCTTTGGGCAGCGAATTAAATTGAGTTAGCGCATAATCAATCCGATTTGTACTCCCGAGCATATTGTCAAAATACCAGGAAAGATCCTCTCCGCTTAGCTCCTCGAATACTTGCCGGACATCTTCGGGCCGAGGATGTTTGTATGCCCAGCGTCTAAAGTACTCATGCCAAATGGAGTCCATCATGGCATCTCCCAGAAAGGCATGGAGCGATTCCGTGGACTTGGCAGTCTTATAATAGGTCATCATTCCATAATTGAAGGGGGTAAAGGATTCACTTGGTAAATTGGAAGCCTGATCCATCCTCAACCCAGTACTAAGGTAAATGGCGAGATCATGAATGGCTCTCTTTTGAGGATCCTTAATAAAAGAATCCAGTAAACGAAAATATCCGGGTTTACCGCCATGATGGGACAGCATATCATCATCAGGATATTTCATGCGCCAGTAGCGGTTTTCAGCATAGGTGTTAAACCCCTCATCCATCCAGGGATTTTCACGCTCGTTGTTTGCCGATAATCCATAAAACCAGTTATGACCAACCTCATGCATAATTGACATCTCAAGAAGGGGTGCAAGTCCGACGCTATTTATAAGCGTGATCATGGGATATTCCATCCCACCACCGGCAGAAAAGTCACCATCGACAACGGTGGCGTGTGCATAAGGATATTCCATGAACCAATCTGAAAGATAGGTGAGTGTTTGTATTACGTATTTGTTCGAATATTGGTATAATTTCAGGTTCTCGGGCGATGCGAAGGTCCAGGCCTGAACCTGTCTGCCAGAGGGGAGCTTTACGCTATCAGCTGTAACAATGAAACGTTTATCAGCAAACCATGCAAAGTCGTGAACCTTATCCTGATAAAAGCGAATGGTTTTAAATTGTGGCGAAGAAGCTGGTTTTTCATTGACGAGCTTATCCAGGCTAGCAATTTCAACCTGGGGGTCCATAAGCATGGAATCCAAAAATGAATTACCCACTCGGGCCAGAGAATCGCGCCAGGCGATTTCAAGTGAATCCTGGAGGATACCCGTTGCAGCGACTCGGTAATTCTTTGGCAAGGTGATGGAAACATCATAATCCGCCCATTCACTATAGAATTCTCCCATGTCAAGGTATGACATGGGATGCCATCCATCCACGTCATATACAGCCGGTTTTGGATACCATTGGGTCAATTCATAATGATGCCCAAAGTGACCGAGGCGTGATATAACATTCGGGATACGTACCGTAAAGTCCAGATCGATTACTGTAGAATCACCGGACTTCAGTGGCGAATTGAAGATGAACTTTGCAACATCAATTGTATCCGCTGATCTGTATTCCCAGCGAAGGGTATCGCTATCTGCCAAAACGTTGGTGATATCAATCCAACCAAAGGAAGAATCGGGAAGGAAGTATATTTTAGTCGAAAACTGGTCGAATTTTTGTTTTGCCAGCGCAGTCTGATCGTTTTTATAGGCGTTTGGCCAGAGATGCATCCAGATAAAATTCAGGGCGTTCGGGGAGTTATTTATATAGGTGATGGACTCGTGACCACGAATCTGATGCACCGAAT
This sequence comes from Fidelibacterota bacterium, assembly GCA_021734325.1. Lineage (GTDB taxonomy): Bacteria > Fidelibacterota > UBA8477 > UBA8477 > JABMPR01 > JABMPR01. The sequence goes on along the minus strand of JAIPJF010000001.1, from coordinate 127,328 downwards.
CGATCAGGGTAACATCGATATCATAGAGGACTTTCTGCTGCCAATATCCAGCGTGAAGTATGATCGGAATAATCAACATTAGAGATACCAACTTTTTTCGCATATGGGCTCCTAATCGGTCAGCTATTTTTCTCAATTCAATTCACTCAAACGATTGAAGGATAGTGCGGCATCCTATTCATAAGACCTGAAAGGTTTAACTATTGTTGCACACAGACCAGAAAATGTCCGTCTGCCAACAAATTATAGTCGATGCTTAAATTGTTCGATTTCTGCAATAATTTTAGGGTGAATAAAAGGATTTGCAGCAATAATATGACCCTTGGAAAGTTCCATATCTTCTCCCAGAGGGCCTGAAACGTTACCTCCAGCCTCAGTTACCAGAAGTGCTCCTGCGGCAATGTCCCAGGGTTTCAGACTGAATTCCCATAATCCGTCCAATCTCCCACAGGCCAGCCAGGCAAGATCCAGGGCGGCTGCTCCAGCCCTTCTCAAACCCTGGGTTTTTCCATAGATCGATGTCCAGAGTTCCATGTTCAACTTGAAATAATCATCATTAAAGTAAGAGAACCCTGTTGCAAGCAGTGATTTTCCCAGATCTTCGGTCCTGCTCACATAAATGGGATGACCATTCAATGTGGCCCCATTACCCGAAGCAGCTGTGAACAATTCATCCCGACTGGGGTCGTAAACTGCGCCCACATACAGCTCTCCTCGATACTCAATTCCGATGGAGACTGCAAAAACAGGAAATCCGTGGACAAAATTTGTGGTCCCATCAAGGGGATCAATGATCCAGCAATATTCTGAATCCATGCTGGTACCACCACCGCCTTCTTCAGCCAGGATTCCATGGCCAGGGTAAAGCTCCTTGATCTGGGATATAATATATTTTTCAGATGCCTGATCAACTTCTGTAACCATGTCCCGGGCACTCTTATAGGAGATTTTCCTGGTTCGTGAACTTAATTCGAGTATAAGCTGCCCCGCAGCCCTCGCAACCCTCCCAGCATCCCTGAGCAAACTAGTCTGTGCTTCGTTCATCGAGTCTGACCTATTCATTCATAGAGTGTGATTGTTGAATTATTTGTAAGGCACATGCTCTTCAGCAAAATATTCATTCGTCATCTTCTTCAATTTGCCGGAAAGGAGTATGATAGCGACCAGGTTAGGCAAGGTCATAAATCCCAGGGCGGCATCACCAAACTTCCACACTGCTTCCAGACCAGAGATACCGCCGAGAAAAACGAACAGTACATAGACCCAGCGATAGGGAAGAATGGCTTTGGGTCCAAACAGATATTCTGAGGATCGATCCCCATAAAAAGACCAGCTGATGGCTGTCGATAAGGCAAAGAGGAGAATCGAAAGGGTGATGATCTTGTCACCCCAGGGAATTAAGGAGCTTAAACCTTCCTTGAAGGCATAAGAAGTAAGCAAACTGCTGTTCAACAATTCCATCCCGTTATAAACCCCGGCAGCAACAATTTGATCAGCGATTACTGGGTCGGAAACACTGATCCGGACAAAAAATTCAGTATGCTGCCAGGCGCCTGTGGAAATAATTGCCAGCCCGGTTAATGTACAGATAAGGATCGTATCGATAAATGGGCCCAACATAGCAACAGCCCCTTCACGAACAGGATAATTGGTTTTTGCAGTAGAATGGGCGATGGCTGCAGAACCCTGTCCAGCCTCATTGGAATAAAGACCACGCTTGATACCCTGAAGCATGACCAGGAGAACGCCTCCTCCGATTCCACCAGCCATAGCCGGTGGGTTGATGGCCATGTTGAAGATGAGACTGAATGAATGACCCAACTGATTAAAATTTGCCAGGAGGAGGAGAACTGCCGCGAGGATATATACAGCAGCCATGATGGGAGCCAGATAACCAGTGACTCTCCCGATTCGCCTGATCCCACCGATGATGACCATTCCAACCAAGGTTGCCATCATCAGCCCATTGAAGATTTGTTGGATTGACACATCGAAACCTTCAAACAGGGTATATTTCAGTGTTAACCAGTGGGTTGTCCCAACAAGCTGGGCAACTTCTGAATAGATCTGATCAGAAACAGTAAACGATTGAATGGCGTTCCCAGTAGCCATCGAGCAGATCACTGTGAAAGCAGCGAAGGCAACTGCGAGCCAACGCCAATTGGCTCCGAGACCATTTTCGATCGTGTACATGGGACCGCCGGCAGTGTTGCCGAAGCTATCCATTTCTCGATATTTTACTGCGAGTGTGCTCTCCGCATATTTAAGGGTGGTTCCAAAAAAAGCCGTAATCCACATCCAGAGCAGCGCACCTGGACCTCCGTAATAGATGGCAATTGCCACACCGGCAATGTTTCCTATACCAACTGTGGCTGACAAAGCTGTAGTCAAAGCCCTGAAATGGTTCAGATCACCCACATCCTTTGGGTTATCATAGATGCCCCGAGTGACCTTCACCCCATGCCAGAAGCGTCTGATTTGGGGGAAACCCAGATAAATGCTGACATAAATACCTGTGCCCACCAATGCAAGCACCATAAAGGGTACAGCACGTTGTGAGGGAAAAGACCAAATTGCATCAAAGAAATCAACTCCAAAGGCATAGAGAAACAGTGCAATGATTGAAAATGCGAGAATTCCGGCGGTAGATCGTTTCATATGAATACCCTTCTGTATTGGACACGTAGCAGAATAATGTGGTCTTATTTTAAAGCTAACAGGAGGGAGAGAAAGGAAAAAATTGGTAAAAGATGAGGATTTGCAGTCAACCCTCCCGGTGATTTAGTGAGAGGGTTGACACAAGGGAATTTGTAATTGGTGAACTTTACACGTCCCACTAATTCGGTAAAATGTATTTATCAGACTACCTTTATAGCGGCTCATAAAAGATCACATCGCCAGGATATCCCGCAACATCTATGCTTCCGAGACTGTCCCCGCTTGCTGAATAAAAGTAGACAGGATCAGGTGCAGAATAATCACTCGTTCCAATGACCAGTTTTTCATTTTGAATAGAAAATGAGTATATCCCCTCCAAATTGGCAATGCTGCCAGCCAGATCAAGACTTAGGTCTTCATTTAGGGGGACGATCGACTTTCCGAAGATACGATATGGGACGCCATTAAGAATATCCATATCTGCTGAATAGTTCAGGTAGGTTCCATGACTTGCAGAAATGACTGCGCCAGTCAGTAGATCTATCCGGGAGGTTCCGGTCACAGCCACCCAGTCGGTGTCATACGCAATTGATGTCACGAATAACATATCGTCAGAGATGACCATGGAAGAGGGGCCATCCAATACAGTATAGCCGCGGGTTATAGAGGGAAGTGTTTCGCTGATATTCAGTTCAAGGATCTGATTATTGGCACTCCAATCTCTGTACATGTTCATTGCAACAAAAAGCTGGTCATCTTTGATCAGTACTTCCTCAGGTAAGCCGTTGAGTAATACAGTATCAGTCACTGTATTATTGAGGAGATCCACGACCAAGAGGGCACCCAAATTCCAGCTGCTGACAAACCCCCGGTTTTGTGATGCCTGAATTGCCATATAGCGTGGGCTGGCTACATCGATATCCGCTATATGATCAAGACCGTTCTCCAGGTCCAGAACCCGGATTTCATGGGAGTTATTCATGATCAGATATAGGGTGTGGCCGTTTAAGGCCATAGACTGCCCAACATCACCCAGGGGGTTCACTTCGGTATCCCAAAAAAGTGGTCCCCTGACAGTATCAAGAGTTTCATCTACAGACCAGAACGATGCATTTGCCTGGGTAAACGAACCTTCACAGAGGATATAATATTCAGCTTTTCTGAGATTGGGATCATCCTTTATTTCCGGCTCTGGAGATTCACATCTTTGAAAGAATAAGATCACAAGTAGGGGAAGGAGTAGGGACGTGGTCCTTGTCATGGGAGCAGATTTCAATTTAATTTCCTTTCATTGATTCATTGCCAGCTATAGCGGGCATTTAGTCTCAGTGTGCGTCCCGGTTCAGGATAGCCTCTGATGGTTTCATAATTACTATCCAGCAGATTATCTGCCGTGAGGATGAGGGTGATAGGGTTGGTTCTCAATTTCCAGGTGTATGCAGCACTCATAGACCACAGGTTTGTGGCTTTTAATACGGTATCCTCGGGGTAATCATAGCTGCTCACCCTATCTGAGACGTAATTATACTGAGCATTCAGCTCAAATGGGGCTGGATTCCAGGTTAGCCCTATTGCCGAAGTCTGATTCGGAGCGTATCGCAGGGGCTTATTCAGATTTTGATCAATAGTCGAGATCAGGCTGTAGCAGGCAAATCCAGTTAAATGCGGTTTGATGAACTCAAAGGTCCACATCGCCTTGGCGCTTCTGCGTGCTGCTGACAGGATATTCCCTGGTTGCCAATAGGAATGGACTGGCATCCATTGAATGAGGTTCGAACTTTCTTTTTGCTGCCATTGGAGTATGAGTTCACCGAGTTCTATAAAATTGACCTTGACCTGGGCTGTGGTAACAATTGTTTGTTCGGGTTCAAGATCTGGGTTCCCACCGGGTTCCCAGTATTGATCATTAAAGCTGGGATAGCGGTAAACTTCCCCTCGACTGGCAGATAATTCGGAGAGAGGTCCGAGCCTGAGTGGAATCTGAATCTGCACATCTGTCAGGATTCGTTTATACAAATGGGGACTATAGTGCAATTTTATACCTGGAATGAATTTGATTCCATGATACATATGAAGGATGGGCGTAACAGAGGAAATATAACTTTGACGAGTGTGCTCCTGCATCTCACTACTTGTGATCCTGTCACGACTCATTCTGAAATTGGTAACAGTCGACAGGGGTTTTCCGTGTATTTGCTGATTGTTGAATTCGATGGCATAGCTTTCAAGATCATGGTCACTCTCGATGTTGATGGTGGGATTTTTGTAGTTCTCTTTTGATCTTCTTAAGGAAATCTGGAGATTTGAATGTCCCTTGGTCCTCAGCCAGGCGATTGTTGAGCCCATAAGCTGTAATTTATCATCACGATGCGAAGACAGGTCAGGGGACCAGACCAGACCCGCGACACCTCTGGATTGTCTGGATTCCATTGCTGAGAAGTGTAAGACGATATTGGAGCGAAGCATCCCCTGGATTCGGAAAGCCGCGAAATCCTGTTCAAGATCATTATTCTGTCTGGTGATCTCCTGATCATCCCAGAGGACGGGAAAATTTCCGGCCTCACTGCGGTGACCAAATTGGAGGGCAGTCCACAGGCCGAATATGCGTTCTCCCAGATTCAGGTCATAGGCGACATGCCCATAACTGCCATGGCTGATTGCCAAATGATTCTGTTCACCCCCACTTACCAGTTTGATGATTCCATCTGTTGCACCACTGCTGCTTTGACCAATGTCGAAGGGGATATAGCTCATACTCTCCACCAGGGGGAGTGGGATCTGGGAAAGATCTGCTTCTCCGTTTTGGGCTGAGGTTATATCAATACCATCCACCAGCACTTTCGTATGTGAACTGGGGCCACCATCTATGCTTAAGGTGCTGATACCTGCGGGTCCACCATAGGCCTTTATGGAAAATCCAGGAATTCGACCCAGCAATTTGCTGTGATCCATGCTTCCGGATCCTTCAGTTTTTGTATAATTGCCCATGCGGGGGAGGGCTGTAGAACTGGATCCTGCCAACCCCTGGATTTCCACAGCTTCCATAGAGAGTACGGTAGACTTCAGGATAATGGTAGAATTGGAGAATAGTTGTTTGACGGAAAGCAGGTGTGATTCAAAGCCGATTCTTCTAACGAGAATGGAATCCTCAATAATGAGAGGGGCATTATATGCAAAATAGCCATCTATGTCTGAGAGGATAGAAATATCCGACTTGATGAATTCAAGAGAAACATAGGGGACGATTTGGCCCTGGGTATCGATCGTAACCCCCTGAATGACAGGATTTAATGAATTGTTGGTCGATGCAAGAATGTTGGGAATGCAGAAAACGAGGACACCGAGGACCAAAAAAAAGCCCCTACATAAGTTGGGGCTGCTTGGTGAATGGGTCCTGGTTCTCAGGTGCATCATTCCGTTCCCTTTACTCGCGAAGGTTAATGGAGAGTAGATCAAGGCAAAGTATCCTGACTTCCGGTTCTTCCGCCGCTGACGCCTTCCCTCAATTGAAGTGGCTTATGTCAGCATTGTCACCGGTCACAGTAGCGCGACTGTGCTCGAATTTCACGAGCTTCCTTGTGCTAAGATCTGTTAACAAAAATCGCTGTTAGGTTATCCCGATTCCAGGCATTTGTCAATTTAATTGTTGAATGGGTGTATTAATTGTTGGGATTGTAGGTCCGCAATGCATCGCGAATCTACCTAATACATTACAAATTTTGCCAGACGCCCATCCAGTCCGCCATTCATGAGGGGCTTCTTCCATTCTGGACGCAGACCGATGCTCTTCAGGTATTTGCGATCGCCAAAGTAAATGTAGGCTTCACTCCCCAAACATTTTTGTTTGAGCCAATCTCCAACAGCTTTATAAAATTCAGAAAGATCCTCATCTTGCCTCATTCGGATGCCGTAGGGTGGGTTCATGATAATGGTCGCCCCTTCGGTGATCTCGACCTCCTGATAGTCTTTGCGATGTGAATAGATACCCTCACCACCAGGGAGATGCCCCAGATTCCGTTTGGCTACTCGCAGAGCACTGGGATCTACATCAGACGCCTGGATAGGTACGGTGTCGAGATGTTTAAAGTTGCCATCCATGGATTTGCGCACCCGTTTCCAGAGTGCAGGATCGTAGTTTGGCAGTCTCTCAAATCCGAAAGACTTCCTAAAGTATCCAGAAGGAAGATTGGTATAAGCCATATAAGCTTCTGCCGGGATGGTACCACTGCCACACATGGGATCCATGAGGATCCGATCACCTGTCCATCCTGAAAGTTTGACTATTCCCGCAGCCAGGGTTTCTTGTATGGGAGCTTCCACCGTATCCAGACGGTAGCCACGTCGATGGAGTGAACTTCCACTGGTGTCTATGCTGATGATGGCCCTATTATTCTCAATATGCAGGTTAAACCAGATATAGGGAAATTTCGGATCAACATCAGGTCTTCGCTGATATTTATCTCTGAACCGGTCAACGATGGCATCCTTGAGTTTGAGAGAAGCATATTGGGAATGGGAAATCTGACTATTGCTGACCTGAGCAAATATGGCAAAGGTCTGGTCAGGATTGAATATATCTTCCCACGGAATCTCCATGGCAGTCTTATACAGGTACTTGGTACTGTGACAATCAAATGAGAGGATAGGTGCCAGAACGCGTGTAAGGAGCCGCGAACCGTAGTTAATTCTGTAAAGGGTTGCCGGATCCGCCGTAAAATACAGACCGCGGTAACGCTGACTTACATCACGGGCATCCAGATCTTCGATCTCAGTAATTGCAAGCTCTTCCAGTCCGTTGGCAACCTGCGCGAAATAGGTATTGGTCCTCTGATATTGGAAATCCATTTAATCGTCCAGACGTTTCTCTTTTCGCATGAGCGATAAGCGTTTATTGGGATCAAGTTCCATTTTCCGAATTCTTATATTTTCCGGAGTGATTTCGACTAGTTCATTTTCTGAAATGAATTCAATTGCTTGATCCAGTGTCAGTAGGCGTGGCTTTCTGAGTGTGACCGTGGCATCAGCGTTGGCGCTGCGCATATTGGTGAGCTTTTTTTCACGGGTGATATTCACATCCAGATCGCCTGGACGATTCCGCTCCCCGATCACCATACCGCCATAAACAGGCGTGGTCACCTCTAAATGGAGTTCACCCCTGTCTTCCATGCTAAGACTGGCATAAGCAGTCACTTTCCCAGAACGATCTGAAACCAGGGCACCTGTGTTGCGTTGAGGGATGGAACCGAACCAGGGTTCGTAGCCCTCCATGATGGTGTTCATAACACCCGCCCCCTTGGTATCTGTCATAAAGGTGGATCTGAATCCAATAAGTCCACGGGAAGGGATGCGGAATTCCAGATTTACCCGGCCGCTGCCGTGATTGGTAATATTGACCATTCGCCCCTTGCGAACGGATAGTTTCTCTGACATGACCCCAACAAATTCTTCAGGGATGTCAAGATAGAGCCTCTCAACTGGCTCATTGACCTTGCCATCAATCTCTTTGGTAATGACCCGTGGTTTGGAAACCATGAACTCATAACCCTCGCGACGCATAGTCTCTATGAGAATCGCCATCTGAAGTTCTCCGCGACCTTTCACCTCGAAGGCGTCAGCTCGGCCTTTTATTTGCTCGATCTGGAGGGACACATTGAGACGCATTTCTTTTTCCAGGCGGGCCAAAATATGTCGGGATGTCAGAAATTTCCCATCCTGGCCGGCAAAAGGGCTGGTGTTTACGTAAAAGATCATGGAAACAGTGGGCTCATCCACCTTGATGCGCGGCAGTGGTTCAGGATTCTCAACCGAAGTGATGGTGTCACCGATGGTAATGTCGCTTATGCCAGCGAATGCGATGATATCACCGGAGACAACCTGATCAACCTGTTGTCTGCGGAGTCCGTCAAAGGTGTAAAGAGCAGAAAACTTTACGTTGGGAGAGTGTTTATGCTCACCGACCAGCAGATAATTCGTGTTCATTTTCAGGATGCCATTTCTTACCCGGCCGATGGCGATCTGACCGACATAGGCATCATAGTCCAGATTGGCAATCAGAAATTGAGGAACATGGTCATCGCTGCCTTCTGGGCCCGGAATGCTTTTTAAAATAGTATCAAACAGTGGGCGAAAATCTGTGGATCCGTCATCAAATTCATAATGGGCATGACCTTCTTTCGCATTTGTATAAAGGATAGGAAAATCGATCTGCTCTTCTGTAGCATCCAGATCGATGAAGAGATCATAAACCTCATCTACCACTTCAGCTATCCTGGAATCAGCACGGTCTATCTTATTGATAACCAGAATCATACGGAGATTCTTTTCAAGTGCTTTCTTAACTACAAATCGCGTTTGTGGCAGAGGTCCCTCACTGGCATCCACAAGGAGGATAGCCCCATCCACCAGGTTTAATCCCCGTTCCACTTCACCTCCAAAATCAGCATGACCAGGGGTGTCAATAATATTGATCTTCACATCATGATAGGCGATGGCTGTATTTTTAGCACTGATGGTGATCCCGCGCTCGCGTTCAAGATCCATGTTGTCCATGACACGATCGGTCAATTCCTGATTGTCTCGAAAAATACCACTTTGGCGGAGCATACCATCCACCAGCGTTGTCTTGCCATGATCAACATGGGCAATGATGGCAATATTTCTAAAATTTTCTTTCCGCATTTATATCCTTCCAGGGGTATTTTACTATTGGAAATACCACAAAAATAAGCAGTTAACAAAGCGCGCGTAGGATGCGTTCGAATGTCACTGATTCCAAATGAAAAAATTAGCATTTCTGTGGTCGTAATTAATAAATACCCGAGAGCATTTCTTTATGCTTGGAGCGAGGTTGATTTTATTCAAATTTCAGTGGTTGAGCGTAACGATGAATAATTGAATCAAGTGGTGATTGAACATTGAATGCTAAAGCAAACAAATTCTATGCAGTATTCCAGGGGAAGCAGCCCGGTATCTATAATGCCTGGGAAGATGTGAACAAACAGGTATCAGGATTCAAGGGAGCGAAATACAAGAGCTTTTCCAACCGTGACGAGGCTGTAGAGTGGCTCCGAGAATGTGTTCTGTCAGCCAAAGAGAGCGTTGATGAATCTCTGATCGAGATTATAAAAACGCATCTCTCTGATTTTCCTTCCAGCACTGTGCATTCAAGCAGACGATCAGAAAATCAAATCATCATTCATACAGATGGGGGAGCCTCTCCCAATCCCGGTGTTGGTGGCTATGGAGTCGTCCTAGAAAAAGGGAGCTATCGTAAGGAACTGTCTGCAGGATATCAGCTGACGACGAACAATCGAATGGAACTGATGGCCTGTATTGCCGCCCTTCAGGCTCTGAACGAACCTTCTGAGCTCATCCTGTACACAGACTCAAAATATGTGGTTGATTCCATTACCAAGGGTTGGGTAGAGCGTTGGAGAACAAAGGGGTGGAAGAAATCAGATGGACAACTTGCTGAAAATATAGACTTATGGATAATTCTTGTAGACCTGCTTGAAATCCATTCCGTTCAATTTCAGTGGGTGAAAGGACATGCCGGGAATAAGGAAAATGAACGTTGCGATGTTCTGGCGAATGGAGCCCGAAAATCAAAACATCTCCTTAAAGATTCGGGTTACCATAAGCATTAATCAAAAAAGCAGAAGCACCAATCGAAATAAACGCTATGCTTTTCTGACGATTTCCCCTGCCATTGCACCAGTGTGCTCACCCTGAGAGATCGTTATCACCCCATTGACGATGACAGTCTCAATTCCGTCAGGATAGCTGTGAGGTTGAGTAAAAGTGGCTCTGTCAATCACCTGATTGGCATCAAAGATGACAATGTCTGCTTTATTACCCTCAGCCAGAACTCCACGATCCTTGATCCCAAGTGAATGAGCTGGCATGGAGGTCATTTTGCGGATCCCATCTGCCAGCGAAAGGACGTTTTCCTCTCGGACATATTTCCCTAATACACGAGGAAAGGTTCCATAATAACGGGGATGGGGTTTCCCTGTTCCCAGTTTGCCGTAAGGTGCAGTGGCATTGCCATCTGAACCGATCATGACAAAATCGGCACTTAATACTTTCTTTAAATTATCTTCATCCATCGCGAAACCAACCACGCTGACCCCGTTTCGGGAATTAATGAGCAATGAGCGGACGAATTCAAAAGGAGCCAAACCCTTTTCTTCAGCCCCTGCCAACACGGTCTTGCCTTCACAGGCCTTGTCCTCATCATTGCTGGTGCGACTGATCATCACTCTGTCCCACCCACCGATCCGCTGGGCACGACCATTTGTGTATTCCTCGATCTTTTTCAAGTCGGCTGTGTTATTAAGACGATTTAATATTTCGTCTGTATCACCTTGCCGTGCCCAGAGGGGGAGAAATGCCGACAAGCCTGTACCCCAGGCATCATAAGGATACCGATCAGCTTGCACGGCCTGATTCTCCTGAGCGCTGCTGATCATCTCGAGCATATGGTCGACTTTGTGCCAATTATTTTTATTACAGGCCTTCAGGTGGGATATCTGTGTAAAAACGCCTGCTTCACGTCCGATGCGAAGCGCTTCTTCGATGGCTTCCTCAACTTGATCATCCTCATTCCGCATATGGGTAGCATAGATCGCCTCATATTTTGATAGCACGGAAGTCAATTGGATCAATTCCTCAGTACTGGCATAGCTGCCAGGTGCGTATTCCAGCCCGGTTGAAAGTCCAAAGCTACCCTGCTCCACTGATTGAACCAGAAGGGACTGCATTTGCCTCATTTGACTAGTGTCAGCCGGGACATCATTTCGGCCGACGACGCAAGCCCTTAGATCACCCTGTCCGGTCAGGGTTGCGTAATTGATGGCGGTTCCACTTTTTTCAAGTGTCGTAAAGAAGCCGTCAAGGTCATGCCAATTCGTATCAAGATCGTATTCCTTAGCCAATTCCTGGTGGAAGGCATTGGCTCGGTCAGTCGTGAATGGAAAATGAGAGGCACCGCAATTCCCGCCTACCTCGGTGGTTACCCCCTGGCGAATCTTACTTTCCGCTTTTCCATTGACCAAAAGCTCAATATCTGTGTGCGTATGAATGTCAATAAACCCAGGAGAGACGATCTTGCCTGTGGCATCAACGATGGTTTTTGCCTTAACCTTAGAAAGATCACCCATGGCAATGATCTGATTTCCTCTAATACCCACGTCAAACCTCAGGCCGTTACCACCGAGACCATCCAGAATCAATCCATTCTTTATTATCAGATCGAAATTTCGAGCAGATCCACACCCCATTACCAACCCCATGCTTCCCAAAGCGCTCATTTTAACAAAATCCCGTCGATTTATATTTCTCATTAAAAACCCCTGATATTTCGATTCAATTGCTATTAGACTCTTATAACCATTTGCTCTTTCTGAAATACACCAACATTCCCACAAATACTGTGAACATAACACCCAATACAGCTGGATAAGCCCATTTCCAGTTCAATTCTGGCATATAGGTAAAATTCATACCATAAACACCAGCGATAAAGGTCAAGGGAATAAATATTGTTGCGATAATCGTCAGTACTTTCATGATCTGATTCATGCGATTGCTGACAGTAGAATTGAATGTGTCCATGACATTGTTCAGAATATCCCGGCTGGCATCAATAAAATCTGAGACTAAGAGAATATGGTCGTATACATCGCGAAAGTAGTATCTCGTGCGCGGATCAATGAGGGTTGATTCACTTTTTTCAAGAAACCCCAGTGCCTCACGGAGGGGTGTGATGATACGTCTCATGGTGACAAGTTGTTTTTTCAGATTTTGAATGGATTCAAGATCTGCATTGGACGGATCTGACAGGACTCTATCCTCGAGCAGACCAACCTGTTCATCGATGGCGTCAACAGTATTGAAATAGCTGTCTACGACCGCATCTACCAGGGCATATACCAGGTAATCAACCCCATTCATTCGGATTCTGCCCTTACTGTTCTTAATCCGTATCCGGACCTGATCAAATAGATCCTGGGGTGTTTCCTGGAATGAGATCACATAATTTTTGCCGATGATGATACTTACCTGCTCAGTATTAAGCGAACCTGAATCTCGCTGCTCCAGCAACATTTTTAAGGTGAAGAATATCTGATCATCATGCTCATCCAGTTTAGGCCGATGATTTGTGTTCACAATGTCTTCCAGGAGCAGGGGATGAATATCAAATAATGATCCCAGCTCCCGAAGGATCTCAATGTTGTGAATGCCATCAAGATTGATCCATGTGATCGTGGGTTGATCCCGATAATATTGGAGTTCCTGAATGTTTTTTATTTCAACTGACTGATAATTTTCTTGATTGTAATCTATGACAGAAATGTTCACGTCATGGCCAGGCAATGCCCCAATGTAGGTCAATGTCCCAGGAGGCATTCCAAGATTCTTATTATATTTCGGTGTCATTTGTTCACCCTCTTAATGCTTGATACACGTTTTTAAAATAGATCTCACTAGAAAGCGTAACCCATACTTAAGTTAAATCTAATTCTATCTTTTGCCATAACGTTCCCCAATGGTATGGCAACATCAAACCGAATGACCCCAAGTGCAGTGTTGTAATTAAGTCCCAGGCCTGCATCACTCGCTAATATTCCCTCTTGAAGTGATTGTATATCAAACCATGCGTTGCCCACATCAACGAAGGCGCTTCCCTGTAATGATTTATATAGTGGATATCTTAATTCTGCGACATTCCAGATAAGCAGGATCAAACCACCCTGCGGGTATCCCTTAGAATCAAGGGGACCAATCTCCTGATACCTGAAACCTCTCAAGGAATTTGGACCCCCTGCGTAAAATCGTTCCTGGAGCGAGATATTTGTGTTCTGGTTGCGCGAAAAAATCCGGCCAATTTCCACTGCTGTCCCCAGCGTGCTCTCCTTGAGTATACTTTTAAAATATCTGAGTCTTAACACTGATTTAAGGAAATTATTTGAACTTGTTATCGGCCCGCCTGCAATCTCATTTGACCATTCCAAATATATGCCCTGCTTGGGATTGAACAGGTTGTCTCTGCTGTCATAGGTAAAGCGGAGGTTAAAACTGTGGACGTTTGCAGCCAGGCCGCCAGTGGTTGTGTCCACTTTGATCTCTGATAATTCGTTTATCTCATTACGTGTTGACAAGGTAATGGATAGGTTTTTATCAAGATTCCTGCGGGCAGCCATTCGCAAACCATGACTGAGCAGCTCATAGCTGGGTTGGAAAAGTCTCTCCCTCCTGAGATTCAAATCAGCCCGCCAAAGGGAACCTCTGATTCTCGGGTTTGTATAGGACAGTTCCACAAGTCGCTGTATTGAACTGATCTTTGCCTTGCTACCGAGCTTATTTGATGTCCCCTTTAAATTATTCTGTACAAATTGCAGTTGAGCACGCATCCGATCAACAGAGCCATATCCAACTGATACATTAAAAGAACCGGCTTCGACTTCCTTCACTTTTACTACCAAATCCTGTATGGAAGAGTCTTGAGTTGCACTTTCTCTGGGTTCAATAAACACTGACTCGAATAAACCCAGGAGATAGATTTTTCTCTGATTCTGAAGTATCTCGGAGTAATTGATAAATTGACCTTGCTCAAGATTAATCTCACGTCTAATAACATATGGTCTGGTCTTTTCCAGCCCCTCAATTTCAATCGTGCCAATTTTATATTGAATGCCTTCTGTGATGTTAAAGTTTAAAGATGCACTGTTAAGATTCTCCCTCAATTCCGATTCTGTTTTTACGTCCGTATTGAGATAACCCTGATCGGCATAAAGCCTGGTTATTATCTGTCTGGAAAGCTCAATTATGTCAACATCAAGGGGATCACCGCTTGTCAGTTTAACTTTGGCCATGATACTGGAATCAGAAAGACTATGATTTCCGTTTAATTGAATGATATCGAGGAGCGTCTGAGGACCTTCATCAATATTTATACTGATGGAAACCAAATAATCCGACGAGTCAATTTTTACAGAATAGTTTGGGATACCCATTTCCAGGAAACCGCGGCGGTTATAGTGTCGCTTGATTGACGCTAAATCTTCAATGAAGATTTCGTCCTGATAAATAATGGGTTGCAGTAACTTTGAGGGTCGGTTGAGAATCACCTTGTTAAGTGAGGAACTGCTAAAGGCCTTATTCCCGTTGAATTGAACGTCTTTAACCTTGAAGGTCTTTTCTTTGGGAGCGCTGAATAGTATGACCGCTGTCAAGAAATACAGAATTATATGTCCTAGGATTCTCATTTAAATTTAAATCCAAATTTAAGATCAAGACCTGACCGACCCTTTTGATCTGTTTGACCTTCGATGGACATACCTTCTTTTATTTCATATTCAAGTTTGATGTTCTGATCGGTCGCCTGGCCAATCGTTGTCCCATAAGTCAGCGTAGTCTGCTCGTTGAGTTTTTTGGATGCAACCAATTGAGGTCCCCAGGTAGAGCTAAAGTCAAATAGGTTACCCTCAATTCTTACCTGATCCAGATTCAACACCGTTCCAATTTTATTTGAAGCAAATCCGGAGATCTTTTGACTGCTATAGTCTGCTAGACGATCCTGCACAATACGCGAGATGCTAGCATCATCGAGACTTGGATCGTAGCTGGTTAATTCTTTCCGAGTCGCACCCATGGTCAATAGGGTCAAAATATCTGTTCGATCGAGTACCGGATCGGATCTGAGCTCTACAGTGGCAGCATCAAGGGGTCCTAGAACATCCAGATATATTGTGTATTCCTGCTTCGAACGGGTTTGATATGGTTTCAACTCCGTCTTAGCATGAAAATCCACAATGGGATTTACCTTGTAGGAATCTTGAAAATCGACTATCCCAGAGATGACCATAAATTTTCGATCAAGATAGAAAATATGTCCCTCCATAATCCGCAGTCGTCCGACGGGGATAGGTCTTGCCAGAGTACCAATGATTGAAAGATCAGGTTTCAGTTTGACATTAGCCAGATTGTTGTCAATGTTGATGGTCTCACTTTCAAATATCTTCACCCTGAGACTCGTTTTGTCAAAAAGAGGATTCACTTCTTGGGTTGGTGTTGAGTTTTGAACAGCGATCCGAACAATATCTTGCGGTGAGAATTTCTGTTTCAGAATAGCATTTCCCGATCTTATTTCTCCACTAATCAGGTATCCATCCTGGGTGTTGCTGAAATTTAGGTTTGCATGCTTGATCTCTGCTTTGACTGACTTGGTTTCTTTTAGATTAATGCGATCAGCGACGAGAACAAAATTGAGATGAGGCAGCGCATTTTTCCTCGTGGAGGCACTACCCTTCAAGCGTATTTGCCCCTTTAAGCCCTGTTTAAAACTCACTGAATCAAGTGTTACCTTATTACCAGTGAAATGCGCGCTTAGCTTTCCACTATGTAGGGGAGTATTGAGATATGCACTTAAAAAAGACACATCCCTGACCACCAATTGTCCTCCGATTGCAGGTTGGAGAAGTTCACCGCTAAAATGCATGTCCGCTGAGGCAAATCCTGTGAGTCCTTTTGCTTCCTTCACAAATGGCTGAAGGGCTGCCAGGTTCAGTTCCCTTAAATTCAGCAAAAGATCCATACTTTTCCTGGAGATGTTGCCAGAAAGAGTCAGTGCTTTGATCCCAGATACCTCAATCTCATTGCTGATATAGAATCGTTCCCAACCTTGATGGCGAATATGTCCTTTTGACGCAAAGGGTATGGTGCCCATTTTACCTTTTAATAAACGAATCGTCATACTGGTATCCTTAAAACCAATATCAGACTGAAACTCTGTGACAAGGGGAAGGTCGGAGCCAAATGCCGCACTTCCATTTGTGATTGAAATATTTCCATTGAAAATCGGAACAGCGGAGAGATTTTTTACATCTAAAACGCCATTAACAATACCGCCGAAGTGTTGCTGTGGGTCGAGGAGGGGATCGAGTACAGCAAGATTCAATGCAGTAACTTTTATTTTTGTATCCAAGCGTTTCTGCCTGGAGAGAAGATCAAAATTGACAGATCCCTGCTGGTCTAGATCCACGAGAGCAAGGAGCTGAAAAGATTCGCGACTGCTGGCTGAAAAACTGCCGCCGAATTTGAGCGGAGTTGCGCCGAGTAATGCCGCTTGTTCCCTCATTGATAGGCTCTGCTCTTTAAAATCCATCGCCAGGCTTGGCATGTTCAGGATGGTCTGACTATATGACCTGAAATCCAGATTGGAGATTTTGGCTGTCCCATTGATACGGGGGAGGGAGAGAGGTCCTGATATCTTTAAATCCGAATCGATTATTCCACTTAACTGATATACAGTCGGTAAAAATTGAGATATGTTGCTCAACTTAAAATTCTCAATCACCAACCTCCCCAGAAATTCGGTATTGCTGTCCGCAGTCGGTGATCTGAGATCAAATGGAAAACTGACCTGGCACTGAATTGTTTCCTTCCCTCGTTCAAGCTGCAAGGTTTCTAAAGATACACGTTTACTCTTGTAACTCCCCTTTAAGGAGAGTTGATCAAAATGCTCATCATGCCATGATGGAGAGACGAACTTGATATTGGTTTCAATGGTTTCTATTTCACTATGTGCACTGAACTTCAAATTTCCGCTTAGACGCCCGCTTAAAGGATCCAATTCGCCTGGAAGTAGTTCCATATCTGATATTTCGAAATCGTTAAAATCGAATTGACCTGTAAAGGTCTTTGCTTGATAGGCGCCAGTAAAGTTCAATAAATCCAGTTTTTCTATTCTTCTTCCAGTATTTTGTGATAGAGCCACATTGAGATGAGTATCTGAGTTTTTCCAGTTATAGCTGCCTGTCATTGTTGATCTTAATCCATAAAGGTTGACCACGCTCTGATCGAGCAGAACCAGGGTACCTGTTGCGCTCAAATTGAATCTGGATGAATCGATCTGAACAGAGTCAATCTGCATGTTTTCAGCAACGAGACTTAAATTGCCCACCAGATCATTGCTTGTCCCTGATACCGATATCTGGTAGCTGCCAAAACCATAGACCCTTGGTCTGGGCAGGAATCGATTGACAAGACTCAGATCAATCATAGAGCCTGTAAAACTGGATGAAAGGATTTTCCATGATTTATTGCTGCCAGACACGACAAGACGCCCTGCCTCAATATTAAATCCTTCGTAGGACACCGAATTGAGGGAGAGGGTAGAGGAATATTTAATTTTCTCACCCAGGCGACTGAATGTTCCTGACCCCAAAACTTTACCTGAAGCACCGGCAAAGGGAGTCAGACCGGCTAAGGGTCCGAGATTCTCAAGATTTACCTGAATGGATCCAGACAGGTCGGTGATAGAATCCAATCTTGCCTTAACGCTGATGAGGTTATTCGCTTGGGATAGGTTGAAAATCACAGAACCATTCTGAACTGATGCGTGTAATTTACTATCGCTGATCGGTTTATTCAGAAATCTGGCCTTGCTCACATTAAAATCACCAGCGACTAGCAAATCTTCCAGGTTGAGCAGGGATCCTTGACTACTTAGCTGACCCTGGAGCAGGCCAGAATAATCGACACCAGTTCCCGGTATTTGTGACAGGGCTTTGTCAATTTCGAATTCAGGAATAGTGACAGCGAGTTCATGCGCATAAACATCATCAAGGCGAATCAAGGCTTTTCCCCTCATAGGGATATCCATAGAGGAAATATCCATCGTATCGATCTGCATAATTTCAGCCGTGATCAAACCGCTCATGGTCCCATTCAACTCTGGAAAATTTTGAATTGAGAACGACTGGAGTAACCCGTCGTACTGAAGATGAGGATGATATAAATCCTGCGTGAGCCTGAAATGAGCATTGATATTACCACATATACTGGGAAAGTCGATCTCAATCACAGGACCCAGAAAGCTCAGGATGGTGGTTGGTTCACCTTGAAAATCGATGTTCAAATCCAGGGGATATGAATCCTTTAGATACTCGATCGTACCAGATGTGTTGAGTGTATAGTTTTGGGACTGAAGTATCGCACTCTCGATCAGGATCTTCTCAGTGTCTATACTTCCGCTCATTTGCAGGGAGGCTGAGCTATCCAGCCCTGCAATGTTCACCCACCCGCTTTTTAAGTTCCAGTCGTACCCGCTGCGAATTGCTGTAGCCACAAATTCGAGAGGCTCCAACTGCATATCTATATTTAGATCGGGAGCAGACAAAAAGACTTTTGTGTTCTTGAAATGGATTTCACCTACAGCTAGCGACCATTCCGATTCTGACAGAGAGTCTGTTGGAAACAGCTCAGTCACGAGCCACGTATTGGTTGAATCGGCCCATATATGAATGGTGGCCGTATCGATCTCCAGCCTATCGATCTGTATTTGCTTTCGAATAAGTTGCCACCAGTCAATATTGATGGCCATGCGTTTCAGGGTGATTAGTTCAGGCTGATCAGGTGTCTGGTGGTTTATCCCCACATTCTCCAGCATAATGGACCCAAAAAAATTAGTTTTCAATCGATCAGCACGGATCTCGGCGTTCAGTTCAGAGTTCAGGGTGGTGAGTATCTTGTCCAGAAGGAATGTCTCTCCTGCCTCGCTGGAAAGCCAGACCAATCCTACGGATAGGATGAGCGCAAGGAGTATGCCCCCCAAAGCAGCATAGATGAGTGATCTCTTCGTATAGGTCTTCACGCTATACGATCTCTATGCATATACTGACGAATCCGATTTTGACGCATTTCATTAAAATCTAGTGAAAGCGAAGGCACCTTTTATGGCTTATTCATGACCAGTTGTATTCCATCAACCTTCAAAGAAATCAGTTTATTATTTTCGAATCTTCCCCTGGCGTAAGCTACCCCATCTTCCCAAGGTTCGTCTTCCAGAAAAACCAGGATGAGCATTTTCGAACCAGCGAGTTTCTTTTGTTCATGAATGGTACGGATTGCCAGTATCCATTCATCGTTGCTTTCAAAAGAATCTGAAATAACACCTCTTATCTCTCGTGTCATGTCACCGGAATCATTTTGAATATCCTCAACACTCATTATCGTCACACCGGCTATATGCTCGTGACCAGTGAAAATATTGACGATTGAACAAGCAGTTAACACTTGTAGTAACAGAATTGCAATGCCTACATTTTTCATAAAATAATCTCCTGATGTTTAGCATTTATACCATAAATGATCTGAACAATCTCTCGGTATCTATTCATGTATCTAAAGTACACATTTTTTCCGGATATCAGGAAAAAGCTTTTTTTGTGTCAATATACTTATATTCCGAGAAAAGCGGTTTCTGATTCAAGGTTTAATTTGACTAATTTGTCCAGAGATATGCACCCAGAATATGAAATGGTGTTTATATAAATGTTCCATTGCAGACTTAGGCAGGATAGGAACAGCAGATTCTTGTTGGGACAGGCAGATTTCTATCTACCTTGAAAGTGCTGCCGATGTACCTGTGAATTATGAGCAGTCATAAATGAAATAGAATCAATAGCCTCAAGAAATTTTGGTTAAGGAAGGAATATAATGAAACTAGGGATTTTATCAGTTAGCCCAAAGTGCTATAGCACGCGTCGACTTCGCGAGGCCGCAGTTCAGCGTGGGCATGAAGTCAAGGTCCTGAATACTTTAAAATTTGCCATTGACCTTGAAGAAGGTAATCCGGACCTCTATTTTCGTCAAAAGCAGCTTTCCCACTATAATGCAGTTCTCCCTAGAATTGGAGCATCCATTACTTATTTCGGAACTGCCGTTGTCAGACAATTTGAACAAATGGATGTTTTCTGTGCCAATCCGGCTGCGGGCATTGTCATTTCCAGAGATAAGTTGAGGAGCCTGCAGATCCTGAGTCGACACCAAATCGGAATACCACAAACTACTTTTGTCAGGGATAAAAAAGATGTTCTGCCTGCGATTCAAAGAGTGGGTGGTGCCCCTGTGGTCATCAAGCTTCTTGAAGGGACCCAGGGAATTGGTGTCCTCCTAGCAGAAACGATCAACGCTGCTGAAGCCATCATAGAAATGCTTCAAAGCCAGAAGCAAAATGTTCTGATCCAGAAGTTTGTAGCTGAGAGCCGCGGCCGGGATATTCGTGCTTTTGTTGTTGGAGACCGCGTGGTTGCAGCGATGCGTCGTGTTGCTCAGGGGAACGAATTTCGAAGCAATGTTCATCGAGGGGGTAGAACTGAGCAGGTTGTCCTGAGCCATGAGTATGAGGAAACGGCAGTGAGAGCAGCCCAGATAATGGGTCTGAGGATAGCTGGTGTTGACCTTTTAGAGAGTCATGATGGTCCCCAAATCATGGAAGTGAATTCATCACCTGGTTTAGAGGGGATTGAGGGTTGTACACAGCTGGATATTGCAGGTGCAGTCATTGATTACATCGCTGCCCAGGTAGATTTTCCGGAAATAGATATTCGTCAACGTTTGACTGTGAGTCGCGGGTATGGTGTTACCGAGATACACATTCCAAAAGGATCAGAATATGTTGGTAAATCAATCACGGAATCTGGTCTTCGGGAAAAAGATATTAATGTGTTGACACTCTACCGGGGGACCGTAGTAATACCCAATCCCAAGGCATCACGGATTCTGGAGCCAGATGACCGGCTGCTTTGTTTTGGAAAACTGGAGTTTGTTCGGGACTTGATCCCGGCAAAATCAAGGCGCAGCAGACGGCGCAAGGTACAGGACCTACCTGATCTACCGGCAGCCGAGGAGGTCCTCAAAACTTCTGAAGAACTCGCTGATGATGCGAATACTCCAATAGAGGTTATTGGCAATGAGTGATCGTAGAGAGCGTAAATCAATTGGTGAATGGTTTGGTGACACGATCGCGCCCGGTGAATCCGGCGAGGTCTATTTAGCAGTTGGGGAAAGCTATACGAGTGGAACGGTTAAGATTCCCATGCATATCCGACGGGCAAAAGAAGATGGACCCGTTGTTTTTATAACTGCAGCATTGCATGGCGATGAGATCAATGGTACGGGAGCGGTTCGGCAGATCATCCAGGATCCTGAATTTGAGTTATTACGGGGATCACTGATTCTTGTGCCAGTACTGAATATACTTGGTTTTGATCGTCATTCCCGTTATCTCCCAGACCGTCGCGATCTGAATCGATGTTTTCCCGGCACCGTAAGTGGAAGTCTGGCATCTCGAATGGCATATAGCATTTTCAACGAAATTGTTACGAGAAGTGATTATGGTATTGATCTCCACACAGCCTCTGTGCGTCGCACAAATTATCCGAATGTCCGGGGAGATATGACGAATCCAAAAGTTCGTAAACTTGCTCGATCATTTGGGTCGGAACTGATCCTCAACGGACAAGGTCCTCGGGGTGGGTTTCGAAGGGAAGCCTGCAAAGCGGGATGTCCGACTATCATCATGGAAGGTGGAGAGGTATGGAAGGTGGAGCCAGGTATTGTGGAAACTGCCACCCGTGGTATTAAAAATGTTCTTGGTTCCCTAGAGATGATCGATTTGCCAATAAATGTTCCTGAATACCAAATTATAATTGAGAAAACTAAATGGATCAGGGCAGATTTTGGTGGATTCTTACAGTTTCATATCAAACCGGGTGATCTGGTTGAAAAAGATCAACCACTCGCAACCAACACCACTTTGCTGGGTGATGATATGAATATGCTGTTTGCACCATTTGACGGCGTGATAATAGGAATGACCAGCCTACCTGCAATCAGTCCAGGTGAACCCATTTGTAATATTGGGAAGCTACCAAAGGGTTATAAGCCCTCCACGCTCACAAAGATGCGCTCTGATGAAGATGGACTGGAACAACGGGTATCAGAAGAACTCGGTTCAAGTGTGCTTGTTGTAGAGCCCTCAGAAGATTTCCAGGAGGATCAGAAATAGGGTTTTCATCAGTCGAACAAACGCTATTTCTGTGGCAGAGTTTGGCCCACGACAATTTCTACGCGTCTATTCTGTGAGCGACCCTCTGGAAAATTATTTTTTGCAGCAGGTCTATGTTCACCATAAGCAACAGCAGCTATGCGTTTTGGATCTACTTTGCTGTTCTTTTCAAAATAATGGAGTACAGTAAGCGCTCGGGCTGCAGAAAGCTCCCAGTTGCTGGCGTATTTCCAGCGATAACCTGGAGCAATCGGTACATTGTCAGTATGTCCTTCTATCAAGATTTCGCGATTCGGGTATTTTGCCAGAGTCTCAATAATTTCATACATGTACTCCAAACCTTTATCACTCAGCTCAGCACTTCCACCTTTAAAAAGGACAGCACTGGTTAGAACGATTCGATTTCCCAGGACGAAACCGGAATTTCCGCCACTCTTCAAACGTTCGATCTGTATTTTATACTGTTTATTGAGCTGTTGCTCAACGGCAAGATCAGCCTTTATTTTTTCCTGTTCTGTTCCAAGTTCCAAGCTAAGAATTTTCTCCGCGTCCAGATTTTTTTCCAATTGAAGCAACTCAGCGCGTAATTGCTCGATCTCCTTGTCCTTTTCCTGCACTAATTCCGGATTGCTGCCTGCGCATCCAATCATGAAGGTGAAGATGATCAGGCCTAACAGGGATTTTGCATTAAGTAAATTTTTCATTGTTTTTCCAATTCCATTAATATCATAATTTATTTTCATTATTATTGACTCTCGTCCTTGCTTTTTTTCTCAAGTAGGGTCACGTTCAAATCACTCTGATGAATATGAAGATCACGCTGTGGGAAAGGAATCTCAATGCCATTCGCTTTCAGCGTATCCCAGACCCGATAAAGAACATCCGATGTAATATTTGCTGTACCATTTTTGGGATCGTCAATCCAAATCCTTAATTCAAGATCCAGAGAACTATCCCCGAATGATGTCAGTAGACAGATGGGGGGTGGGGTGGTTAGTATCCTGGGAACTCCTTCCAGTGCAGCCAAAACCAATTCTCGAACTTGATGTGGATTTGATTTGTAGGACACGCCAAAGGGAATCTTCAACCTTATTCTGGTATCAGAATAGGACCAGTTGATCACCTGCTGCGTGATCAGATCTTCGTTTGGGATCAAATATTCATGGCCATCACGGGTGACAACACTGACATACCGGCTTTTGAGGCTGGAAATCCAACCATATACCTCGCCAATCTGAACGACATCCCCAGGTTTTATAGAACGATCAGAGAGGAGAATGATCCCACTCAGCAAGTTCGAAGCCACCTTTTGTAATCCAAAACCAATACCAACACCGAGGGCACCTCCGAAGACTGCGAAGGCTGTCAGGTCCACACCGATGCTGTCTAAAACGAGAAGCGTGATAATGGAATATACCATAACACCAATACTTTTGCTGATCAGGACGTGTGCAGAGGGGGTGATCTGTTCAAATTTTATTAGCTGCTTGTCTGTGTAGGTTCCAATCCATTTTGCTGCCCGTAAAGAGACGATCAAAAAGGCAATAGCCTTCAGAATGGTCAGGATTGAAAAGTTGATGTCACCGAGATGGAATCCAACCTTGTCCAGAAAATCCAGCATGGGTACCAGCACATCCAGAATACTCAGTGCTGCAATGATCCAGGCAAGAATGGACACTGTCTTTGACCAGAATCGATCGAGGATGGATGCAGAGATCACTTTGATGACAACCCAGACCACTAAGAGGGTCAAAACCAGGGACAATAAAGAAGCTGGTATCACCAATTGATTATAAATGAGTGTGACTATCCACAAGAAAATGATCAGAATGCTGGGCATGAGTTGTGCGTTTAATCTTTTAAGTGCACTCGTCAGTAACTTTTGTCTGGATAAATATCTTTTTATGCGGTCATGGAGAAAAGGTTTGAGGTGTCTGCTTATGAATAAGCTTAGGATTGCAAGCAAGATCACAATACCCAATTGAATAAAATTTGTCAGGACAAGAAGATGGCTTTCAAGCCAGAGCTGAAGCTCCTGGAATAGCTCAGAAACTGATTGTGAATTGAGATTAAGCATTATTTGGTTCTCTCAGTATTTTCTCATTTCCGGAAGTACTAGCGCTATCAGGCTCACCCTGTTTTGACTGGTCCAGCTCGTCCCTATCTTCATTAAACGCTTCCACTGCTTCCCTGTGAGCGATCTCACCATGAAACCCGCGCATCCTGGAATCTAGATCCTCAACTTTTTTATGCTTGGCATAGAGTACCAGCGTATCCCCGGCCTGGATCAGTTCATTCGCTCTGGGAGCTCCTCGATACACACCGTCTTCATGCTGTATACCTAAGATTAAAACTCCCTCTGCAGATAAAGCTGTTTCGCGCAGCGTTTTACCCGCCAACCAGTCACCTTTTTCAACCAGCAATTCGGAGACTGCAAAAGCGTTTTCCAACTGAAGAATTGTAACCGTATCTCTGACCTCAATATTGGTCCATTTTTTTAATCCCCAGGCTATGACCAGGTTCAACATGCGCTCAATGCGCGCACTGGTTGCTGCCATATAGAGTAGA
The DNA here is from genome assembly GCA_021734325.1 of Fidelibacterota bacterium. Classification (GTDB taxonomy): domain Bacteria; phylum Fidelibacterota; class UBA8477; order UBA8477; family JABMPR01; genus JABMPR01. The sequence continues at coordinate 102,247 of JAIPJF010000001.1, read as the reverse complement.
ATAAGACCCAGAATCAAGATTAACACATTAACCCACCATATTTCTGAGGTGGAGGTACTGAAATAGGAGAGCACTCCAGTGGCAATGATGGTTGCAATACCCAGATTCCCGGCGAGCATAAGCATCATAACTATTCGCCTTCGTATTGGGTGCTTCAATATTGCCTCAGACTCTGCCGTCGTGAAACCTACACCCGTAAATGCAGATCTCGCCTGGAATTGGGCAGTCTCACTGGAGAGACCAGTGATACTTAAAGCCAGAGCCGCTATACGCGTCACAATAAGCGATAGAGTCAAAATAATGAGAAAGGAGAATACAGCAATCATATCATAATATATTCAATATTCTTGATCAATTATACATCTCGTTTAATTCAGAAGTGCAACACAGAGGAGTGATGTCTCATCTCTCACTTGCCCTTTCGAAGTGGTGTGGATTTTAAGACCTTGTTCAGGCCCAGACCTCTCGTTCTTTCTGTAACTGGAAAATTACCTTCAGACACCGTTTTTACATCCTCAACGGAATAGAAAGCCTTGGGATTAAAACGCTTCACTTCACTGATCAAAGAATCAAGATTCTTACGCTCAAGAATGCTGTACAATATCTTTACTGGACCCCGCGCACCCTCTGCGTCAACAATGGTTATCCCGTAACCTTTTTTTTGAAAATATTTAATGAGTGCATCAGAATTTTCACTTAGGATTACTCGAAGAGCGATCTTGCCAATATGTAAACGCCGTTCCAAAGTTATGCCGACATAATTTCCAGCTGCAAACCCTGCCGCATAAAATATGTAATAAAAGGGGGAATTGAGACCGCGCATCATCCCTGAGATTACCACCAACCAGATGAAAACCTCGAAAAAGCCCAGCAAGGCGGCCAAAGTCTTGATCCCGCGAGAGATGAAAAGAATTCGGATTGTGCCCAATGTAACGTCCAGAATTCTTGCTAAAAAAATCAGTACCGGCAATACGATATAGGCAAACCACCATAGTTCCAGCCATTGTTCCACAGTAAGTATCTCCTCAAACCGTCTCTGATCGTGTTTTATCAGAAATTAAATTAATCACGCGCTGTGTAAAAGTACCAGCTAATGTTGAATGATATTTCACGAAATCATTCGATTCAATATATTCAAATTATCACAGGATGATATTCTTACATTTTGACCTGGATAGGATGCTGGATCTACCCACTGATTATAATGGATCCATCCTTCACACTTGCTTTCACATCCGTGGCAGTAGTATTGGTGAGGAGAAACTTAGCCACTGGAGCGAGGATCTCTTGCCTGATCATCCGTTTGATTGGTCTCGCACCATATTCTGGCTGATAACCAAATTTAATGATATACTCTCGTGCCGATGCAGCGACAGTCAATTGAATACCCTGAGTCCCAAGCATCCCAACAGCCATTTCCAACTGAAGATCTACGATGCTGGCAATGATATCTGCATTCAGGTCTTTAAAGACCAGGATTTCATCAATTCGATTGATGAATTCAGGACGCAAATACTCCCTGATCTCTTCGCTGGGAATATTTGAAGTCATGATGATAATGGCATTCTTGAAATTCACTGTCCGTCCCTTGGCATCAGTGAGTCGACCATCATCCAGTATCTGCAGCAGAATGTGGAGCACACTGGGATGTGCCTTTTCAATCTCGTCGAAAAGGATGACAGAATAAGGACGCCTTCTGATCTTTTCTGTCAGCTGTCCCCCTTCATCATAACCGACATATCCAGGGGGACTTCCGATCAACTTGGCCACAGAATGTTGCTCCATATACTCACTCATATCGATCCTGACCAGTGCTCGTTCTTCATCGAACAGAAGCTCTGCAAGTGTTTTAGCCAATTCAGTCTTCCCAACACCTGTATTCCCCATGAACAGGAAGGAACCGAGGGGCCGTTCACTATCGGTGAGACCAATCTTTGACATGCGAATGACATCTGCCACCTTTGTCACCGCTTCGTCTTGTCCGAGTACCCGTTTACGGAGCAGGGATTCCATCTCCAGTAATTTCTCCTGCTCACCCTGCAGCATTCTGCTCACTGGAATCCCGGTCCATTTGGCGACAATTTCTGCAATATCCTCAGAACTGACTTCCAATTTCAAAAATTGACTATCAGCCAGCTGCAGATTCAAGGCTTCGATTTGTTGTTCCAGCTGAGGAATATCATTGTACTGAATTTTAGCCGAGGCTTGATAATCGCCATCTCTGGAAGCCTGTTCTGCTTTATGGGTGAGTGTATCAAGATTACCCTTCAGAACTTGAATTTTTGCTGCTGTTTCCTTTTCCTGATTCCAGACATTATTTAGTTTGTCAAGCTTGAGCTTCAATTCCTTGATTTCTTCCTGGGCTTCAATCAATCTGGTTTTGGAACGTTGATCCTTTTCCCGTTTCAGGGATTCTCTCTCGATCTCTAACTGAATGAGTTTCCGACGAGCGTTATCGATATCCTCAGGAGCAGAATTCATTTCCATGCGGATTTTAGCTGCGGCCTCATCAATCAGATCTACCGCCTTATCCGGGAGGAAACGCTCTGTGATGTAACGGTCAGAGAGGGTAGCGGCTGATATGAGTGCCGAATCCTTGATCTGGAGCCCATGGTGCAGCTCGTATTTATCTTTGATGCCGCGGAGTATCGTTATGGTGTCCTCCACAGAAGGTTCAGCGATGTATACCTGCTGAAAGCGACGTTCCAGTGCAGCATCCTTTTCGATGTATTTCTGATATTCATTCAGCGTTGTGGCGCCAACCACTTTCATCCGTCCCCGAGCAAGCTCGGGTTTGATCATGTTGGAAACATCCATTTGTCCCTCAACAGCTCCAGCCCCGACGATCAGATGCAATTCATCGATAAAAACTATGATCTCACCTTCACTGGCAATGATCTCTTTTACAAAATTCTTTAATCTTTCTTCAAATTGTCCGCGATACATTGCTCCAGCAACCATGGCACTCAGATCCAGAGTAACCAATTGTTTACCGAGCATGTTTTCAGGCACATCACCTTCGACGATCCTTCTGGCAAGACCTTCAACGACTGTGGTTTTTCCTGTCCCAGGGTCTCCAATCAAAACTGGGTTATTTTTTGTCCGTCTGGAGAGAATTTGTATGATCCGGCGTATTTCATCCTCTCTTCCGATGACAGGGTCTATGCGACCTTCTTTAGCTAGCTTGGTCAGATTGATACCGTATTTTTCAACGGCGTTTACATTTTCTTCCGAATTTATTGGGGGCTGTTGATTCATAAGTCTGGTTCCTTTCAACGCTATTTGGGCGAAGTCCGTGCCAAATAGGTTTTCCTGTCAATATTTAGTGCTTATCAGACTCTTGCCAGCCAATATGGCAGAATCCATTTATCGAAGATGAATATCCACCATCATTTCTTTCAAAGAATACAAAATGGAGGAATGGGACTGGGAACCTGTGTTTTTGACATGCGTTATTTAAAATGATATTTGTCAAACGTTTGTTAGACTCAAAATGATTGGAGGTGTTCTATGAAACAGAACAGAGTAACCATCATTATTGGTTTGATACTCGTATTGGCCGTTGCCATAGAAGGTTTCTATCTCTACGACCTTGGTAAGCAAATCAATGATGATAAAAAGGCAAAACAGGATTCCGTCAATATCTCCGACGCTCAGAGAGAGTGGTTTAGTCGGAATGGAGACGATCTTTTTGACCTTTTCTCAGGTCTAGACAACATGCAGCGAGATATGGATCAATTGTTTGGTCATTTTGCCCTTAATTTTAAAGGCAAACCTTACTTCGATTCGGTATTTGGAGATTTTAGGGCATCACCAGCCCTCGATATTAAAGAGGAAGCTGATAAGTATTTAATAGAAGTTGAGCTCCCCGGTACCGAAAATAATTCAATAAATGTAAGTGTGGAAAATAATATGCTGAATATTCAGGCTGAGACCGTTCAGGAGAAGGAATCCGATAAATCAGATTATAAAAGGAGCGAGCGCTATTCAGGTAAGCTGCAGCGCTATGTGAGTATACCAGAGGATGCAGACGCTGCGAGCATGACCACAGTTCTGAAGGATGGGATCCTCATTATCACTTTGCCAAAGAAAGCATAAAGAATAGGAGATATCGAGCTAAAAAAAAGAAGGGGTCCGATGGACCCCTTCTCTCATAAAGGATGAAATTATTTATTTCACCTTTACTTCGATCTCTTTTGGCAGAGCTTCCTTTTTCTTTGCAATGTTCAGATGCAGGATGCCGTCTTCATAGCTGGCCTCGATCTTGTCACCATTCACATTCTCAGGTAGATAGAGTGAACGCTCAAATGTTCCATAAGCAATTTCACGGTACAGATAATTGCTGCCATTTTCTGCTTTTTTATCTTCATGGACACCTTTCACTGTGAGTGTGTTGTTGTTCATGGAGACATGGATCTCATCCTTCTTAAACCCCGGCATTGAGAAATTGATCTCATAACTCTGTTCAAGTTCCCTGGCATCCATTGCAGGGCGCCAGGTATCACTGCCTGAGTGTGCAGGTTCATCAAAAAAGGAACGAAACATATCATCGACTAGACTTGGCATGCTGGGTCTGCTTACTTTGACTAAACTCATGATGAATCCTCCTTTCTATTTTTTTTGTAATTCATCATCATTCCAGAACCAAGATTTAAAAAATTATGCCATTTGAATTTCTCTGCCATATTGAAAGTCCAGAATTGGTGTTTCTGTCATTTTCAATATAAGAATGGTCATATTATTCTAATAATCTTGGTGTTTGAGTCAAATATAAGCCAGAATGACAGACAAGCTGTCATGGCATGCTTCTTGTGATAGACACTGCGAATGTTAATAACCAAACAAATAGTCAAACGAGGAAGATGAAAAATGGCAAAATACATTGAATTTGATCAGGAAGCCAGATCCAAGCTAAAGACAGGCGTCGATATACTGGCGAATGCTGTCAAGGTAACACTGGGACCGAAGGGGCGTAATGTTGTAATTGCAAAGAAATATGGATCACCGACGATCACCAAAGATGGTGTGACTGTCGCAAAGGAAATCGAACTGGATGATCCGCGTGAGAACATGGGTGCTCAGATGGTTCGCGAGGTGGCTTCAAAGACCTCGGACGTTGCTGGTGATGGTACCACGACAGCGACTGTGCTTGCCCAGGCCATCGTCACTCAAGGATTGAAAAACGTGACAGCGGGTGCTAACCCCATGGAGATCAAGCGGGGTATCGATGCTGGTGTCCTGAAAGTTATTGAATTCCTGCAGGGTTTGAGCAGAGATGTGAAAAGCAGCAAGGAAATTGCCCAGGTAGGAACGATTTCAGCAAATAACGACCAGACTATTGGTGATCTCATTGCAGAAGCAATGGACAAGGTTGGTAAGGATGGAGTGATCACCGTTGAAGAATCCAAAACAATGGATACATACCTGGAGACAGTGGAGGGTATGCAGTTTGATCGCGGATACCTCTCCCCATATTTTGTGACAAATGCTGAAACCATGGAAGCAAATCTTGAGGACGCGTACGTTCTGGTCCATGATAAGAAGATCAGCACCATGAAGGATTTGCTACCGATTCTGGAGAAGAGCTCCCAAACTGGTAAACCCTTGCTCATTATCGCAGAGGACATTGATGGGGAAGCTCTGGCAACATTAGTGGTCAACAAGTTGAGGGGTACTTTGAAAGTTGCAGCGGTAAAAGCTCCAGGATTTGGGGATCGTCGCAAAGCCATGCTTGAGGATATTGCTGTCCTGACGGGAGCTACGGTTGTTTCAGAGGATCAAGGTTACAAGCTTGAGAATGCCACCTTGGAATATCTGGGACGTGCGAAGAGTATTATCATCGGAAAAGATGATACCACCATTGTTGATGGAGCTGGAGACAAGAAAAAACTCACATCACGTATAAACGAGATCAAAGTACAAATCGAAAATACGACTTCGGACTATGATCGTGAGAAATTACAGGAGCGTCTGGCCAAGCTTGCCGGTGGTGTTGCCGTTCTTCATGTAGGTGCTTCAACCGAAGTTGAAATGAAAGAAAAGAAGGCTCGAGTTGAAGATGCTCTCCATGCGACTCGTGCTGCAGTTGCTGAAGGAATTATCCCCGGAGGTGGTGTTGCCCTGCTGCGGGCCTCCCAGGCTCTTAATCTGACTCTGGAGGGGGACCAACAACTAGGTGTAGATATACTGCGCCGCTCCCTTGAAGAACCGATCCGCCAGATCTCAAAGAACGCCGGTTGGGAAGATTCAATCGTTGTCCAGAGAGTCAAGGAAGGCAAAGATGATTTTGGCTTTGATGCCCGCGCTGAAGAGTTCAAACATTTGCTGAAGGCCGGAATTCTTGACCCGACCAAGGTAGCTCGAATTGCTCTGGAAAATGCAGCTTCGATAGCAGGTCTTCTGCTAACAACCGAATGTGCGATTTCAGATAAACCTGAACCGCCAGCCGCTGGAGGTCCAGGAATGGATCCAGGCATGGGTGGCATGGGTGGCATGTACTAAGCAGGTTATGATAAATTAATGTGGACAATTTTAAGGAAGCAAACCAATGAAAATACAACCTCTTGATGATCGTGTCCTGGTGGAACCCGCTGCTGAAAGTCAGACGACTGCCTCTGGGATTATCATTCCAGACACAGCCAAGGAAAAACCCCGCCGTGGAACTGTCATTGCTGTAGGAAACGATGAGGAGTTAAAAAAGCTCCTGAAAAAAGGTGATGAAATCCTGTACGGGAAATATGCCGGGGATGAAATAAGCTATGACGGAAAGGATTATCTAATTCTTTCCCAAGGCGATATTCTGGCAAAATTGAAATAAGGAAGTTTGTTCTGAATTGAAGAGGGGAGCCGAGAGGTTCCCTTTTTTTATTTGACAATGATTGGGTAGTAAAACGATTTTGTGGTACTAACTATTTAACGATAGGATAAAAAAAAGCGCTGGAACTCTTGCGAGCCCAGCGCTTAATCAATTCTTATAAAGAATTATACAGCAGTAACGTTCTCTGCCTGGGGGCCTTTTTCGCCCTGTGTTACGTTCAAAGTAACGTTTTGTCCCTCTTTGAGTGACGCATGTCCTTCGCCGTTTATTGCACGATAGTGAACAAACACATCTGGACCATTTTCCTGCTGGATAAATCCGTAGCCTTTAGCATCATTAAACCACTTGACTACTCCCTTGACTAATTGATCAGCCATTTGTACCTCTTTCTTAAACTACCACTCGATGGTGGCTTTTTACATGCTGGGCATTTCAACATACGTTTGTCAAAAGCACTTCCGTCCCATAAATTGGACTTTCCCAGCAATTGGGCACAATATGGACACTGAAAACTTAAAACAAACAAACATTTACAATTATTTTTAAAATCATTTTAGCTCAATAAGTGAGCCTTTCTACCGGGAGGGATACACAGGAGTGGGTATTTTTTTTCATATCTTGAGGGTTGTATGCTAGAGCTACGCCCAATTCTCATCATCGGGCTTAAAAAAAATGTTTAAAGAGAAGTCTTGCAGATCGGAATACATTTTGTATATTTGAAAAATACCAAACGTAGAAAATTATGAATACCGATCGAATTAAAGAAGAATTTGTTAACCGTTTTGGTGATGCCTATCACGATTTTGGTTTACCCGTCCTCATGGGCAGAATTATTGGACTGCTCCTCTATAGTGAGGAACCCATTTCTTTGGATATGATGACCGAAGAACTGAAGGTTAGCAAGGGACCCGTAAGTCAGATTCTACGTCGACTTCGAGATCATAGTTTGGTTAAACGGGTGTGGGTTGGTGGCGATCGAAAGGATTATTACCAGGTAGTTGATCAGATATTTTTGCAGGCATTTATCAATCAGGCCAGTCTGCTAAAAAGAAATCTGATTTTAGCCCGGGATTTTGAACGCCTGCTTAAGAATAAAACTGATCCAAAGCTGATAAGTCTTAAAGCACGCATGAAGGAAATGGTGGAATTCAATAAGGAAATGCAAGAATACCTGAATCGATTTATTGAGAAATGGCGAGATGAACACGCTGAGTGACAGCCTAACAGAGTGGCAATAGGGGAGCGAATGGATTTACTGAAAGACAGGGTAGCAATCATAACCGGTGGAGCAGCAGGAATCGGTATGGCGACGGTAGGGCGATTCCTTTCCGAAGGGGCCATAGTCTCTGCCTGGGATATCGATCAAGCCTTGGGAAATGAATTATTAAAGCAATTTCAATCATATGGAGACAATCTGGAATTTAAAGCGCTGGATGTCACAGATGAGCAAGCTGTTACAGAGACCGTCGCAGATATTGTGACGCGCTATGGGCGTCTTGATATCTTAATCAATAATGCCGGGATCACTCGTGATGCCACACTGGTCAAGATGGAAAGCTCTGCCTTCGATCAGGTCATTAATGTGAATCTTAAAGCTGTCTATCTTTGTGGTCAGGCAGCAGCTCGTGTCATGATCGAACAGGGAAGCGGTGTGATCATCAATGCAAGCTCGGTGGTTGGACTTTACGGAAATTTTGGACAGACCAATTACGTTGCCTCAAAAGCCGGGGTTATCGGGATGACACAGGTATGGGCCAGGGAGCTGGGTCGCAAGGGAATTCGCGTAAATGCTGTGGCGCCTGGATTTATTGCTACGGAGATGGTCAAGAAAATGCCTGAAAAGGTGATCGAGATGATGTCCGGAAAGGCACCCCTGCAACGCCTGGGTGAACCTGCCGAGGTTGCAGCGGTATATGCATTCCTGGCTTCGGACGAGGCCTCATTTGTTCACGGTACGACAATCTCAGTTGATGGAGGTTTGATCGCCTGATGCCTATACGTAGAAATGCCAGAATTATTGCAACGGGAACCGCTGTTCCAGATCGGATCGTGCCGAATGCCTACTTCGATGAACTTTTGGGCGAAAATGTGTCGACCTGGCTGGAAGAAAATCTCACCATAAAAGAACGCCGTTGGCTCTCAGAGGGAGAAAGTGTTGCCGATTTGATCGAATCTGCAGCGAGAAAGATCCTTTCTAAGGCAGGGCTTGACCCAAGTGACCTGGACCTGATCATCATCGCCACAGACACACCAGAATACATTTCTCCGTCTACCGCCTCGTTGATTCAACATCGCCTTGGAGCGACAGGAGCAGGTACCTTTGATCTGAACGCAGCCTGTGCCGGATTTGTGACCGCTATTGATCTGGGCGCCAAATACATTCAGGCTGACCCACAATATGAGAATATTCTCGTAATCGGTGCTTACGGCATGTCCCGTTACTTGAATTTACAGGACAAAAAAACTGTCACATTGTTCGCTGATGCTGCCTCAGGAGTTCTCCTTCAGGCTGATCCTGAAGGTCAAGGACATCTTGGAGGTCTACTCCACACAGAGGGTCAATACGCCGATTGGATGGGTATTTACGCAGGTGGTGTGAAATCACCGGTAACCCCAACTGTTTTGGGAAAAAAAGACAATTTACTCAAGTTTGTGAAAAAATTCCCCCCGGAGTTAAATCCCCTGACCTGGGAACGGATGATTCGGAAGGTTGTCTCAGACAGTGGCCATGAACTGAGCCAGGTAAAACAGATCTTCTTTACTCAAATCAATATCAACAGTATTCGTGCGACCATGGAGGCATTGGGTCTTTCAATGGATAAATCACAAACCGTCATGGGTCTTTATGGATATACAGGTTCTGCCTGCATTCCAATGGCCATGAATGAAGCCAATAATCAGGGGAAATTAAAACGCGGTGATCTGATCATTTTCATGGGATCAGGAGGAGGGCTGGCGTTCGCCAGCTCAGCGTGGATCTGGTAGGAGCATAACATGAATCAAAACGCAGATATGATTTTGTATAGTTGGATTTTTCTTGCCATGCTCGTCGCTGGGATCCTTGTCCTGGTAATTCGTGGGGCACGCCAGACAAAAAGCATCCAGGACTATGCGTTGGGCTCGTTTCTGTTTTCACCAGCAGCTGTTGGTATCTCACTGGCGGCTTCAATGACCAGTGCAGCTACTTTTATCATTAATCCTGGCTTTATCGCCCTGTATGGAATTTCTGCCGTTATTTCCTATGCCGTGGTATTGCCCATCGCTGCTATGGTCTCCCTGGTCTTCCTGAGTAAGGGATTTCGGAAATATGGTACCACAGTAAAAGTGATGACTTTGGCGCAGTGGATGGGGGTAAGGTACCATAGCAAGGCCTATCAAACGTTCTTTGCTTTCCTCTCACTGCTGCTGATCACATTCATTGTCCTTATTGTTGTAGGGTTAACCAAGGTTTTAGCTTCCACCTTGGCCATATCTGAAATAGCAGCGCTTCTGGGTATCGTTATATTCATATTTGGATACATGATGTTTGGTGGGGCGAACTCCATGGTGTACACGAATACCATCCAGGGATCCATTATGATCGTGGTGGCTTTCCTGCTGCTGGGTTCCGGTTATGAGCATTTCAGCGATGGTATCCACGGTTTTTTGAATAAGCTTTCGACTATCGACCCGAAACTGGTTGGTGTCACCAATACAAGTAGCTTCCTTTTCCGTGACTGGTTTGAGATTGGCATTGTTCAGATAATCGTTGGTGTGGCGATCGTTTGTCAGCCCCACATTATTACCAAAAGTCTACTTCTCAAGGATGACAAAAGTGTAAATAAATTTTTAATTGTCGCAGTTGTTACGGAACTACTGTTCTTCAGTGTGGTCATCACTGGACTGTACGCCAGGATCGCTTTCCCAGACCTTTTGGTGAATGGAACTGCTTTAAGGATGGATGGGATCATCCCGGCCTATGTGCTTCAGGAGTTTCCCGTATTTATTGGCCTGATCGTCATCCTTGGTCTGATTGCAGCGGGTCTCAGCACGCTTGAGGGCCTGATCCAAAGTCTGTCAACCACCATCACCAATGACCTGATCAAGCCAGCCTTGGTAAAGTTTAAAGGACTGACACTCAGTGACAATGAGATGATAAAGATTAATCGCCTGGTGATTGTCCTGCTTGCCATTGTATCCATATATTTATCCAGACAGCAACTGCTTTTCCCAAAACTATCGGTCGCCATCTTTGCTCAAAATGGCGTCTATGCCTTTTTTGCAGCAGCCTTTTTCCCCATCCTTTTTGGCATGTTCTCAAAACAGACACCGGCTCATGCCGCCATCGCTGCGAGTGTGACCGCTGTCGTTGTTCATTTCAGCATGTACTATGGTCAGATCCCAGTTCCCTTTACCCTGGCGACTGGTGAAAATCCAGGTGTGGCAGCAGCCATCGCCATCGTCATGTCCTTGTTAATTGGATCTATTGTTCTGTATTTCAGCAAGGAAGTCACCAATGACTAAGCACGCTCACGATTGGCTGGCCCGTTGGGCCTATTTCACACCAGAGAAGATGTTTCTCAGGGAGCATAAAAGTGATCGGTCCTGGTCTTTCGGTGAATTCAATCTGGCAGCTGAGCACTGTGCAAGGCATTTACATGGTGATCTGGGCCTGAAAAAGGGACAACGCCTGGGGATCTATTCCAAGAATCGTATGGAATATTTCCTGCTGTATTTTGCGGCCATCAAACTGGGGCTGATTGTGGTGCCCCTTAATTTTCGATTGACTCCGGCTGAAATGGACATCCTGATCCAGGATGCTGATCCCAGTGTCCTCTACTTTGAGGCGGAATACGAAAAGCAGATAGGGCAGCTGACTACTTTATCAAAATCCTGCCGCAATCTGAACATCGACTCTTTATCAGAACTGCTGGAGCCAAAAAAGGATTCTGTGGAGGTGGAACTACCACCAGTTGAGATCACACAGAATGATCTGGTAATGATCCTTTATACTTCAGGAACCACTGGTCTTCCAAAAGGAGCGATGATTTCCCATAAGATGCTATTCTGGAATGCAGTCAATACCGGGTTAAGGCTAGATATCAATTCAAGCGATCATACCCAGGCCTTCAGTCCACTCTTTCATACAGGGGGGTGGAATGTTCTATTCACACCCTTCTTGCATCATGGAGCTTCCCACACGATTCTGGAGAGTTTTGATCCGGAAGTAATCCTTGATCTTATTGAAAAAGAGAAATCCACCATTCTGTTCGGTGTCCCAACCATGCTCCAGATGCTGATGGATTCACCCAGATTTGAACAAACCGATCTTTCCAGTATCCGTTATGCCATTGTTGGTGGTGCACCCATGCCAATTCCATTAATTGAAGTTTGGCATAAACGGGGGATTCCCATCAGGCAGGGATATGGATTAACTGAGGTGGGACCCAATTGCTTTTCCCTGAATCAGGACGCAGCCATAAGAAAGCAGGGGAGTATTGGATTCCCCAATTTCTATATGGACGCACGGATCGTGAACGAAACAGGTGTAGAAATGGGTGTAAATGAACCTGGTGAGCTATGTTTGAATTCACCGGTTGTCACACCGGGCTACTGGAACAAACCCGTGGAGACATCGACCAGTATAACAGATGGCTGGTTTCATACCGGTGATATGGCTCGCAAGGATGAAGACGGGTATTTTTATATCGTTGATCGCAAAAAGAATATGTTCATCAGTGGCGGCGAAAATGTTTACCCCGCTGAAATTGAGGCGCTTTTAGTACAACATCCTGAGATCAAGGAAGCGGCGGTTATTGGCATTCCTGATGAGAAATGGGGGGAGGTTGGCAAAGCGTTTATTGTTGGTCCCCGCAAATTTGAAATAGATGAGATAAAAGCATACTGTCTAGGATCTCTGGCAAAATACAAGATTCCAAAAGAAGTTCTGATGATCGAAGCATTGCCGCTCAATGATTCCGGCAAACTGGATCGTAAGAAACTTATAGAAATGCATAAACAACAGAAGGAGAAAACAACATGAAACGTTTTACAATCTTATTCCTCGTTATTCTGGGGCTATTCCTGGTCCTCGGTTGTGAAGATGATACGACAACCGGTCCCGATGATACTGTCGCTGATGCCTGGATTGGCAATTGGTTAAGCTCTGGAAGTAATGTGGCAGTCCTGCTATCATATTATTTCCATTATGACAGTGTTAAAGTAGAATTCAAAGAGGACAATACAGTCACGCTGGAGACACACGTACTTGATGGTGCATGGACGACCTTGGAAGGGACCTATGTCATTACTGAATCTGCTGACTCTGATATCGATGTCATAAAACTGGTTTATCCCGCTTTCGAACAAGATGGCATCATTCAGATTGTTGCAGACACACTGAAACTTGAAGCTGTCCAGACAACACCCTCTATCGGTGCGACGGTTCCAACGGTTGCTGCCGGTTTTGGCGCAGATGTAACCTTGGGAACAAGCAATATTCAGACATATATCCGTCAGAATTAAATGAGGTAAGCACTGGCGTTGTGTTTCACAACGCCAGTGTATAAAATCAGGGAGTAAGGCATGCAACAATTGCTCGTACGCGCTTTCATCTTGATGGTTGCCTGTGGAGCTACATTTGGTCAGGCAACACCTTTCTGGCCAGAGGGTCGAGAAACCATCAGAGATAAACATGAACTTAGCTTCATCGGTTATTACCTGACCCGTTATGAAGCCATCAACGTGGCCCCGACCAACGAATTTCTCAAGGGACAGGTTGTCGGTCGATTCTATGGTGGGAACACCACTAAAAGTTATTCCGATAGCTATGCGAACTATGTTGAACAGCGTTTTCTGGGAATGCTATCATATTCACCCAGGCTTTTCGATGGTTGGGCACGCATGCGCATGTCCTTTGAGTTGGATTGGACCTGGGGAGATGCCAATTATGGTGCCGGAGGAAACTTTGGTGGTGCCTTTGGAGCTGATTTTGTGAATATGCAAACGCAAAATCTCTTTATGGAATTCCATCCCAACAAGAAATGGTACGTAAACCTTGGCCTTTTGCGTTTTTATGATAATACATCGGTGCCCTACTACACGGGAACCAGTGAATTGCTGACAACAGGCTATAGACTTTCACTCTTCGCATCGGATGCTTCCGGTCTATCAGCTCATTTTTCTCCCAATACCTATCAACATTTCAAGGCTGGTGCTTATCAGCTCTATGAAAATAATGTTGATCAGAACGATGATGTGTTTCTGTTTGAATTGGATGTTGAGCAGGATCTGAGCATAAAATCGACACTGGGATTAACGGTCTATCACCTGCGGGATTATGCCTCTGGCGAAGGTGGTGTCTCTATCCTGGGACAGGGCCTGAATTCTGGTCTGGCAAACTATAATGGCGTATTCAATTTTAATCTGGGAAGTGAGCCCTACGATGCCCGCTTGTGGTGGTTTGGTGCCCATTTTGATAGTGATCCTCTCCTGGCTCAGGGTCGCTTTGGAATGAGCGGTTTTGCCTATACGACCCGTGGTGTGGTAAGCACGGCCACTCGGGATATCGACGTTGCTGGCTATGCAGCGAATGTACGTTTAGCATATAAATATGGTAAGACGGATCGAGATCGCTTTGTCCTCGATGGGATCTTCTCCACAGGGGATACAAAAAATGTGGATGATGGGAAATATACGGGTGTCCTGACCGGCAACAACTGGACGTCTCCCGGTGCTGTTTTCTTTGGAACGGGTCTCTACTTGCTGCTTCCCCATGGTGATGTGGTAAATCGCTATTATGCCTCCACTATTGACATTCAGAATATGGGCTATGGTCTCGCAGCCGGTATTGCCCAGCTGTCATATGATATCATACCTTACAAATTGAGAGCTGAAGCCAATCTGGGTTATGCTGTATCACCAGTAGCGCCAGTTGGTGGGGGAAACAATATGGGGTTTGAAAAGAATGTGGGTGTGGTTTTTTCACCGAAGGTTTTCTTTGATATAGAGATGCATGCAGCTCACCTGAGCCTCGGTGACTTTTATGATTCCACAGACACCAATGGCAATATCACAGGTCGACCCGCTGATCCGTGGACGTTTATCCTCTTATTAAAATGGATCATGTTCTAGGAGCTATCATGAAGAAACGATACTTACAAATCATAATATTTTTTACAGTAGGGATGCTCATGGGCAAAGGAACAGGATCCTATTACAAACTTCCAAGTCTCGAGTTCACTGATCTTGATTATGGGTTTCCCATGCAGACCATTCAATTGGGAAATATTGATCTGGCCTATATCGATCAGGGGGAGGGTCCTGAGACCATCCTGATGATCCATGGTCTCGGGAGTTATGCCAGAGCCTGGACTAAAAATATTGAGGTGCTGGCAAAAACACATCGCGTGATTGCCGTGGATCTGCCTGGTTATGGTCATTCCAGCAAGGGCTATTACGAATATTCAATGTCCTTCAATGCAGATGTCTTGAGGACTTTAATCGATACCCTTGGCGTGGGACCAGTTACCCTGGCAGGTCATTCCATGGGAGGTCAGATCGCCATGACCCTGGCTCTGGAGAGCCCAGAGTTGGTGAAGGGCCTGGTTTTGATCTCGCCCGCCGGTTTCGAGCGCTTCAATGAAGGGGAATCTGCCTGGATGAAGAATGTCATGACCCCGGAATTGGTCAGGGATACGCCGGTAAGGGCGATCGCCCAGAATGTGAGCATCAATTTTTATGCGTTCCCTGAGGATGCATCCTGGATGATAACGGATCGGATTCAGCTACGGGGAGCAAGTGATTTCTATAACTACTGTTTCGCTGTATCCAAAAATGTTGAGGGCATGCTACGTGGAATCGTATGGGATAGGCTCGATCAGATTTCCCAGCCCACACTGGTGCTTTTTGGAGCAAATGATGCTCTGATACCCAATCGTTTTCTCCATCCGGGATGGACGAAAGACATCGCAGAAATCGCACATGAGATTCCCAATGCGCAGGTGAATGTGATTCCCAAATGTGGTCATTTTGTTCAACTCGATGCACCAGATGTGGCAAATCAACTCATTCTGGATTTTCTAAAAGGGGCAAGGACAACCCCGTAAAATAATAGATAATAGTTGGTACATTCTGTTAGTGAAGGCCCTGGATGGAAATCCGGGGCTTTTTTCTTTTTGGATCGTTTTTATCGTTTGATTCCTTGGAATGAATTTGTTCCTATGTATATTTCGCCAGATAACGAAATGGAGATTTCATGCGCCAAGTCTCAAATCTTTATAAAGCACTCTCAGACCAGAACAGATTGCGCATTCTCATGATGCTCAAAGATAAGCCAATGTGTGTTTGTGAGATCGTCAATGTGCTCCAGCTTGCCAATTCGACCGTGTCAAAACATTTATCCATTCTACGCAATGTGGATCTCATCATGGATGAGAAAGACGGCAGGTGGGTGAATTACAGATTGGCACAATCAGACGAATCGGATCTCATTGACAATGTGATGTCCCAACTGAATTCTCTTTTTATCGGGGATGAAACGATCAACAAGGACAGGCAGGCCGTCAGGGAAGCAGATCGCCATCAGATCTGTGCCAGTTAAACGGGTCTAACGGAATCATACAGGAAAAACCTATTGTGAATTGGAAAGAAGAATACAAAACGCTGCTCTGGATTGTGGGATTATTTCTGCTGGCCTATTTCCTGCCCGTACAGAATGCAGAATTTAAGGAAGCCCTGGTCTCGGCCTTTGAGTTGGCCAAGTGGTATGCCCAGGAACATGTCCTGCTGTGCCTGGTGCCGGCTTTCTTTATTGCCGGAGTGATCGCCGTCTTTGTCAGTCAATCGGCCGTGATCAAATATTTTGGCGCTGGGACCAGTAAATGGGTTTCCTATCTGGTGGCTTCTGTCTCAGGTACGATACTGGCAGTCTGCTCCTGCACCATACTACCTCTTTTCTCTGGAATACACAAGCGGGGTGCAGGCTTGGGACCAGCCATTGCTTTCCTTTACTCTGGACCGGCGATCAATATCCTGGCGATTATTCTGACTGCCCGGATTCTCGGGCTGGAGTTGGGCATTGCCCGGGTCGTCGGTGCAGTGGTCTTTGCCGTGGTCATTGGCGGCTTGATGCACTTCATTTATCGCAAGGAAGAATCGGCCAAGGCTGCGCAACAGATGGCCCTGCCTACGGAAGCGGAAATCCGACCCATCTGGCAAACCGCATTTCACTTTTTCACCCTGGTATTGATCCTGGTCTTTGTGAACTGGGGAGCACCAAACACAGAAAGTGGCATCTGGTATTTATTCTATGAGTACAAATGGCTGATCACGGCCGGCTTTGGAGTACTCTTTACCGGGTCACTCGTGTTCATTCTCAATCTCAACAAAGTCTGGGTCATTCTGGCTTCCCTGGCAGTTCTTATATCTGCCATTCTTTGGGCAGGTACACCGCTTATTCCATTTGCAGTGGCAGTTATTGCATTGAGTATAATTCTTTCCATCAGCAAGGGGCAGGGTGAGGCGTGGATGAGTGAAAGCTGGGGCTTCGCCAAGCAGATCATGCCCTTATTGGCCGTGGGTGTACTGATTGCAGGATTCCTCCTCGGTTCACAGGAAGGTGGAAGGGGGATCATTCCCAATGAATGGATATCCAGTTTAGTCGGAGGAAATTCAGTCATTGCGAACTTCTTTGCATCTATAGTAGGTGCCTTTATGTATTTCGCCACCTTGACTGAGATTCCCATACTCCAGGGTCTAATGAACGCCGGGATGGGAAAAGGACCTGCTCTGGCATTGTTGTTGGCCGGTCCAGCCCTTTCACTACCGAACATGCTGGTCATTCGCGGGGTGATCGGAACTCAAAAGACCATCGTCTATGTATTTCTGGTTGTGGTCATGGCAACGATTAGTGGTGTGGTCTATGGGACGTTGTTTGCGTAAAGCAGGTGCTCCATCTCATGAGATTAATTTTAAAAAATTAAGGAATTAAAAATGTTGAACATTAAAGTCGTCGGTGGGGGTTGTCCGAATTGTCAAAAACTCGCCCAGCTTTGTCAGGAAGTTCTAACTGATAATCAGATCGCAGCTGATATCGAAAAGATCACCGATCATGACAAGTTTGCCGATCTGGGCGTTTTTATGACACCCGGTTTAATATTGAATGACACAGTTGTGAGTAGCGGGAAGATTCCATCAAAGGAAAACCTCAAAACCTGGATCACTGAAGCATCGATCTGATAAAATAAAAAGCTTGTTCACCTACTATCCGAATAATTGAGGTTTGTAGGTTGCCTGAGTTAGCTACTCATGAGTGCATCCGAGAATAGCCGGGGGCGGATGCAGGCATCTTGTATTACCCCCCAAAAATATCATCCCCAGTAATTATGCTGGATCCCATGCCAAGTGATTCTCAGCAATAATAGTTTCATTAAAATCCAGCACTTCCAGATTTGACACTCATTTAATTCCCTTGTATTGCGACTAAAAAATGTATTTATTTTTAAAAAAAATACTATACACTAGACTAGTATATGCTATATTAGATGCATAAAGTAGGAGAATATCAAAATGGCTGCTGTGGATCTCATCATTTTAGGACTCATTAAAAATCAACCAATGAGCGCGTATGAACTTGCCAAATTGGGTGGTATTTATGAGCTCGTAAGGCTCAGCAAACCTGCAATCTATAGAAACGTGACGCTACTTGAAGAAAAAGGACTGTTGAGCGGGGTGGATCGCAAGGCAGGGAAAATGCCATCCAAACGCATCTACTCCATCACAGACAAAGGGGAATCACATATTAGAGAAACGATGGTATCGCTTATAACAGGTAGACCCAATATCCATTTCGATTTCAATGTATTCATTCTGCTTATTGATCAATTTCCAAAGCCGGAAGCCTTTCGCTTGCTAAGAACCTTGCAGGATGTACTCCGCGAGCACCTGAACCATCTCGAAGGCCAATCTGCAATGCATGGAATGTTATCCCTGCCGATCAAAGCCTTAGCCGAACAGCATATCAAGATCAACAAGACACTCCTTGAATGGCTCGAAGGATTCATGAGGGAATATGGAGTATATGATTAACTAAAATTCTCTGGGGGAAGCAGTGAAAAGCAAAGTTCAAATCTATCGGGACCTCACCACAAGCATTATTCTGGCTGTACTATTAGCATGTTCGAACGATTCAAGCCCACATATTCTAGGCATCTGGCAGGGTCCCCATCCTGAAAATGACTATGCCACATTTATCTTCAATATTGATGATCAAGCTTTGGCTGACAGTAGTTTTAAAGGCTACTGGCTTATCAGAAATCAGTATAATTCCCATTTCTCAGGCAGAATTCTATTTTATGAAACAGATTCGATCTCACTCGACTTACCTGAATGGGGGTGTGGATTTGCAGGAAAAATGAGTGCTGATCCTTCTCGATTATCCGGATCAATCACTTGTGAAGGTGAAGATCCAGATAAAATATCTCTCACCAGGGTCTTAAAACGGGACATTTACGGAGTTTTTCAGGATTCACCTGACCCGAATACTCCGGAACCACTGATTTCTATTATTCCCAGGGTGAACCTGCCGGCTCTTCACGATTTGATTACCGCCATAAAACAGGGGCAATACGGTGAAATTCATTCACTGCTGATCGCAGACAAAGACAGTGTGTATTATGAAAGTTATTTCAAGGGATATGGAAGAGAAGTGCTGCACCCCATAGAATCTGCCAATAAAAGTATCACCGCACTTCTGGTCGCAATGGCCATCCATCATGAGGTCATCACAAGTGACGAATTACTTGTAAAGGATCTCATTCCAGAACCATACCGCGGTGTAATTCCAGATGAGCATCCGCTTCGCCTATCAGATGTGCTTGGCATGACTGCCGGCTATGCACCCGATGATTGGGCTCTGCTTATGGCAGAGGACAGAGAGCTGTGGGCGCTATCAAGAGAACCCACTAGCTCGCCAGGGGTAGAATGGAATTACGATGGTGGGTGCCCGGTCATTCTTGGCCTGGTGATTCGTTCTGTTACAGGAATGCCCCTCGATCAATACGCTGAAGAAACCTTGTTCAAGGAACTTGGGATAAGAGATTATGATTGGGATCTGTTCCGGCAGAAGGGCAATCCACTGCCGTCAGGATCACTGTGGTTAAAGCCCATTGATCTGCTCAAGATTGGACAATTGGTCCTTGGAGATGGCGCTTATCAGGGAGCACAAATAATTGATCAAGATCTGATTCAGAAATATACCAGCCCCCTTGTTGCTACTGGAATTGACAATGACTTCTATGGATACCAATGGTGGGTTTCGGAGTTCGGAAAAGGGGAGCGACATCATCGCATGATCTGGGCAAATGGTCTCGGGAGTCAATTCATTCTCATATTCCCAGACGATGAACTGGTCATCGTAACAACAGGCGCGAACCAGTCGGGGGGTAATGACGCAGATTCGTGGACGATTATCAAGGGGATTCAAGAGCTTTTGCTTAGGGGTGAGGAGTTAAAAGAAGACCCACCTGAGAATGCCAGGATTTATTGAGCCATACATGAACCAATCCCTGACTAAAACTGCTGGACCGGAACGAAGAGAGCTTAAATATGAACGAATATATCTGTTTGATCCACGTGCCATCGTCAAATTCAAATTGATTGGAGATGGAATCATCCAGCCTGAACGATTGGAACAGGCAATTCGAAATACCTCCCTGAATCGTCCATTGTTAAAGAGTAGAATCGTATTGGAAGCAGCAACAGCCTGGTTTGAATACAGTGATTCAATCTGGCCAGAATTTGTTCTACAAGAAATATCTGAAGTTGAGCAACTACATCTCATGGGGCTGTCTGAGTATGATTTTAATCCGGCAAGGGGTAAACTCTGCAGGATCTCACTAACTCAGACTGAATCGGTATGGCATTTACTCATTGAATGTCATCATCTCATCTGTGATGGCTTGTCATTGATCTGGTGGATTCAAGAAATCCTCGAATCATACGAATCAACGGGGAGCAAGGTACTGAAGCGGAGTCTTGAATCACTGCCCGTAATCGATGGAAAGCATCTGCCAAATTATAAGGCTGGCTGCCTGGAGAAGATGTTCTCGAGCCAGGCAAATCGGCTGTGGAATAATGAGGGAATTGAGTTTGGGTATGATGCTCTTGATCAGATTTACCATAAAGCGAAAACAAATGATATCGGGCACTCTGTGTATCACATCAATGAGCAGGAAACTCAACATATCCTCGATGAGGCTCATAAGCATCATATCAGCGTGAATAGTGCCATCACGGGTGCTTTGCTGTTGGCACAAGGCAGTCGGCCACATTATTACCGAAAATCCAGCCTGGCTGTCAGTCTACGTTCCTATCTACAGCCCCCGATCGGGCGAGATCTTGGCTTTTACGCTTCCGGATTTGGATTTACTACAAGTGTCAAGGGTGAACGATTCTGGCCGTTTCTGGAAGTTCTGGATAAAAAGTTGAAGCAACACCTTCGCTCGAGGAAGATTTACCAAATGCTCATATTCAATCGACTGATTCCATCACTCATTGATGCCATTCATCTAAGCTCATGGGGAATCTATCGCTCACGATCAATCGACAAGATCAGAAAAATGATCGGGTTTGATCAGATCACCATTGGAACGGGATTTAGCAACTTGGGTATGGTAAAAATTAAATCTCAATTCAAAGATATTGGGGTGAATGAAGTCGTCTTCTTTCCCCATTTACCCAGCAACATGGAGAAACTAATAGGAATCATGACATTCAACGGATGCATGACATTGGGGATCACATATAACCGAAAAATGCTTACCGAACAGGCAACCCAAAAACTGGTGGATCGAGCCATTGGACTGTTTGCAAGTTCGTAAAGGAAATATCTACCTTATGGAAAAGTATTTAAGACCCATAATTTTCAGTCTTGCTATCGCGATAAATATCCCTCCAGGACAAGCGTGTACTGTCTTTTGCCTCCAGGATTCCGCAGCGATATTTGTTGGTAAAAATCTGGATTGGCCCATTCCAATAGGCATCGCTTTTTACAATCCCTCTGGTGCACGGAAGCAGAGTGTGAATGCCCGCGATGGGAACGCCTCATGGGAAGCCGTTTATTCAAGTGTTACGGCCAATCAATTTGGACGTAATATGCCATTAGGCGGGATGAATTCAGCCGGTCTGGTCATTGAATCCACAGCGTACTCACTTTCCTGCTATCCTGATCAGAATCAGGCTCTCGTTCTGAGTGAATTTGAATGGATTCAGTATCATCTGGATATGTATAGATCTGTGAATGAAGTCATTGAATCGGCGCAGTCAATTGCACCGCATAAGTGGATCATTGAGCTGCATTACCTCATCATTGATGCACAAGGTAATGTAGCCTATCTGGAATGGTTAGGGGGTAAGCTCAATGTTTTTACTGGTAAAGATTTGCCTGTTGCAGCCCAGTCGAATAACAGCTATCAGAATTCCATCAAATATTTGAAGGCTCACAAGGGCTTTGGCGGACAGCGCAATGAAACCAACAGTGCTGCTTCTCAGGAGCGTTTTGTGCGAGCAGCACGTTTTCTTAAGGAAACACATTCCGCTAATAAAAAAACAGCCTTTCAGGGACTGGAGATTGTGAAACAGCATGATACTCAATGGTCTCTGGTTTATGACTCGATCAGAAGAACATTACATATTGTAACACATGATTCTTCTCCAAATCGTCTGATAAAATTGGATGAACTGGAGAAAGAGCATGGCTCGCAAACCGCCATGTGCATACTGAAAGATCGCAGTGGAGATCCAGGCGATAATTTTTTTTTTGCACTACGATCTGAAGCGCGATCAAACCGGCATCAAATCTGTCTTCGATCAACTTGCTGGTTTGGGAGATCTGAGTCGTGAACAAGCAGCCGAATATCTATTGCAGTGGACTGAGATCCAGAAAATAAATGATAATAAATAGGGGGGATGATGGGGAATAGAATTATCTGGACAATCATCAGCGTGATATTATGGATACCCCTGATCTGCTGCACAAATGATGGCAGCCAGTCGTTTGAAGAGCTAATGGTCATCGTTGATTCCCTTGAAGCAGACTCCAGTTTCGTAGAGGCAAAAGCATTCATTGAGGCAAATTGGTCGTCTGGAGATCACGAATTTGAACGTCTCCAGGAACTTGTCTATCTGAATGAAAAGTTACTCTTATACGAGGACAATCTTGCCATCTGGGATAGTGGTCATGTTAAGGACTTTTTCTTCCTGATTCATCCCGATCTGCCTCGCTTTCGTCCCTATACGGGTTTTAC
The DNA here is from genome assembly GCA_021734325.1 of Fidelibacterota bacterium. Lineage (GTDB taxonomy): Bacteria > Fidelibacterota > UBA8477 > UBA8477 > JABMPR01 > JABMPR01. The sequence continues at coordinate 79,147 of JAIPJF010000001.1, read as the reverse complement.
GAACTTCATGCAAATTGCTCAGAGAAATCAGCTCCTTCGTGCTGAGGCAATTCAGCAGGCTCGAACCACGTGGGAAATATTACCACCATTGCGAAAGGATGTTGAAAAGACTTATCCGGCAGTGTTCATATTTCATGGTGGAGGTAGCTCACTTCAGAAAGCCAGAGCACGCTGGAAATTCTCAGACTCATTCAGAGATAGTACAATCATTGTTTATTTTCAATCCTACAGGAATTACACCAGCAATACCTATGGCTGGCGAACTGGAGATCAGCGGGGGCTGATGGAACTGGACAGTTGTTTTAGAGACATCCTTACTCAGTATCCAATCGATGAAACTCAAATAACCCTTTCTGGTATATCTGCTGGTGCTTCCATTGCCATTGATGTGGGCTTAAGGGGGACAATACCGTCTGCAAGGGTGGTGGCATTTTGTCCGGGGTATCCGAGGGATGTCTTCAAGGATAGCCTGGTGATCCCAGACCCTCCATTCATAGAGATAATCGCAGGGGAGACAGATTTCTATGGAGACCCTCAAGTCACATTATGTGAATCCCTGGAGCGACTGGAAATTTCTTATTCATATAGAATCATCGAAGGACTGGACCATGATCTACCAGGGGATTATGAGGAATTTATATACACAGCCATGTTCTCTGGAAATTGAGACGGAGGTATTATGTCTAAAAAAATATTACTGATTATCCTGCTTACGATGATTGGATTTCCCAAATCCGCCCCGGCTGAGCTGGTGCAGTCGTGGATTCCAATCTTTATGCAGGCAGCCGGTCTTGGAATGACCACCATCTGGACCATCGATATGATCAAAGCAGATAAAATTGACATCTCAAAGGGCTATGTCAGAGCGAGAGAACCGGGGAGTGACGCGTATTTGTTGCCCCATTGGGTTGCAGAGTATTCAACAGCAAGTTTATTGATTGCAGGAGCCTATGGCCTGCAAAACGATAAACCATGGGCCAGGGACGTGTCCCTGGTGGCCTTGGGCGCCCTGAACTATACAGGAATGAATAGCCTGGGCTGGGTATTCGGGAAGCGGGAACGCTGGTCCTATGCTGTACCCATATTACTGAGTCTGGCAGGCTCAACGCTGAGCATTTCCATTCTCTTGTAAATTGATTTATGAAAGCTAGAAGAGGTGAAGTTGATGAAATTTAGATCAAAGTTGCTGCGAGTTTATTTACTATTATTTATGCTTCTAGGTCTATTGGCCTGTGCCAATACTTTGAATATTGATAAGGCAGAAGCGTTGGATGTCCAGGGTTATTGGGAAATGGTTTTTTCAGGCGATTGGAAAGCGGTATTCCTCATTGAAAAGGCTCAAGACGGGACTCTGGCCGCCTACACCAAAACAACAAAAAATGACCTGCTTTATCAGGCGACCAAAGCAGGCAAGGTGAAACTGAAGGGTTCAAAGCTCGAACTGGTGACAAACCCCGAACATGGTGTTACTTATAAGGGAAAGTACGATACAGATCGACACGGATTCATTGGTGCATTGCACTATCGTGATGGCTCGACTCATGAGGTTGAACTCGTAAGAATTGATACGACCAAGATCACAGGGTTCTTCCCTGCAGAGCACCGAAACACAGCCTATCGATATGAACAACCCGCACAATTGGATGATGGCATCTTAACTGCTACACTGAATGAAAATGGACTTGATGAGGACGCATATCTGGATTTGATCCAAGCTGTTTTAAGTCGGGAACTTGGGGAGATTCATTCGGTTCTGATTTATGAAAAGGGAAAGTTGGTGGCTGAAGACTATTTCTATGATTATGACCACACGACACTCCACCGCACCCATTCAGTGACGAAAAGTGTGTTCTCCCTCGTCATGGGAATGCTCATGGAGAAACAGGACAAGCTCAATATTGATCGCACAGTGGCGGACCTTCTGCCATCGGGAATGGAGACTCCTGGAGCAGGGAGTATACGACTAAGCGATCTGATGAGCATGACTGCCGGGCTGCCAGAACCGAATTTCCGTCTGGACGGGGAGGGTGCATGGATAGAAAAGTTCCTTGATCAGGTGCCCGCTGATTCATTGATTGGAACGTTTCGGTATGAGGATATGTATCCCGAACTGCTGGCATTCCTGGTGTCAGAAAATATGGATGAAACGATCAGCTCTTTTGCCGAACACGAATTATTCACACCCATAGGTATCGATGCCTATGTATGGGAGAAGCGAGCTGGTGCACAGTATAATGTGAGTTCGGGTTTGGCATTGACTCCCCGGGAGATGTTGAAAATAGGCATACTCGTTCTGAACAAAGGAAGATGGAATGACCGTCAACTGATATCTGAACAGTGGATAGAGCTCTCAACCAGCCCAAAGGTCAAAGTGAGTGAGCCCTATAGTTATGGATATTTTTGGTGGCTGATTGATGGACGGAGTATGGGCCTGAATGGTTTTTTCCCTGTGGCTCAGGGTGCAGGTGGTCAGAGGATCTATGTCATCCCTCAGAAGAATGCTGTGATCGTGGTAACTGGAGGAAATTTTGATACTAATCCTCCACTGGAAAGCTTCCTGATAAAGGTGATGAACTTATAGTCAGTTCACACTGAGGACTTATGATCTATCAGTAGTAGCCTGCTCCCTCGAAGAAATTGGATATGAATGGGAGTAAACTCGATCCCAGGTTTACATACAGACACTTCGTTTTAATTAGGCTGTATTTTTTTTAATTGATTCATATGGCAATAGCATTATATGCATAAAAATAATAGTTAGTATTAGTGAAATACATTGGATTGACTTCTTATCTGCGATATATTTTACATGTGATAGTCAATTAAGTACACTGCTAAATGAAACTATCGATGCACTCTCTGACAGGAGAGTGTTTTGTGGGGGGAGGAATATCGGAGTAACCCAATCTAAATAACTGGAAAGCACAGAAATGTGACTGGCCAGTACATACCAATAAAAGAATGTCTGTCGCCTAATCAATCAATTCGGATTGAGCGGGGGAACCAAATTTTGGGGTGAATCTCGCTCATGCGAGAAGAGCACCTTCCAGCTCTAACCCGTCAGCTAACCCCGTCGGCATTCGAAGGAACAGCAGCAGCCAAGCATCAGGGCAGCAGACATACTCGCTGTCCTGTTTTTTTTATAGTACAGGCATTTTTCAAAAGGAGAATTATGAGTAAACAGACAATACCTGGGATCACATTACAAAATGATCCTATGCAGAGACCAGTTAAACCGACATTGTGGCCATTAAAGCATTATCTGGACAATGAATCCAGTCTAGGCTGAAAGAAATAAATTAGGGGGGTACCTTGCCATGATATTTCACAAGCAAACTAAGTTTTTAATCTTCTTTATTATGATTCTAGCATCAGGAAAAGTGCTGGTGGCAAATGATTGGGAATACTGGAGCCATTTTGAAGCCAGGGGGACAATCAACGACCGGCTGGATTATAGAGTATCACCAGAATTCCGTTTCAAGGATAATTTTACGGATCATTATTACTCACACCTGGAATTCATGCTGAATTGGAGGGTGAACAGCTGGTGCACCCTGAGTCCATCCTATCGCCATATTCAATCCCTGCCAGGGATCGATTGGATTACCGAACAACGACCGCAACTGGATCTTACGCTTAAATGGAAAATGATCAGTATGGTAGGAAGCGATAGGAATCGAATGGAAAGCCGCATCAGGGGAAAGAATACTGCTTACCGCTATCGCAACAAATTAACCTTTAACTTGCCAAAACTCAGGGTGATGAGTACTCAACCATTTTTTGCAAATGAGTTCTTCTATGACTTTGAAGCCAGAGAGATTAATAAAAACAGAGTGTACGCAGGTCTGGATCTGACACTGCTGAAATCAGTTAAATGCTCCCTGCAATACATTCTGGAAAGCAGTTTAAAGAGCGATACCTGGAATAACACAAATGTTCTGGGAACAACCCTGAAGTATACTTTCTAAGATAAAAGGAGGATCTAGCATGAAGTACAATCAATCATTTATTTGGCTGCGTAGCTGCCGGCTATTGCCAGTTGTTTTACTGCTAATCGGTTGTGGCACAGAAAAAGCCAAAACAGGGGAGGCAGTCACTTTAACCTTGGGTGCGTATACTGTACCCAAAGAGGTTTACCAGAAGGAAATCATCCCTGCCTTTCAAAAGTACTGGCAAGAGAAAACCGGTCAAATTATCGAGTTCAACGAATCCTACATAGCCTCCGGCGCCCAATCGCGGGCGATCGCAGGGGGTTTTGATGCTGATATCGCTGCCCTCTCCCTCGAACACGATGTCCAGAGATTGGTCAACGGAGGATTAATCACCCATGATTGGCATGCTAAGCAGTATCGCGGATTTGTAACACGTTCACTGGTGGTCATCGCCTTCCGTCCGGGAAACCCCCATCAAATCACAGGTTGGGAGGATCTGACGAAAAAGAGCTTGAATGTCATCTATCCCAGCCCCAAAACATCTGGTGGTGCCAAGTGGGTAGTCAACGCCATTTATGGATCAGGTCTGAAATTGTCCGAACTAAGAGAAGGAAAACCGAATCCCGATTACGCAAAAAATCTGTTGAAGCAAATTCAGGCGCGGGTTCAGGTCATGGATAAATCAGGGAGGGCTTCAGTCACCACGTTTGAGAATGGAATTGGCGATATACTACTCACCTATGAAAATGAAGTACTGTTACGGCAGATGCAGGGAAAGCCAATGCCATTTATCATCCCTGATGCAACCATTTTGATCGAAAACCCCATTGCTGTCGTCGATAAAAATGTTGAGAAGCACGGCAATCGTGCAGTTGCTGAAGCGTTTGTGGCGTTTGTAAAAAGCCAGACAGCGCAACGCTCGTTTGCTCGATATGGGTTTCGACCTGTGGATGAAACAGTGGCGGATGAATTCATTGACATATACCCCCTGCCAAAAGCCCTGTTCGATATTGAGTATTTGGGCGGATGGAGTCAGGTAGAAGCCGACCTGTATGGTCAGAATGGTGTCTGGCCAACAATCGTCGAAGAATTGGCAGGGGACTAGAATGAGAGGTGAGCGTCTTGAGGACTTGCTTCAACGAAGTCTAATGTTTCTGTACTTGGGCATATTAATATTATTGCCAATCGCTGCCATCACTGTCGCTTCCTTTCAACATGGCATCGCGTCATTATGGTCCAATATCACTTCAGTACAGGCTTTATTCGCTCTGAGACTAACGCTCCAGACAGCGCTGATTATGGTGAATATCAATGTCGTTATGGGGACACTCACCGCCTACGTTCTGGTTCGTTATGAATTCCCAGGGAAGAAAATCATGAATGCGTTAATTGATTTGCCTTTTGCTATCCCCACTGTTGTCACGGGTATCTTGCTCGTTATCCTGTACGGGCCAAACAGCACGCTTGGGACATTGTTAAGTGGATTTGGTATTGACATAATTTTCGATAAGGCTGGAATTATTTTGGCCCTATTATTTGTCACATACCCCTTTGTCGTACGATCGGTTCAGCCCTTATTGATGGACATGAATCTAGACACGGAGGATGCTGCCCGCACCATGGGTGCCTCGCGCCTGCGAATATTTTTCAGGGTAACTCTGCCAACTCTCATGCCTGCAATCTTGACCGGGGCAGCTCTCTCCTTCAGTCGCGCCATGGGTGAGTTCGGGTCCATTGTGGTCGTGGCAGGAAATATTCCGCTAAAGTCACAGGTGGCATCGGTGTACATCTACGGGGAACTGGAAAGCAATAATCCGCAGGGTGCCATGGGTCTATCAGTTGTACTGTTACTGATTTCATTCATGGTATTATTGGCTCTCAATTTTCTACAGCGATGGAACAGGCATGAGGGGAGTGCCCACTAATGCTGACCCTTCATAAAAAACAAGGTCTTGGGCAATGGATATTAATTATGGTTGCGATAGCTTGGTTCGCAGTCTTGATATTGGTCCCAGTAGGTGGTCTCATCCAAAAACTGCTCGGATTCCGATTTGCAACGATTCTGGAGGCGCTGCTTACAGAATCGGCTGGCCACGCATTTGTCCTTACGGCCAAGGTTACCATCATTACTGTTTTGGTTAACACGCTGATGGGAATTCTCATTGCAAAAGTTATTGTCAGCCAGCACTTCAAGGGAAAACTATTCATCGAAGGCTTGATTGATCTACCTTTTGCTGTATCTCCGGTCGTTGCAGGATTTATGATTGTGATTCTATTCGGCCCATATGGTTGGGTAGGCAGCGGGCTGGAGGAATTGGGGCTGAAGGTTGTCTATTCGGTACCAGGAATAGTGATTGTCACAATTTTTGTTACCCTTCCATTCGTGGCGAAGGAGGTCCTTCCCATATACAGGCAGGTCGGGTTACAGGGCGAGGAAGCAGCAATGGTTCTGGGGGCTTCACAGTGGCAGACCTTCTGGTGGGTTACGCTTCCGTCCATCAAATGGGGTGTCATTTACGGGGTCACACTCGTCACAGCACGTTCCCTCGGTGAATTCGGAGCCGTGCTGGTCGTCAGTGGCAGTATCATTAATAAGACACAAACAGCAACTCTTTTTATCCACCAAGAATTTACCGATTTCAACTACACAGCAGCCTTTAGCGCTTCCATGGTCATTGCAGTAATCGCCTTTGCGATTCTGATTGGGATTGAAATGTCAGCAAAACGAAAAAGGAATATTTGATATGTCAATCGTCCTGAAGGGATTGTACAAACACTTTGGAAATAATATGGTTGTAAACAATGTTTCCCTGGAAATTGAGGATGGCGAATTGTTCGTTCTCCTGGGCAGCAGTGGAAGTGGAAAAAGTACGATTTTAAGAATTGTTGCCGGATTATTACAGCCAGATTCAGGTAGTGTGGAGATTTCTGGCCGTGATGTTACTTTTCTTAAAACTCAAAAACGGAATGTTGGATTTGTATTCCAAAATTATTCACTTTTCAGACATTTGAATGTGTTTGAGAACGTAGAATTCGGGTTGCAGGTGAGAAAGATTCCCCGACATGAGAGAAGAGAACGGAGTAAGGAGTTGCTGGAGGTTATCGGACTGACAGGATTGGGCGATCGCTATCCCCATCAACTATCAGGTGGGCAACAACAACGTGTTGCGGTCGCCCGCGCCCTCGCTTACAGGCCCAAAGTACTCCTCCTGGATGAACCATTCGGAGCTTTGGATCTGAAGATTAGATCCGTGCTCCGGCAAAGTCTGCTGGCGATTCAAAAGCAGCTTAAAGTGACGACTATTCTTGTCACCCACGACCAGGAGGAGGCATTTGAACTTGCTGATCGGATCGGTGTGGTGGATCATGGAGGGATGATTGAAACAGGCTCACCTGATCAGCTTTACCACAAACCCAATACTGAAATCGTAGCAACATTCATTGGAGGGGGCAATGTTTTAGTAGGAAAGGAGGATAGAGGCAGAATTCGCCTTGGTGAGGTGGAACTTCCCTGGCCTGAACACGCACCCGCACATGTACAGGGTTCACCCGTTCGAGTACTTTTCCGGCCAGAAAGAGTGCTGATCCAGCGCACACCCTTTTTGGAGTCGGAGAGGGTTCATGTCCTCGGACAAGGTCGCGTGGTGAAGCAGATCTTCAATGGTTCCATCCAGCGTCTTATCTTGGAGCTTCATCAATTGCAAGGTGTCCGTCCCCTAGTCCCGGCTATGAGCTATGGACAAGCCCAAACCCGAATAGAAGTCGTACAGACCACAAGCATGCAGGAACGCAGATTGGGGTTCGAGGATAACCTTTGGGTCGGGATTCGGGATTTTCATGTCCTTGAGCCGTCCGGGATTAAATTCCTGGCCTGCACAACTGATGCCAGCCAGCCCTCGCCAGCCCTGAAGCTGGCGCTTCAGATGGGACAAAGAGCCAGGGGAATTGTTACGCTCTTCTCAGTAGTTTCCCAGGAAGCAGATATCGAGGGACAATTGCTAAATTTGATTGAAATTAAACGGCAGTGGCAAGATCGAGTCCCACAAATATTTACCCATGCATCGACTGGTGATAGAGCAACCGAGATTTTAGTGAAAGTCCAGACACAGGCATATGACATTTTAATGTTGGACCAAGTAATGAGTGATGCCGAAAACAGTATTGGGTCGGAAAGTGTTCAGCGGGTTATTCTTGAACAAGCTGCACTCCCCGTAATGATTGTGAGTGGTCAGCGTGCGAGCATCAAACAAATCCTGATTTGTACAGCTGCCGGAGAGCCCGGAAAAACTGATGTTCAAGTAGGTAGCCGTCTAGCACTCCGTACTGGAGCCTCAGTGACAGTAATGAGTGTTATTGACCCCACGACTGATGCACAGGAGGAGAGTCGAACTTATCACTACCTTGAGCAGGCAATGCAATCTCTTGGTGCCCTGGGAGTGGCATGCCAAACGCTGGTTCTCAGGGGAATCCCGATAGAGGAGATCCTTGCAGAAGGTGGCAAAGCGATGTACGATATGGTTGTCATAGGCGCTCCCTTACCACGTGCTCAACATCGTATTCAGTGGCAAGATATGACAACCCGCATAATCAAACAGCTTAATAAGTCATTGCTCATTGTGCCCATGCAGGAGTAGGTGATGCAGTTCTCTATTAAATCGGGATGTCCAGGTTTGATGTTGAAATGTAAATGAGATGATTTATCTAATAAGAGAATTAATGACTATTCAGCAGACAAAGGGATTAGGATTTAGCCGGATGTTATCCTTCTCTCCCTGGGTCGTGAGTCTATGTAAGAGTTTAATATAACAGTGTTTTACGAAGTAGTGTGGCGTAATTGTGTCACGACTTGCACTCGCATTATTAGCATAAATAACTGGACAGAGGTCACCAGTTCTTGTAGCATACTCATTATAATTGAAGCATTTTAGCAGATATTTTTTAAGCCTCGCTAAAATGGACTGAAATTTGCTAATTCTAATCTGTTGGTAATTGACAATGTGGAAGCAGGCAATGAAGCTTGTCAAGGAATAAACTATAGTTAATTAAAGGATTATCATGAGCACCTCATCATTCAACGCCTTTGAAATGGCACGATCACAGTTCGATAGAATAGCCTCAATGCTTGAGTTGGACCAGGCTTCAAAAGACTTATTACGCTCCCCGATGAGAGAGTATCACTTTAACATCCCTGTTCGAATGGATGATGGTGATATGAAGATCTTCAGAGGTTTCAGAGTCCAGCATAATGATGCTCGTGGTCCAGGCAAGGGAGGTGTTCGCTTTCATCCGATGGAGACCATTGACACCGTTAGAGCTCTATCAATGTGGATGACCTGGAAAACTGCTGCAGTCGATCTTCCACTTGGTGGGAGCAAAGGTGGCGTGATCTGTGACCCCCACAATTTGAGTTTACATGAACAAGAGCAAATATGCCGTGGTTGGGTCCGGCAGATCGCTCGAAATATCGGACCGGTTACAGATATTCCGGCACCTGATGTCATGACAAATGCTCAGCATATGCTTTGGATGCTGGATGAATATGAGGTCATCTTTGGTGGTCGTTATCCAGGTCTCATCACCGGAAAACCAGTTGGTATAGGTGGGTCCCTGGGGCGCAAGGAAGCCACTGGGTATGGAGTGATCATTACGCTGCGTGAGATGTTAAAAGAGTTGGACATCCGACCAATGGACACTACTGCCAGTATTCAAGGATTTGGTAATGTCGCTCAGTATGCTATCGAATTGTACCATCAATTAGGTGGCAAAACAGTCTGCGTATCGAGCTGGGACCAGGAGGATCAAAAATCATACTCCTTCAGGAGAAAAGATGGGATCAACCTTCAGGAGCTACGTGGTATTACCAATTCATTTGGTGGAATTGATAAACAGAAAGCACAGGATCTTGGTTACGAAGTTCTATCAGGTGATGATTGGTTAAAACAAGATGTTGATATATTAATTCCAGCAGCTTTAGAAAACCAGATAACCAAGGAAAATGTCGATAGCATCAGTGAGAAGGTAAAAATAATAGCTGAAGGCGCAAACGGACCGACTGAGCCAGGAGCAGATGAAATAATCAAGAATCGGGGAATTCAGTTAATTCCAGATTTATTGGCCAATGCCGGTGGTGTCACTTGCAGTTATTTTGAACAGGTTCAGAGCAATATGAATTATTATTGGCCGCGAGATGAGGTGCTTGGAAAGTTGGACTCCAAAATGACAGCTTCCTACATTGCCGTGAGCGACTTGTCTAAAAAGAAGAAATTATACATGCGGGATGCCGCCTATGTCATTGCAATAGGGCGAGTTGTTCAAGCATCCAAAGATCGAGGGTGGATTTAAAGAGCAACCTTAAATAAGGTGGGCTAAAATGACAGAATTGGGAAATGCGCATTCCCAAAATGAATTAGAATCATTTTCCCTTAAGCTTTTCTCTGATCAGAAGAAACCATCTGTTATCGGTTCCGGAGCCCTGGGAGGAAAAGCACGGGGGCTGATTGGGATTAGTAAACACCTTGCGATTTCCTTTGATGCAGAATTGTATAAAGAAATTGAATTTAACATTCCATCTTTGGCAGTCATTCTTTCTGATGTGTTCGATACTTTCATACAGGAAAACCAGGTCAGCTCTGAAATGCTATTGGAGGAGTCTGATGATCGGATCGCCCACGCATTTCAAAACTTTGACCTTCCATTCGGGATACTGGGTGACCTGAGAGCGATTGTTGATCAAATTCATTACCCACTGGCGGTACGCTCTTCGAGTATTCTTGAAGATGCACTTGAGTCACCCTTTGCCGGAATCTATGCAACGAAAATGATCCCCAATAACGAAAGCGATACAGATGTTCGCTTTCGGAAGCTTACTGAAGCGATCAAGTATGTATATGCATCGACCTTCTTTAAGGCAGCCAAAGATTATCGCAAAGCAATTGGCAAAGACCTGCTCGATGAAAAAATGGCTGTCATCATCCAGGAAGTTGTAGGCAAGCCTCATTTTGATAGATATTATCCCGATATATCGGGTGTCGCCAGGTCATTTAACTATTATCCCCCCAGTCATTCAAAACCCGAAGATGGTATTGTCAATCTAGCCCTTGGTCTGGGCAAGACGATTGTGGATGGAGAACCATGCTGGTGGTTTATACCAAAGTCTCCCCGAGCTAATCCTCCATTTCTAAATGTGAGTGAATGGCTTAAGCAAACTCAGAACAAGTTCTGGAGTGTGAATTTGGGTCCTCCACCCTCATATGATCCCATCAATGAATCTGAGTACTTAATCAAATGTGGATTAAAAGAGGCTGAATATGATGATACTTTAAGATCGGTAGTCTCAACTTATGACCCGAGAAATGATCGGATCAATGTTGGACTGGGCGAGGTTGGTCCCCGATTGGTCACCTTCGCTCCAATCTTGGTGTACAATCAGTTCCCGCTAAATGATTTGTTAAAAAACATCATGAGTATCTGCGAGGAGGCTTTGAATTCACCGGTGGAAATTGAATTCGCTCTGACCCTTAGCCCAACGCGGTTTGGATTGCTTCAGGTCAGACCCTTATTGGCACTAGCCGATGAAATAGAGATTGAGGATGATGAATTTAACGGTAAAGATATCCTACTCGCCTCAGAGCGGGTGCTGGGGAATGGTGAAAGCTGTTATATCGAACATGTGGTATTTGTAAAACCCCAAGGCTTTGAAGCAAAACATACACCTCAGATTGCTCGTGAGATAGAAGCGGTTAATACCACAGCTATTGAAAATGGGACAAACTATCTTTTGATAGGTTTTGGCAGGTGGGGAAGTTCAGACCCCTGGCTGGGAACACCAGTAAGTTGGGGACAAATTTCTCAGGCTAAAACAATTGTCGAATCAACTTTACCTGAAATGGATAAAGAATTTAGTCAGGGGTCACACTTTTTTCATAATATCACTAGTTTTGGAGTAAGTTATTTCTCTGTCCGGCATTCTGACGAGCATGCCCTAGATTGGGAGTGGTTAGATAAACAACTCTGCATAATTGAGACTGATTATATTAAATATGTCAAGCTGGAGAGACCTTTAACAATAAAGGTTGATGGTCGTAATGGCCGAGGGGTAATTACAAAATGAACAAAATTAAGAAGACTCGATCCGAGCAATTACTTCAGGAGTTGAGGGAACGCGAAAAAGAGTTACGATGTATATACGAGATCGACGAGATACTAAGTCAAACAGATATATCCATTCCTGATCTATTATCGCAAGTGGTGAAAGCAATTCCCCAAGGGTGGCAATATCCTGATATCTGCCTGGCTAAAATTACGTATGAAGACCAAGAGTATTGCAGCGGAAAGTGCGTCGAGTCTGTCTATGGACTTCAGGCAGATATCATTATTCAAGACGAAAAAGTAGGCTCAGTTGACATTAGTTATACCGAGGAGCGTCCCAAGGAGGATCAAGGTCCTTTCTTAAAAGAAGAACAGGCGTTGATTCATTCAATCGCACGACACGTTAGAATTTCTCTACAACATCGTCTATTAAAGAGCTTCTTTGATCGAAAGGTAGATATAGAGAAACATGATGATGAGTGGGTTACCATACTTGAACTACTGAGGAATACGGATTCACCCTTATTAGAACGTCTATCTAGAAAAATGACCAACTTTTTATTCCTCGGGGGTAGTGAGGAGGCAAAAGAGTTATTGGAACATTTCAGCCCGACCTACAAAGAAGATGACACCGGTCTGGTAGAAAATCTGAATCAGCCAAGGAAAAGAGTGCAGGTACAGGACCTTCTCCCTATAAGTGAAAGAGTTTTTCAGATAGCTGTGGACACACTTGGAAAAAACAACGCCCTGCAAGTAATCCAAAAATGGATCAGGGAAGAGAAGTCCTCCTTTCTGGTAAATGTTCTGGGAGATTCTAAAAGCAGCTTAAACGATATCTCAGACGCCATTGGGCGGTATCATCATTTGGATCCCAGCGGTACTGAACTATCTGTCCCACGGCAGAAGGCTTTCAGGGTATCCTTAGTCAGGAGACTGCTTTCTGATCAAACCCATTTTATCAACGTGGCGAAAAACTATTTCAATGTAAACGATTTCTATGAGCTTTTAAACCGAGTAATAACCCCGGCAAAAGGCAGTGGCAAACTCGGTGGAAAGAGTGCCGGAGTTGCTTTGGCGGATAAGATTTTAAAGGCCTCGCCAAAGTACAAAAAGCTGTTAGAAAAGATTAAAACGCCAAAAACCTGGTATATTACTTCTGATGGGAGCAGGAGTTTCCTGGTATATAACAACCTTGAGGATGTCTTCGACCAGAAGTACAAAGAGATCACCCAGGTTCAGTTCGAATATCCGCACGTGATCCAGGTCTTCAAGAACTCGCATCTTCCCCCTGAAATTGTTAAGGGTTTGGCATTGGCATTAGATGATTTCGGAGCTAGTCCACTTATTGTCAGGAGTTCAAGCCTCCTGGAAGATGGTCTTGGCGCTGCCTTTGCCGGCAAATATCGAAGTGTTTTTATTGCAAATCAAGGCAGTAAGCAGGAACGCCTAATTGCATTGATCGATGCTATCTCAGAAGTCTATGCGTCAATGTTTGGCCCGGATCCAATTAAATATCGCGCAGAGAGAAACTTATTGGATTTCCATGAAGAAATGGGAATTATGATTCAGGAGGTCGTTGGCAAAAAAGTAGGCCATTATTACTTCCCAGCCTATGCTGGAGTTGCATTCAGTAAGAATGATTTTCTCTGGTCACCACGCATAAAGCCTGAGGACGGATTGATTCGGCTTGTCCCGGGATTGGGAACCAGTGCTGTGGATCGAGTAGGGGATGATTATCCTGCACTGATTGCGCCTGGACAACCAAAGCTATCCGTTAATGCTACCATCGAGGAGCAGATCAGGTATTCTCCCAAAGCCATAGATGTTATTAATCTAACCACCAATTCATTTGAGACGATCGATCTTCGCAAGATCATGAGTGAGATTGCATCAGAATACCCTAATATTACTGAAGTTATGTCAATCCTGGACAATGATAGATTCAGGAAGATCATGCCATTAATTGATAATCTCGAAGAATCAAATTTGGTTGTTACTTTTGATGTACTGAAAAAACAGACTCACTTTATTGAACAAATGCACGCTATTCTCAAGGTGCTTGAAGATGTATTGGGCGTTCCAGTTGATATTGAGTTCGCTTCTGATGGAGATGATCTCTATTTACTCCAATGTCGACCCCAAAGCTATGGTGATGAGTATGAGCCAGTAGATATTCCTGCTGGTATCTCTAAGGACAAGATTCTCTTCTCAGCCAATCGCTACGTCTCAAACGGTCTGGTTAAGGGGATTACACATGTTGTCTATGTAGATCCGGCTAATTATAGTAATCTTGGATCGAGAGAGGAATTGCTCAATGTTGGACGAGCAGTAGGAAAGTTAAATCAACTCCTTCCACGGAGATGCTTCATTCTGATGGGACCTGGACGCTGGGGCAGTCGTGGTGATATCAAGATGGGTGTCAATGTCACCTATTCTGATATCAGTAATACGGCCATGTTAATAGAGATTGCTCGTAAACAAGGAAGTTATGTACCAGATCTTTCATTTGGAACGCACTTTTTTCAAGATCTGGTTGAGGCTTCCATTCGATATCTGCCACTATACCCAGATGAATATGGGATTGTTTTCAACGATAATTTCTTTTCAGAATCAAGCAATATTCTTAGGCAGCTTTTGCCGGAATACGCTTCTCTGGAAGATACCATTAAAGTCATTGATGTGAAAAAAACCTATAGTGGCCAAGAATTGTCAGTTTATATGAATTCAACTCAGAACAGAGCTGAAGCTCATATTACAGATCCAGATCTTAGTGATATTGTGCCAAAGCAAAGAAGGGAATCCTCATATACTTATGTTGATGCGTTCAACCACTGGAAATGGCGTTTAGACATCGTGAAGAAAATAGCTGGTTATCTGGATCCAAACAGATTTGGAGTAAAAGCATTTTACATCTTCGGCAGTGTGAAAAATTCTACTGCAGGTCCTGAAAGTGATATTGATATTTTGATACATTTTCAAGGAACTGATCAACAAAGGGCTGATCTATTGCTCTGGCTCAAAGCCTGGAGCTTAGGAATCTCAGAAATGAATTTTCTGTGTTCCGGAATAGAGGCAGGTACGCTCCTGGATATTCATCTTGTGACAGATAAGGATATTGAAATCAGGAGTAGTTTTGCTGCGAAGATAAATGCTGTAAGTGATGCAGCTCTTCCACTGGAGATGGGACACCTCATTGGAAATGAGAACGACATCCAAATAATTCGAAGTTAGATGAGTAATCGCTGAGCAAGATCAGGACGTTCCAGGTCAAGCTTGATAATTGCCAGCTCCGGACCTTCGTAGGCAGCAGTGAACAGATAAGTCTCTCCGATTTTTTCCTGCCACTGACCTGTAATACGTGAGGATTCATGAATATGACCATGCAAGGTGATCTTCGGTTGCTTCTGCTCAATAAAGCGTTTAATAGCAATACTCCCAACGTGAACGTCAAGGGGCGCATGATCAAACATCTGGCCATCCAGGGCTGCCCGATCAAGGTTCGTTTGGTAGGGGGGTGAGTGGAACAGGCAGACCACTTTAGACATCTTTTCATGTTCATAAAGACGTGCAATATCTTTCTGGATCGTTCCGTAGCGTAGATGAGTAGGATCTGTCTGGGTGGTATGCATCCCTTCTTCAGGAGAAACGCAACCAGGGTCTACAAATCTGGATACATCATATTTTTCCCAGTCCTTCAATTGAAAGGGTGTTGGAGGTACAAAAGAATACCCACCAAAAATATGGTCAAAGCACGTGATTTTTCGATTGTGGATGTAATCCCAGAGTCCGTCTGAGCCGGCATTCAGCAGATCAGTCTCTTCACTCTTTGGGTCATCATTCCCCATAATCAGCATAATTTTTGGATATTTTTCTTTCAGGGACTTCTGTAGCCGTAGAAAACCGGGTCGCAAATAGTCATTCAAAAAATACGGATATTCTTTTGAACGCATAAAGGCGTGAGGAAATAAGTCACCACCAAGCAGAACTACATCAGGAGGTTCTGAACGAATGGTCCGAAATAGTTTTTCATACCATTCTATTCGGCCATGTAGATCAGATACAAAAAGAGCTTTTGTTATCAATGAATTCTTCTCATTCTCCCTCGGTTGAACAACTGAATGATGCATGCAAAATTCTGTCTGGGAAAGAAGTTAAAATAGTGATCATGGAATCATATTCATTTATCAGAGCATATGAATTCATGATGTTCATTAAGACATTCGTGAACACCCGACAGTTGTGTTTAGTAACAAGCCGAGGGCGCAATATGGCTAAAGTGAATTGAAATTTGGTTTGTGCATCATGCCAGTAAAGTATCGGTAATAAAGAGTTTCTCAACGCGTCCAAATGACAGAGTATTCCAAGTTATTTGAAGCTGCTGTGCATTAAAGTAGCGCCTGAGGTATGAGACACGCTTTTTGGAAATAATATCATTATTTAACGACATTACTGTCCTGTTTTAATTACAGATATTACAAACAATGAGTCATTGATAGCAAGTATAAATACGTGATATATAAAGACATGTACCTACCCATGAACCACGGCATATATTTTGATGTCTCATGATGTCATGGATACAACCCGCAAATATTTACTGGGAAGCAGAAGCCCAGGAATCAATGGTTTCAGCCTTGTGGAATTGATGATTGTGATCGTAATCATTGGTGTATTAGCTGCTGTCGCTGTGCCGATCTACAGCAATAACGTACAAAAGGCCAAGCGATCGGAAGCTGACGCTGCACTCGGAAGTATCAGGACTCAATTGGATATATTTAAGGGAGAATTCGGCAGGTATCCAAAAGAGAGAATAGCAGAATACGTTATTGGCGCTTCGTGGAACGATATTGATCCAGGTGAACTCACTGGAAAATACTTTTCAGATTCATCATACACTTACTACGGGAGCCCAAATGGCAAGGTCTTCAAGATCACTTGTGCCAAAGGTGATATTTTGGACTATGACCGAACTCTAGATCAAGATGTTGTATTTCGAGATGAATAAGATCCCGAATAATTTGTTCTAAAACCGCCGTTTATGAGACTGTCAAATCTCCTGATTTGATATTGAAACGTTCTTGATACGATTTTCCTGTAAGAGTTCTGAAAATATAATTGTCAGATCACTTCGGTCCGTGTCCCTCGTCGTCTATCCACTGGATAAACTCCTCGTGATCGAACCGTTAGGCATTTTCATCCAATCTCCATACCCCGCATTTTGCGGGGTAGCGGCCTGTCCCGCCGTAGCTCTTTGAGCGAAGGGGGAGAGTAGGATTGATGTTCAGCCACTTCGTGTCTTCCATCTTCCTACGCTCAATTGCTACTAGCAATCTCGCTGCGGATCGAACCATTAGGATTTGAGTCCAATCTCCATACAAACACAAAAGGCCACCTGTCGGTGACCTTTTCTATTTGTAGCGGGAGTAGGATTCGAACCTACGACCTTTGGGTTATGAGCCCAACGAGCTACCAGACTGCTCCATCCCGCGGTATGTAAACCGGACTCCTTAATTCATGCTTCGTCCTGGTCTAAGCGGGCTGAATATAATTTGACACCCAGGGTCTGTCAAGAGGTGAAGCTAGGGGAGATAAATTAATTCTCTGGGTCTTTCCCGATCACCGATTTCCATAAAAAAGATGAGAATTATACAATTATTGGGAACCAGAAGCAGAGAATGACGTAGGCTACATGTCCTCCTTATTCCTACATAGATCAGGCTTTGGGATCATCCTTGAAACTGGAGCCTGATCTTTCCTCTTCTCTGGACATATACCTTACCTTTGCCGCGTCAAGTGCTTCGATCAGGGCCATCCGCTCTCTAATGATATTGAACATCAGCGTTTTGCGCCTGATGAACAAGGTATAGAGCCTCAAATGCTGACGATATCGCTGCATCGTATCATGGTAAAAAAGGGCAAATCGACCAGCTGGAAGCAGACTGACCAGGTAGATCGTCGTCAGAGGACCTGAGTCTGTAAGCCACCAAACCAGCAGGCCCTGAAGTGTGTAGAAAACACTGAATACCACAAAACCTGACAGCATTTTAATGGTGGATAAAAATTCAGTGGAGGTCCCCAATAATTTTACCAGATTTACCGGGATTCTGAAGGGGATAAAGTTGTTCAATATCCCCCACAGATAAATGGGAAATCCAATTATAACACCCAGAAGTCCAAGAGCTCTTCGGGCGAAGGTCCTTTGTCCCCGGGCAGTCGAAAGCAGGTCATCACGAAGCTCCAATCCTTCTATCTTGGCCAGATAGGTGCTCATTTGTTTCTCGAGTATTTTAAAGGATTCTGGTTCGTTGACATAATACCAATTTATGGCATCAGCCATTCCGCGGGTAACGGAAAAATCAAAACCATGCTCCTGAATCTCCTCCTGCAAACCCTGATCAGTAGCCAACTCCATTTGATAGATGATCCTTAAGTTATCCAATACGGTGGCCGTTTCAGAACTTTCCACTGTTGTTGTCAATTTTTCCAGGGCATCTCTTATCTGGTTCGTAACCTGGTAGACGGCCTCAAACTCATCATTTTGATAAAGCTCTCCAAATTCACGGAGACCAATGGGCCGTCCAAAACGACAATGAACATCGCTAAAGAATTCTGTAGGGGATGAATAGTTGATCCCGGCAGGAATGATCTGAATACCCAGTTCAAAATCATTGCGGGCTTCTGCTCCGAGACCAATTCTTGCCGTCCCTGTCTTTATCTCGTGCAAGGTCCCATCCATCTGACTGATCCCCTCCGGCATGATGACCAGCGCATTGCCTGCCTCAAGGGATTCAAAACAGCGCTCGAAGATCTGAGCATTTTTTCCCATTTCTGCTTCGGCATCCTGCTTCCGATAGACTGGAATGACGTGTACCGCATGAAAAAACCATTTTGCAACAGGTGAATTGAAAAGGGTACTCTTCCCGAGGAAGTGGGGATTGCGTCCTGAGAGCAGGGCTACCAGAACGGGATCCATGAGCGTGTTGGGATGGTTGGCTGCCAGAATTACTGGACCTTTGACAGGTACCCTGTCCTGATGTTCTACGTGTAATCGACGAAAAAACACATAGACAATAAAAAACAGCAGCTTTTTAAGGATATAGTAAAGCACGTCAGTCGCTGATCAGAGCTTCACCGCGTTTTACCGGGAGCATAAAGAACAGCGCGATGACCAGAGTCACCGACCCATAAATAAATCCTACACCATAATTATTGTTAAATATCTCAATTATTTTTCCAGCCATAATCGGGCCGGCAATGGCCGAGGATTGCGAAGACAGGTAGTAGAGACCGGTATAGGCTCCCAGACGATCCTGGGGGGCCATATCGACCACCATTGGCAGCGAATTCACAAGGATCAGTGACCAGGCTACCCCTGAGAGCGGAAGCATGATCTTGACCATGGAAAGGCTCTGGATACCAAATGCCCAGAATAGCAGAAGGGCAAACCCGAGAATACCAACAATAATGATGAATCGCCGTCCAAATTTTGCACCCAGATATCCACTGAGGGGTGAGAACAATACTATTGGCAGCGAGAAAAATGCCAACAAACCCGTTGCCTGGCCACTGTCGATTCCAAAACGGTTAACGGCAAAGGAAGTGAAGAATACCTCAAGGGCTCCATAACCGAGAAACCAGAAGAAAATAGCCAGCAGCAGGAACAAGGCCGAACGGTCCTTGTCAGAGACGACCGTTTTAAGGCTGTCAAGAATCCCAGGCTCTTTTTCCGACGGTTCAGGCGCCGCTGGTTCTTTGATGAAATAGAGAACAACTGCAGCACCGATGAGCATGATGATACCGCCAAAATAAAAAGGCGCCCCAACGGAAACCTTAAAGAGCATCCCGCCGATCACAAAGGCCAGGACAGCACCGACACCACCCATCAGGTTGATCATTCCGTTGGCCTGCGAACGCTTTGGGGAAGGGGTGATATCAGGCATCAATGAAATGACAGGCGTGCGAAAAACATCCATGGCGAAAAGAGTAATAAAAATGGCGATCATGAAGGGGAGCAGGGAGACATTCAGCATAAGCGGAATTCCGATAAAACCAATAAAGGCGAGGGGAGCACCCATGGCAATAAAAGGTTTGCGTCTACCGATGCGTGTCCTGATCCGATCTGACCAGGCACCGATAAAAGGCAGGATGAACAGCGCTGCAATATTGTCCAGGGTCATGATAAACCCTGTCGTGGTTGCACTCATTCCAAAACCTTTTACACCAGCAGATGTGGCAAATCCCTCCCGACCAGCCTGGAGGAATATGGGTACATAGGCATTGTAGATTCCCCACAGGATGGTGGTCCCCATAAATCCGAAACCGAGCAGCAGTAAACGTCTGTAACTGAATTTCATCGTACAACCTTCCCTGATTCAAAATTATCTGATTGAATAAAATAAGGATGTCCATCGAGAATCCAATTGGGAACAACTGGCTGAACGATAAAAATATTCCCAAAATTTGACATGAGAAGGAATTGCTATAGTTGAATAGAACCTTAAGTTTATTTGCGAATTTATTGGGAGAGTTTTGATGGAATTTTTCAAACGTTATATCATGTTCATTCAACTGCTGTTCATGAGCTGGATCGGTAAACTTGGTGTGATTCTGACCAGTACAACATTCATGTCATTCTTTGTCCTTGAGGGACTCACGGTGATCGGTGTTTTTAGAAGTACCTATACTGGTATTGTCACCTATTTCATCATTCCCATAATTTTTGTCATCGGTCTTATTCTTCTGCCTATCGCCTGGAGCGTTCAGAAAAAAGAGACGGGCAAAACCCTTCACAATGTTTTTATTGATAAACTTAAAAGCAGTGGCGTGGATGTACAGGATTTCTGGGAAAAGGTCATTCCCATCGTTTTGATCCTGACCGTTGTCAATGTGGTATTCCTTGTTGCAGCAGGATCAAGTGCCATGCACTACATGGATCAATCTGAATTTTGCGGTACTGCCTGTCATGAGATCATGGGTCCTGAATGGGCCGTATATTCTGTTTCACCCCACTCTCGAGTTCCCTGTGTAGACTGCCATATTGGGGAAGGAGTAAAAGCGCTTGCCTCTGCAAAGCTCAATGGCGCCTGGCAGGCAGTCTCCAGCATATTCGATCTGTATGACAAACCGATCGGTACCCCCATTCATAATTTACGACCGGCGCGGGAGACCTGTGGCAAATGTCACTGGCCTGAAAAACATTATGGCTCGAAGCTGGTCAAACATAAACGCTACAAGGAGGATGAGACAAATACCCTCCAGTACACGACACTCAACCTGAAGGTTGATGCCACCAATGGTGTTGGAACCGGCATTCACTGGCATGTCTCTGAGGAGAATGAGGTACGCTACAGTTCAGTTGATGATATTCGGGAGTCGATGATCTGGGTAGAGGTGAAGAAGGAAAACGGAGAGTATCATCGCTTTAACAATACCCATTTCATTGATTCCACCATCACGGAATTTGAACCTCGTACCATGGATTGCGTTGACTGTCACAACCGGGCCACTCACATTTATGAGAGACCGGATGCAGCTATGGACCTGGCACTGGCAAATGGCTATGTTGATGCCAGTCTTCCCTATATCAAGAGAGAGGGATTGGCAGCCATCATTGGTGATTATCCGGATAAACCATCAGGATTGCAGGGAATTGAAGACAGGTTAAGATCCTTCTATGCCATAGAGTACTCAACAATGGAAACGCCGACACTGGATTCATCGATAGCAGCTATTCAAACGATTTATAAGCGAAATATTCATCCGAATATGAATATCGGATGGAACACTTACCCAAACCATTTGGGACACAAGGTTGAGTTCGGCTGTTTTTCCTGTCATAATTTCATGCAGCACGAACAGAGCGACGGGTGTTTCAGATGCCACAATCGTCATCTGGTTGATGAGAAAGGGAACTCCATTTCTGATGAATGCACCCTGTGTCATTCGATCCTCTCAATGGGTGATGAGGATCCTTTGCAATACATTCTTGATAATGAGTTTAATACTTTTGATGAGCACAAGAACAAGTATTTCCGTGAAGAGTATTTGAAAACTTTCTAGCTGAAGAAATAGCGTGTGCGGATTGTTAATTATCTTGCCACACCATGAGCCTTATTCTACTTTTGCGCGCCTTAAAATGGCAGGGTAGCTCAGTTGGTTAGAGCACCGGCTTCATAAGCCGGGTGTCGGCGGTTCAAATCCGCCCCCTGCTACAAAGTAAAAAACCCGCCTCGTGCGGGTTTTTTGCTTTGTGGGGCGGTTATTGAACCGCCTTAGCGAAGCGCCGGTTCAACCGGAGTCCCGACACGGTGAGTCGGGACGGAGGAAGGTGGAGCGAACCCCGCCAACGGCGGTGGGTAGCGAACACCAAATCCGCCCCTCCGTCGTCGCCCCTGGCTATGACGGGACAAGCTGCTAAACTAGTAATAACAAACACATAAGAAGTCTTCATTGACTGCTTTTTTGTTCCTTCTAAGCGCTTGAACTCCGTCAGAAAACGATTATTATTTCAAGTGAAATTACATATTTTACCATCACAAAATGAACATAATGTGGGGGCACATTCAATTGATTTACTCTCAAATGACAAAAAACGCATTTTATCTAAAAGAAATCCTGTGAGGGTTTGTGGACAATCCAGTGTCTACTATCTTATACAAAATGAAACCAAACATCATTGAAAGGTGTTTTGTATGAGATTTAGAGCCAGGGTAATTACTTTAATAATCCTTTTCATATTATGTAGCAATATTTTGTTCGCTCAGTGGCCCACCTCACCAGATTCAGCAATTCTTATCGGCTCAGGAAGGAATAAGCAAGTTGTAGAGGATGGTCAAGGGGGCGCTTATATCGTTCACGGGGACTATAACGGGCTCTGTACACGCATCAATCATGACGGGGTAAAAGTCTGGGAGGATGTGTCCTTGGATGGGGTCTACGATGAGCAGCCTCATCAATCTGCAGCACTTGCCTCAGATAGCAGCCTGATCGTTTCTTATCGGGATATCAAATACATAGGTGGTTGGGATTGGGGAGATGCACATATCCGTGTTCAGAAAATCTCACCTGATGGAGAAAAGCTATGGGGTGAAGGGGTGGTGGTCACACCAGATAATGCGAGCGGAACTGACGATTACTTCCCCTACATTAATAGTTATGTAGTCTCTGATGATTTAGGTGGTGCTTATGTAGCCTGGAAGGATTACCGAAATGACCCATGGGGAGAGTGGTCAGATCTTTTTATACAAAAGATAAATTCTGAAGGTGAAATCGTGTGGGATAGTTTGGGAGTACTTGTTGACACAGTGATAAGAGATCTCAGTTATATCACTTTCTCAAGCTCTTCAGGTGTACTGCTCGTATATACAAGAGCTATTAATAATTGGATTCAGATTCATGCTCAGATAGTTGAACCGGATAAAAGTTTCACATTCCTTGAGCGCTACAATTTTAACATGCAACCTCTTGGGGGTTTCAAGCAAGACAGCGAAGAACATATATTTTATCATGACTACTATACGAGTGTTTATAAAGTTGATCTTGATTTTCAACATATTTGGCCGACAGAAGGTATCAAAATTTCTGATACCGTATACTCTATCTTGAATCTGATACCTGATGAATCCGGAGGGGCAATTGTTCAATTTAGGAAGGATGAATCTTCTGGAAGATTTTTTAGCCAGTGGGTAGACAATTCCGGCCAATTGCAATATGATTCAACAGCCTTGTTTGTTACCAAAGCAAAAGTTAAACATCCTTCGGTATCCTTAAGTGGTTCGGAGAGCTTTATCTCCACTTATCAGGGTGACAATAGTCATATTGCGCAACGGATAGATCGCAATGGTGATTTGTTTTGGCCCGACAATACAAAAATTTATGGATACAATAACTATACAAGTCTATGGGGGAAATCCGTCTCGGATGGTGCAGATGGTATCATTTATGTTTTTGATATTAACTCTAGCAGTTACGTCACGCAATTGGGGCCAAATGGCCTTGTAGGGAGTCTCACAGGCATTGATGATCGCAAACCAAACTCACCCTTACCTGATGCGCTAAGGCTTGTTTCACTATATCCCAATCCCTTCAATTCCAGTCTCGCAATCCAATGTCAGATAAACACATATGATAAGATATATGCAGACATTTATGATCTAAATGGAAGGTATATACAATCCACCTCTCAGAGTGGAAAACCAGGAGTTAATAGGTTGCTGATTAATTTTTCAACGGCTGAGATTTCGTCTGGCATTTATTTAATCAACGTTTGGACGCAGTCAAATCCTGAATTAAAGCAAGTGGTCAAAGCTACATATTTAAAATAAATAGCTAATATTAAGTATTTAACTGCTTTTTTGTCGCCATGATGGGACAAGATCACGCCAGGAGATGACAGTGGGTACCAGCCTGCGACACCACGAACGCATTGTGTGAGTAGAGCTGGAGCTGCCAGCGAACAGCAAATGCGGACTACGAAAATGCGGACAATACCAGCGATATCATGCTAGTTTGTGTCCCTGACTACAAGCAAATTAATCTCCGGCAATTCGAATTAGCTTGAGATGACTCAATGAATCAAGCATATTCCTCTGTATAAAGTGATTCGGAATGAAACAAGAACAGTATATGATCATTTATTTCATCAACGAGTTGAGGATTAAGATTTTGTGCGATACTTCTTTTGTCCAATTCACTATGTATTTCTCCAATCCCGACTTTCAGAACATCTAAAGTATTGCTGACATGGGATTGAAGATGTATGGTTGATGAAGTGGGCAAGAGCTATTAAAAAGACATCCACCTATTTTGAATAATAAGAAATTGGAATTGTTATATTGTTCATCAGAATTACAGGAACAAGATGCCTACTTTGAAACCGAAGGCCATACATTTGACAACGCATTCGTAAGACACTATATCACCAACGATTTTACCCAAGCTAGTCACAATACAAACGACTATAGTGGGGCTTTTGACCCGAGTGATCATGCATTAGGTCCGATGACATTAACAATTGAAGTGTATGACTTTCAGGGGAATTTCACTTCAGAAGATTGGCAAATCGATATGGCGAAATAGGAGCGTATGAAAATGATTAAGAAGATATTACTATCAATTTTAGGGATGATTGCATTATGTTTTTCGCAACCAACAAATGTGAACTATGAGATTGAGTCAACCATTGAACTTTCAAAGGATTTCAAGTCTCCCATATATGAAAATAAATCATTCGATGAGCCAAGAAAATTATTGTCCTTTAAGAGAAAAACGGGTCGTGATGGCCTACATGTGAACGAGATAAAAACTTTGGTAACGGATGAAGATATTAAACTTCCTAGCGTTTCTCCAGAGGGGAATAAAATATATATCAATCAAAATTCTGCAAAGGATTGCTATTATTCCATACAAAAAAAAGGGGATAGAAAAGAGATTACAATTTATAATCATTTCGGAGCACAAATAGCACATCATAGTTATTCAGATTCCAGTATGATACAATATCCTTCACCATTTGCTGATGGGAGAGTGCTAGTATATGATAATCGCAGGAAAACATGGTCATTAATGACACCAGAGAAATCTTTGCCTCTACAAATTGTAAAAGCTGGGAATCAAGCTATTTTATTCGGTGATTGGATGGGAGCGAACAGTAGTTACAATTCCATCACTGGTGACATACATGTCGTAGCAGGAATCTGGCAAAACGATAAAAAAGCCGCCCAAATTTTTGTAGTTAATAAATACAATCAATTGATGTGGGAGCGAAAATATGAAAAGGGAATAGATGCTAGATTTTTCCCAATTATACATAATTCTATTTCAGGTGAGTATTTTGCTGTAGCGCTTCCAAAGGAATCTCTTTTTAGAGGCAAGATTGAAATTCTAGATCGTGCGGGTAATATGGTAACAGAGTTAAATAATGTGCGGTTTTCCCCAGGTAATGTTCAGATTTCGTCAGATGACAAATACATCATAACTGTTGTTGATGGAAAAGAGATTATCGTTTATGATATTTTAAATGGTCTAGTTGTTAATAAGATTACACAAAGTCTTGGAAGAAATTTTGTTGATGTTGACTATGCCCCTAAAACCGAAGAACTTTTTATTTTACATCGTAAACTAACTCCTAATGAAACGTTATTTCAACTCGTTGTTGTTAATATCCATAAAACAAGAGACATTTTCCTAGAAGGTACAACGTTAAGAACATACAAGGGAAATAAAAAACTCCACGGTAATATAAGTGTTTCAGGTAATGGGGAAAGGGTCTCAGCCCAATTCGACAACAGGATTTATAATCTCAAAATGAAGATTGATTAGGAGCCAATTATGAAAAGTACGTTGAAGCGACCTGTTTTCATACTTGTTATCTTCCTTGTTTCTGTATCCTGCATGGCAAATAATCCCATCACGGAATCGAATTACCTGGTTATTGCACAGTAAACCCATTGCCCCAAACAATCCATTATGTGCCACCTAAGAATTAGGAAATGCCTTTTATCGAATTATATAAAATGGCCTCGAATTTGTTACCCAGTTTCCATCACTACCCTTAATAGCTAATTTACTGTAAGCAAATTCAATTCTTACGTGTACAGTTGATGTGCTATCTATGTTCTCAGGTATAGCAGTGTTTATTGGAGCAGGAGCGGGTAGTGTGGTCCCATCTTTGAATAATAAATCAGAAAACCTATATTTCAATTTAACAGGCGTGTTCACAAAAAGATTACAATCAGAAGAAAGCAAGGTAGTATCGCATTCGTGGTTCATGCTGTAATATTTTGAGGGAAATGGTAGTTTAATATCGTATTCGTGCCATACAGTATCATTCCGTATAATCTCATATTCAATAATTGGGCTTATATCCCATTCGTATCTCCAATAACCACAATCTGGAGTCTCCTCATCGAAAATGTATTCATAGCCGTCGAGAGCAAATATATAGGATTCATATTCACCATCGTCCATTGGCATCCCCACTGTGCGAATTTTTAAGTTGCAATCAACCCAAGTATAGTCATAATCAAATGGACCAGGATTGTTGCCACAATCGTATAATGAAAATGAATCACAAGAATGGAATGTTACCATTATTAAAACAATGTATAGTATGACTTTTAAAAACATCATAATAGACTATTCATTATTTTGCTTCCAACCAACTTCATTCAATTGTTCCAATGCATACGAAGGGCAGTATACGCTTTCCTGGGAGAAAGTTGCCAATTGGACAGATCCCCAGTGAATCCCACAATCCCAAACCATTCCTCAATGTCTGCCGGATCCTGGGTATATGAATCCTCTAGATCATATTTCCACCAGGCATCGTTAAACTCATGGACGATAAGCCCTGCAATGGGGGGTGATGCCGTTTCAATATCCTGAATGGTTTGCAGGATCCCCTCAGCCTGTTCAGTCTCAGTATTCCCACCATATCCATAATTGGGTGGACCGACGTGAGTCGCAAGGGGACTGACACTCAAACCGGTTTCCGTTATGAGTAACGGCATATCCGGGTGCTTCGATTTTAAGGTTTCGATAAATCCCTGGGTAATGGTTCCGCTGCTGGAACCTGGTACATGATTCTTAACATAATAGTCAACTGCGTATGAGTAAACATTGTAGCTTCTGAAATCAAGAAATGGGGTATCCAGAATGTCAAATGTCCTTAACTCGTTCGAATAACTCACAAGAGGTTCAACTGATGTAAAGGAAACCACAACTTGTTTTAAATAATCAGCAAGTTCAGCCAATGTCAACTCTGTCGCCGTCAAGGTGGAATCAGTCTGAATGTACTCGCCTGCAAAGGCATAGCTCCCCGGATGCGCCTGATTCGTGCTGAGTATGCTTTGTCTGGAAAGTTCATTTCCCAGAAGGTATGCCAGGATGACCGGGTCATTTGGATCCATGATGGAAAAAATTTTGGAAATTGCATCTGTAATGACTGTTTTGCTCGAGTTGAGAAATTCACTGGAACGAAAATCCTCATGTTCACTATCCAGCCAGATGGTCTGAAGAATAAGGATGTCTGATTCCTGGGCAATTCTTTTATAGCAGTATTTTGGGGCTCCCCAAAGTCGTATCGTATTTACACCGAGGGCTTTGATACTATCAATGTCCTGATTAATACGATCCTGCAATATACTTGGGAGTTGATCGTCAAATTCAAATTGCCAGGGTAAATACCCAGGGGCAAATGGAACATACACGACTCCCTTTACAGGGAATGAAGCATTGTCCAGGGTCAGATGATTTGAGTTTGTACCCAGGACATGAGCCGGGTTAGATTGTTTCTCACCTGAATGTTCACACCTGAAGAAGAAGAGCAGCAATCCAGCGAGGGCATAGCATTTCATCTTGCGTACACTGGCAATGCTCCCGAATCCATAGGCGGAACTCAAAATCCAACTCCATTTCTCTATCTTAAAGCTCGATTTCATATTCACTTATCTTGGAATAAAGTAAGCGTCGATTTATCCCGAGTAATCGCGCCGCCATGGCTTTATTATCGCCACTTTTATAGAGGGCCGATAAGATGAGCTCCCGCTCCAGGGCAGAGATCCGTTCCTTGAAGTTCAAATTCTCCTGAGTCACCCCTTCCACACCCGCTTTCCCTGCTGAATCTGTTTTATCAAAGGATAAAACGTTTCCCTGGGTCAATACCAGATGACTCCGAATCGTATTCTCAAGCTCGCGCACATTACCGGGCCAATCATAGTCCCTCGATTTTTCGATCGTTTCAGGGGAGATCATGACCTTTCTTGTGGGGCTGTATTTGTGAATAAAATGTTCCATCAATAGAGGCAGATCATCCAGTCTTTTTCTTAAGGGAGGTACAATGATCCGGACCACATTTAATCTGTAAAACAGATCCTCTCTCAAATGACCATGGGCAACTTCATACTCAGCATCCCGATTGGTAATGGCCAGAACCCGAACATTCGCCTGAACCGACTTTTCCCCTCCCAGCCTTTCAAAGGTCCCTGTTTCAAGAACCCGTAGCAATTTTACCTGAAGTGAGAGGGGCATGCTGTTCAACTCATCCAGGAGGATGGTGCCGCCATGGGCCAACTCAAAACGACCCATGACCCGTGAATGAGCTCCCGTATACGCTCCCTTTTCATGTCCAAATATCTCACTCTCCAGCAAAGTCTCCGGCAGGGCACCACAATTGACTTTGATGTAGGGTTCACTTTTTCGGTCTGAATGGCGCTGGATGGCATCGGCAATCAGTTCCTTGCCAGTGCCACTCTCTCCCTCAATCAGAACGGGAGCATTTGTCATGGCCACCTTGCCAATGAGTTTAAACACCTCCTGCATGCCTTCACTTCGACCAACGATCTCATTTCCCGTAAGCTGTGAGTCGCGCGTTCGTTCCGAGCGAAGTTGTTGAATTTCATTTATGAGATCACTGTACTCCAGAGCCCGTTCAACGATCAATAAAAATTCTTCCAGTTCAAAGGGCTTCTCCAGGTAATCAAAGGCACCATTTTTCATGGCCCGGATCGCCCGTTCGCTGGTCCCGTGGGCAGTCAACATGATAATGGGAAGCTGGGGGTGCAGAATGCGCGCCTTCTTCAGCACTGAGAGACCATCCATGCCTGGCAGGTTAATGTCCAGAAGCAATAAATTCGGTTGCTTGCTTTCCAACACTTCAATGGCTGCCAGACCGTCGCTTGATTCAATGAATTCAACCTTTTGGCTGGACAAAGCATCGATGATATTCTGCCTCATGAAGGCTTCATCATCAACGATATGGATCAATTTTTTCATAAGATGTCCTTAGGAGGCAGGGAGTCTGATCTCACAAGTAAGTCCACCATCTATTCCATTAAAAAATTCAATGTTTCCTCCATGGGCCTTGATGATCTCGTAGGATATGGAGAGGCCTAAACCTGCACCTTCGGCCCTGGTCGTAAAAAAGGGATCAAAAATCTTATTAAGTAGATTCGCTGGTATCCCGGGACCATTATCATGGATACGAACCAAAATGGACTTCTTGTCATCTGACATCAGGGTTGTCAGTGTAACCTGTCCTTTTTCAGCATTGGCCTGTATGGAATTTGAAAGGATATTGATGATCACTTGCTTCATGGCAAGGGAATCTATAGGGATGTCAGGTATGTTTGCTGCATAGGTCTCAATAAATTCAATCCCTGGGTGACTCATCTTTAAAAGGTCGATACTCTCCTGGCTTACCTGATTAATATTATAATTGCTAAGTTCTTTATTGATTGGTTTGCTGAATACAAGGAGTCGATTGACAAGATCGGTGAGGCGATTGATCTCTTTCACCACAAGCTCCATGGACTCTGGAGTGACGATTTCCAGAATATCCTCTGTATCTGTTCGGGCATTCAATTTATGCTGCCAGAGCTGAACGCGCGTCTTGATCATGGCCAGTGGTGTTTTCACCTCGTGGGCGACACCTGCGATCAGTTTCCCCAGAGAGGCCAATTTATCCTGCTGGTGCATCTCCTTTTCAAGTTTTTGAAGGTTTCTATGCTCCACATCCAGATTATCAACAAGTGAATTTATGGATTCGGTAATAAATCCGTATGTACCACCTTTCATATGGAATCTGTAGGTGGGATCCTTCTGAATCGATTCCAAACCGATCCGGATGTCCCGGGTTCGCTTCTGAAGACTCAGGAAAATGATAACGGCCACAATGAATCCGCCAATGGAGATGGCGGCAACAAAGAATAGAAATTCCCGCAACCGATAGGCAGGTAATTTCCGTTCGATATGGATACGCACCCAGGTGGCACCAATAACTTTGGTATTCAGAACAATGGGAACGGTGGATAACGGAAAAACAGCAGGATCAAACTCATGGAGTCTTGATATCCCGTGGTTCCCGTTAATGGTCTCCAGGATTTGCCCTTTAATGATATCATATGAACGGGGGGGTGGACCGTAGGCAGGTTTTGGGGGTGGCAATGTTGGATAGGCATACCCGATAAACTTGTCATTGGATCTTAAATAGAATCCGCCCTCCAGTCCCTTGATCTCATTCAGTACGATATTGGAAAGAGTCTTCAGCAGGGAATCAAGCTCATTCAAATCAGCTTCACTCAATTTCTCATCTTTGAAGAGGGTTTCTATCCCAGGGTCATAAAACACAGATTCAGAATATTGCAGCAGTTGATGGGCGATGATCTCGGTCATGGTTTCATGGGAGGAGACGACCTCATCGCCCCAGCGATTGATAAACGAGATGGCAAAAATACTTATACCACTCACCACAAGGGCTATGATGAAGGTGATAATCGCGGTATTGCGTCGGATATTACTAATTTTGGTTCTCTTTTCACTGCTGCATTAACTGTGCACATGTGTGCTGAAAGCGAACACAAATTAGCGTAGATATCGGATAATTCAACTGAATACTTTGCAGGGGAAAAATTAAGGAAAGCCCTGTATATCTGGGATTCAGAAGGATTGATTGCAGGTAGTTGAACTTTGGCTCAAATGTTGCCAATAATCAAGTTTTACTGGAAAGAATTATTCAACGTCAGCATGATTCACATGGTCAAGGTGAATTTGGCTGGAATTATCAAAAGGAGAGAAAGTGACATGAAAAAAGTTACAAGTTACTGCATGGTTCTGGTTCTCATGGCAACGTTTTCGACGCTGTTTGCGCAAACCAGTGGCAGTAGGATTGGTACGAGCGATGATGATCGCGCCATCAACTGGCCAGGTGGTTCCAAAATTGCTCGGGCGAGCAATGGAGAGGTCATGGCTATTTACGGAACTGTAGCAGGTCCGGATTCATTGGTTTACTCTGTAACCTATGATGACTTTCTGGAAACATGGAATGAACCGGTTGCTGTTGGCAGGGGAACAGGTGAGGGACGTAATCTGAGTCATGCCTGTGTCCTTGTTGATGATGCGAATACATTCCACGCCTTATGGTCCAGCAACTGGAATATTGTTCATGCGACCTATAATGGCTCAGCCTGGTCAACACCTGTCTCAGTGACTGGAACCGCGACGCCGTGGGACACACTCAGGGCAGCGCATACGGCAGCAGCATTTGACAGCAATGGTGATCTGTGGGTTGCCTGGAGTACAGGCTGGGAAAATGATGATGTAAGCGAATATTACTATATAAGTAAAAGCACAGATGGTACATCATGGAGCACACCAACCGTCCTCTTTGCAGATACAATTAAAGGGTCATTGGCAAGCAATTCCCTTGCTTTTATAAATATTGCATCCGGCCCCGCCGGCAAAGTGGGTGTAACCATTCGTGGACTAAAGGGACCGCTTGGTCAATACGCAGGTGCTTTTCAAGAGTATGACGGAAGTACCTGGGGAGCCACCGAATACCTGTCAGACGCAAGTGGCGGACCTGTCTTTGCCGATTCAGTGGATATTTACTCGATCTCATTAGCCTATGATGATGCAGGAGTCCGTCACTTTGTATTTTATACTGCTGAAGCTGATTTCGATAATGCAGACGATGGTCAAATCTACTATCTGAAGAAGAATGTGGACAACACCTGGACTGACCCCGTGAAAATTACAAATAACCCCGGAGGTCAGGCAGATTATCCATCCATTGCCTTTGGTGGTAATGATGATCTGTATGTGGTGTACTTTGGCGACGACAATGATGGTATCCGCCGTATTTACGGCCTCAATTCTGCAGATTTGGGTGCAACTTGGACACGTCCAATCCAGATTAGCACAAATAGCATTGATTTAGCGGCACGTGCTCCTTCTATCAGCAATAATATTGGGACAAATGGCGCAGATATTATCTGGATCGAGGCTGACGGAGACGACCAGGCTATCATGTATGGTCTGATTCCAAAAGCTGTGGTCAGTGTTGATGGCGTTCAGAAGCCAGTGACGCATAATTTGTTATCAAATTATCCAAATCCGTTTAATCCTTCCACGACCATCGAATTTTCGATCAAACAATCGGGTGTGGTCGAGTTGAATGTGTATAACACCCTGGGACAGGAAGTTGCTCAGCTTGTGAATCAGAAAATGGAGTCAGGTACCTATGACGTGACCTTTAACGCCAGGTCTTTGTCCTCAGGTATTTACTTTTATCGAC
Organism: Fidelibacterota bacterium; assembly: GCA_021734325.1. GTDB lineage: Bacteria > Fidelibacterota > UBA8477 > UBA8477 > JABMPR01 > JABMPR01. The sequence continues at coordinate 46,057 of JAIPJF010000001.1, read as the reverse complement.
TGGTGACCAGTGATCAGATCATCACGAATAAACTGATATACTTGAAGTAAACAGAAATCAAATGAGGGCAGTGCTGCAAGGTGCTGCCCTCATACTATTACCCATGGATTGATGTCATGGGCTGCTGGTTCTTGCGAAATGAGTAAGCAACACGTGAGAATCGCAACAACATTAAAAGACTGTGGAGCGCCAAAATGAACGGTAACATACATTCGTATCTCAGGCATTTGATTATTCTCCTCTGTGCAATGCAGACGCTTGTATTCGGAGGCAATACCGGGAAAATCGTAGGACGAATTGTAGATGGCAGCACAGATGAACCTCTTTTTGGCGCAAACGTCGTAATTCTGGGTACAGAATGGGGAGCATCCAGTGGTGAAGATGGACATTTCTTCATTAATAATATCCCCCCGGGAGCCTACACACTCAGGGCTACAATGATCGGGTATCGGGGAGAGGACATTTTGGAAGTTCTGGTAAAAACAGACTTGACTACTGACATCGTCATTACCCTCCAGTTCAGTACCATTGAAGGGGAGATCGTGACTGTTGTTGCGGAGAGAAGGCTGGTCAACAAGGACATCACAGCAAAACAATCCATCATGTCCGGTGCAGACATGGCGGAAAAAGCACCGATGACCACAGTTAACGATGCCCTCACCACCCAGGCAGGTTTTGTTGAAGGCGAGGATGGAAGCCTCCATCTACGCGGTGGACGTAGCGGCGAGGTATCGTACTATGTCGATGGCATACTGGTCAAGGATCCTATTGGTGGTGGCTTGGGTGCTGGAATTGATATCAATTCCGTGAGTGAAATGTCCATCCTGACGGGTGGATTCAACGCTGAGTATGGCGAGGCCATGAGTGGTATCGTAAATATAACCACAAAAGATGGTGGCAATAAGCTGGAAGGGAAATTCCAGTATGAATCTGACATCGTGAACAGCTCACCCTACCATATATCTGACTGGCTGTTGGAATCGAATATGGTGGATGGCTTGACTGAGACAGAAAAGCAGGATTATCTGGATGCTGTTCGCTACTACAGTTCTGTCGAAGATACGGTTGGCCAATCCCAGTATCAGCATGTGAGTGTCCTGGATCATGACTATGCAGAGGGTAAGTTGCTCATCCCTGCTCTTGGTCGATTCAGCGGAAATCTTTCCGGTCCGCTGCCCATGACAAAGAAAATGACCTTCTTCGTATCAGGCTTTCACAATAATCATGATAGTTATTTACCATCTGGTTTCACCATCGAGAATCAACTCATGGGGAAATTAAGTTATAAGTTGACAAATTCATCAAGTCTATCCTTTATTGCCCAGACTACATCGAATTATTTCATGGGGTATTCCCATTACTACAAATACATACCACCTGTCACGAATGACACATCGGATGTCATCAATTATAACACAAGATTATTGGGGCATCAGGATCTGACAACGACGAAGACTCAACGACAGGTCGTGACATGGAAACAAGCTGTGAGCAGCAAGACTTTTTACACCCTGCATTTCCAGCGCTTATTTCGGACTGGGGAGCAAAATATTCCAGGCATCAATGTTCCCTATGACCCTGACACAGGTGTCCTCCTTGATACGGTGACCACTGAATACACAAAATTACAATACATCTTTGGAACGGAAAGTGATTTTCGGGGAGGGGATGCCCGCAACTGGTATCGTGAAGAAACGACCACGCTTAATTTAAAAGGAGATCTGACCAGTCAGTTGACACTGGCTCACCAATTGAAGACGGGTTTCGATCTGAAGCAGCATACCCTTTTCCGTCATGCCATTGCTGATCCGTGGCCAGGTGCATTCAGACATCGTCCCGAATTCTATGAACGAACGCCCCAGGAAGCAGCATTTTACATTCAGGACAAAATGGAGTTTGATTTCATGGTGTTGAATCTGGGAATTCGATTCGATGCACTCAAGGTAAATGATGAATATTTTGAGGATGTTGGTGATATTCAGGAAACCGTGACTGTTGATAATGGGGACGGAACCACGACATCAGAATTCCAGTTTAAAGAGCTGAAAGAAGTTCCATTACGCTATAAATTTAGTCCCAGAATCGGGTTGGCCCATGTCGTAACAGACAAGCTGGTGTTCCATTTTTCCTACGGTCATTTTTTCCAGAATCCTGATTTCTATTATCTATATCGAAATGATAATGCTGTTGCCAACCTGGCAGAATCAGATGTGATCATCGGAAACCCCGGCTTAAAACCACAGAAAACAGTCGCCTTTGAGGTGGGAGGTAAATACCAGATCAATGAGAACCTCGCGCTTGATTTCTCTGGATTCTACAAGGATATCCGTGATCTCACTTCTACTAAATACTACTCCAGGCAACCCTATAATTACACAATCTACATCAACGAGGATTATGCAAGGGTCAAAGGTTTTGATGTGAGTCTTAAGCATCGAATCGGCCGTCTGATCAATAGTAGCGCCCATTATACCTACAGTGTGGCCCAGGGTTCAGGTTCTGATCCTCTTGCAGGGTACTATTTCCGTGAAGGGGATGCCAATTTAAGGCCCATCCGGGAGTTCTATCTGGACTTTGACCGAACCCATGATTTTTCAGCTAACATCGATCTGCGCTTCCCGAGCAACTATCGGGTAAAAATGCTCTCGAATTTTGGTGCCAACCTGCTCTTTCAGCTAGCCAGCGGTCTACCGTACACACCAAGCTACAGTGGCGCATTGAGCATTGAGACCAACTCCGAAAGAAAGGGGAATACCAATACGCTTGATCTGCGCCTGGATAGGACCTTTAATCTTGGAGATACCAAATTTGTAGTCTTTCTCAAGGGCACAAATATCCTGGACAATCTCAACGTGAGGTACGTGTGGTCCGAAACCGGCGATCCATGGTGGGCTGGACCAGCAAATTATCGCAGCTACGATCGTCAGGCGAATCCGGCCAATGTTGGTCCCCGTCGTGACATTCGTCTTGGTATGTACATCAAATTTTAATTGACAATGTGTGAGGTAAAATAGTGAAAAATATGAGATCGAACTTCATGAATATCATCCTGTTGATCATCATTGTCAGCTTGCCAGGGCTTGCACAGGAAATTGATGATGTTTCCCTGCAGCCTAAAAAACCCTGGTATACCAAATTGAAGCTAAATAAGCCAGCGGCAAGAATTGATGAAGCCATTGGTGTGATGAGCAAAGGTCAACTCTGTAATCTCACCATGAACTATGGCCAGATCACAGATACCCGTCTTGAAGATCCAGGCAACAATCCTTCCAAGGATTTCTATAACTTTCGTTATCCGAAGACTGAACCCTATGGTTCCATGGTAGATGATTTTGCACTTTTATTCGCCGTGCGTCAGAATTCAAAAAATGGGGACAACGGGAATGTCATTGATGGCTTCAGCGCAAACGGGAATGAGGATTGGGTTGCAAAAGATGGTAGCCTTGGCAAAACGCATTATGATGGCAGTGGTAAGGAAGCAATGCTGAAGTACGTTGACGGTACCACACCCTATTTGGCTCATAGCGATATTCCAGTTACCTGGCCCGTCGATGCCAGTGGAGAACATTTTTGGCCGGGATATTTTCGACGAGATCGTGCTACAGGCTATGTCTACGAAAATGAGTTTGTCTCAGACAGGGACGTGTATGCAGTGTATACCGATGCTGCCAATGTCCAGGGTAATCCGCTGGGCATAGAGATCGAGCAGATGGCCTATTGTTATGGTAGATCCTATGCTGAAGATTTTCAATTCTATGAATTCTTTATCCACAACACCAGTAACACAACGATTGATAGCGCCTGGATCGGTATGTATCAGGATCCTGATTGTAGTGATTATGGACAGGAAACGCTCATCAGTCCAAGTGGATACGGGTTTTCAAACCAGTATCCAATCATTTTCAACCGTGATATCGATGCAGATATCGGTGGTGCGAGCCTCGCAAATGCCAATGGTCGTCTGGAGGATATGGACTATGGTATCATCTATCTGGAAACACCGAATGACATGGGGATCACAGACTTCCATTATTATACGGATACTGGACCGACGGCCGATGAGCAGTTATGGCCGATTATCAGTAGTGATATGAATGATCCGGACCTGGCATTGATCAAGAGTGAATTTTTTCATGGATCCAATCCACACCTGGATGACCTGAATACCATCACCGCTGGGGGAGATTGGGTGTATATCATTGCCTCAGGACCTTTTTCACTGGCTCCCGGCGATACACTGAAGTGGACCATTGCCGTTGTTGTCGGTGACACAGATGAAGATTTCATGAAAAACAGCGAAATGGCCATCACAATGTACGAGGCTGGCTTTGTGGGACCTTCTGCTCCTCCTGGACCAGAATTAAAAGCAGTTCCCGGTGATGAATCTGTCACTATCTATTGGGACAATAGTCCTGAATTTGCAGCCGATCCCTCAACAGGTGATTTGGATTTCGAAGGGTACAAGATCTATCGCAGTGAAGATGGAGGCGTTACCTGGGGTGATGAGATTACTGATTATCAGGGAAATGTGATCGGATACGTACCTCTGATACAATTCGATCTGGATAATAGTGTAAATGGTGTCGATCCAATTACTCCGACCAATTATCTCGGTGACAATACCGGTCTTAAATATAGCTATACTGACAATACAGTTCTAAATGGAATTACCTATTCCTACACAGTCACCTCATATGACCAGGGAGTACCGGGTGCTTCCATTCCTTCCTATGAAAGCGCCAAGGGTACGAGTGCGGCGGAAAAGAATTTTGTCGATGTCATTCCGGCGCCTCGACCCATCGGTTACATACCGGGGGAAGTGAGTGAAACGGACCATACTTCGGGTGCTGGAGAAGGTACTGTATCCTTCGATATCATCGATTCCGAGCAGTACATCATTTACAAGGATGATCAGGGATACTCAGTGGATCCGACCTTTGAAATCACCTTTGATGGATTTCCGGCGACCAGTTATTCCGTTCAGGATGTTTCCAGCGAGGAGATCCTTAAATCTGGAATGGAGATAAATTCAGATACCTATTACATCCTGGAGGATATCGGACTGCAGATCAAGGTCAATTCTACTCAGGAAATTGGGACTGTTGGGACCATTGAGGATGGATCGGGGAAGGATCTTTCAGTCGTTGGTGCAACAGATACAACCGAATCCTGGTCAGTTTCAGTAACAAACGTTGCAACCTCTTCGATTGCCTCCAGGGTCCAGGGGTATGAGATTCGTTTTACCGATACAGGGTCGTGGGTGTATTCTCAGGACAGAACACAGCCAATGGCCATGTTCTGGGTCCCTTTTGAAGTCTGGAGGGTAAAACCGGCTGAAGTCCAGATCGTGGGCGCCTATAAGGATAAGGATGCTGACGGAGCCTTCAGTGTCGGAGATGAAATCTATGTGTGTGATGTGTTATATCCCAGTTCCACACCTGCTGCAGGTGATTCCCTCAAGGGATTTGATCCTGTTGGTTTTTTCCCCGGCAAGTGGCCGATGAAAGTTGTTTATTCCATTGCCGGTGCAACAGGAAGCTTGCCCATAGCGGGTCAAAAGACCATCATCACCTATACGAGTGCATACTCGGACGGATCTGGCTTTGACACCACTTCAAGCTACTATGCAGGAGATGTATTGACATTTACGATTGATGATCCCACCATTGATAAAACCATGGAAGCTGGGGCTCTGTCCAGTGTGAAGGTGGTTCCCAATCCCTATGTGGTCACCTCTCTATTCGATCCCATGGAGAACGTCAGCAGCTTGAAATTCATGTATCTCCCGGAGGAATGTGATATTAAGATATATTCTCTGAGTGGGACCAAGGTTAAAGAACTTCATCATGACAATGGAACAGGTATCGAAAACTGGAATCTGACCAACACCTTCGGTCAGGAAATATCCTATGGTGTCTATTATTATTTGATAAGTACACCGGGTGGAGACCAGACAACCGGCAAACTGGCCATTGTGAGGTAGGAGAAGCATCATGAAGAAAAGAAACATAATCATTCGATTACTGACTCTGGCATTTGTGCTTGGTTCTCTGCAACTCGCGCAGGCAGAAGAGTTTCGCAAGGTAGGCACCTCCATTGCACAATTCCTGAAAGTGGGTGTTGGGGCACGCGCTCTGGCCATGGGGGGAGCCTTCGAATCCGTAGCAAATGATGCTTCAACCGTGTATTGGAATCCGGCAGGGATTACCAATCTGGATCGAACTACCTGGACATTTTCCCATGAGGCCTGGCTGGTGGATACCGGTCATGACTTCAGTGCTCTGGTTATCCCGATGAACAGCAGCTCCTATTTGGGCTTGAGTGTGAATTCCATGACGGTGAATGATGAAGAAATCACCACCGAGATGGACCCGAAAGGAACGGGTCAATTCTGGAACGCCCAGGGCATCGCTGCCGGCATCACGTATGCCAGGCGCATGACCGACCGATTTTCTCTCGGAGGAACGGTTAAATACATTTCCGAGCGGATCTGGAATGAGTCTGCAACGGCTGTTGGTGTCGATGTGGGTACCTATCTGGATACCAAATACAAGGGCATTATTATTGGCATGGCATTTACCAACTTCGGAAATAACATGCAGCTTGCAGGGCGCGATCTGATTCGTGAGTTCGATCCGAATGAGGCGAATTCACTCAACGCAAGCGTGGACGTCCGATTGCATACGGAACCATGGCCACTCCCAACAAGCTTCAAAATAAGCACATCCATGGAGCTCATGGGTCAGGGTGACCGTCTGTTTCAATCAGACCAAAGTCGATTGATCCTTGCTGTGAATGGAACCCATCCCAACGACGACAGCGAGAAATTGAATATCGGCTGTGAGTATGCCTATCGTGATATGTTGTTTGCACGTGGGGGTTACAGCAGGGGTTATGACCTGCAACAATATGCCTATGGAGGTGGATTGAAGCTCAATCTGTATGGTCAAACCTTAATGTTGGATTACGCGTTTACACCCTATGGTGATTTCGGAAATATCCAGACCTTTTCGATCAGTTCCGGTTTTTAAACAGGAATCTTAGATGAACGCTGAACTCCTCGTTCTGATCGCCATGATGGCACTATTTGCCATTGCGGTGTTCATAGGGAAATATCCCATCGGCATTTCGCTCGCTCTGGCATCAATAGCGGGTGCCCTGCTTTCAGGTTTTGGTGTTCCGTTTCGCCATCTGGTTGAGGGCAGTATTTCCTATCTTGATCCTATCCTGATCATTGTGACAGCAATGATATTCATGGAGATCATAAAGGAAACTGGTGCCCTTGGAGAAACCAGTCGTCTCATTGTCCGTTACTTCCATGCATACCCTTTCCTTTTTTTAACGGCGATCACCTTCTTTATTATGATCCCTGGGATGCTGACTGGTCTATCAACTGCATCAGTTCTGACCACAGGAGCAGTCGTCGCGCCGGCGCTTATAGCCTATGGCATTCCAAAGGTCAAGACTGGAAGTATTATCGCCATGGCTGCTTTATATGGAATGATAGCGCCTCCCATCAACGTTCCTGCCATGATCATCGGTGGAGGAGTCGACATGCCGTTTATCGGGTTTGAACTCCCACTGCTATTTGCTACGGTTCCTCTGGCCTTGTTTACGACTTATTTTATCGCCAGACCCCATGTGAGCAGGGGAGTACGTTCTGAAGTGCTGGAAAAAATTTCTGCACTAACCCAGGATATTCATAGAGCACGACTCTTTTTACCTGTCCTGGTTCTGGTCCTTCTGATGAGTCTGTCCCGTCTCATTCCGAATGACCTGACTTCCCTTGGGCTCCCTCTGATATTTGTGATTTCCAGTTTGGCGGCCTTTCGTTCCGGACGTGATTTCAATTACTGGAAAGTTGCTCAATCGGCGATCAAGAAGGCAATGCCGGTGATGGGGATATTAGTTGGGATTGGTATGTTCATCCAGATACTCAGTTTGAGCGGTGTTCGTGGATTTCTGATTGTCAATATTGTTCAGATACCATCTTACTGGATATATGTGGCCATTGCAGTATCACTACCCCTATTTGGGGCCATCTCCTCATATGGCGCTTCCTATGTTCTTGGAGTGCCATTCCTCCTGGCCTTGCTGGGCAGGAATGAGATCATCGTTGCCTCAGCCATAACCCTGATCGCCAGTCTTGGTGACATGATGCCACCGACTGCACTGGCTGGAATTTTCTCAGCACAGGTGGTCGATGAACCGAATTATTTTCGAATATTAAAAGTCTGTATTCCCTATATCGTGATAACGGCATTCTATGGTGTAATGATGATCATTGGTGCTAACTGGTTCGCAAAGTATTTGATCGTGTAATGATGTTAGAATTCATATATATCGGTATAGCAGCAATGGTTTTGATTCTCTCGATCAAGGACCTATTCAATGAGTGTGACTGGAAACAACAACTGACCCATTTGATCGTTATCATTCCCTTACTATTGAGAGTCTTCCTCGTAAAATGAGCTTTTTAAAAAAACATTTGACCCGTTTGCTCATTCTGGCCTCTGCCCTTTCAGTGTCTGCCTTCGTTGGCATAGATTTTCTTTCCATGCATGTCCCTGACCCGATTTATCCCAACCCGTGCCAGAAATTACAATTGAGTGACTACTTCAAACCTTTGGCAGGTACGGCAGGGGATACTGATGTATATATATTTGAAGGAGATCAAGCCGGGGCAACGGTACTGATCCTGGGTGGGACCCATGCCAACGAACCAGCCGGTCATATTGCAGCGGTGAGTCTTATGGAAAATATTGAAGTGGATGCTGGTCGGCTCATCATTCTTCCCAGGGCAAATAACAGTGGCTTTACCCATAATGATCCCCAGGAGGGCAATCCTCAGCGATTCATGATCAAAACGCGGCGCGGTGAACGCTGGTTTAGGTATGGCTCACGATACACCAATTCCATCGATCAGTGGCCGGACCCAGATGTGTATGAACACCAACCTTCAGGGCAACATCTTTCCGGATCGGAAACCCGCAACTTAAATAGATCCTATCCAGGCAGTCCGGACGGTAATCTGACTGAAAAAATAGGATATGCCATCATGCAATTGCTGAAACAGGAGCATGTGGATCTAGCCTTTGATCTACATGAGGCATCCCTGGAATATCCAGTAATAAATGCAGTCGTTGCCCATCAGCTGGCTTTTGATCTGGCAGCTGAAGTCGTCATGACTCTTCAGATGGAAGATATTCTATTTAATCTGGAACCGTCCCCCGTTGATTTTCATGGACTTTCACACCGTGAATGGGGAGATGCACTGGGCATACCAGTTATCCTCATGGAATCAGCAAACCCCCTGCAGGGTCGCTACCATGGGAAAGTTACCCCTGATATCATTGTTACCGGGAAGGACAAATACAATCTGCAGGCGGCAAAAAGCGGTCTGATCGAGGTTAACTATCCAGCGGATGGGATTCCCCTGAATCTGCGAGTTGCACGCCATCTTTCCGGGCTGGCAACTACTTTCGATATTTGGAACAGCTCCCATCAGGATGATCAGATTATTGTAAAAAATATTCCCTCCTATAGCGAAATGATCACGAATGGTTTGGGAGTTTACTTAAAATAATTAATAAGGAGTTATAACAATGTTTCTGAGAAATAGATTAATACAAATTATTGGTGTGGCAGTCACACTGACCTCTGTCTTGATGGCAGAGACCTTCAAGGCTGACCAACCGATCCTGATCACTGCCGCCGGCCAAAGCGCTGATGTCCTCATGGTAAAGGTACTGGCACAGAAAGCTGGTTTGAACTTTACCCTGGATAAACTGGCCAAAGGTGAGAGTCTAGATAAAGTCAAATCTGTGATCGTTGTCTCCGGTGGGAGCACGAAAGGATTGGGAGCAGCAAAAATTGATAAGGATGATGAGCTGAAAAGGGTTCAGGAACTGGTCTCAGCTGCTACAAAACAGGGTATTCCCATTGTGACTATGCATGTTGGTGGGAAAGCCCGTCGTGGCAGCCTATCTGATGAATTTAATCTGGTTGCAGCTCAGGCAGGGGCTTGCATCGTCGTTGTGGAGGGTGGGAACGAAGATGGCTTTTTCACAAAGATTGCCGAGGCCAACAAGGTGCCACTCATATCCATTGACAAGATCATTCAGGTGAAGACAGTATTATTGGATATTTTCAGCACCGAGACAGAGTAATTAATTAATCATTTTAGTGATCTGGAGTCTCCTGTGTTACGAACGAATCGTCCTGAACAATGGCTAATACTTCCTGTTATTCTACTTTTTGCAGCTTGTGCTCATGTTCCTCCCAAGGTGGCTCTGGAGTCCCGGGGAATGGTTGTAGCCGCTCACCCAATTGCTGCAGAATTTGGATATGAGATATTACAGTCGGGAGGCAATGCCATTGATGCAGCAGTGGCCACAGCCATGGTTCTGGGTGTTGTTGAACCACATGCCTCGGGCCTGGGCGGAGGCGGTGGAATGCTTATCTATCTCGCTGATCAGGATTCACTGACCTATATCAACTACTACCCCCGAGCCGCCCATGAAATACCGAAAGAGTTCAGATCGAGCAGGGATGGTTACACGGCAAAAGCTGTTCTCGTGCCAGGAACGGTGGCTGGATTATCTATGGCATTGCAAAAATACGGAACCATGAGTTGGCAGGAAATTCTTGAACGGAGCATTGAAAAAGTGAAGAACGGCTTTGTCATCGATGAGCATTTTAACAAGGTGATTCTGGATTCGTATGAGATTTTAAGTGGACACGAACAAACTGCTGACATCTTTCTCAACGAAATGCTTCCCTTCGAACTTGGAGATACCCTGGTAAATACTGATATACTCAGGACCTTTCGTTATCTTGCAGATAACGGTCCTGAATTCTTTTATGAGGGTGATCTGGCCGATTCCATTGAGACAATCATGATCCGGGAAGGCGGCCAGATCAGGAAATCTGATCTACAGTCTTACCAGGCAATTGAGCTCTCTCCGGTTTCCACCGATTACAGAGCTTATCATATTGTGAGTTCTCCGCCTCCGCAATCGGGGCTTACCACACTGGAGATCCTTAATATCCTTGAGTTGCAGGATATTCGAGCCATGGGTGATTTTAAATACCATGATAGTACTTTCCATTTTATGGCTGAAGCCATGAAACTTGGATATGCTGATCGTGATCAATATTTGGGCGATCCACAATTCGTTGATGTCCCCGTCGATATTCTGATTGATGACGCTTATGCAAAATCTCGCTATGCAGAGATGGATCATGGAAAAGCTATCTGGGGTGAGGGGGAAAATACGCCAGCCGGTAGTATTCGTGAATCCCTCTCAGATGAGTCGGATGATCCCGATGGAAGTACAACTCATTTATCGGTCATTGACCGAGCTGGCAACGCCGTGTCACTGACACAAACTTTAAGCCGATACTGGGGGTCCGGCATTAGTGTGGGTGGATTTCTTCTGAATGACGGCATGACGAGTTTTTCCATATCAACAAAAGCCAATATCATTGAGCCTGATAAGCAGCCACGGAGTACTATTTCACCATCGTTCATTTTCAAGAATGATGAGCTCTATGTGATCGTCGGTACACCGGGAGGCGGTCGTATCCCTGCTACAATGGTTGAGATCATTACGAATCTCCTCGATTTTGATCAGAATGCAGTCGAAGCAAACAGAGCACCACGTTTTTATAGTCGGGACAATTCAAGGACCATAGCAGTTGAAAGGCGCTTTGATCAGTCACTTCTGGATGCGTTGGAGAAGAGAGGTCATAAGATCGAGGTGTTTGGAGAAATGGACAATTATTTTGGCGGTGTCCATCTGATCATGATTGATCAGAAAACCGGTGAACTCTTTGGCTCTGCAGACCCGCGTCGGTCCGGTGTTGTCGCTGGTGGTCAATGATTCGGGAAGCAGGGAGCGTAAGAATGGATTGGAGTGAAAATATTTTAATATTCAGAATAATCAGCATAAATACATTGGTTTTGTTGCTTCTGTCGTGTGCAGGAACTCAGAAGAATTACCTGACACCTGAGGCAAGCGAAATTCACGCATCCTATTTCCAGACCAGACCGTATTTCTATAAAAATCTGATGGACTCAACTGAATATGAAACACCAATATTTCACTTCGTCGGGAAGGAAGCAGGACCCTCCATATTGATCATTGGTGGTACCCACGGCAATGAACCGGCAGGTTTTGAAAGTGCTCACCGCCTAGTGAAAAAATTCACAGATTCCCCTTTGCAAACAGGAGAGGTTTTTATCATTCCAGAGGCAAACAAGATTGCCGATCGCCAGGGAACGCGCAGGATAAAGGTTCCAAAGGGTGTGGATGTTGAGATGGGAAATCTAAATCGCTGCTATCCTGGAAATAGTCATGGACTCGCCATGGAAAAAGAGGCCTATGAAATAACCACTTTGATCAAGCAGCATAAGATCGATGTTGTCATTGACCTGCATGAAAGTCCTGTTTTTCACCTGGAGTATGTGGAGGCCAACAGTCAGTATCACGGTCTTGGGCAAACCCTTATTTATACTCCCAATGATGCTGCCTCCTGGGTTGCTCTGGTATTACTTGACGAAATGAATGAGACCATTCCAGAAGGCCTGGAGCGCTTCTCCCTCGCCGCTGGACCCGTTCAGCACAGCGCTGCATGGTCAGCAGGGGAATGTTTTGGTATCCCGGGATTCACGACAGAAACCTGTAAAAAACTTCCTCTGGAAAAACGTATCGCCTATCAACTAAAGATGGTGAGTATCATTCTTCGGGAGTCGGGCGTATCCTAAGTAACATCGACTTTAAATCGGGTTTTATCGTATGAATATCTTACAGTTAGGGATTGGAGCCTTAAGTCCAAAGAAACACCACTCCTTCAGGATGCGGGTGAGCCAGCTTATTTGGATCCACCTGTTTGGACTGGCGAGTGTATTTGGTCAGACAATTTCCGCCGAACATGGTATGGTAGCCACTGCAAATCCCCTGGCAACCAAGGCTGGGATCGAAATTCTGCAAAAAGGTGGAAATGCAGCCGACGCAGCAGTGGGCATTGCCTTTGCCCTGGGAGTGGTAGAACCCAATGCCAGTGGTGTCGGGGGAGGCGGATTCATGTTATATGCAAACGCTGAGACCGGCAAAGTGAGAATGATCGATTTTCGGGAGACTACCCCCCGTAATTTTAACCAGCAGCAATTGTTTGATCCAGATGGAGAGCAACTGCTCACAGAAAATTCCAGTGTGATGGCCATTGGTGTCCCGGGAACGGTTGCCGGACTTCTAAAATTACATGCTGAAGATGGTTCACTGGATTTGAAGGATATCCTGGCACCAGCCATCAAATATGCCCGTGATGGATTTGAAGTCAGTGAGAAATTTTCAGATATGATCATGTCAAATTTCGACAAGATGGCAGAGAACCCTGAACTGGCTGCTCATTATGTCATAGACGGCTTACCGGCCATGCCTGGTGAGCAGGTTTACAACAAGGAAATGGCTGAATGTTACGAAGAGATTGCTTCAAAGGGAGCCAGAGGCTTTTATCGGGGGAACATCGCTGCTTCTGTGGTTAAGACCGTCAAGGATCGTGGTGGTGTTTTATCCAAAAAGGACCTTAAAAAATATAAAGCACTGGACAAGGTCCCAGTCTCTGGAACCTATCGGGGATACGATATATTTTCAGCAGCTGCTCCTGCCGGTGGAACCCAGATCATCCAACTACTGAATATATTGGAACAGTATGAGATCCAGAGCTATACCCATGATGACCCGAAATATTTGCATATTCTCGCTGAAGCCATGAAAATGGTTTTTATTGACAAGAGTGCAAGCATGGGAGACCCTGATTTTACTGAGGTTCCTGTCTCAGATTTGATCAGTAAGACACATGCAGAAGCATTGGGTAAACTAATTATTCCCGGACAAGCATCCTTTGATTATCATTATGATCTCCCCCTGGAACCTGAATCGGGCAGCACGACCCATTTTTCCGTTGTTGATGCACAGGGTAATATGCTCGCCCTTACACAGAGTGTGAATCACTGGTTTGGGTCCGGTATTTCTGATCCAACATATGGCGTGTTGTTAAACGATCATCTGAAGGACTTTTCCAGATCACCAGATTCACCAAATAGCTTACAAAGCTTGAAGCGCCCGGCCAGTAGCATTGCTCCAACGATCGTTTCCAAGGATGGCAAGCCATTCCTGACAGTTGGGACGCCAGGCGCCACCCGGATCATTTCAGCCCTGGTACAGATCATTGTCAATATCGTCGATTTCAATATGGAAATTGATGATGCCATTGAGGCACCCCGGATACATGCAATTGGAGATGAGCTTTATCTGGAAAACAGATTCCTGGAAGCGAGCATGGATAGTCTTCGTGCCTGGGGGCATAGTTTAACGATCAAGGCACCTTATGATTTGTATTTTGGTGGTGCACAAGGAATTCTCATTGATCCAAACGATTCTCTTATTAAAGGTGGAGCCGATTCACGTCGCGACGGCGACGTGGTTGGATACTAAGGAAGGCTTATCATGAGAACCAAAAATAATATTGCCTATCTCATCATTTTTATACTTTTCCTCATGCTGAATGCTTGTGCACCTCAGCAGGTGACCATAGAATCAGAGGATCCACTTTCGCCACTATTCCAAAACGATTCGGTGACGATTCTGGTTACAGATTCTGGCCTGGGTGGACTTTCCGTAGCGGCAAACATTGCAAACCGGATGGAATCATTGGGGGTGTTCAGCCATGTTGAAGTCATCTTCTTCAATGCCCAGCCCAGTAAGGAACAGGGCTACAATTCCATGAAGTCTACTGAACAAAAGGTCGCCGTCTTTAATAACGCCCTCGAGGCAATGGCAGAGAACTTCAATCCGGATGTTTTACTGATTGCCTGCAATACCCTTTCGGTCTTGTATGATTATACAGAATTTAGCAAGCACTCACAAGTTCCTGTAGTCGGGGTCGTGGAGGCTGGAATAGATCTTATGGAGCAGGGAAGTAAGATCAACGAATCTGCATCAATCCTGCTCTTTGCTACGGAAACCACGGTTCAACAGAATACCCATAAGGAGGGTTTGGTGCAGCGTGGTCTCAAAGCGGATCGAATTATTACACAAGCCTGTCCCCATCTGGCGGGAGCGATTGAAAGGGGAACCAATAGCGTAGAAACGGATAGCCTCGTCGAGCAATATACTCAGGCTGCCCTTGCCAATTTACCAAAAGGTGAACAGGATGTGATCGTGAGTCTGAACTGTACCCATTACCCATATATAAGAGACAAATTCAGGGATAAAATTGAGGCTCAAGGCACTTCGGTTGCCACCGTGCTTGACCCCAATCCATATATGGCTGATGGGCTATTCCCCAGCAAATGCCTCCACAGGTTTCCAGAAACGGATGTGAGTGTATATGTACTTTCCCAACCCGTCCTGGATGATACTCGTATTCAGTCAATAGCCCCACTCATAAGAGAAGTATCAGGAATAACTGCAGACGCATTGGAGAATTGGGATTTTGATCCCCAGTTTTTTGAGTGGGAAGCCATTGTCCATGCAAAATAAATCGCATTTAAATTCTACCTGATCGTTCCTCCGGACTGGCGATGAATTTTGTGCTATTGTTACCAGTCATTATCCTGACTGTACTCCTTCTGGAAAAGATTCTCCATGCATACTGGATTCGTCAGATCCCATTGCGCATTTCAGTCAATGGGACACGAGGCAAATCCAGTGTAACTGAATTTATCTATGCCGGTTTACGAGCTGGTGGAAAGCAGGTATTTGGGAAAACGACAGGTACAGAACCTCTGGTCCATTTGCCGGGCGGTGAAAAAAAACCGATTCGACGAAGGGGCTCACCCAGGATTCAGGAGCAGATGAAAGTGGTCTACTGGGCAGCGAAAGAACATGTGGATGTATTGGTTGCCGAATGTATGGCTGTAACTCCTGAATACCAGGTGATAAACTCACGTATGATTCTGCCCCAGATATATGTGATTACCAATATTTTAGATGATCATCGCGAACATTACGCTGGGAATCTGGATCTTTATGCGGCAGCGATCTGTAAAGCTATCCCTGAAAAAGCGATTGTTGTGACAGGCGAAGAAAAATATTTACCTCTTATTCAGCAGATTGCAGAGCAGCGGGATACAAAAGTTGTTCTTGCTTCGCGAACCACTCATGACGATGCACCCGGAGGAATAATTGCTGCGAACCTGGATTTGGCTCTGGAAGTGTGTGTGCAGGCCGGAGTTGAACGTCAAATTGCCATCGAAGGCATCGTGGGGTATGCAAAGACGAATACGGAGCCTATTGTTTCAAATGTGAGATCTGGATTCCAGATGATCAATGGCTTGGCTGTCAATGATACGAGTTCTGCAGAAAAATTGTTTATGCAGTGGCAAAGCTCCTATGAAAATTCTATTATTCTCCTGCATACGAGAAATGATCGGCCCCTGAGGACGATCCAATTCGCAGAATGGATTGCACACCTGCCAAACATTAAAATTATCATCTTGACAGGAACGCATACGATGCCGGCAAACAGACTCTTAAGAAAATTGGGGATCACTGAGAATCGGATCCTTGAGTGGGGGACGCGGCTACCTGGAAATCTGGAGAATGTATTGAGCGGTGAATCGACCCTGTTCGGATTTGGCAACACCGGCCACGAAGGCCTGATTATGTGGAATGATTTAAAGCGCAGGATCCAGGAGTAAGATATCCTCATGATAGCTGAAACATTC
The DNA here is from genome assembly GCA_021734325.1 of Fidelibacterota bacterium. Taxonomy (GTDB): domain Bacteria; phylum Fidelibacterota; class UBA8477; order UBA8477; family JABMPR01; genus JABMPR01. The sequence goes on along the minus strand of JAIPJF010000001.1, from coordinate 29,322 downwards.
TTTATTGGTTTGATCCTTGGTTTTGTTTACTACGAAGTGGTTGGAATCACTCCAGGAGGTGTCATTGCCCCGGCATATCTGGCTCTGTACATCCATGAACCGGGTCAAATACTCCTCACTCTGGTGGTCGCATTCCTGACCTGGGGCAGCATGAGAATATTGATGCCATATTTGCTCCTGTACGGCCGACGAAGATTGCTTTTGGCAATGCTCCTGGGCTTTGTATATGGAATTCTCATCAATCGTCTGCTGGGATATGGATCCTATATTCCACATGCGATCCACTCAATTGGATACCTGGTACCCGGTCTTATCGCCACCGAAATGGTGAGGCAAAAAGTCATCCCTACAATTACAAGTATCGTAATTGTCATGTCTGGAGTCTATATGATCGGGCTCATCCTGAGCTAATGCAAATTTCCAGAAACAGACGACTGCTCATCAGTGGTGGATTCGCAGTATTATTCATTCTATTGTCAGAGACCGTGCTACAGAAACAGGTGTTGCGAGATGATGTTGCGTCCATGGAGCAGGCGAGAGGTTTAGCACAAAACTGGTTAGAGCAAATCCATCTGGAAAAACGGAGCAGAGGCATCCCTGGTGATCTCGATTCAAATATTCCCTACCAAAATCTTCTCGGTATAGAGTATTCGGCTGTTACAACCACCCTTGGTTCAAGACAGGCCAAAGAGCTGTCAACCAATCCAGAGTTTTCCGCCTTGGTAGTTCGACTGCTTCATGAGGCAGGGATCGATGCTTCCAAACGGGTTGGCGTTACCCTGAGTGGTTCATTTCCAGCTCTGGGGATATCAACGCTGGCCGCCTTGCAAACTATGGGAATCGAGGCAGTTATTTTCAGCTCACTTGGGGCATCCTCATTTGGTGCCAATCAGCCCGGTTCATTGTGGATAGACTATGAGCGTTGGCTGCGAGAACGTGGGGGTCTGCGGTATCGTTCCCTCCTTGTGACCTATGGTGGTGAGAATGACAATGGATCTGCAAACTATCCTGAAGGGATTGCGAGCATGGACTCCAGCCTCCAGGAGTATGGGGAAGCGGTATATATTCCGCTCTCTCTTGAGGAGTCAATCGCACAGAAAACACAGATACTGAGTGATAATACTATTGCTCTGTTGATCAATGTTGGAGGAAACCAGGCAAGTATGGGAGCCTGTAGCCATGCGCTGGAGATTCCCCCTGGTTTAAACTTTAAGCTTCCTCACTGTGAACACAAGAATCGTGGTTTGATCCTGGGAATGAACGCCAAAGGGATACCGATCATACAGTTACTGAATATCAGAGAGCTGGCGTTGCGATATGACATTCGAACAAATTACGGTGACCAGGAATCGAGGTCAGAAATCTTGTATTTTGATTCAGCGGTGAATAAGCAGTTTGGGTTGCTTTTTCTAATCGTTTTATCACTTTGTGTGTGGTGGATCAAAACAGCGACGGAATAAATTTTGTTAATTAGGTAATAAAGAGGATTAACCTTCCCGAGGATGAGAATTATGAAATATAAGAGATTCTTCAAGGCAATATATGTAGCCCTGTGTCTGGCATTTGTCGCCACTCTTTATGCCCAAACATACGAGGTTGGCGAGGTATACTATGGCCGCAATAGCTATGTTGAATATTATCCGGGAGATGTAGCACTCATAGTTACAGCCCCTCATGGAGGCGATCTTACTCCTGCTGAGATTCCAGATCGAACCTGGGGTACAACGGTTACAGATTCATACACAAAAGAAACAGCCATTGCTGTCCGGAATGCAGTTTTCGAGGCGACAGGAGGCTATCCACATATAATCATCTCCAATTTGAAGCGTACAAAACTTGATCCCAATCGGGAGATACTGGAGGCGGCTCAGGAGAATCAATGGGCCGAACAGGCATGGACTGAATATCATGGATTTATAAATATTGCCAGCGATTCTGTGGAGTCACAGTATGGCAAGGGTTTCATTGTGGACATCCATGGTCACGGTCATACACTGCAGCGATTGGAATTGGGATATCTCTTGTCTGCAACGACCCTGATGCAGTCAGATAACGTGGTGAATAGCTATGCTTCAAACAGCAGTATCAGGGCATTGGCTGAAAATTCAGATTTAAGTTTTGCAGATCTTATCAGGGGCGCCAATAGTTTGGGTGCCCTCTTTGAGGAACAGGGAATCTCTGCAGTCCCGAGCCTGTTCCAGCCCGATCCAGGCGATGGCAATCCCTATTTCAGTGGCGGGTATACCACACAAATGCACGGTTCGAGTCTTGGGGGAAACATCAACGCCGTACAGATCGAAGCCTATCGGGTGGGTTTACGTGATACAGATACAAATCGCAAAAAGTATGCTGAAGCAATCACTGCGGTATTTGATGAATATTTTCATGTCCACTTTGGATGGGCCGGTATAGTGACCGGTATTCAGGAAGAGAGAATTGCGTCAGAAGGGTTTTATTTAGTCCAAAATTATCCTAATCCCTTTAACCCAAGCACAACTATTCGTTATAGCTCCCAGCAGACATCAGATCTATCGTTGGTAATCTACGATATTTCGGGCAGGATGGTTAAGACAGTGGAATCTGCAAACAGACATATTGGGGATTATGAATATGTCTGGAATGGTCAGGATAATGGTGGAATTACGGTTCCGACTGGAATTTATTTCGCAAAACTGCAATCGCCAACTCACTCGCAAGTAATTAAAATGCATTTTCTTAAGTAAGGGGCTGAATACATCGTTGTACCGCTTGAATCATGATGTAGTCAATCAGGGGTTTAAAAAGTCTTTGACTTAAGCATCCAAGAGAACTTGCACCGGTTCAATTTCCCCTTACCTTTGTTCCTAATATTAAATACAGAGAAATTTAGCCTGACAGGAACAAAATGACTTTTTCCATGATTTTTGTGTTATCGCTACTGGGAGTTGCCATTCTGTTATTCATTACGGAATGGCTGCGTGTAGATATTGTGGCTCTCTCCGTCATGCTGATCTTGGCCATTTTCGGGTTTGTTACTCATCATCAGGCTATTGCTGGCTTCAGCAATACTGCAATCATTACCATCGCCTCTGTCCTTGTGCTAAGTGCAGGACTCGTGCGCACTGGTGTGGCACAGATCCTGGGAGGTCAAATCCTTAAACTTTCTGGGAATAGTGAAATTAAACTGCTGATCATCATGATGCTTACCGTTGCTGCTCTATCTGGTCTCATGAATAATATTGCTGTGGCAGCCTTGATGCTACCAGTTGTTATGGAAATTGCTCGGCGAACTGGCACATCACCGTCCAAACTCCTTATCCCTTTAGCTTTTGCTTCACTCTTTGGTGGACTCACAACCCTGATAGCTACTGCTCCGAATATTCTTATAAGCACTGCTCTGGAAACTGAAGGACTGGAGCCATTTAAGCTTTTTGATTTTGCGCCAGTGGGTGTGATCGCCGTGGGCGTGGGCATTCTGTACCTGGTAATTTGGGGTCGGCACATATTACCAGATCGCGATCTGGGGCGCGCTACGTCCATTACAGACATCTTAAAAGGGCAATATGAACTGAATCAGCGTCTGCTAACTATGACCTTGCCAGCAGACTCACCTCTGGCGAATAAAAATTTGTCTGAAAGTCGACTGGGTTCTGCTTTGGGGTTCAATGTGCTGGCAATACTTAGGGGAGAGAAAACAATTTTAGCGCCGGGTCCGGATACTCAGCTTCGATCGCAGGATAAATTATTGGTTGAGGGTTGGCGGGATCAGGTGGGCACCCTCCATGACTGGAAGACACTTTCTTTGAAGCATGGATGGCTTATTGGAGAGCATGAACCGGGCCAGGCTCTCAAATTTGCAGAATTCCGAATTGCTGCCAATTCAGTATACATTGGGAAAACCTTTAAAGAAGCTGGCACACGTACTTCATTTAACATCAACATTCTGGCAGTAATCGAGAAAAACAAAGTGAAGGTAACACGACTTCGTAATTATCGATTTAATAAAGATGATACGCTCATTGTGATTGGCCATGAAGAAAATCTGGGCACAATGGCAGAAAGCAGGGATTTCAGCGATTTTGAGTATCTCAGCCCCAGAAAAGTAGCACTTAAATATAAGCTGCATCGGCATGTAATCGGTATTCAGATACCAGAGGACTCTACTCTGGTGTCACGTTCCATCAGTAGAAGTCATTTAAAAAGTGCCCTTGATATCAATGTCCTGGGGATCAGTCGCCAAGGCACCATTCATTTTATGCCACCTGCTGAGGAAGTACTACAAGCTGAAGATGTCCTCCTTGTGATTGGTGAACCTGAGATACTAGAAATATTAAATTGTCTGCAAAATCTGAATTTGGAACAACAGACCGACACCGATCTGGAACACTTAGAATCAGATGAGGTAGGGGTGGCGGAAATAACACTGTCTCCACGAACCTCCATCATTGGTCAAACCGTCGGAGAGTTGTATTTCAGAGAAAAGTTTGGACTCTCCGTTTTGGCAATCTGGCGCAAGGATAGAGCCTATAGAACAAATTTACGTGATTTCGCCCTGGAAGCCGGAGATGCGCTTATGGTTTACGGTATGCGGGAAGACCTCAAACAATTGCAGTCAGAAGACGATTATCTGGTCATCAGCGGGCTGGATCAACCAATCTATAAAAAAGAAAAGATAATGGTGGCTGCCGGTATCGAAATTGGCGTCCTTTTTACAGTAGCCATGGGTTGGCTACCAATTTATATCGCCGCACTGGCAGGTGCTGTTCTTATGGTCTTAACTCGCTGTATATGTATGGAGGAGGCTTACGAAGCTATTGAGTGGAGAGCCATTATGCTAATCGCTGGAATGCTGAGCTTGGGGATTGCCATGCACGAGTCAGGGGTGACCACGATGCTGGCAAATAATCTGCTGGAATCTCTTGAATTTTTTGGTCCGCAAGGTGTTTTAGCCGGGCTGTTTCTGATCACCTGCTTATTTGCTCAGGTTATGCCCACTGCCGCTGTGGCAGTCCTCATGGCACCTATAGCCATGATCACAGCAGCAGATCTGGGGCTATCACCTCATGCTCTGGCCATGGTAGTAGTCATTGGCAGCTCAAGTAGTTTCCTGAGTCCGGTTGGACATCCTGTTAACCTGTTGGTCATGGGTATTGGGGGCTACCGTTTTACGGATTATACAAAGGTTGGTCTGCCATTGGTAATTCTATTTGGTTTAATCGCCGTTTTTGTTTTACCATTATTCTGGCCATTGAATCTTTGACATTACCTGAATCAAAGCGATATTGGACTGATCGGCATGTGAATGGTGATAAATGACAATTGTAAAGTCTTTAACTATGGCACTATATTTGATAGTTTAGGCTAATTAATTATTAAATCTAAATCTAAGATGGATAACAACTCGATGCGAATACGGAATATTTTAACCCTGCTTTTAGTTCTACTTGGGATGGCCATTGGACTCTATGCTCTGCAAAGTGAATCCAATTCAGATTTACCAAAGCCGGTTATCCTGGGATCTCTGGCAAATATCTTTTACCCGGTTGAATTTTCCCATGATACCCATGCCCACATGTCTGAGATGGGAACAGGTTGTGAAACCTGTCACCATGATTTTGAAGATGGGGATTTCTCACCCTGCTCTGATTGCCATTCAAATAATCCAAATGAAACCGATGAAGGTCAACCAACCCTGAATGGTGCTTATCATCGCAAATGTATGACCTGTCATCGTGAAAATGAACCGAAAGTAAGCATCTGCAGCACCTGCCATACCGTAAGCGGCCAGGCCAAACCTGAAAAACCTGAATTTAAGTATCATTCACCAAGACTTTCAGGACCTGAGGTGCTTACATTTGAAACACCTGATGCAGACGAACCAATGGTCACATTTCATCACAAGGAACATGTAAACCTTTTCCGCATCGAGTGCAGTGCCTGTCATCATGATGAGCGCTGTTCAAAATGTCATAGCTATTCAGACACTCCCATGAATACAATCGCTGAATTGAAAGAATTTCACGTCCCCTGCGAATCCTGTCATGAGACAGAGGATGAGGATGGGTGCTCGTTCTGCCATAAATCAGCTCCTTCAAAGGGCTTCTCACATAGTATGACTGGCTTTACCCTCAAACCATTTCACGCAAAGAATAAATGTGAATCCTGCCACGTAGGGCAGGAAAGGGTTGAGCGACTAGATAAAACATGCACCAACTGTCATTCCAATTTTGTATTAGGTGAGTTCGATCATGCAGCTACTGGTCTGGTCTTGTATGAAGACCACCAGGAGCTTGACTGTTATGAGTGTCACATCGACAATAAATTCGATGCAACGCCACAGTGCGTCGAGTGTCATGATGACGATTATCGTTTCCCAGATGATTTGCCTGGAGAATATCTGGAATAGTTGCTTTGCTAGGTGCTTATAGGGTTGGTAGTCTGGGACTAGAGCTCATGACAGGCGTAGCATAACTTCTCGTTGGGTACCCTCAAATAGTGTTCATTCTCGCCACTGCTTCCGTAGTGGACCTGATCAATACCAAAGGATCCATGAATGTAGTGACAGGTATTGCATTGGATCTCATTATTCTCAGAGAGAGGCAATTTGATATTCAGACGTTTCTCTGACCGTTTGATATGTCGGAGAGAAGTTTTCTTGGAAGTCACAACATTCACGCCCTGATGTTCATTCTCATGTCGATGCAAGGCATGACACTTGTTGCAGGTCTCATTAATCCCCAGGTGCATCTGTCTTGATATCAGCGGATGATCTTCCGGCGTCGGCTTTTTAAGGTGACAATACAGGCAGACATCTGAATCGATTGAGCCATCTTCCAGCAACTGATTATGCGGATTGGTTCTGGCATACAGTTCCCGGTCATGGCACTTATAGCAAAAATCCAATTCCTGACTGTAGGGACCATCCCTTAAAAATGTGCGATTTGCTCTATCGACCTTACAGCGAATCTCGTGGCAGGTTAAACAACTGGCATTTCCAGAAGCATCCAGCTTAAAATTTTCCGGCATGCTGATTATTTCTGATGCAGGATTCAGATGATACAATGGATGAATATGCGAATTTACAGCATCGGCGGAGTGACAGGTCGAACAAGATGCGATTTGGAAATTTGTCTTCGATGGTTTCCCATTAGTTGAGTGACAGGCACTACAATCATCCCCACCATGGGGATTGGGCCTCTCCGGGAAAGTGAATTGCTGAGCAGATAGGGTAGGAACGAGAAAAAGGGAGCAGATGATGAGTCGGCTCCCTTTGATAAAACGTAAAATATGAATCTTGATCAAATAGGCTGCCTATCTTTTCCCAGCAGGATAGGGATGGGCAATTTTCTTTGATTTTTCAGCGAATACAAAAACCTTGTAGGTTGGACTCTCAGCATTATGACAGGTTTTGCAGAGCTTTTCATCGGGAGCTAGAAGACCCACAGAAGCTGCATCGATGCTTCCGCTAAAAACGCCTTCCATGGTTTTTTTGGATTTATACTCACTCCCGGCGCCATGACAGGATTCACAGCCTACGCCAGCAAGACTGGTCATAAACTTAACTTCTTTTGTAGGTTCACCTTTTTCTGTAACTGCGCTCCAGAAATCAGCACCCTTGACCTCAAATCCACCCTCCCCAAAACCAGTGGTGTGACACTTCAAACATTCCGGTGCTTCATAAGCAGGGACTTTTAGTCCTTTTCCTTTAGCGATTTTGGCTGATTCTTCACTTTTCAGGGTCTCATAAGCTCCGGCATGCGGGCCCGCTTCCCATTTTTGATATTGTTCGCCATCGGCAGCCTTTTTATGGCATGCTTTACATTTACTGCTTCCTATGTAATCAAAATCGCCTGCAAAACTACCTGTAACCAGCACTACGAGTGCCATTAAGATGATTCGCATTTCCCCTCCTTGTGGTTGCTATGCAGAGCTAGCTGCACATATACTCTTGTCTTGACCTGAAGATAACAAAAAAGTTCCTCTCCAAAAGTAATGTTGAGGTTGGTCTTTTTCTAGTCTCAGAATGAACCTTTGAATATATCTCTTTTCGGATATGATGAAAGGTCTTCTGCTATTTTGACTTTATTTATCTTTGCAAAATTGAGGCCAGACGCAGTATTTGAAAAAAGATTAATTTGCTAAGATGAATATAAATTCGATCCCAGATTGATGCCCAGAATTGAAACAGACAAGGATTCCCGAAAGATTCGAGCCCTAAAACTGGCGTGTTGCACTCAGGCTTAAACGGTAAAACAGGTCTCCGTTCTCTTGTTCAAATCTGGAGCGCAATTTCAATCGATTCAAACCAGGGACTTTGAAAGCCATTGATATTTCTGGTAAATGACGTGTTCTGAAAGAGGTCTCACCCAAAATCCTGTAAAGGAATAATTCGTCATATAGTTCCATATCCAGCCAGGGAAGAAGGGTCTTTCCCAAGGAAGCATGAACACGACCACCTTCACTTACATATGAGAACATGGCCAGGAGACCTGCATTAAACGAAAATGATCGGGCTGTGAAATTGCCGTAATTCATCGTCAACCCATACATCTGTATATTTCTTGCGTTGGCATCACTTCGATAGGAGGCCTGCGCCGACATACTCATTCCCGGTTTGAAGATCCAGCTCAGGTTGGCACTTAGAGCATGTCGCGCTGTTAAATTGAGCTCAGTATCCACCGTATCGAGAAGGCTTTGCACATTTTCACGATAATTGTATCTGAAATTTCCAGATAATGACTTCCAAATACGCATATTCATTGATGCATTGAAGCGGGTCAGGGAAATCGTACTTTGACTGCTGCTTTGGTCAAAAGGATCCAGATCATATTCTGAGTAACCTCGTATGCGGATACCGCCCTTTAATTTCAAACTTGAACCCAGAAGGATATAATTGCGGGCCAGATCCCCATTCTGGATTTCAGTGATATTCCCAAATTGGATATTTCCCCAGGCGAAATATTCCAAATCAACAATGCCCATTTTACTTCGCCGACTGGTTGAAATTGAGCCGTACAGGGGTGCCTCTAATCCAGCAAGAGCGGACACCATTCGTCGCTTGGAAAGCCAGGTAAGACCAAGGCCATCAACAGTTCCCAACATTGAAAATTGGGGATGGTACATTCTGCCTCCGAGATAGTCGAAATGGCTGTTCGGGTTCTTGTACTGAAACATGATTGAGTAAATATTTGAGCTGATGGATTTTTCTGTAGATATGCCGCTGGCCCGAAAATAGACGCTGGTACTGAGAAATTTGATTCCCATATCCTGAATCTTGAATTTTCCGTAAAGAAATCCCGATGTCGTACCTTCGGTCTGGGGATCCCCTCCACGATCATCAATACGAGCCGATAGATATCCACTGTATCTGGGAGCTAAACGACTCGTTTCAAGGGAGCGTTGGCCTCTTTCCCTGTAGGCGTTACTATCTAAAAAAACTTGGGTTATTGTAGCTGAAATATGTGTGCTATCCAATTCAAGGGAACCTGATTCGGAAAGATTCTTGATGACGGGTCTGGTCAGTATTACCTGATCTCCTATCTGCCAGCTTATATCCATCCCATCCTGGACCACAAGTGCAGAAGAGGATCCACTGGTCTGGGAGATAATTGCTGTTCCTAAATCCAGATCAGCTCTTTGTACGCGGACAGTATCACCAACCAGGATACCATCCTTTTTTCCCATATCGCTAAAAGCATTGTCCTGGCTGATATATGTTATCGTGCCGGATAGAAAATCCTGGGCCATGAGAGCCTGAGCCACAAACAGGTGCAGACCTGCCATAAAACATGCCTTAATCATCGTCCTTGCTCTCAGTCCCCACATGTCGATTTATCTCCTCTTGAGTGGCAAAAATAGCAATCATCTGAATCGACACCGGTTCTGGGGTAGGTGAAACCATTACAGCGCTCGCAACCGCCTCCTTCACAATGCTCGCTATTCATACCCGAGATACTGTGACATCCCGAGCCAAAACAGCTGAAGCTTTGGTAATCACCAGCCTGATTATGGCAGGTCGAGCAGGAACTCCAGCGGCCTCGATGCACGCCATTATAGATTGGAAAGAATACCCCGTGATTAATGGCAAGTATATCCTTCCAGCTTGTTGGCGCATGACAATTGGCACAGTCAGCCCGCTCGTCCAACCCGGAATGGGAGGCTAGATCAGGTAGGAAGTCAGTGCTGTGACAAACCTGACAGTCCAGGGAGGGTAATGATCTGGGCGAACGATGACACAGATAGCAACTCAAACGATGATGAGCTGCGACAAGGGGAAAGAGGGTCTCATCATGGCGTCGGTAGGCCTGCCCCATGTTCCAGCTCTCCGGTGTGTGACATTGCTCGCAACGATCACCCCAATAGTTGTCGTGAATATCCTGATGACAATCAGCACAGTCGTTTCCCGTTGTAGAAAACTTATGAAATTCTTCAATACCCTGACCAGTATGACACTGTGAACACTGCAGATCAGCATGAGAATCTACCAGATTAAATGCCGTATCTCTATTATGGTCGAATTCAGGCGAACTGGAAAGGGGAAACCAGGTCCCTGATTGGTGGCACTTCTGACAGGCTCGATCATCAGTTTCTTGAGACCAAATCTGACCAGTGAGTATGATCACAAGAAGCAGCAGCTTGGTCAATCTCATTTCTGATTACTCTCAGTCGGTTTAAGCCAGCGATCCGGTGGATAAAAACTATCTGAAGAACCCTTACAATCATCTTCATCCCCTGTTGGGTGGCAACTATAACAATCATCAGGGGTTACGAGGTTAGCCTGATAGGTCAGACCATTGCAGCTTTCACAGCTGCTACCCTCACAATGTTTGTCGTTCATTCGAGTCATTGTGTGGCATTCACTACCAAAACAGGTAAAGGCACTGTAATCCATTGAGTTGATGTGACACTGTGAGCATTCATTCCATTCATTATTATGTTTACCACTATAGATGGGAAAGAATAGTCCATCATGATCAAAAGTTGCCGGTGTCCAGGCATTTGAGGAATGGCATTCGGTGCAATCCAGCGGAAAGGATACTGCCTCGTGATCGGGATTGATGGTAGCCTGATAGTCAGGCAGATGGCAGGAAGCGTCGGCACAGGTCCGGGGCACTGATACACTTTCCCAGGTCGAATGACATTGCTGGCAATCTGTGGAAAGGTGAGCACCTTCAAGGAGAAAACCTGTTGTCTGTAAATCATGGGGAAACTGAGAGGGAACCCATGTTGCAGTGGAATGGCACTCAGCACAATTTTGTGAAAACGTAACTGTCTCGTGGGGAGGCTGCGCCGTAGCTGAATAGTTCACCAGATGACATGTTACACATTCGATAGATGGCAGATTGTGACTGAAAATTGCAGGATCCCAAGCTGTCTGTGAGTGACAACTCTCACAGTAATTTCCTGGATATCCATATAGTTCATGGTCGGGATCATTCGTTTCCTGAAATGCGGACAAATGACAGCTAGAGTAATAACAGGTCCTTGGTTCAGAGGCACTTACCCAGGTTGTATGACAGTCTTGACAAATCACCTCAGTGTGGGCCTCCTGAAGAGGAAAGCCTGTATTTTGCTCAGAATGTTCAAACTCTGAGGGCACCCAGGCATTACTTGTATGGCAGTCTGCACAGGTGTTGGGGATGGACATCAATTCGTGAGGTGGCTCAGATGTTGCGGAATATTCAACGCCATGACAGCTTGCACATTCCAGAGAGATCACGTTGTGTGTAAAGATCGAAGGTTCCCAGGAGGTGGAGTTGTGGCAAGCTTCGCAAAGATATTCTGGATAGCCATAATTTTGGTGATTTGGATTTTGAGTCCCTGAATAAGTACTCTGATGACAACTTTCACAGCTTGTGGAAATACTATAGCCAGTGCTATGGCAAGATTCACAGTCAACCTGGATATGTGCACCCCTTAAGGGGAATCGCGTCTTGTCGTGATCCACAACCCGGGACATCCAGTCATTCTGGGAGTGGCAGACATCGCACGACCGTGGGAAACCACTATCCAGATGATCCGGATTGCGGGTAGCAACATAGTCTTTCTCATGACAACCCCAGCAGTCCAGAGGTAAAATCTCTTTTTTGCCTGGATTGTTCATATGACAGCCTTCGCAGGACTGATTCTGATGGGCGCCCTGGAGCGGGAAACGTGTAAGATCATGGTTCTGGAATATTGTGGGAAGTACCCAGGAATCAGAGTCATGACAACGCTCACAATCCTGACCCCACTGATCGCGGTGGACGTCTTCGTGACAGCTGCTGCATTCATCAATCACACGGCTGAAATCATGCCTTTCGACCGTGTTCGACCCAGTGTGACACCTACTACATTCAATATCCCGATGAGCACCTAAAAGCTCAAAACCGGTGCTCAGGTGTTCAAATGCCTGACCGGCATTTTTTGTCCAATCACCGCTCGAATGACAGACATCGCATGCGAGGTCTGTTGAGAATTCCTGTTGATCCTGTCCAAAGCCTGAAAGCGCGGAAATCATGAGCATCAATAAGAGGAGGGAGTTCTTCACTTGAAGTCTCCAAAACCATGACAATCCTGACATTTGTGAGCAATCGGTTGGAAGCGGATCGTATTGATGCTTGCCTCATATTTATGACATTGACCACAGCTTAATTTCTTGTGCTGTCCATCCAGGGCGAATTGAGTGTTTTCATGATTGAAGTTATTGATCTTCCAGGTGGTGGCCCCATGACAAGAGCTGCATTGTCTGGAAGTGAACTGCTCCCCATGGGTAGACTGATGGCAGTTACTGCATTGTGCAGCCGTCGCCTCGTATTGCACAATTCCTGCAGCAGGTTTGTGACAATAAGCACAATCCAGTTCGGCATGCCTGCCCACCAGTGGGAAATTGCTTTTCTGATGATCAAACAGGAGATCACTCCATGCAGTGGACTTATGACAGGAGGCACACCCCTGGTCTGTGCGGGAGTAGCGGGCAAATTGAGCGCCATGGACATTATCATGACAGGTTTCACATTTGAGTGAGTCCCAGTGGTAAACAGATTTCTTATCCGACAAATGACACTTGATACACGGTTGGGCCAGATGCGCACCCACCAGTGGGAAACGGGTTTTTTGATGTTCTGCAATTCCATATCGCGCCGGGAAGAAGCCATCGATTGTGTGGCAATTTTCACAGGCAGCATCCCGATCGGTCCGGACAAATGCCCCTTGATGATAATCCTCGTGGCAATCCGTACATTGATCAAAACTGTTGGGCTGACTGAATTGGTTTTTGCGGGTATGGCAAGCTTCGCATTTTACAGGTATATGTTTTCCGACCAGGGGAAAGCGTGATTTCTCATGATCGAATGATGTGCTACGACCTGCAGATTTGAAACTATCCTCTGAATGACATCGAAGACAGTTCTCACCAAAGGCACTTTTGTGCTTGTCCTCGTGACAATTGGTGCACAGTTTAAATTCCAATCCTGTAAAGCGTTGAACCTGAAATTTGCCAACAGTTGCCTGCTTTTCCTTGTGGCATTGTTCGCATTTTATCTTTTTATGTGCCCCTTTTATGGGAAAGTCGGTTTTCTTATCATGATCAAAAGTTCCCCTGATGTCCAGCCAGGCTTTTTCGCTGTGGCATTCCTGACATTTTTGATCAATGAATTCACCTCGGTGAACATCAGCATGACAATCAGCACAGCTATTGCCAAGTCCCAAAAAACTGGTTGATAGTACATCACGGGTCTTTGTTGTCTGGGCATATTGAAGTACATCTTCGTTGATGATCAGCTCTCGCTTATGACAATCACGGCATTCAAGATCCCTGTGTTTGCCTGCCAGTTTGTATCCGATCTGATCATGATCGAAAGCTTTCAGAGAAGGATCCCATTGTATCATTTTAAAATCGCTTTTTACGTGGTCTGTATGGCAATTGACACAGTCAGCGTCTTCCATTTGACCATGGAAACCAGTCTTGTTCTTGATCCGGTTTTGAATAGGTTTGTGGCAATCAAGACATTTTTGGGTGAAATCATTATTACCCCAGGTATGACAATTAAGGCAATTACTAATCCCCGATAGATGGGTATGTGGTTCTGAAAGGGGACCTGGACTGAGCTGACCATAGGTAAATGTCAGCCCAAGGATACAGAGTATCACTAACTTAATGATCAGTGATTGTTTCATGAAATGGTTGACGTTCCGAATTCTATGCCCAATGATTCCATCAAACCGAAGGGGGGTACACCTCCGGCAAAAATAAAGATGTAATCGTTTATAAGTTTAATGTCTTCTCCCTGGTGATCAATGGTCACATGATCGATTGCGATAGATTTAACCGTCGATTCGAACAGGGGATTCACCCAGCCATTCTTGATCGCTTTCTCAAGCTGCTCTTGATTTCTAGTCTTAATTCTGGTAAAGGCTGCTTTACGGTAGGAGAGTGTGACAGTATTCCCAATCTGTTGACCCAGTCCCACGGCAGCCTCAATGGCTGAATCACCACCGCCCACGACGAGTATGTTCTGTAATTGGTAACTCTCTGCATCCAGTAGTTTATAGGCAACCTTGCTCATTTCTTCACCTGGGACCCCAAGTTTTCGAGGGGTACCACGACGACCGAGGGCCAAGACAACATATTCTGTTTCGATCCTTGCCTGGCTCGTTTGAATGACATATCCATCTTCGTGCTTTTCCATGGCTTGCAGCTGGTGACCGCCTTGAAAATCAGGTTTATACTTTTGAAAGATTTGTTCCCATATTTCAAGCAACTCCTCTTTGGAATATTCCTTTTTATTCATCATCCCATAGCCAGGCAGGTCAATCGGTTGCACCATGACCAGCTTGCGCCGTGGATATTGTAAAACGGTGCCTCCGGGTTCGCTTTGATCCAGCCATACGACTGGAAGATCCATTTCAATGAGCGAAATCGCGCAAGCCAGACCGGCTGGACCTGCTCCAATAACCACGATGGGATGTTCCGGTTTCCGTCCATCCAGGCGCTCGCGGATGGAATTTGCTACCCGTGCACCTTGATTTACGGCATTTCTGATCAGTGCCAGACCGCCCATTTCACCGATGATAAAGACATTCTCCAAATTGGACTCAAGATTTGGTCCCAGGGTGGGGATATCCTCCCGACTGGATATATCGCCTAGTCCAACTTCAATTCCGCCTACAGGACAACTCTCCTTGCATACCTCATGCCCAACACATTTACTCCCGTTGATCAGAACCGCTTTCCCGCCAACCAGACCCAGAACTTCACCTTCTGGACAGACTCTTGTACAAATTCCACATCCGATGCAACGCGAAAGATCAATGATCGGGTGCTGCATCAAGGGCTTATTGGCTCCGATGCGGATGGCTTCATCCAATTTTGCCTTTGTCTGCTTGTGTTTACGATTCCACTTGATCAGATAGGGAACGGTGAAGGCAAATATCAGGGCTGCACCGATGATCCAGGAAAGAACTGATTCTGTCATTAGAAAATCCATGTGAACCCAAAACTAAGGGTCAGGACGATATGGAGCGTTAATACAAGGAAAATAGCATAGGCAAAGGGTTTGTGTATGACGTGCCACCAGTGAAAGACCTTATTTACAGCCTCCAAAACCACTACTCTCTGACTCATGACCAACTGCTTTTCAATCGTTGATTTGAAATAGACAAGGTCCTGTCGACTTGTGCCATACTTGATCTCAAATTCCTTTAGAATGGCATTGACCTTATGCTTGCGATTGATATCAAAGGCTACCAGATCATACAGAGAGGTCAGGACATTGCCTGTGCTCGTTTTGGGAGTCATGTTTTGTATGCGGTTGATGTCTTCTGAAGTGATCCCGAATTCCATTTGCAATGAGCGAAGTTTTGCAGCCCGCTCCATGTTCATCTCTTCCATGCTCATTTCATGTCCATCTCTTAGTCTGGGAATGTGGCCATACAGATATCTGCCAACGACGCCACTTAACATGACTGCGATCATGGCCCAGTACATGACACCGATCAGTCCCTCAAATTGAAAAGCTGCATGATAGGCTGCCAACAGGGGAGCAGCGATACCAAACCACATGTGGTATTTCAGCCATTGACTCAGACGGCCAACACCGCGAAGTCGATACCAGTGCTTCCGAAGAATATACAACCAGAGCAGGACCATCAGCAGGCCGGCCAGAAACCCCACACCGTGGCCGTAAAGTCCCGAGGGACTATACAATTGACCCAGCTCCTTGAGCAGGTGCCTTTCTATACGTGGAGAAATTAAGTAGGAAAGCCCGTTAAGCGAGTAGATGACAATCAAAATAAGCAGGACGCCAGAAAGTGTTCCAATGATCCAGTTATGAGTCCTTAATTTCACGTCCTTTTATCACTCCGCATGTTTGACAAGCCCATCAAAATATTTACTTAAAGAACTAATTGCCATAATGGATTGATATTAGGATAATAAAATTGACACAGAATGACATATATCATAGTAACACCAATTGATCTACGAAATAAATCCTGAGTGGACATGTATTAATCAAGAAATGCTCGGTCGAGGGTCTTTTAGGCAGCTAATCTGTGCTCATGTGAAAATATATTGCCTAACTTCAATATATCTTTTGACATAACTAGGGCAAAAAATTATACTATGCGGCTTTAAGAGAGGGCTTATGCTAATAAGTATGACCGGCTATGGCCGGGCTGAGAATAAAATCGGTGAGACCAGCGTAACGATAGAACTTAGGGCGGTTAATAGCCGTTTTCTGGAGTTCGTGATGCGGCTTCCCCGAGGTTATGAAGGGATAGAAGACAGTGCCAGAACCAGTTTGCAGTCCATTCTGACTCGCGGACGAGTGACGGTGACATTGAATATTGGCACGGAGCAATCTTCAGTCGGGAAGCCCCGTCTGGATGGGGAATTACTCCAACATTATCAACAACTTGTCAACCATGGTGCCGCCCTGCTGGGTCGACAATCGGATTCGTTTCCACTGGTAGAACTCCTAAAATTCCCAGATGTGATATCTTATTCCATCAATACGGAAGACCAGCAAAAGTTTATGGCCGCTGTCATGGATGTCCTGACAGAGGCGATTGATCAATTGCAGGCCATGCGTTACAGGGAGGGTGAACTGCTGGAGGTAACCATCTCTGAGCAATTGACCAATGTTATGAGAATCCTTGAGAAAATACGCGAAAATGACGCAGATCGTCTACAGGTTCTCACAGATAAAATGCGCAAAAAGATATTGGATTCCGGACTGACAACGGATCAGCAGATCGATGAAAAAAGGATTGAGCAGGAAGTCCTGATCTGGAGCGATAAACTGGATATCAACGAGGAACTTACCCGTATGGATGCCCATGTTCAGCATTTTCGTGAATTAATGCATGAGAATGGTGATGCTGGCAAGCGTTTGAATTTTTTACTTCAGGAGATGAATCGTGAAGCGAATACGATCGGGAGCAAGGCCAATTCAACACCTATCGGGCATGCTGTCGTTGAACTGAAGAATGAGATCGAACGCATAAGAGAGCAAGTACAGAACGTTCAATGATGTCACGACGAGGTAGAATAATTATTGTTGCAGGTCCTTCCGGAGCAGGAAAGGGGACCATCGAAAAAGCCATCATGAAGAAATATTCGGATATTCAATTTTCTGTCTCTGTAACCACGCGACCACGCCGCGACTATGAAATTGACGGTCAGCATTATTTTTTCATCTCAAAAGATGATTTCCTTAACAAGATTCGGCGGGATGAATTGGTTGAATGGCAAGAGGTATATTCGAAGAACGGTCACCTCTATGGGACGCTCAGGTCCTATATCGACCAGGCTCTGGATCAGGGAAAGATCCTGCTTCTGGATATTGATATTAAAGGTGGTCTTAATGTGAAAAAGGAATATCCGGAATTGAGTGTCTCCATTTTCATAGAGCCGCCCTCACTCGATGACTTGGAGCAGAGACTGATTGCCAGGGGTACAGATAATCCAGAGCAGATCAAGATCCGTCTGGAACGAGCGGGTGAAGAGATGTCCCTAGGCCAATTATTCGATTATAAGGTCGTCAATGCAAATCTATCTGATGCTGTTGAGGACTTTAGCGAAATACTAAAACAAACGATCTATCACGAATAAAGGAGTAGATAAATGGGTTTAAAAACAATACCTTTCAGAAAAATTGAAGAGCATACGGAAGATATATTCGAAGCCGTGACGGTGATCGCAAAGCGAGCGCGTCAGATCATTGGTGACCGCTATATCATTGAGGAAGAGCGCCGACGTGAGGAAGAGAATCTGGAAGAGATCAGTGGCGATGATGAAATGCCAACCAGTAATTACAATGTTGATTTTGAAATAGATCGTGAAGCTCATGACAGCCTGGTCAAACCAACAACCATGGGACTCAATGAGTTTTTATCCGGCGAGCTCAAATGGGAAAAACAGGCCATGTTCGAGGATGAATCAGAGGCATCTGATCAGGATAAAGAATAAGCACTGATTCGCTTTTTACGTGCAGTCAGATACCCAAAAGATCAAAACCTTTATTGAAGAGGAATTGGAGATCTTTGGTGGACCGCTGTATATGCCTGAAAATGAAGATGAAATTTCCACGGAGAGACCATTTGTGAGCTCTGAAATAACCGATCTCAATGAATTCAGAGAAAAGATCATGCACTGTCAAAATTGTCCCCTCGGCTCCTCACGGACAAATTTTGTATTTGGTACAGGAAATCCTGATGCTGATCTCATGTTCGTTGGTGAAGCTCCAGGTGAAAGCGAAGATCTTGAAGGGATTCCCTTCGTAGGGCGTGCTGGAAAATTATTGGATGATATTCTCAAGGCGATTGATTTAAAAAGAGAGGATGTCTATATAGCGAATGTTCTGAAATGTCGTCCTCCAAATAATCGTGATCCGAATAAGGAAGAGATTGAGCAGTGCGAACCGTATCTGTTAAAACAGATCGAGTTGATCAAACCCAAACTCCTGGTTGCCCTTGGTCGCATATCGGCGACCACATTGCTGCGAAGCAAGGATTCACTTACTGCCATGCGGGGCAGAATATTTGATTATCATGGAACTGATATGCTCGTCACATATCATCCGGCAGCACTCTTGAGGAATCCAAACTGGAAGCGTCCGGCATGGGATGATTTTAAAAAAATTCGTGAACTGTATCGCCAGAAAAAAGGAATGTCTTCATGAGTGAAACCAGTCATAATCTGAGACTCCCACCACACAATGAAGAAGCAGAGCAGAGTGTTCTGGGTTCCATGCTCCTGGATCGCGCAGCACTCTCGACTGCTATGGAATTTCTGGATCCTCAGAGTTTTTATCGACCGGCCCATCAGAAGATATTCAAAGCCATTCTCAACCTTGACAACAGGGGAGAACCAGTTGATCAGATCTCAGTTGCTGATGAGTTGAAGCGCAGTGGTGATCTCCAGGCAGCTGGTGGTGCCTATTATATCACAGAACTGACAGAAAAAATTCCTTCTACTGCCAACACACGCTATTATGCCAAATTGGTTATGGAAAGCTCAGCACTCCGAGCGCTTATTCAATTATCTGCTGAACTTTCCACAGAGGCCTACGAAACACGGGAGCGTGTGGATGATTTGCTGGAAAAGGCTGAGAGCAAGATATTTGAGTTGTCTGAGAAACGTTTTAAAACAGCCGATTTTGTACGCATTAGATCGGCACTGGATGAAGCATTTGCCCAGGTTGACAAATTTCATGAAAATCCAGGCGGGATAAGGGGTGTGGCCACTGGTTTTGATCAGTTGGACAACGTTACTTCAGGCTTCCAAAATTCAGATCTGATCATCATCGCAGCCAGACCATCCATGGGAAAAACAGCACTTGCTTTATCCATTGCCAGAAATGCTGCCGTCGATCACGGCCATAAAATTGGATTTTTCTCATTGGAAATGTCTAATTATCAACTTGCCATGCGGCTGCTGTGCAGCGAAGCCAAAGTTGATGCACACCTCGTTCGAACTGGCAGGCTACCATCGAACCTCTGGCCAAATTTAAGTTCCGCCGCCGGTAAATTAGCCGACGCTGAAATATATCTGGATGATTCCGCCTCGTTGAATATTACCGAGCTTCGTGCCAAAGCCAGGAGACTGAAAGCTGACAAGGATGTCGACGTCATTATTGTCGACTATATGCAGCTCCTCCAGGGGACTGGTCGTGTCGAATCCCGTCAGCAGGAGATCAGTCAGATATCACGCTCTTTGAAGATGCTGGCCAAAGAATTGAATATACCGATAATTGCCCTTTCTCAGCTTTCCCGAGCCGTGGAAATGAGGGGAGGGGACAAACGTCCCATACTTTCAGATCTTCGTGAATCAGGCTCTATTGAGCAGGATGCTGATGTGGTCATGTTCATTTACCGAGCTGAAAAATACGCCCATGATGAAGAGACACTTGAAAATGTGAAGGGTCTCGCTGAAATCATTATTGCAAAACAGCGAAATGGTCCCACTGACACCGTGCGGGTCACCTTTATTGATAGATTTGCTTCGTTCCAGAATTTAGCGGCTTATTCACCTGAGCCAAAGAGCAGTGGAGGTTCCTCAAATCCCTTCTAATGGCTGCGACCATCTTAGATAGAATCCGATCCTCTGATAGTGGTACCTATCCTGCGGACTTCCAAAAGATCATCGATCTTATTGGCGAGACAAGACCTGTCGGCAAGGAGGCTCAGGATTTCATCTGGCACGCTTACACCTTTGGCAAAGAGGCTCACAAGGGTCAATTAAGAAAATCAGGTGAACCCTATTTCTCCCACTGCGTCGGAGTGGCTACAATCCTGGCTGAAATGAATTTGGATCCGGTCACCATTTCCGCAGCATTGCTTCATGATGTTATTGAAGATACTGGATATACTGTTGAGGATGTGGCCAAAGAATTTTCAGATGAGGTCGCCCAGCTGGTCGACGGCGTGACCAAACTATCAGACATAAAATTCAGAAGTGAAAAAGATAAGCAGGCTGTGAATTTCAGAAAGATGCTGCTCTCAGTTGCAGATGACATTCGTGTTATCATCATCAAATTCGCTGATCGTCTGCACAATATGCGGACCCTGGAATATCTTCCAGCCGTAAAACAGAGACGCATCGCGAGGGAGACTCGTGACGTCTATGCGCCACTTGCTCATCGTTTAGGCATGTATCGCATTAAATCTGAGATGGAAGATCTCATTTTTAAAATTCTCGAACCCAAGGCATCCAAAGAACTTGGTAAACTTATTTCCAAGCGTCAGGTCTTCTTTGAAAAATATATCCAAAAATTCCTGGAGCCCGTAAAACAACGCCTGGAAGAGGCCGGTATTGAAGCCACCTTCAAGAGTCGATTCAAATCAAGCTATTCCATATATAGGAAAATGCAGGACCAAAACCGTCCCTTTGAGGATGTATATGACATCTATGCTGTGCGTGCCATTGTTGATAAAGTGGAATCATGTTATAGCGTTCTGGGCTTGATTCATTCATTTTATACACCTATTCAGGAGCGATTTAAGGATTTTATTGCCCAACCCAAGTCAAACGGATACCAGAGTATTCAAACCACAGTGGTTGGTCCTGAGGGACTCCCGGTTGAGGTCCAGGTGAGAACGGTTGAAATGGATCGGACAGCCGAGGAGGGCGTGGCAGCCCATTGGCAGTACAAGGAAAAAAGTCCAAAATCATCTCCAGATGATATCGATCAACAAGTGAATTGGTTGAGAAATCTTGTCGATATTTTGCAGGCGGAAGACAGTACCACATCCAATCAATTCATGGATCTCCTGAAGATTGATTTGTATAAAGACGAAATATTTGTTTATACGCCAAAGGGTGAAGTACGCATTCTACCTCTGGGTGCGACGCCGCTGGATTTTGCATTCGATGTCCATTCCCAGGTCGGCTTGCACTGTATTGGTGCAAAGATCAATGGCAGGATCAAACCGCTTAACAGTGATCTCCATAGTGGAGATCAGGTTGAGATCATTACCAGCGATTCGCAAAAACCCAATTCAGCCTGGCTCAAATTTGTCAAGACCTCCAAAGCCAAGTCAGGTATTCGCAAATGGATCAAGGGCCAGGAATTTGACGAAAGTGTGCGCCTTGGAAAAGAGATCCTTGAGAAGGAGCTACGAAAGATTGGAAAACTAAAGGAGTGGAAACACCTCAAGGACTCCTATCATAAACTCAAATTTGAATCTGAGGAGAAGATGATCGCATCCATCGGATCGGGACATCGAACCGTTTCCTCCATTCTCACCAAATTCTTTCCTGAAGAGTACTTGAATGCCAAGAAGGAACAATCTGAATCCCAGGTTGCCGAATCTTTTCTCAGCAGAGCCCGCCGGAATACGAAGGGCGTGTCCATACAAGGTATTAATAATATGATGATCAGCTTTGGGAAATGTTGTAATCCAATTCCCGGAGATCCCATCATCGGTTTTATCACCCGCGGCAGGGGCATTACCGTGCATCAGAAGACCTGTGATACCGTGGGACCAAATCTGGTTGAGAAAGAACGAATTATTGATGTGGATTGGGCTGTTGCCAGATCTCAAACCTTTTTGGTCCGGCTGAAGATTCTGGCGCAGGAGCGTAAGCATTTAGTAAGAGATGTTACCGACATTATCTCTTCATATGACATAAATATTGACACGCTTTCCATGAAGGTTGATGGTGACGTTGTTACTGGCTTGGTCATCATCGAGGTCGAGGGTGTCAAACAATTAGATAAATTAAAATCAAAACTACTGGCTTCAGAAGGCGTTATCAGCGTCGATCGTGAGTAGGCCACAGATAGAAAGGATAGCATAATGCCGATTACCTACACAAAAAAAGATGTTGCTAAATGGACAGCTGAAAAACTGGGTCAGAAGATATTTCAGACCGAGGAAATTGTGGATGGTGTATTCACAGTACTGCGCGAAATGATGAGTGGAGAAGACTCAATTCGCATTGAAATAAGAAATTTTGGTGTATTTGAGGTCAAACCAACAAAGGCCAAACCCAGGGCCAGAAATCCTCGCACCAATGAGGAGATTTTTGTTCCTGCAAGACGGAAGACGCACTTCAAACCAGGTAAAATGCTCAAAGAGGTTCTGAAGCAGCCTCTTAAATAGAACCATTATGGTTCCCTAAGATGCTGGGTCGAATTCTAGCCATCGATCCCGGTGGCCGGCGTGTGGGATTGGCTTTGACTGATCCTATGCGTATTATTGCGAGCCCATACGAAACGCTTCTCGTAAAGAATAATGCAGATGCCATTGAGCAGATCATGGCTATCATTATCAAAGAACAGGTCGCGGAAATTGTTGTTGGTTTACCCTTGAGGCCGGGGTTAGAGAAAAGTGAGCAGGCCAAGCGTGTCGAATTATTTATCTCTGAACTCAGCTCAAAGGTGAATATTCCTGTCTTTACCACTGACGAGAGCTACAGTTCAGTTGAAGCCGAGGAATCCCTCCATCAAATGGGTAAAAAGGTGGGGCAGGATAAAGGGGCAGTTGACCGTATAGCTGCTGCGCTTATCTTAAAGCAATATCTCAAGGAAACACAAGGATATTAGAACGGATAATCCGATGACTAAAAGATTTAGAGCAGAAACCCTGGCAATCTTTTCTGGATTGTTGCTCACGCTTAGTTTTCCTCCGTTCGACATGTTTTTTATTGCCTGGGTCGCCTGGCTTCCATTATGGGCTGCTTTACAGCAGGAAAGGTGGACGAAGGGTTTTAAGCTGGGATTTATCACCGGTTTCATATTTACCCTCACAAGTCTGAACTGGATAGCCAATAATTCGGGTACCAATTTCTGGATTGCCTCCCTCTCCATGATGGGGAGTGTCGCCTACCTATCACTATGGTTTGGTCTTTTCGGGTTCATCATAGCGCGAACCGGCCGGAATTTAGGGACAAAAGGTTTCTGGTTTGCTCCAGTGTTCTGGGTATCGATAGAATTCATGTTTAGCTATCATGGATTCACTTTGGCCTTTCCATGGTTATCCCTGGCAATGACGCAAAACTTTGCCTTGCCGATTCAGCAATTTGCCGAGTACGGGGGAATTTACGCCGTCAGCTTTTGGGTCTTGATAATCAATACAATTCTATTTCAACTGGAATTTGGCAGATTGACCGTCAGAACACAGCAACTGATATGGGGTATCCTGGGCTTTATCATCGTTGGCTCCCTTATTTTTGGAGCTGTTAGGATCAAGGTGACAGGTGAAATCAATTATTCCACTATTCGGGTGGGTATCATTCAAACCAATCTTGATCCTCACCAAAAGTGGATACGTTCAGAAAAGACCAAACACGTTCAAGCAATTATAGATCAATCTGAAAAAGCGATTGCTGAAGATGCCCTCATTCTCATCTGGCCCGAAAGTGCCATCCCGGCACATTTGCGCTATTATCCGCAGTTTGATCGAAAAATAAGAAGGCTGGTCGATGATAATGATGTCTCTGTGCTCACAGGAGCGCTGCATCATGTTGAGAAAGAAGGCGAGTACTTATTTTATAATTCTGCTTTCTTTTACAGCCCTGACCGGCCCCTCACCATTTACAGCAAGCAGGGATTGGTCCCATTTGCTGAGCGAATTCCCATGGTGGAAACCTTCCCTGTTCTCGAGAGTCTCAATTTCGGACAGGCAAATTTTGAAGCCGGAAAAGAATCTACAGTTTATCCCATGGGGAGCCGTTTTCAGACCGCAGAGATGGGAGCGTTGATCTGCTATGAATCAGCAAATCCCTACATATTCAGTAAATTTATTGATAATGGTGCCGAACTCATGTCCATCATCACCAATGATGCCTGGCTGGGAAAATCTCTCGGCCCGTATCAACATCTGGCTGCTGGCAAGCTGAGAGCAATCGAACACCGCATCAGCATCGCCCGGGCAGCTCAGACCGGGATAAGCGCTTTGATCCTTCCAAGTGGCCGAATTGCTGCTTCCATACCCCTGGGCGAAAAGGGTGAGATCATCTACGATGCACCTTTTGGGTTGGATCGCACTTTTTACAGTAAAAAAGGTGATGTCTTTGCGCTAGGCATGCTTTTGCTTGCAGCCTTTGGTCTGATGCTGGTACTTTTCAGTAAACCTGATCGCACGTGATCGCCGTATTGCATGAAAATAAGGTTCCTATTATTCGTTATCGCTTCGATGTCCCTTCAGGCTCAATCAAGTCACCAATCGCTATGTACAGTTCTGGTAACGGATATGCAGAGGGCGATCGCTGATTCTACTGGGATTCAACCTGAAAAGCAAACAGTGTCATTTTTGGGTGATCCCGATGTTACCGAATATCTCGACGATATAATGAACCAGAGCCATCAATTTGATACCAGAGCAGGGAAGGATAGTATTCGCGTCCAGATCAAAACGCTGGATCTTTCCCTGAACAAAGTGACTGAGAATTCTTTAAGGAACACAGCGTACGTCAGAAAGTTAAATCTCAATGTTGAATTCTTGGTTGAAGACAAAATGTTCCAATGGCAGGGAAATATTGCAGATAAGGTCTCAAATACTCAAATGAAAAATCTGTTACCTGAATGGTTCCCTGTGCCTATCTCTGGAAATTATCTTGACGATCAACCAGGTTCACTCTCGATAGTGCTTACAACCTTCACCATTCTTTCCCTGGTCGCAGCACTCTACTTTATAAGGAGCTGATCTTATCCATGATCTATTTTCGAACCATCATTCTGACATTGATCTTCACCATCCCATTAATTGGGAATGAAAAACCATCCACGGCTCCAAAATTTGGCGTGTTGAAAAGTGCTGTCATTCCTGGATGGGGAGAGCACAGCTATCAGTCCAAGACACGTGCTTATATTTTTAATGGAATTGAGGCTTCCCTGTGGATCTTTGCCGGTGTTGCCTCAAGTACGATCAGGAGTCATGAGAGTGATCTTTATTATCTCGCAGCTGAATATGCAGAGGTGACTGACCCTCAATCCAAATCTGATATCTTTCTGGATCGTGTCTCAAGCTATGAGAGCATGGATGCGTATAACGAGCAGATGCTCCGCAATCGGCAGTGGGATCGAATTTATTCTCGGGAAGAGGGCGAATACTGGAACTGGGAAACGACGGAAAGGCGCAAGGAATATTATGATATCAAGACACAGAGATATTACTGGCGGCAGAGATTGACCTATACCTTTGGAGCACTGGCCCTTAATCATCTGGTGAGTACCATGGACGCATTATTTCTAAAACGGCAGCAGTCGAGCCTTACCGTACAACCTATCATTGGATTGAATAACACTGGAATGCTCTTAAGCCTTTCATTTTGAATGATTTGGTGATGACTGAACTGAATCAAAACAAATACTCAGCAAAGCGCGGGTTTGGTCCCTGGCTGATGTGGGTGGGTTTTTTTTCTGCTGTTCTTGTCTTTGTCTCCCTTTGGATTATCCATATTCCAGTCTGGCATATCGGGATTAGCACATTAACCCTGTTCGCGCTTTGGTATGGATCTGAATCTCCTGTTAAGACATTGGTATCCATATTATTGCTGGTCCTTTTTCTCGCATGTTTGCAAATCCTGTTCTCACCCTTCATGCGGGAGATGTTTTTTCGATCTCTCAATGAAGGCTTTAGCTGGACCGATTGGCAGTATCTCCTGTTTGCTGTTGAACGATTTGCCTGGCCCCTGATGCTGGTTTCTATTCTTCATCGCAAATTGAATAGTCCCATCGTTGCCTCCAACATGATCAATCTTCTGGCACCATTGAGATGGATCGGCTTGAAGATTGACGAGTTGCAGACCCTGATAATCCTTGCTCTACGCTTCGTGCCCACACTACAGAAAGAGTGGAATCGATTTTCATATTTTCAAACTTATTTTTCCTCACGAAGCACCGGGAATACACTCATCCAACGCTTGCAGTACGGACAGGGCATTCTCCAGGCAATGATTGCCCATACCATCGCCAGAGCTGTCAACACAGGCAATCTATTGGCATTGAAGGGCTTACCAAACAGACCACAAATGCAATTCGACCAGCACCTTTTTACATCCCTGATGATCTGGTTTCCCGTTGGTATTCTCGCATATTTGAGCAGTGATATCTTGCTCTTCATTTGGTTGTGCATGTCGGCCTGGTTGAGTCTCACCGCTGCAGCGTTACAGACCAGAGGTGATTCATGAGATTTGCCTTGCTCATACAGTATGATGGCGGCAATTATCACGGCTGGCAAATTCAGCCGAACACACCCACTGTACAGGGCAGTATCGAATCAGCACTCCAAAAGGTGTTTGGGGAAAAGATCGCATTGCACGGCTCTGGAAGGACAGATGCTGGTGTCCACGCCCTGGGTCAGGTGGCTCATTTTGATGTTGATGAGACGTCCATACCACATACCCATATCTGGATGACCCTTAACCGGTATTTACCTGCAGATATAAGAATCCTGGCATCTGCTCAGACAAATGCAGATTTCCATAGCAGATTTATGGCTGTTCAAAGACAATACCGCTATCAGATCATCAGCAATGCCGACATTTTAAGGCGAAATGCCTGTTGGCATGTTCGCTTTCCTCTTTCCATGGATATTTTGGAATCTTTGTCACGACAAATCCTGGGCGTCCATGATTTTTCAAGCTTTTGTTACGCGCAGAGTGAAACAGAAAACATGACGTGCAATATATCAAAAGCCAGATGGGAAAAGGATGCTGATGGTGTCATTCGCTTTACTGTGAAGGCTGATCGCTTCCTTCACCACATGGTTCGCATGCTCGTTGGAAGCATGGTGGAAGTGGCGCGAGGGAAGTGGGAGATCGGGAAATTCACAAAGTTACTAGAAAATCCTGATCGCCAAAATCACACAGTCACAGCTGCTCCACAGGGACTGGCTTTGATCAAGGTCAGTTATCCAGATGAAGTGCAACCTGATTGGCTATTATTCGAACAGGACCTTGCGCCATCTCTGCATGCAGGTTAATATAGATTATCTTTAGGATGGACTAGATATCTATGAAAAAGTTCACCACATTCATATTCGCCATGGCCTTATTCTTGGGGATGTTGACCCTTTCCCTCAGGGAACTGAGGAATTGGAAACTTGGCAGTGTGGAAAGCGCTGAAACGGTCGCTTCCGAGCCTCTTGTTCAGGATGCGAATTTATCCTCTACTGAAAACCCGCTGCCGATCCCCCTGGAATGGTCCAGAGAAACAGCGATTACCCGTGGAATTGCTGATGTCGCTCCCGCTGTGGTCGGGATCACAGTAACACAGATACGCTATTCACAATCTCCATTGATGTCTGATCCCTTCTGGCGTATGATGATGCCACAGGCTCCAAGCTGGGTACAGGAGACAGTATCTTCCATTGGCTCCGGTTTTATCTATGACTCACAGGGATATATTATTACCAATGCCCATGTCGTTGAGAATCCACAGGATATCACAGTTACCCTGGCAGATGGGACCCAGCATATCGCCAGCCTGATCGGTATTGATGAAAAAACTGATCTGGCATTGATCAAAATCAAGCATGATGGGAGCTACCCAACCGTTCACCTCGGTGATTCCAATGCCATCATCATGGGAGAATGGGTCATTGCGTTGGGGAATCCCTTTGGACTTTTCAGTGAAAGCCGGATGCCCATAGCCACGGCTGGAATCATTAGCAGTTTACACATGGATTTTGGTTTTCAGCAATCAGGTCGGGTCTATCAGGATATGATCCAGACCGATGCTTCGATCAACGCTGGGAACAGTGGCGGACCCCTGGTTAACTCACAGGGGCAGGTGATAGGTATCAACACATTTATCTATTCAGGTGCCAATAATTCAGGATCTATCGGTATTGGCTTTGCCTTGCCCATAAACAAAGCGATGGAAATCATCAATGAATTACGGAAGACCGGGTATGTTGATCGCAATTATTCAACAGGTTTAAGCTATAGAAACAATAATGCAAGGATCGCGCGCCTGCTGAGCCTTCCGACATCAACGGGTGTCCTGGTTAACGGGGTAAAAGAGGGTTCCCCTGCAGAGCGTGCAGGAATCATGATTGGCGATCTTATCATCGGTCTCGAAGGCGAGCGCGTGGAAAAGCTTGATGATATTCTTGCGTATCTGATAGGTCAGAATATGAAATTGGGCGACGAGCTCTTGCTGCATATACTCCGTAATAATGAGCGGAAAGATATCTCCATCCTTCTTGGAGAAACAAAATCAAAATCTGACTATCAGAATTGAATTTATAGACCGTAAAACGCTATGCATCGCTTCCCTGATTCCGCTTTAGGATAACAAAAAACCCCGTAAGTGTTTTAAATTGTAGTTGATAAGACACAAAACAAAAACACCTACGAGGTGAAGATGCGCCAAGTTAGAAAACCCTCCTTCAAAATCAAAGCAAGTAATG
>JAIPJF010000023.1 GCA_021734325.1 Fidelibacterota bacterium | reverse complement strand
TGTGAACTCTACTGACTTGAATATATACCTGATCAGCACTGATGGCACGGAAGTGAAATATATCCTTCCGACCGAGCTTGGTGTATGGACAAGTCTCAATATTCCCATGTCATATTTCACTGATCTCGGTCTGCTGGCTGACCTTGTTCATCAATTCAAGTTTGATGGCAATGGTGACTTTTATGCCGATAATATCTATTTCATTAAAGGTGTTACAGCTCTTGAGCCCGTTGTTGCTGCACCCACACCGACACAGGATGCTGCCGGTGTCGTGTCCGTTTATAGTGATGCCTATACTGACATCGCTGGAACGAATTTGAATCCAAACTGGGGTCAGGCAACCGTATTCTCGGAAATCACACTTGAGGGGAATAATACAATCCTCCTGAGTGGATTGAATTATCAGGGGATCAATATCGGCAGCACAGATGGAGGCGTCGGGAATGACTTCTCCGGACTGGGTTTCCTCCATATTGATTTCTGGACAGCAAACGCGACTCAATTGGAACTCTATCTGATCAGCTTGAGTTCGGGAGAGAGAAGTTCCGTCCTGGACATTAAAACTGCAAAATGGGTGAGTGTTGATATCCCATTGAAAGAATATCTCGACCAGGGATTGACATTGAACGATATTCACCAGTACAAATTTGTCGGAGATGGTGATGTTTATGTCGACAACCTGTATTTCTGGGGCACACCCTGGGTAAGACCTGATGACGTTGTACTCAATGGTTTTGAAAATGCCGGCGATATAGCTATTGGCGCCAGTGATTTCTGGCAGCTCCTTATCGATTCTGAGGATGATGTCAATAATGCCTTATCCTCTGCGCTGGTATCAGAAGTAAATGCATACGATGGAGTGGGTGCAACCCAGTTCGCATATAGTGTTGCGAATGACCTGGGGTGGGGTGGTTTTGTCGCCCTGTCGCATGTAAGTGATGCCTATATAGACCTTTCTGGTAGAAACTATCTCTCTGTTTTCTTCCGCAACTATCAGGCTGCATCTGTGCCAAATTCCATGGCACTTAGAGTGACCCTCATGGAAAGCAGTGAGGATTCCAATCCCGCCAATTGGACCAAGGCTGGCAGTGAATATTACTACTCATTTATTGAAGCTGACAGAATCTTTGATGCTCCTGACAGTGGCTGGGCTGAGATTCGAATTCCTCTGCAAAAAACTGCAAGTAGCGCTGTTGTAGAATATACTGAAGGATTTGTTCGCACTGGCTGGGCCGGTGTGGCTGGAAATAATCAGCTGGACCTGGACAAGATCGTTGGGTTTGGCTTTGAATTCGTCCTTGTCGGGGATTGGGGTACCACGGTTGCAAATGATATTGTAGATGGTGCCATCTGGTTTGACAAGATGACAGCCTTCTATTCGGATGATGTCCTCGGCTGTACCAATCCTGAGAGCTATACCTACAACCCGGATGCTACCGTCGATGACGGAAGCTGCCTGATGGAGGATGATGTTGCCTGGGTCACCTTTGAAGTAAACATGGAACAGGAAATTGTGAGTGAAGAAGGTGTTCATATCGCAGCGGGCGTGTTTGGTCTTCCTGGCGATAACCCAATGTTGGATGATGGTGTGGCTCCCGATAGAGTTGCCAATGATAATGTCTATACCCATTCCAGGTGGTTCAAAAATTACGCCAGCGAAAAATATACCTTTATCAATGGGGCCAATACCAATTGGTCACAGAAGGAGAACATCGTAGGCCAGGATTGTGCATGGGGTGAGTATAGCGATCGCCATTTTGATCTCGGTGTGAATGATACGACCATTACGACATGTTTCGGTCAATGTTCTGATGATGGAACTTGTGAAATTCTGGATTATGTCTCTGTTACCTTCAAGGTCAATATGATGGATGTGGAAACAGATCTAGCCGGTGTCTATATGGCCGGTGGCGGTCTTGGTGAAGCAGGTCTTGTCATGGATGATTCCGATGGTGATGACATCTGGGAATTAACCCTGACCGATATCCTTCCCGGCGCAGACTTTTTCTGGAAATTCAGAAATGGACCGGGCGATGGCAACTGGGGAGGTAATTGGGAAGATGGCGACCAACTGGCAGCAGAAGGTTGCGGAGGAAATCAATACAACGATCGTGTCCTCAACACAGATATTGATCTCGTACTCCCGGCAGTTTGCTTCTCAAGCTGTTACCCCTGTTCGCCGAAGCATGATATTGAAGTGACGGTGAGCGTGGATATGACTCAGGAGACAGGCTTTAATCCAAGCACCAATACACCCTACGTTTTTGGTAATTTTAATGGCTGGGATTACATCTCACCAGTCATGCTGGCCGAGACCGCAACAAGTGGTATCTGGAGTGCTTCGATCACAGCTGAGTCAAGAGATACCCTTGACTACTTGTTCGGCTATGGCACAACTTTCGAGGATATGAGCGATCAAGCTTGCGCGGTTCTCGATCCAGGAGTCGGTCTAGCTGTTCGCCGACTGATTATGCCCATTGATACAACCACAAGCATGGAACTTGATACCAATTGGTTTGGTTCATGCTCAGGGTCTGGATCGCTCGCGAATGACGAGGAATTAATGCTACCCAAGGAGTTTGCTTTGAATGCATTCCCGAATCCATTCAATCCGGATGTGACGATACAGTATGATATTCCTGCCCATGAAAATGTGAAGATTGATGTTGTGAATATGCTGGGGCAGCATGTGACCTCCCTTGTTGAGACCCATCACTCACCTGGACACTATAGTGTTGAGTGGAATGGTCGTAACAGTTATGGTCATCAGGCTGGCACAGGGATTTACTTCATTGTTGTCTCCAGAGCGTCAGGTACAGCGGTCACAAAAGTAACACTGCTTAAATAGTTAGCATGCACACTGGCTGGACCCATGTGGTATTGATAAAATCCACATGGGCCAGCCCTCCTTATGTGCTCACGAATGATTGGGGAACACGCGAAAAGTAAGCTATGAATAAATTCAAAACGACACTTGTAATTTTCTGCCTCACCCTAGCTGGTCTCTATGGCCAGACAACAGGAAAAATAGCCGGTAAAATTGTGGATGGCGGTAATGGAGAGCCCCTGATCGGGGTCAATGTCATCCTTGAGGGTACAAGCCAGGGAGCCATCTCTGATTTGGATGGTTATTATAACCTTATCAATATTCGACCGGGGAGCTATACTTTAAAATTCTCCATGATCGGTTATGAAATCAATGTGCTTGAAGATGTTCGCGTGTCGACCAATCGCACGACCTATGCTGATGCCAGTTTGAATACATCTACGCTGGAAGGATCTGAAGTGATTGTCACAGCCAGCAAAATTTCCACAAAGAAAGATCAAACCAGCACGGTAAAGAATATTTCTGCTGATGATATCGCCGTCCTTCCTGTTGAAAATATTGGTGCAGTTGTAGGAATGCAGGCCGGTGTTGTTGCCGGTCACTTCAGGGGTGGAAGAAGTGGTGAAGTAAGTTATCTCATTGATGGGATTCAAGTTGATGAAGTTTACGGTGGAAACAATGCCGTAGTGAGCATTGAGACGGAGGCTGTACAGGATCTGGAGGTGATCACCGGTACTTTTAATGCAGAGTATGGCAAGGCCATGAGCGGTATTGTAAATGCCGTAACCAAGGACGGCTCACCTGAATTTCATATGAGTGTCTCAAGCTCAATTGCCACGTATTTTACCAACAATGAATATCAGGGAGAGGACAGCATTTTCCTAGCGCTGGAGCCTTTTGGTTTTACTGATAATGAAGATGATCATTTCAACCTGAACACAAATTATGACAACAAGTTCATGATCAGCGGTCCGATTCTGGGTGATCGGATTGGATTCTTTGTCAATTACCGTAACCAGGTAACTGCAGGACACTTGAACGGGATCAGGCATTTTAATGTCTGGGATGAGAGTAATTATCGCCTGGGCTCTGATCCTGGTGACTGGATAACAGAGGATACAGGGGATAGTACCTATGTTTCTATGAACTCCAGCGAAAATACATCCCTGATGGTGAAACTCTCATTCAAGTTAGGACCGAAAATGCGGTCCTCATTTATGTACAACAAGAATGATGACCAATGGCAGGGTTACAATCATACCTACAAGTATAATCCGGACGGTGCCATAAAGGAGCAGGCTCACACGGAATTTTACACCTTTCAATTCAACCACATGCTGACCAACAAATTGTTCTATGATCTGAAGCTGAGTCAGACAGACAATTATTACGGGAGCTATTTATTTGAAGATCCTGAAGACCACTTTATTGCTGATGCAGTGATGAATTATCAGGGTACCTGGTATGCAAAGGGTGATACTGTCTGGTCCTATGTGAATGATCTCTATGCAAATACCTACGGACCGGGATTCTTTACAGGTGGACAGGCAAAAGATCATACCATCAGAGAAACGAATACAAAAAATTTAAAATTTGATATGACATGGCAGGCAAATAACCGCCATAGCTTCAAAACCGGTTTTCAGATGTCAAATCATGATATTTACAATGAATATCAATTGATTCAGAATCAAAATGCCGGTGGCGACAATGAGAACATCTATCGTCCGCGTGTCCTGGGGAATAACACGATATATGCAGACATTTATAAAAAATCACCGGTTGAAAAGTCATTTTATCTCCAGGATAAAATGGAATTCAATGAAATGGTCATCAATCTCGGTTTGCGTTTTGACAGCTTTGATGCAAACACGGTGTACCCAAGCCAGAGGAGGAATCCAGCGAACTCCTCAATTTATGCATTAAAGGATTCAGCCGGGAATCCACTGTACGATGCAGATAGTAATATTGTGCTCGATGAAACCAGGATGTCCACCTATTTAAAATCAAAAACAGTCAATCAGGTGAGTCCCCGATTTGGCCTGGCCTATCAACTTGGGAATCGGGCTGTGCTCCACTTCAGCTATGGACATTTCTTCCAGATGCCGGCCTACTATGCCATGTACAGCAACGATGCTTTTCTTGTTGGCCCCTCTGATTTTGGGACGACCATGGGAAACGCGAATCTTGGTGCAGACTCCCTTGGTTTGAATGCTCAAAAGACGGTCAGCTATGAAATCGGTTTATGGCAGGAGCTGACTCCTCAACTGGGACTGGAAATAAATCTGTATTACCGCGATATCTATGATCTTTTAAGTACAGCTGTCGTCAGTACCTATAATCAGATCCGCTATGGCTTGTATACGAATAAGGATTATGGAAATGTTCGTGGACTTGAATTAAAGCTGGATTACGGAGTTGGTGGATTGAGGACCAATCTGAATTATACCCTCCAGTATACCAAGGGAAATTCGGACAATCCTTTACAGACCTTCAATCGGGCTGGCTCCAGTGTGGATGAAGTGAATCGAATGATCGCCATGAGCTGGGATCAGAGACACACTTTCAATCTATCAATCGGCTATTCCGCATCCTATTATGGTGCTCATTTGACCGGATATTATAATTCCGGTACTACCTATACCTTTTCTCCGCAAAGCGAGAGTCCTCTGGCCAGGATTAACCTCGCACCCAACAATGAATATCGGTCAGCAAGTTATCATGTAGATCTTACTGCATATATTCAAATTCCTCAGGTATTGGGATTTAACTCCCGGGTGAATATCTCAGTATACAATTTACTGGATCGCTATAATGAGGTCGCCGTAAATGGTGCAACTGGAAGAGCGTATACAGCAATCGTGAGAGATTCTGACCTGGCCAGTCATCGGAGCAACTTTAATGAATACGAGGATCGGTATAAGAACCCATCCATGTTTAGCACCCCTCGTCAAATAAAAATCGGTTTGGAAGTAGATATATAGAATGAAAATGAAAAAATATCTCAGATTTACTGTCGTTCTAATGGCCTTGACAGCTATGGCTGTACTCACATTCGGCCAGGGCTTTTATCAAGGTCCAAATGATCCGGCAGGGGACAAAGAGGCTGAACGCGAAGGCACCATGGATGGCAATCGTGTTCATTTAAAATTCCAGAATACTACGGAACTATCCAACTGGCCTGATGATCTCGCATCGATCTGGCCAAAAGGTGATGGAACAAAAATGCTTGATGGTGTCGGCTTGCTGGTCGGTGCCCGGGTATATATTCGGGATGATGCTGATCCATTGACTATTGATACCATCCCGGTAACAGATACCCTGGAAATCAAATTCAATCCCAATCTGCATGTGCTTCATTATCTGCAAACCAGTTATCGTGAAGAAATGGATGCAGATTCAGCTGGATTGGTTGAGTGGGGTTTCTATCCAGTATTTGGATATTTTAACGAAACCAGTGAATATCCGGCCATGAGTGACGATTCTCTATCCTGGCCTATCGCTGGCTGGCCGTCAGGGCAGGGTCTGAGATGGTCACATGAATGGGACGGACGTTTTGGGAGGGGAATACAGTACGCAGATCTGGAAACTTATTTTGTAGTCAACGATGCCCACGATCAGGAATATTTGGGTCCAAAGGACATGGTGCGCTACTATCCCCGGCCTGGTGTTGAAATAGGTGATGATATTACCATTCAAGCAGGATATCCCTGGGGTGGTCTGGGCATTCGCGTGGAAACCAGAGGCTTTCAATGGAACAATCCCCAGGCTCGAGATGCCTTATTCTGGGAGTACAATATCGCAAACATCTCAGATTATGATCTGACAGAAGTCTGTTTTGGATACTGGGTTGACAACGCCATTGGAGGAGAAGGCCCAGATGACGATATCGGTTACTTCAGCCAGGAGCTGGACCTGGCCTATTCATGGGATATTGATGGAGTGGGTGACAATGGATACGCTGGTATCATGGGATTCGCCTATCTGGAAAGTCCCGGTATTGATTATGATGACAAGGATAATGATGGCGATGGCCTGGTGAATGAACGACGTGATAATGTGGCCCTTGCCATTGTGGGACCCACAGACGGTATTGATAATCTTCCTGCTTTCCTGGATTTTTATGATATGGACACCTCACAGCTGAAAGCTCATTGGGATGCTGATGAGGATCAGGACTGGCAGGATGGAGATGATCTGAATGGGGACGGGCGCTATCAGGCCTATGAACCCTATGGTGATGATGTGGGGCTGGATGGTCTGGGACCATTGGATATCAATTATCCGGGACCAGATCAGGGTGAGGCCAACCACAGACCGGATTTTGATCTGGCCCTTGGTGATGCGGAACCGAACTTTGCCTTGACCGATGTGAGTGAATCTGATATGTCCGGCTTAAACACTTTCCTTTTATTTGAGCTTGTGAATCAGCATCCTGCACCATCCGGGACACCGTGGTTTAGAAATGATGATGTCATGTGGGACTCATTATCCCTGGGAACACTTAAAGGCTTTTATGGAGATCAATCAAACCTTGTGGAATTGTTCGCCTCCGGCCCTTTTCATCTCAGGCAGGGGGGAACCGAGAGAATCTCAATGGCTGAGATTCATTCCTCTGATCCTGTAGCTGGTATCAACCCACCGGGCTATACGGCTCCAGCTCTCTTCCAGTTAAAGAAAATTGTCCAGTTGATCTACGAATCAGATTATCGTTTCGCCCAGCCACCGGAGATGCCGACATTAAGTGCTACCGCTGGAGATGGGCAGGTCATCCTGTCCTGGGATGATGCTTCAGATAAGCTGACCCGAGATCCATTTGTTGGCAATAAGAACGATTTTGAAGGTTATAAATTATATAAAGCGACAGATAAATTTTTCACTGATGCGGAATTGATCACTGATGGCTATGGGACACCAATTTTTTTCGAGTCAATCTTTCAATGTGATCTCGTTGATGATATCTATGGTTTTGCGGAATTTGGACTGGTAAATGGAGTAGCCTATAATCTTGGAAGTGACACGGGTCTGAAACATTTCTTTATAGATGATAATGTTGAGAATGGCCGGACCTACTACTATGGTCTCGTCGCCTATGACTACGGTGTGGATCCAGGTGACAATTCAAGCACTCCTGGTATTGCACCTTCAGAGAATAATATGGTCGTCAGTATCGATGATTATGACCAGATCAAGGGTGTGGGAAAAAATGTACAGATCGTGGTACCCAGAAGTACTGCTGCTGGATATCATTCTCCTGCGATTGAACTTGATTCCACGCAAAATTCAATACTGGGGACTGGCACAATACAACCCATGATTTACGGCCGCGATCAGGTCATAGACAATCAAAGCTACGAGATCACATTTATTGTAGACACACTTTACAATAAAAAGAAGCTGCCAACATTCTATATGACCTCGGGATACCGAATATCAAAAGTATTAGAGGATACTACCATAGAGATGCGGAGCGAATCAGCTGTGGATTCGGCGGGGAACATCAACTATATACTTGAGAACCTGGTATACGACGAATCTCTGGCTGCATGGAGCCTGGCATCCGATACCACGATCATTTCCGATCCCTTTGATGGTGTACAGCTGATGATCAACCAGGATGTGATGCTTCCCAAACTGGATCCAGATCCACGTGCCACGGGTTGGATCGAAGGAGGGTATGGGAACTTCATGAATGTTTCACTGACAAGACGTGAGACAAATCTATTCCCCTATGATTATGAGATCGTTTTTACCGGAGACACATCGGCATACACCAGCAAGGTGGTAAGTCCAATTCCCATATACGATGAATTTGACAAAGAGCTCTGGCTTCCATTGTTCCCCATTCGCTATATCCTGGGAGAGACATTTGATTTTTATGTGATCAACACCAGTTTGCTGGACAGTACCGGCAATCACCCGATTATGGATATGGTTGTTCAGGATTATGGAGGCACTCAATGGACCCTGGACAGAAAATTCAATAAATTTCAGGATAAAATTCTGGTTGGTAGTGTTGATACTGCCGGCATCTGGCAAGGGACTGCCTTTGTCATTGATTTCATCGGTGGTGATTCAACAAATTATCCAGGTGTGGGAGACAGATATCAAATTGGTTTTAAAAGACCTTTCTGGAGCACGGACACCATCAGATTTACCACCAAGCTAGATACAGTGGTGGATGTTGTCGCGGAAGCGTTTACCATGGACAGCATTAAGGTGGTTCCCAATCCCTATGTTGGCACAAATGCCATGGAGGGGGCGGTCCGAAACCGTTATCTCAATCAACCGAGAAGAATCATGTTTACCCATCTGCCCGCCCAATGCACGATCCGAATTTTTACTTCTTCAGGTGTACTGATAAAAACACTCGAAGTTGATAATATTGCCTCAAATGGCTCCATGCACTGGAATCTTTTGACCGATGAAAATTTAGAGATTGCTGCAGGTATGTATATTTATCATGTAGAATCGGAAGAATCAGGACGTGAACACATAGGTAAATTTGCGGTGCTAAAATGAGAAACAATATTAAACAGATTATCCGTTATTCAACCTTTGGAATACTGTTGCTCAGCACACTGTACGGGCAAAAACCATATCGATATGGAACCACGGCTGCAAATTTTCTGGAAATAGGTGTTGGTCCGGCAGTGGCCATGGGTGAGGCTTATGTGAGTGTGGGTAGGAATATCGCATCCATATATTGGAATCCTGCCGGTCTGGCTTTTCAGGAGCGCGCGGAACTTCTGGTCATGAACCAGCCCTGGGTTGCAGGAATTTCAAACAAATATGTCGCAACTTCCTTTTCTATCCCCAGAGTTGGCAATATTGGCGTAAGTGTCAGCCATGTCGATTTTGGGAGCATTGCAGTGACCAATCTTGCGAACCAGGAAGGGACTGGCGAATTCTATAATGCCATGGAATATGCTCTGGCCTTTACGTATGCCCGCTCGATTGTAACCTGGTTCTCTTTTGGTTTCTCAACCAAGTATGTCTCCTCCAATATCTGGCATAGCAATGCCAGTGCAATGGCTGTAGATCTGGGGGTGGCCATTGTGACTGAGTTTTTCAGTCCGACAGGGGATCAGGAAGATGGTCTGAGGATTGGCATGAGTATATCCAATTATGGATCGCGCATGTCCTATGATGGCATCGATTTATTGACCCCTATCGATATACTGCCGGATGAAAACGGGAACTACAGTAATGTTGAGGGCGCCTTTCGCATGCAGGCCTGGGATCTCCCGGTAATCTTTAGGGCTGGCATCTCATTTTATCCTTTTCTTACCCATTCACACAATCTATTGGTATCCATGGATGTCCTTCATCCGAATAACAATAGTGAGTCTGTTAATCTTGGTGCCCAGTATGATCTTGGCTTCATAAAAGGGACTCACTTTTTTATCCGTGGTGGGCTTAAGGGCATGTATCAGGTCAATAGTCATGAGGAACTGGGATTGTTTGGAACGATGATACCTTACGCATCTGCAACCTATGGCTTTGGCTTAACATATGGACTATTCAGGCAACAGAGTATTTCCATAGATTATGCCTATAAATCGATGGGACTCCTGGGTTATGTTGATTCTTTTTCCTTAACATATCGCTTCTAATTTCGGATGTGGGTGGGAGTTATGGCCAGAATCCGATCTAGTATATTTTTTTTACACTCATCCGTCATGGTGATTCTCCTCTTCAGTTGCTCGAAGGAGAAGCCTGTGGAATATTCAGAAGCCGAGGTGATAGCCAGGGTGGGTGATCGCGTGATTACTAAATCTGATTTTATCATGCGGGCAGAATACACACCGAGACCGATTTATTGCCGCAGTGACAATAAAATCCACAAAAAAATAGTACTGAATTCGCTGATAGCTGAAAAGCTGCTGGCACTTGATCTAGAAGCGAGACCAGAATATTCAGCGCCTCCTGGTTTTAATGAATATCTCACTGGTCGCAAAGAACAAGCCATGCGACAATTACATCGCTATGAACACGGAATCAAAAAAGCATCTCCTTCCATGGAAATGTTGAATCGTGGACTGAGAAATGCCCGTAGAGAGTACCATGTGGCCTTCTTCACACTGCCAAATTCATCCCAGCTGGATCCAATTCAAACATATATCGAGCAGGATTCTTCCCTTGAATCAATCGCAAGAAAATTCAAAAGGTCACCCGTTCTAAATGAAAGAAAAGTATCCTGGTTCGATGATGATGAGCAGGCAATTCTTGAAGCCCTCTATACTCGGCCACTTGCAAGAGACAGCATATTGACACCCATCATACTCAGGGATGGCAGTATCATGCTGGTGAAGGTCCTGGGTTGGGAAGACAAGTACTCTCTTTCAGAATCTGCCAATCAAACCCTGTGGGAGGATGTGGTATCTAAAGTTGAGTTACGCATGGGGAATGAATTATATAGAGGATATCTCACAAGGCTCATGCGTGGTAAATCGTTCCAGTTAGAAAAGGAAACATTCCAGCGCCTTGTTGAGGATATTGCCAACACCTACATGCTGAAAGATGCGCAAAAAGAAACCATTCTCAGTCAGGTGATCTGGGATATTGAAAAGACGCATCTATCCTATGGTGAAATAGAGCAGGATGTGGAATATCTGGATCAGGTATTGTTCACCTACGATGGAGAATCCTGGACCGTTCAGGACTTATTCAAAATGATCGCAAAACACCCGCTGGTATTCCGGGATGTACGTTTCCCCAAGTCTGATTTCGCAAATCAGTTAAGGATGGCAGTTGCTGACCTGTTGAGGGACAATTCGATTACGGAGGATGCTTACAAGCAGGGCTTTGCTGATCGAGTTGAAATCCGAAGCCATGTTCAGCTCTGGAAGGATCATTATCTGGCAGATGTCTATAAGCAGATCATTTTGGCCTCTCTTCCTGCTGATGAGCGAGGTGATTTCAATTCATTAGCCTTTATCGAAGAACATATGAATCCACTGGTAGATCGATTGCAAGCTGAATACTCAGATCAGATTTTTATCAATTTTGACTTGTTTGATTCGGTTGACCTTACGGGAGTAGATATGTTCGTAACCCAGGAGGGGGTGGCCTACCCCATTGTGACACCCTCATTTCCCCAGATATATACAGATCATGTTTTTGATTACGGGAATAAAATTGAACTTTAGAATTACTAATCTAATGAGAATGGTCATCTTTTCTATTTCGGTCTGGACGATTTATGCCTGTTCCCCTGTAAAGGATGATGTGGTAAATGAACCAGAAGAGGTATTCGGATGCATGGATTCTCTGGCCTTCAATTACAACTCGCTGGCAACGGTCGATGATGGGAGTTGTGAATACCTCGGTTGCACGGATTCACAGGCTGTTAATTTCGATCCACTTGCGACTCTGGATGATGGTTC
This sequence comes from Fidelibacterota bacterium, assembly GCA_021734325.1. Classification (GTDB taxonomy): domain Bacteria; phylum Fidelibacterota; class UBA8477; order UBA8477; family JABMPR01; genus JABMPR01. Next base: position 41,355 of record JAIPJF010000023.1, on the reverse strand, counting down.
ATGCGTCCCAGCTGTTGAAAATCCTGCAGGGTGGACCCTCATCTGGAATGATGAATTCAATGCCGACAGCATCGACTCAGGGAAGTGGAATCATGAAAACTGGTGGCCGGGCTACGTGAACAACGAACTCCAGTCTTATTCTGATGACCCGTCGAACTCCTTTGTCGAAGAGGGCAATTTACATATCGTTGTGAAAAAGGAGATGCCATTTGACTTGAATAATCCAGCCTATAATTCTGCCAGATTAAATACTGCAGGAAAAGGCGACTGGGTATATGGAAGATTTGAGATCAAAGCGCGACTCCCGCAGGGGAAGGGACTCTGGCCTGCTATCTGGATGATGCCAACATATTCTGTTTACGGATCATGGCCAACCAGTGGTGAAATTGATATTATGGAAATGTTGGGTCATGAAACGGATCGGATCTACGGTACCATTCACTACGGCAACCATTATCCCGATAAAAGCGATACTGGAACTTCATATCGCCTGAGTGAAGGAGATTTTTCTGCAGACTTTCATATATTTGCCCTTGAATGGGAGGAGGGAAAGATAAGATGGTATGTGGATGATACACCTTACCTCACGGCTACTAATTGGTTCACCGTAGGAGGTGATTGGCCTGCACCCTTCGACCAGGAATTTCATATTATCCTGAATGTTGCTCTTGGAGGTGATTGGCCAGGGAATCCTGACCAGACGACAATTCTGCCCCAGACAATGCTAGTGGATTATGTTCGTGTTTACCAGAAATAATTATCAAATCGATCCATTTCTCCCATCATTGAAGTTCATACTTCTCAGCTTATTGCTTGCCAGTCTGAGTGTCATTACAGCAAAGGATTTTCGCGGTGCTGAGCTAAGAACCTTTGAAAGCTTTACTTACGGCCGTTTTGAGGTCAAAATGCGCTCTGCCCGAGGAAGTGGTCTGCTTTCATCATTCTTCACGTATCATGACGGAGGACTGGGCTGGAATGAACTCGATGTTGAGATATTAGGGCAAAAGAATAACGAAGTTCAATTCAATGCCATTACTCCAGGACAGGTAAATCATGTCTTCACCAAGCGAACCAGCTATTCTCCCCACGACAGCTATCATATCTACGCCTTTGAATGGACCCCTGAATATCTGGCCTGGTTTATTGATGGAGTGGAGGTGCATCGACAGACAGGAAATCACGTTCAGACTCTGATCCATCCACAAAAAATCATGATGAATATCTGGCAATCCGAATCTGTCAGTTGGGTGGGTGAATTTGACCCCGACATTCTTCCCGTTTTCGCCTACTACGACTGGGTAAAATATTATAGCTATACGCCAGACTCTGGTGATTATGGTACTGATGGTGATTTCACCCATTCCTGGACAGATGATTTCAAGGTGTGGGATCAAGATCGCTGGGCAAAGGCGACGCACACATTTGGCGGCAATAATGTCGATTTTATTCATGAGAATATATCCTTCTACAATGGCAATATGATTCTGTGCCTGACCCAGCCCGATGATGTTGGCTATGATCCTGTTTTCCCCCCCTTTGATCAGTCTCTTCACTTGTACAACGATTTCGAATCGAATGATTCCTTCCAGTGGTTCAGATGGAACGGTTTGGATAGTAAGAGTCTCCGAACGGTACCCAATCCTCATGTCAGTAGTGCAAATCCAAGCAATCAGGTTCTGGAAGTAATCAGGCTCAACAGCTACACTTATTTTTATACACCCCTGCCGGAGGAACTGGATCTTTCAGAAAGCCACACGTTTGCAATGCAAATGCTTGTGAATGTCCCCAACACCACAGTCACGTTTAAGCTGCAAAACAACCGGCTTGCCAGTCCGACCTCCAATGAGGTCACATCAAAGCGCCTTGTTGAAAAAGCCAATGAATGGACAAAATTATATTTTGATTTCTCGCCAGCATTGAATCGCCTGGATTTCAATCAAATCGTAATTCAAGTCAGTGATGACAATGGGATCATTGACACCTGTTATATTGATGGTCTGTATGGTCCTCCAATCTTAAGCACAGGTTTACATGAGGACATCCCAACCCCCAAAAATTTTAACCTCAGGAATTACCCAAACCCCTTCAATGCCAGCACGACCTTCGCCTTCAGTGTACCAGAAGCAAGTCAGGTAGATTTTGATGTCTACGATATCAGAGGAAATCAGGTGGCTGATATTGTTTCGGATTTTCTTTCTCAGGGAGAGTACCGTTACAACTGGCCGGTCGGGAATCTTGGTAGTGGTGTATACTTTAGTAGATTAAGATTCAATAATAAGGTCCATCAGAGAAAAATTCTTCTGCTTAGGTAGAGAATGCAACAGGGACTAATTCCAACGAATCGCATTGCATGTCTCCTATTGTGGGTGGTCATGCTCTTCCCGCAGAATCTCTGGGCTGAGGGTTTTGTTCATGCCTCTGGTCCTGATATTGTCGACGGAGATGGAAAGAAAGTATTAATGCGTGGAATGGGTCTTGGGGGATGGTTGGTCCCTGAAGGTTACATGTTGCAGTTTACCTCAATCTATGGTTCACCCTCGAATATTCGTTCAAGAATTGTAGATCTAATCGGCGTAACTGGGGCTGATAAATTCTATAAGGCATACATGGAAAATTATGTCACACGCGAAGATATTATGCTTATCAAGGAGTGGGGTTTTGATCATATCCGGTTACCCTTTCATTACAATCAGTTTTCACCGGAACCAGGTGTATGGAATGATACGGGTTTTAAAATTGTGGATAGTCTCCTGGCCTGGTGTGAGGCAGCGGACATGCTGCTGGTTTTAGATATGCATTGTGCCCCAGGGGGTCAAAACCCCAATGATATCAGTGACAGCGATGGCAATGAAGCCAGATTCTGGCTGGAAGAGAGTAATAAGGATCACGCCATTGAAATATGGCGGCAGATTGCTACGAGATATGTCAACGAGGAGCGAATTGCAGGCTATGATCTGCTGAATGAACCGGCAACCACGGTCGGAGGATATCAAATTAGACTTGTATATATTGATATGGTCAACGCAATTCGTGAGGTCGATCCCAACCATGCAGTGTTTATTGAGGGGAACTGGTATGCAACCGACTTTGACAGGCTCACACCTCCCTTTGACACAAACATGGTATATAGTTTCCACAAATATTGGAGTGTAAACAGTCAGGCCTCAATTCAGGAGCACGTTCAGAGACGTTCCAGCTTTGATGTGCCCCTGTGGATGAGTGAATCTGGAGAGAATTCTAATAACTGGTATCACGAAGCAGTCCGCCTTTTTGAAGAAAATGAGATTGGCTGGTGCTGGTGGACTCACAAAAAGTTCGAGACAATTACCAGTCCGCTGTCAGCAACAATGCCGGATATCATGTCCCTTGTTCTTGAATATTGGGAGGCTGAGAAGAATCGACCTGGGTCAGGGGCTAAACCCACTCAAGCATTGGCTGAAGCGGCTTTGATGTCCATGGCTGAGGCTCTGAAAACAGAGAATTGCATCCGCCGCCCAGGTGTAATACCGGCATTATTTGATATCGACTATGACACTAAAAGCAAGCCTCTGAGTACCCAGATTGTTCCAGGGACAGTTTTGGCAGCCAATTATGACATCGGTGGGCAGGGCGTAGCCTATCATGATAATGTGTTCCAGACTGAACACTGGGATAATTACACTGCCTGGAACACAGGTTATCAATACCGCAACGATGGTGTTGATATTCAATACGAGTCTCAAGGAGGCCAGCCTAATGTGGGATGGATAGATTCAGGTGAATGGTTGAAATACACAGTCCTTTTCTCTCAAGATGGGGTGTTTGAAATAGCGCTGGAAATTTCTGGACCTAGCTCACCAGGTGATATCACACTTGAGGTGGATGGAATCGAAATGGATCCATTCTCAGCTTCTTCCACAACTATTGGAAGTGGTTGGGAATATGTCTCTCTTCAGGACCAGATCATCTATGCCGGTGAGCATGAGCTTAAAATTTATTTCAACAGAGGCGGTATCAATTTTCGAACACTCAAGATTACGGAAAATGAAAAAGCTACCAGAGACTTGTTCCCCAAAAGCTTTACTCTGGGCCAAAACTATCCCAACCCATTTAACACAATGACACATATTCCAGTGGAGATCAATCGTTCCAAAGATCTCAAACTAACAATCATGGATATTTTAGGACGGGAATTGCATCAGTTTGAGTTATCAGGAAGCTTAGCTGGAGAAACACGGATTGAATGGGACGGGCTTACGGACAGAGACCTGCCCTTGCCGGCTGGGGTTTACTATTATCGACTGAAAAACCTTGAAGAAGTTCAAACAGGAAAAATGCTCTACCTGCCCTGAATTCTGAGTAGCCAAATACTTGAATTATTTTTTGACCCTAAGATCCAATCATTTCAAATAGAGCATTTTTATACTTTGAGATGTATGGGAGGAGGTGGAAGGGTCCACGACTTGCATTCTGGCAAGATACATTCCTGTGGCAACGAGTTGACCTTGATCATCATGACCAGTCCAGTCCAGCTCATGCCAGCCAGCAGGATAGTATCCAGGCGAAAAACTTTTAACGGTTCTGCCTCTGGTGTCATAGATGCTCACCCTGACTTGAGAAGGGGTGGGAATCCCAAACTGTAGGGTTGTGTTCGGATTGAAAGGGTTTGGATAATTTTGTTCCAGAACAAAATCCTCAGGAAGCTGATTGATCTGCTCCCGTGTTGAACTTGGCGCGAGGGTGAGATAATCCATTATATCCTTCATCAGCGCATTACGGGTGCCTGCAGGATAAACAGTTTCAAAAGGGAATCCCAAATACACAAGTTTCCCGGCTTGATTTCCCCCAGGAAAAACACCTTCAAATCGGATACCTCCAATATTGTGGGTATTCACCTGTTTGTAGCGTACAATACTCTGACCTCCATTTTCCGGGATAAGTGCATCAGGATACTTCACGTTGAATGTCCCATGAGACCCATTATCATACTGAATTGAAGCCAGTGAGCCCAGGATGTCTCCCTCAATCCCTTCCGCTTCGTAATAAATTCCTGAACTCCCACCAGGGGCGTCTGCCGAGTAGCTCGCTTTAAGGTAGTCGTGCATGAAGCTCCGATCGCTGCTGGTGATCGCCTTATAATCAAGATCCCAGGCAATCTCTGCGCCTGAGACGAAGAGTCTGCCTCCCTGTTTCAGATAATTTGCGAACAGGATTTGCTCGCTGTTCGAAAAGGTTTCATCCACGGTAGATTCTTCTCCCAAAATGCAATCCACGATCAGATAATTTTTCAGATCCACAAGACCATCGATGATTGCATCATTGGTGACCGATTCGAATGAAATGCCGTTCTCCATCAAGGCGCCTCCATGCTGGCGGATAAAATCATGGGTATTGCCAGTCGAATTACGATCAAAGCCGTTGACGATCAGCACCTTTTTATCACTCAATCCTGAGGGTAAAACAGCAAGTATCTCAGACTCTAATGAAATCCCTGCCGAATTCTCGGCACTCAATTTGAAATAGAAAATGGCGTCCGGATCAAGATCGCTTATGCTGATTGTGTTTGAGCTAAAGAGAAGTGCATCCGAGAACTGTAGCCCATCCGTACTGGTATATACCTGATACTGCTGCACATTTGGATCAGGTTTGATCGAGATGTCCACCCTTCCGGGATTGGTAGTTACGGCGCCAAAAGAGGAGGGACGGGCGGGCAGGGCACCGTCAGAAATATAGCTGGGTTGAACCATTCTGCCTGATTCGTCACTCAGCAGTGAAAAAAGAAGCGGATCCTTAAGAACTTCTGACAGGGTCTTGATCTCACCATCCACAGTCACCTGGGCATCCAGCAACCGGATGCCATGGCTATAGTCCACATAGGTGTTGATGTGGATATTTGTCAGTGGTTGGATGGGGCTGCCATTCAGTTGATGCCATCCATAGATAGTGACATGTCCGAACCTCGTAGGGTCGATAATTAAATTGCTGAGTACCACATCTTTCTTGGTTCCCCCAACACTTTGACCAAGGCTGGCGCCTGCATTACTGAGCTGAACCTCAATACTATCATTGTGTTGCATGAATTTCTCAACACTTTCACTCTCATTGGGAACCCACGGATAAGTCACAGGAGCCAGCTTGATATCTGTGTCTACATAAATCTGATTTACCAGTTTCCTGGTTGGCATGCTCATGCCAAAAAAATCAGCTGCCTGCTGTGCGGTAATGGGTCCCATGGGCACGCGACAATAATTGGAATCCGTCCCGATTGACAGATAGTCAGGCATGGAGCGATAGCTCACCGTATGGGAAGCTCCCTGAGCATCAAGAGCGCTCGTGGTGTGTGTGTTAAGCTCACGGAGGAAATAAGGTACATTCCCTGTGAGCAATTGATTTAAAATGGCTTTTTCCCGATCACTAAAACTCATGCCGATCAGTGATGTCATGAATTGTGACCCATTCGGAGCATCCATATTTCTGAGGGGAATTTGATAATTGGGTCGGTTTAGCACACCGGATTGGATCAGATCAGAATATGCCCGCTCCCCATAATACGTATAGTCCACCTCAGCCAGCGATGTGCCTGATAATATTGTGTGAATGAAACCATTCCGCTCAACCTGGATAGTATGGAGGATCGCCTGAGTTGGATTCTTTTTTAACTGAATTTCTATCCGTCCGTTCAGGGCCTTGTGAATGATCATGGATTCATCCTCAACGCTGGTAAAGGTATACTGATTTGCCAGATAACGCTGCATCATGCGGGTTCGATACCAGGTCCCACCGGTTGCCGAAACGATGGGAGCGCCATTGTACAGGGCAACACTATCATTATAGGCAATAACTGAAAGAAATCGGTCTGGGGCATCGTTTAACCACTTGATGAATTGATCACCATAGACGTGTTCGTATCCATAATTGCTGTCAAGAAAACAGATCCGTTTCACATAATCCGGAATATCTGTGACACCATCCAAATAGGAGAATATGAAACGTCCGCCTCCGCTGTGACCGGTCAATATGATGAAGGGGTCATAATCCTTGAAACAGCCCAATAAATATTCGATCGTTGTTCTGATAATATCATCATAATTGACATAGTTTGTTTTCCAGGTCGGCCAGCTCCTCTGCTTGGCTTCCAGATAAACCGTGATCAGATTGTGATCCTGTATTCTGTTTCGAAGAAAGCGTGTTTGAGCACCAATATGCTGAATATCATAGTGCCAGTCATCACTGGGCTGGAGGGTCTTACCAACCGTCTGCTCAATGGTGTTTCCGTTGGGCAGTGCAAAGAGGGCCAGTCCTGCAGGTTTATCAGGCATGAACGTTTCCAGAGAGGCGGCGTTGATATGAATGGTCATATCCTCGCTCAGTTGAAAGGTAACTACCTGCTCCCCGAAATAGGCACTGCGTGTGAAGCCAGGCAGCTGTGGCGTACCTTGAGCCATCGCCTCTGTGTTTGGGTATATCGAAATAATGAGCATGAGGGAAAGTTTGGTGAGGAAGCTCACAGTACATTTTGTGGGCATGATTCTAGCTCCGGGATTTATGTTTACTTCTCTATTTAGGCAGATATTATTCATCTTGGGCAAGCTAAAGATAATTGGTCGCGCTTCACATGTAAGGAGAATGTTAGCGTTGGCAAGTAATGAAAATGAAGTGCAATAGTTTGCTTGACCCCACTGCTATGTTCAAATATCTTCTGCTTATCATATTTCTATAGCTTGTTTGATGACTTTCAGGGGGACTGAAATGGAAGATTATTGTCTTCCCCAACCTAGAAGGAGTTTGCATGTATACATCGATGGTTAACTACTGGGCTGTCATTGTCTCAGCCTTTGTCTTTTTTGGTATTGGATCCTTATGGTACGGGCCTCTGTTTGGAAAAGCCTGGATGAAAGCTGTTGGCCTTAGCCAGGAGGATTTTGAATCAGGAAAGGTTGAGAACAATATGGCTGTTTCATTTAGTTTGATGTTCGTGTCCGCCCTTTTCATGTCAGCGGCATTGGCACATATTATTGACTATCTTGCCTTTGTGTTCCCAGAATCAAGTGCAGTTCGAGTGGGTTTAATAAGCGGCTTTTTTGCCTGGTTTGGATTTGTCCTGGCTTATCTCCTGACTGCACCCGCTTTTGAGAACAGACCCTGGTCCTATGTTTGGATAAATGGCGGATACTGGCTGCTTGGAATGCTATCAACAGGAATAATTGTTGGGCTTTGGCGCTAAGATTCTATTCAGCTTTGTTGAAGTATTAAAAAACCATAGCGGTCCAATTTTTGAACCGCTATGGTTAAAAGAGGGATGTAGCCAAAATCATGGAACTAATATGCCAATGCGAAGCTCTCTTGACGAGTGGGCATAACATGTTGATGTTGATCTTTTGGGTTGATCACAGAATCAACAATATTCATAAAATTCACATGATTAAAAGGTTTTACAAATGTGTTTGCAGCCCCGAGCGCTTTTGCCCAATCCAAACAAGCGGGATTATGAAATTTATCGCCACCTGACATAGCAATAATTTTGGCGTCTGGATCCAGGACCTTTAATTCTTCGATGAGACTTAAACCATCTTTTTCCGGCATATATATATCGGTAATTACTAAATCAATATGATTTGAGGTGTACATCACCTCAGCCTCATTACCATTGGATGCTTCCAGACAGGAATAGCCGTACATGGTTAAAACCACATTTAAAATTTCCCGGACTTCGCATTTATCATCCACGATAAGGACTTGTTTTGATCTCCCCGGATAATACTCTTTCTCGTTGTATGTTGCCATTTTTGGTCTCCCTGTTTTTCCCTCTATTAGCTCAAAGTTCGTGCCACGTGGAGAAAAATTTGTAAGTATTTGTATATAAAGAAGATGGGATTTGATCAGTAAATAAGAAAACAAAAAGAAATGCAATAAATGCATGAATAAAATTGCATTAAATACATAGTTGGCTGTAATTATGCTACGCTTGGAGAGGGAAGGTTTAAGCACTCGGAAAGATTAAAAGCTCTTTTCAGGCTACTTGGTATCCATCGGAATCTGCCGTCGTGAGTTGTTTACTCCCACCGGGATGCCGAATTGAACCGTGTATACAAAAATACTGTCGGTTTACTGTAAAAATTATTTATCACCCCGTTGATAGAGATAGCCTAAGCCCGCTTTTTCGAAATGATCGTAGAGGGACTTCAGGTTGAGTCCGAGAGCTTTCGCCACATGAGTCATATTCCCTCCCAACTCGCGAAAGGTCTTTAACATATACTCACGTTCATTTTCAGCCAGTGTTGCGCGCTTGATATCGCCTCGGTACCCTCCGCTGAATTGATGATCAACGTCACTGATCTCTGGAGGAAGAAATTCCAGAGAAGGAGGTTCATTCCCAACCAGCATGAAGACTCTTTCCAGAACATGTTGCAGTTCGCGTTGATTCCCTGGCCAGTCGTATCTTTGTAGTGCCTCCATAAAGTCTGCTTCGAGATCTCCAACAGACTCCTTGCGACCATTTTTCTTGCTGAAATAATCGACAAGTAAGGGAATATCATCTTTTCTATCCTTTAAGGCAGGCAGGTCAATGGGTATGCTATTTAATTTATAATAGAGGTCTTCGCGGAAATTCCCCTCCTCGACCAGACGCAAAAGATTCAACTTTGTGCTTGCAATAATGCGAGAATTAAAGTTGACTGCTTGTTTTGAACCGAGTCGGAATAATTGGCTCGTCTCAATCGCAATCAGAAGTTTGGATTGCAGATCCATGGTCATCATGGAAATCTCATCTATGTACAAGGTGCCGCCATGGGCAACCTCGAGTAATCCATATTTTCGTCCTGGGGTTTCTGGAAATGTCTCGGCTTCATATCCAAATAATGCGGCTTCCAGCTGATCAACAGCTGTGCTCGCACAATCTAATACGACAAAAGCCTCATCCTTACGGGGACCCTGATTATGAATTGCGCGGGCAATGATACGCTTTCCTGTTCCTGCAGCTCCGCTTATGAGAATGGGGTGCATGGAGTCAGCTGCTTGAGTGATCCCTGATTTGACTTTATTGATAGGAGCCGAACTCCCAATAATTTCCAGGGATTCTGCTCTTAATATTTCCTGACGCAACATATCATTCTTACGTCTAAGATCCCAGCGCTCATAGACCCGGGAAACCATGTTGAGGACTTCATCGTTATTGATGGGCTTGAGAAGGTATTCCTCGGCTCCGCTTTTCATCGCTTCCAGGGCGCTCTCTATGGATGAATAACCGGTAAACAGGACCACCGTCGCGTCAGGATCCATCAATTTTAGCTGCTTCGTCATCTCAATTCCCGTCAGATTCGGCATATTGATATCGGATAATACCAGAGTGTAGTGATTATCTTTGTATAGCATTAACGCTTCGAGTCCGTCTTGAGCTGTATCTACCTGGTACCCAACAGATCCTAACAGAGCCTTCAAACCAGAACGGATCACTTTCTCATCATCTACAATAAGAACTGAAAATGCTGCCATGTTTTACTCCTCTTCCAACGCTACTGCCAAATATTTATTAATTTTAGAATTATTATAATTATAGTTTCTGATCTCGACAATATATAACCTGTCTATTGAGTCAGATAATGTAAAACTTTCTCAGGCATGTTTGCACACTTTCTTCCCATAGGGGGTAAAGCCAGCCACCCCCAAATTAAATGCGCTCACAACCCTCCAGACCTAAGATCATGTAAGCCGCGCTATTAATTTGAAGAGCAATATCCTTACCAAGCGCAGAAAGCAGAGAATTATCAGGAAAATATCAGGCGGTCTATCACTCAATTGTATTGATTATTAATCAATGCTGGCGTCATATTTCAAATTTCAAGCATCACAAAAAGTGAACTTGAGCATCCCTCCTTGATTCAATCAGTATTATGCAAATACTGCAGTTTGAATATGCAGAATGTGCAATATGGTGAGTTTATGGAAAACCATATAGTCACCTATCAGCATAAATAATAATGACTTACAAAATGCGATTCTCACTGGCATATACTTTGAACTATAACTAGCCAAACGGGCAAGACCGGGGAGGGTCAGGTGAAACCAATCGTGAACCAACAGTATCTGACAGAAAGGCATGAGATTCCGAGAAGTCTATTAGCTTCTTCTCAACATCGCTGGCTCATGAAATTGCTAGTGTTGTTTTTCATTGTGTCAAGCCTGGTTCATCACGCTTATGGGCAACCGACCGGCTTTACAGCAACGAGTAATGCTTCAGGGACAAGCATGTCACTGGCCTGGACCAACGCTGCTCGCCCCTATAGTTCTGCTCTCATTGTTTACACTCTGAATGGTCTTTTTGGGACTTTCACACCCAGTGGGGATTACGCCGGAACTGCTCAAAATACTATGATCGATGCAACAAATGGCGTCTATTTTGTTTATTGGGACGGAGCCGGATTCGTAGATCATACGCCAACCATGCCAAACACAACTTATTATTACCGAGCCTATTCATGCAAGTCCAACGCGACCTATGACGGCTTATTTACCTCATCAACGGATAGCTCACTTCCAGTCGAGCTCGGTAGTTGGACAGCCAGTTCAAGTGATGGAAAGGTTGATCTGGAATGGATCACCGAATCTGAGATCGAGAATCAGGGCTTCATTATCGAGCGGGCTTCGAACACCCCAGCCTTCGCGTGGGAAGAGATCGCCAGTTTTATCACTGATCCTGAATTACTGGGACAGGGTTCAAGCACTGAACGGTCTCTGTATACCTTCACTGATATTCATGTGAATGTTGGAGAACTCTACAGTTACCGATTAGCCGATGTGGATTATAACAGTACGATCACCTATCATGATGAGATCAGTGTGACTGTAAGACAATACAACCAGGATCTGAAACCTTCTGATCTTGTTTTGATGGATGCCTATCCCAATCCATTCAACCCTAGTACAACCCTGAATTTTCAAATACTTAATGATGCTTATGTAAGTTTTAAGATATATGATCTTCGTGGAAATGAAATTATCCAACTCATCCAGAGACAAATGGAAGCGGGCTGGTATTCAGTTGTGTGGGAACCACTCGAGTCAGGGGGCAAAGCCATTCCTAGCGGCATCTATATAGCAAGAATTCAAGCAGGACCAAATTCACAAACGGTTAAGATGATGTATCTTGAATAGGAATAGGGATTACCGGGACTACTGATCACTCAGGGCAAGTTTTGCCTTCCCGGTGTGTGGTGATGGAGGAGATCAATTAAGCTGTAAGGTGAACTCAGGGGAGACACGATAATAACTTCAAGAAACACATTTGGGGTCTGTCCCAACGATGTATTTAGTTCAGGAGCTGATGAATGAATATTCATCAGCTCTTCCTGCCTTTCTTCCTCCATTTGATTGAATTATTCTTATATTCAGCAAAGACAAATCTACAACAGAAGACTTCATCAAATATCTGGTACTGCCGGAAGAACTGCCTGGAAATGAAGACGACGACCTTTTGCACTAGAATCACTTATCAATACTTTCGGGTTTCAAAACGGGAAGGATTCGCAGCATGGATAACAATCTGATTGTTGGATTGATCAATAATGCTGTCCTGCTTTTCGCCATGGGTCTCGTGTATGATGTGATGATCTTCAAATATTGGGTGGAGAATAACTTATACAGAAGCCTCTCAGGCATAGTCATTGGTCTCATCGGGGTGTTAGTGATGTTGACTCCCTGGGAATACAAGCCTGGACTTATATTTGATACACGATCTGTCGTATTAAGTATTGGCGCGCTTTTCTTTGGGACAATCCCAGCTTTAATATCTGTTATTATGACAGCAACATTGCGCATCTATCAGGGTGGGATTGGTATGTATATGGGCCTGGGAGTGATTGGTTCATCAGCCCTGATCGGTGTTGTAATTCGACAACTCAAGTTAAGAAACCGACAATACAGAAATTTAACAAATATCACTGCAATGGAGCTGTTTGGCTTTGGAGTCTTGGTCCATGTGGTCATGATATTATGGATGCTGATATTACCAAAACCTGAAGCCTACCATGTGATTACCCAAATCAGCCTGCCGGTAATGCTGATTTATCCGGTCAGTACGCTGGTATTGGGTCTTTTTCTGCTGAGTCGGAATGAACGCATTGCTGCCGAAAGAAAAATTGCATCCAGTGAGAACAAATACCGCGGGCTTTTTGAACAAGCGCCGGAAACCATTGTTCTTCTCGGACTGGACGGGATCATAATTGATCTTAATCATGCAAAGAACATTTTCGGAATGCCTAGAAAAGATCTGATCGGTAAGCACTTTTCCGAGATCAGTTTATTGGGGCAGCATGTGGACAAGTTTGATAAGGTCCTACAGGGGACGCTGGGTCCCTTTACGATAAAAACCATTTCTAAATCTAAACAACCGACCTGGTTTGAAGTCAATCAAGCCCATGTGGTTGAAGAAGGTGAGATATGTATCAGGATAACACTTGTCGATATTACCCTGAACAGGATCAAAGACCAGGAACTCATCACACTTTCCCAGGCTGTCAATCAAAGTCCAGCTTCCATAGTCGTGACAGATACTAAAGGCAATATTGAGTATGTTAATCCAAAGTTTGAAGAGCTCACCGGGTACACTGCTGAGGAGGTGTTAGGCAAGAACCCCAGAATTTTAAAATCAGGGGAACAGGGGAAGGAATTCTACAGGGATCTATGGGAAACCATTGGTGCAGGGAAAACCTGGTCAGGCGAATTCAGGAATAAAAAGAAAAATGGGGAAACCTATTGGGAAGCTGCCAGAATATCCCCGATTCTCGATGAGGCCGGTGAAACCATTCAGTATATGGCAGTCAAAGAGAACATCACGGAGCGCAAAATTGCTGAAGAAGCACTCAAAAAGAATGAGGTCATCTTTCAGATCATCACTAAAAATGCCACCGATTTCATCTGGACGATCGATATGGATTTCAATATGACCTATGCCAGTGATTCAGCGCAGAGAATACTTGGATACACTCCGGAAGAGATCATGAAGCTAAATGCAGCGGAATTATTCACTTCTGCCGAATTTGAAAGAATCCAGTCTCTCCTCTTATCAGAACTTGAAATAGGAGCACCCCATCCTGGAATCAAGTTCCAATCTAAAAATCTGCGTAAAGACAAAACGGAATTCGATGTTGAAATACAAGCCACTATTATCTATGACCACAAAAAAGAGCCACAGATTATCCAGGGATATACACGGGATATTTCAGAACGCTTATATGCAGAAAAGCTGCTCCGCCAGAGCGAAGAACAATACCGTATGATTGTTGAAAATGCCAATGATGGCATTGAGATATCACAGGATGATAAAATATTTTACTCCAACAATCGCTTTGCCGAAATGCTTGGTTATTCAGTGGATGAAATAAAAAAAATATCCTTCAAAAAGATTTTCACCAAAGAGGGGTTGCTTGAACTTGAAGAAAGAGCGAAGGAAAGGCACAAAACTGAGAGCCGCTCAGGAAGTTATGAAGCGACCTTTGTCAGGAAAGATGGTCTTCACATTCAGGTAGATGTCAAATATGAAATTATTGATTACATGGGAAAGCCTGCCACCTTTGCAATCATCCGGGACATTAGTGAGCGTATTAAAGCTGAAAGAGAGTTACAGCGCTACTCAGAGCGACAAGAGCAATTATTACAAACAGCCTATGGTTTGGCGTCATCACTTGATATCGACGTAGTCCTTGAGAAAGTTGGCCACGAGATCCAATCCCTCCTCAAATGTGAAGGAGTCACTGTCTATTTTTTGGATGACCCAGGCGATTTGCTTATCCCGGCGGTTTCCTTGGAGCCGGAGCACAGTAAGAAGATCATGGAAACCCGGGTAAAAGTAGATCACTCTCTGAGTGGACAGGTTGTCAAAGCAAACAAAGGGATGATCTTTAATCAGGCTTCTCAGCAACCAGGCGCTTATCATATCCCGGGCACACCCGTTGAAGATGATGACAATCTGCTCATCGTTCCCCTGGTGGCTCAGAATAAAGTCATCGGAGTCATCTCACTCTTGCGTCGCAGTGACCCCTTTACAAACGATGAGTTGAACTATGCTTCAACAATAGCTATTTATGTAAGCGCTGCCATAAATAATGCCCGCACTCATGATATTCTGAAGCGTGAGATACGGAGCAGGGAAGCCTCAGAAGAAATGTCTCATGACCTGGGCCGCATTATTGAGGACTCCCTGAATGAAATCTATCTATTCGATGCAGAAACGCTGCAGTTCGTATTTATCAACAAGGGGGCGAAAGAAAACATTGGATATTCTCTCGAAGAGATAAAGGAGTTGACTCCACTCGATATCAAGCCACTCCATGATGAGACTTCATTCAGGCAGCTGCTTAAACCTTTGATGGCAGGAGAGATTGACAATCTACACTTTGAGACGATCCATCGCCGTAAAGATAATTCCTTGTATCCAGTCAGTGTAAGTCTGCAGATGAGCAGCTATATGGGAAAGCTGACTTTTTTGGCGATAATTTCAGATATAACTGATCAAAGAATACAGGAAGAAAAACAGTTGGAATTGGAAGCCCAATTGCGCCAATCCCAGAAACTGGAAGCCGTAGGCACCATGGCGGGAGGCATTGCCCATGATTTCAATAATATCTTGCAAGGGCTGTATCTCTACGCAGGAATCATCAAAAAGGAACTGCCTGACAATGAGAGAATGAGATCAAATTTCCAGCATATCATAGATGCTGGTGATCGGGCGAGAGATCTGGTTAAGCAGATCCTCACCTTTAGTCGCAGAGAGGAGGCCGTACTCAAGCCAACCAAAATTCAATTCCTGATCAAGAATGCACTGAAACTGACCCGGGCATCCACACCATCCACGATTGAGATCAGGGACAATATTGACAGCAACTGCGGGCCCATTCTTTGCGATTCAACACAGATCCATCAGATTTTCATCAATCTTTGTAACAATGCCATTCACGCAATGAGAGAGACCGGGGGGACGCTCACAGTCAGCTATAAAGAAGTTGATGCTAAAATTGAGGTTGAACCAGGAGCAATTAATTCAGAGGCAAGTGGCGTTGCTGAGCTATGCGTGAGTGATACGGGGCATGGGATGGCAGATGAGGTTATGGAGAAAATATTCGATCCATTCTTTACCACCAAGGATACCAACGAAGGGACCGGCCTTGGTTTGTCCATTGTCCACGGGATCATCAAGGAGATGAAGGGACAAATCTTAGTAGAAAGTGAGCTCACAAAAGGAAGCACATTCAGAATTCTATTGCCCCTGACTGAGGACGAGATCGTCCCGGAAGTTGTCCAGGAGCATTCAATTACGATCCCGGAAGGGATGAGAATTCTCTTTGTCGAAGATGATCAGATGATCGCCAGTGCAGGAAAATTCATTCTCGAAAATAAAGGTTACTCCGTAGATCTTGCCAGGGATGGTCAGGTGGCCGTTGAAATGTTTCTTAAAGATCCTGATGGATATAACCTGATCGTTACGGATCTGACCATGCCAAGAATGACCGGTTTGGCACTGACAAAAGAGATCCGGGGGTACTCAAAGAATGTCCCCATCGTTCTGACAAGTGGAAATCTGGACCAAGCATTACAGTCAGAATTCGAGACCTATGGGGTCAACGGATTTATCAGAAAACCCTGGACTGCAGATGAGATGCTGAAGGCAATTGACGCAGTCTTTTCAGATTAAGGTGAGATGATTATGAATGAAATAATTAAGCCTGATATCAAAATATTCTTCCCAATAAACAAGATCACGAGGGCCTTGAATTGACTCCGACAAAATATACTGAATTATTCAAAGAGTCAGCTGATGCTTCTCTGATTATTAAGAACAGCAGGGTCATCGATTGTAACGATGCTGCAGTTCGAATGCTCGGTTATAAAACTAAGTCGGAAATTTTGGATTCTCATCCGGCAGAACTTTCTCCCCCGTTGCAGGCAGATGGATCTGACTCCCATAAACAGGCTGATCTGATGATGCTCAAAGCACGACAGATAGGGAACCATCGATTTGAATGGCAACATATACGGGCAAATGGAGAAGTATTTCCGGTAGAAGTACTGTTGACAGCCATCAGCACAGAGGGAGATGGGGATTACCTCCATGCCATATGGAGAGATATCACCAAGACTAAGCAGGCCGAGCGACTACAAAAAGCCACGTCTGAACTCACGGAAAAATTAACCACGCTCATGGATATGACATCCATAGGGAAGGTAGCAGCACAATCGATCAGAAGTTTCTTTGAAAGCGATGCCATAGCCATAAACTACATCGATCACAAAGCCAGGATAAACAGGGGTATCTATTCAGAAGATACAGCCCTGGGAAACGAAGAACCGCAGGAATTTGAACCACTTTCCTCAGCCTTTGACATATTGGATTCAGACAGTATAGCCGGTTCTCAAAATCCGAAGCTCATTAATCGAACCCCTGAAAAATTTTTAAAAACACCTATGGACCGTCCCTTCGGAGCCGTTGATAGAAAAAGTGCTTCCCTGCTGTTTGTCCCAATCGTATGGGGTGACACCAAAGTAGGCGAGGTTACCGCTCAAAGTTACACCTTCCATAAATATACAGAGGAGAGTCTGGCTCAGCTCCAGATATTTGCCAACCTGATCGGTGGTGCTTTTTTGAGGGCCATAACCTTTGAAAAATTGAAACAGGAACAAGTGGATCTTCGCAGAAATCAATTCCGTCTGAATCTATCCCAAAAATTGGCCCATGTTGGGACCTGGGAGTATGATCCCATCTCTGACAGTAGTTATTGGTCTGAAGAACTATATCGCATGTTTCAGATCGATCCTGGTTCGCAGGTAAAGCTTGAGCATATGACAGACAGAATTCATCCAGATGACGTTGAGCTTTTTAAACAGGAAGTCAAGTCTCATCTTTCTAAGAGAACCGATTACCGCATCATTCTCCCAGGTGGGGAAATTCGTTACATGCATGAAGAACTCGCTGACCCGGAAATTCAAGATGGTAAACCGATTTGGATGCGAGGCTCGATACAGGACGTCACGGAGCATACACTCAATCTGCAAAAAATAAAGGAGAGTGAAGCCAGATTCCGATTATTCGCTGATTATACCCATGACTGGGAGTATTTGAGAAAACCGGATGGTGAATATGTGTATATGTCCCCTGCATGTGAAAACATTACAGGCTACAGCATTGACGAGATCACCAGTGATCCGACGCTATTCCTAAAAATGATCCGTGAAGATTACCGGGAGAGTATGTTTGAGCATTTGAATTGGGAGGATGAGAAACATGGAGAGTACCCTTTTTTTACAAAAGAATTCCCGATACGTCACAAAGACGGGACAACACGATGGTTGGAACACAATTGCAGCCCCGTTTTCGATGCTCAGGGCAATTTTATAGGGAGACGCAGCAATAACCGTGATATCAACGACCGGAAACAGGCCGAAATAGCACTTAATCAATATAAATATATTGTTTCCAGCACCTCGGATATGCTGGCGTTTATTGATCACAATTATACCTACCTGGCAGCCAATACTGCCTACGTGAAGGCTGTCAATACGACGGTGGAAGATATTATAGGTAAATCGATAGGCGATGTTTTTGGGAAATCATTTTTTGAATCGGTCATCAAAGCGAATATTGACAGGTGTCTGGCAGGAGAGAGTGTCCATTACCAAACCTGGGTCAATTATCCGGCATATGGGAAACGTTTTGTGGACACCAGCTATAATGCTCATTTTGATAGTGACCAAAAATTATTGGGTCTTGTTGTGTCCACCCGTGATATCACGGAAATGAAGCGGGCTGAAGATGAGCGGGCCGACCTTGAGAAACGACTTCGACAATCCCAAAAGCTTGAGGCCATAGGGACGATGGCTGGAGGGATCGCCCATGATTTTAACAATATACTACAGGGCTTCTTTCTCTATGCCGGCATCATAAAAAATCAACTGCCGGAAGAAGGAGAGCTGCGATCGCATTTTCAACAGATTATTGAGGCTGGAGATCGTGCCAAGGAATTGGTTAGACAGATCCTTACCTTCAGCCGTCAGGAAGCTGTTGAACGCAAACCAATCCAGATCCAATATTTGATTAAGGACGCCATCAAACTTATCCGGGCTTCAACTCCCAGCATAATTGACATCGTGGATCACATTGATACACAGTGTGGGTATGTCAAGTGCGACGCTTCCCAGGTTCATCAGCTTTTTGTCCACCTGTGCAACAATGCCACCTATGCCATGCATGAGACAGGCGGTATGCTGAAGGTAGAACTCCATGAAAGGGAGGTTAACGGCAGTATTGGACCCATAGACTCCCTGGCAGCAGGGAATAAATATGTAGAATTACTGGTGAGTGATACTGGTCGAGGTATGGATGCTGAGACCCTGGAGAAGATATTTGATCCATTCTTCAGCACAAAGGATGTGAACGAAGGTACGGGTTTGGGCCTCTCCATTGTTCATGGAATTATCCACGATATGGGGGGTAAGATTGACATTGAGAGTGAGCCTGGTAAAGGGACCAGTGTAAGAATATTTATGCCCGTGGAGGATATAGCTGCAACTGACTCCAAAGAAAATACTGAGGATCAGAAATCGATTAGTGGATTAAGAATTCTCTATGCTGATGACGACAAAATGATATCTGGAGCAGGGAAGTTGATCCTGGAAAACCTGGGAAATACCGTTGATGTCGCGAATGATGGCCGAGCAGCATTAGAGATGTTCCAGAAAGATATTCATAGCTATGACCTCATTATAACGGATCTGACCATGCCCAGGATGACAGGCTTACAGCTTGTGAAGGAAGTCCGTAAACTCTCAAAAACGGTATGCGTTTTATTAACGAGTGGGGTTGTTGAAGCAGATGTGCTGGAAGATTTTAAAAAGCAGGGAATTGATAGGTATCTTCAGAAGCCCTGGTCGCAGGAAATTCTGATACAGGCAGTGGCCTCCTTGTTTGATGAAGGGAAATCAGGGGAGAACAAATAAAAGATAGGTGGTACAGGTCATGATTACATTTTCAATACTAATCGTCGAT
The DNA here is from genome assembly GCA_021734325.1 of Fidelibacterota bacterium. Taxonomy (GTDB): domain Bacteria; phylum Fidelibacterota; class UBA8477; order UBA8477; family JABMPR01; genus JABMPR01. The sequence continues at coordinate 21,344 of JAIPJF010000023.1, read as the reverse complement.
GATGAAAAAACGATTCGCGAAGGGTTGCGAGCGCTTCTGGGAGCAGAGGGATATGATGTTGAAACCGCCACGAATGGGGAAGAGGGTTTGGCTCTTTTTAAGGAGCATGAATATGCCCTGGTTCTGTCGGATATCATGATGCCGAAGATGACCGGTCTGGATATGCTCAAGGAAATTAAACAATACAATCCAGATACAAGTGTGGTTCTGTTTACAGGATTTTCCACCATAGATAATGTGGTAGAGGCGATAAAATCAGGTGCTGCCGAATATCTCCAAAAGCCCATTAATAATGATGAACTTCTGGCAATGGTCAAGCGCATATATAATCGACATGAACTCAAGATTAATAATGATATGCTCAGGCAGCAGATGCTGCGGACGAAGTTTGTACAGATCATTGGAAAATCAGTAGGAATTAAAAAGGTAAAAAAAGAGATCAAGCAGGTATCCAAATCTGATATTCCAGTACTGATTACGGGAGAAACTGGAACTGGCAAAGAGCTTGTCGCTCGATCCATACATGATCAGGGTCCCCGAAGGGATCAACCTTTTGTAGCGATAAATTGCGCGTCGATTCCATCCGATCTATTGGAAAGTGAGCTATTTGGCCATGAACGGGGAGCCTTTTCCGGGGCAGTTGTCCGTAAATACGGACTCTTTGAAGTTGCGAACAAGGGAACCATCCTGCTGGATGAAATTGGTGAAATGTCAATGGAACTTCAGCCAAAGATCTTAAGAGCTATCGAATCCAAACAATTCCGAAGACTTGGCGCTCAGAAAGAGATAAGTTCGGACTTCAGGGTGATTTCCTCAACCCACAGAAATCTTCTTACTCAGGTCGATAAGGGACGATTCCGTGAGGATTTGTTCTATCGGCTGAGTCCCTTTATTATTGATGTTCCCGCTTTGCGCAGACGTAAATCTGATATACCAATACTCGTTGACTATTTCAGTGTTCGCAAAGGTCGTCATGATCCAAAGAATGAAGTTGAAAATGACTTTATAAATGCACTGCAGAATTATAACTGGCCCGGAAATATTCGAGAGTTGCAGAACACTCTGGAAAGAGTCTTTCTGATCGCCGGTGATAAGAGTCCAAGCCTTGAGCATCTTCCACCTGAAATTCAGGATATCACCTCTCAAATTGGTGGAAGTTCGGATGCCACTGAGCGACAGACATTGGAGGAGGTTGAACGCGATTATATTATGAAGGTGTATCGGGAACTGGGCGGGAATAAGACTCATGTGGCTAAAGCCCTTGGTATCAGTCTCAGATCCCTGTATAACAAACTCGAAAAATATGAGATTCAGAATTAGGTCAAATCGTCGACTTTAGGTTGAGTTGACAAAAAAGATACAGGTTTACATCTCGATCAGTTCTAGCCCCCTTCAGGGGGCTTCTCTGTTGTTTTTCTAACTCCTTGAGGACTCAAAAGCAGCAGTGGATAGACAGCTTGGCTATGTCCTGGCTCTGATCACAGATCCTGCTTTAAAAACTATACAGGACAATTGAATAAGCCCTAAAATAGAATCAGCCCCGATATCGGGGCTGATTCTGTGTTGCTATGTCCGGGGAGACAATTATACGCGTTCGATCGAGGGGACTCTCATTCGCCCGATCAATCCCCTAGAAAGTAAAGCTGATAGAGACTGAGCCGAGAGCAGCGGCGAGGATGTCAGCAGCATTGTTTGAAATTGCTGTATCCCTTGAACCATAGATCTCGTCATATTTTTTGGCGCTGAAATTTGCTTCGGTTTTATACTCTAAGACTTCAAAGGCAACTGCCCAAATAAATGTCTCAACGAGCATGCGTCCTGAAGAAGCTGGTTTGATACCGGTTAAATTCTGAAAGGTTTCACTGTTGCGGATCTTCCCATAGGCAACTCCACCATATAGATGAAAGGCTGTCGATCTATCAAAAGTATTGATCGGCATGGCTTCGGTCATTTTTGTATCCAGGCTCATGATGGCTTTGGCAAGTCCCTGCGCTTTAACAGAAGTGGTAGCGGTAAGCATTACCAAAAGGACCACAATCATGAAAGTACTCATGCGACCAAAAGCTGAGAGCAGGGCGGAGGAGGCGATGTTTTTAATTGCAGTTTTCATTTTAGATGGGTCCTTTTCATTATTTAGTTTAGTCTGCATCTGCTCCTTATATTTCAATCTCTGTGCCAGGAAATATGCACACAGATAAACTATTAATAATAAAGAGTATACAGACATTCATGATAGTATCACTAAACATGGAAATGCATATAATACATACCAAATCATGCATATAATACATGGTTGGGCCTGGGCTAATGGGGAGCCTTGGGGAGGAGTTTAGGTGTAGAGGGTTACGTGCTGATGGAGCAATAGCTCCTGAGCATCAGTCCAGGCTGCTGAGAGCTAAATCCTGGAAGGGTATGTCCACATCACCGTTGCTGAAATGAAGCATGGATATAATGTCTGTGGATACTTGCTGACGTCTGAGGCCACCCCCTGTGAAATACTGGACAGCTCCCTGGGTCATATCCAGAATGATGCATTCGATCCTGGAACCGTCGATCATTTCTATGACATCTGTGAGTTTTGAGGAATCTTGATTCTTTATAAAAGCAAGCAGATCAATATTTGTATTCGCCTCAAGCAATTCAAGCTCAGCCCGATCAATGATATGAATAGCAGTATCAATATTGTCCTGGAAAAGAAGATACTCACTATTGGCCTCAATTAAGTACCCGCTCATGAGATCCTGATTCGTCTGGATGACATTAATGGCTATTTTTTTCCGATTTTGCGGCAGGGTTGGGTTGGATAACTCGTCAAGCAAAATGGGCATTAAGGGAACAAGACCAGTCTCGGTTATAAAGGTCTTTACCGATCCGGTAGAGGGGCTTGAAGGTGTGCGATTTTCGAGACTTGAACCTGTGATCACCTCTGTCCGATAAACTGCCCCGTCATCTTCTGCTGAGAGCGTAGTCACAGCTATCGAGCACATGAGGACAATTGTGAAGCTTAAGTGAGTCGCGAATCGAAGCTTCATCTCAGGTTTCATTTTGTTCATCCTCAGGCTCAGAAACTCAGCTTGCTGAATTCTTTATCCATTTATTGACTTTCCAGCGGTTGATCTGCTTGGGCCAGTCATAGTCACTCTGATCCCCAAATCCTAGGTTCCAGCGGTAATAGACATCATTTTCAGCATCCAGGAGGTCCAGATTTTCAGCCAGGGCGATAGATGGACTCACAATGGGTCCACTGAGAGTGGCATTCTCAAGTATGATCTGTCCGGCACAGTAAATGGCACCTTCAATGTGGGTCCCGCGTACAATCGTGACCACGGCCTCAGGATCTGTGAACACAAGAGCCGGAAGGGCCGCAACAGCGTCAGCTGGAATTCCTGCCCGAATCGTGTTTGTCCCGGTGATTGTGATTCCCTTGCCGGTGAAGACGAGAGTTGAGTTATTCAGAATAAGACTGTCTATCTCAATATTGTTGCCGGTAAAGACATGGATGCCCTCCTGACTAACTTCACCTTCTTTCCATGACTGATCATTGGCATTGTGAATTTTTACGGCATTGTCTCTGAAGTATTGTTCATCAACCTGAGGCATAAATCCAAACTGACGCATTTGATGCTCATCTTCAATCCCGCTTGTATATCCGTAGGGATTGACCAGCTGATTTGTGGCAAGTCCCCGTTTAAAATGATTATCCTCAGACAGATCCAGTTCGATCGCAGATTCCACGCCATACATGTCAACTTCCACGGATAAAATATTGTCCGTTGGATTCCAGCTACAGGTGAGATCATCGGAAGTAAAATTTACCAATGAATCCGTACTGGTATTGATGCGCCACAGAGCTTCATTGATGGCAGACTCTACCTCGTATTGCAGTTTGATATTATTGACTGTTTCCAGGGAGCTAAGACTTGATTTAGCTGAGATGTCTAAAACAGCGACCCCGGTAAAGGAAAAAATGACGAAAAACATGATGACGGCTGCGAACATGGTGACCTCCTGTTGTCATGTTCCAATAGGTCAAGTCTCATGCCGAAAAAAATGCACAGTTGTAAAATATTGATATATATATATTTATGATTGTTTCGAGTGATCTGTGATTTCACTGACAATGCAATAAATACACGGCCTAAGTGTAAAATATGCATAGTTTAAATTGAAAATATGAAAGCAGGATCTCGACCTGTTGAGTGATGTTTGCCATCTCAATCAGGGGTCAATTTTACTTATATTATCTCCCTGGCCTGGATCCTGTTTTTTGGGCTGCAAACGAAAAGACCAGCTATTCTGACGCGTTTTATAAACGTTTTGCAATGTTTGCAAATTCCCATGTAAAACATGCAAAACGTTAACATTTTGTAAATTCAACTAACGCTTTAAATATAATATATATAATATGATAGATCAATAAATGAAGGTTGGCACCATAATTGACATTTATATGTATATGTATAGGCCAATCAATTCAAAAGAACGGTTCATGAAAGCCACATCTGAGACATACAGAGTCCTGAAGGCCTTGAAAGGCATTTAGTCTTTTGTAGAGAAGAAAGCAGGGCGCGTATTGCACTCTTCCCTGCAGATTTCGTTCATTTTTGGTTGGCATAGGGGAGATAAGATCATTTTCAAGCATATTAAAATCGGGTTGTTACCATGGATGCTCATCCTTCTCGGTGTTTTTCTACCATTTGAAGGACTGCTAGCTGCAAGTTGGCCCCTGGAATCAGAATGGATTCCCATGGTCGATGTTGCCTGGTCACCCCTCCAGGATGCTAATGATCAACGGAAGGGATATACTGATATCATCGTTGATGATGATGGAAACGACTCCTATTTCTACTGTTCAGAATCAACTATTTACATTCGGATTGTTCTCCAGGAAACACCGCTAAAGCGCGGCAGTCTTAACTTCTGGACCTGGTTTGCTGCTCTGGATGTCGATGGCAATGATTTCCCAGACTGGGCAATCATCGCTGATGGCTGGAGTGAGGAGTTGTCCACCTCCTACAACAGTGCTGTAGATGAGGATCCGGAATTGAAGTACTATTCAATTGAAAACCCCATTTCAAGCGGTGAAATAAGAATTGTTGAACTTCCTAACTATGTCTATCTGGATTTTCAGGTTCCCTTTTCTGCCCTGCAACTCCCTGGATATGAAAACAATATCAGCCTGTCAACACCATTCAGAATGTTTTTCGGAACAGCGAAGGATGCCAATCTCTCCTTTAGCGATCTAAGCGGGAATTTTAGCTCAATCTCAGAGGCCTTTTCAAATGTGCCCCCAATTGCTCGCGGGCAATACGGATCTATCTATGATACCAGAGATCCTGCCCCTTTCTCAAACGAAGGACTCTGGACATCGCCTGAAGTTATCAGTCTTCAAGGTGAAGGCTGGCCCATTTCTAGCTCAGCATATTTTAATGCTGGCGTGCGTCGAATTCGGATAGTGGACTCCCACGGCGAACTGGCCTGGTATGGTAGTGTCACTTCAGATGGCAATGGAACGATCGCTCCAGTCGATTTGTGGACCCTGAATAATTCAGCTAGCGCAGGGACCTACACCATTACAGTCGAAAACCCCATCCACACAGGAGTCTATTATGCCTATGATACGTTTACAGTCACTGTACCGCCTCCCACAGTCCCTGAAATTTCCATTTTAAAAATTGCTTCCAGTGATACTGCTGAAGCCGAGACTCAAATTCAATATACCATTACCATCAGCAACACCGGCACAGGGAGTGGACTGATCACAGAAGTACGCGACATCCTGCCTCCAGGTTTTACCTATGTGCCTGGATCAAGCTCGGGATTTACTACCATTGATCCTGTATCTGAAGGTGCGAGTCTCATCTGGTATGGCAACTGGACAGTGAACCCCGAGGGAACGCCCCCGAATTCCATTTCACTTACGTTTAGCGCTACGGTGGGGAGTCAGTCAGGTGATTTCTTAAATGCAGCTTCAATCCTGGGTTCAAACTTTGATCTCGTTGAAACCGGCCCGACTGCCCAGGTCACAGTTACAGCCCCGGAACCAGGTGTTGCAGACCTGACCGTCAGCTGCACAGCCTCTGTTGATTCAGCCGTTAGCAGCTCCCTGATTGATTATAAGATTCTGATTGCAAATTCAGGAACTGCAGCAGGCATCATCACCCTGATCCAGGATGATCTACCCATCGGTTTCAGCTATGTCCCTGGAACGACCAGTGGCTTAACAACAGCTGACCCTGTTGTTTCCGATTCACGGCTTATTTGGGAAGGTGAATGGACTGTCAGTGAGGGTGCAGGTTCAAATATTGACTCCCTGGTCTTTACAGTTACTGTGCCCCAGCTTGCAGATAAATATTTTAATTCAGTGACAATTGGCGGTCCCGAGATGAGCCTCTTGAGTACTGGTTCAGTTGCACCGGTGCAAGTCCTTGTTCCACACCTTACCCTGGCAAAAAGTGTGGACAATGGAAGTTCATTTCCTGGGGATACACTTAGTTATACAGTCACATATCTAAATATTGGTTCTGCTGATGCAAAACTGATCATCATCAGTGAGAGCATCCCCGCCAACACGATCTATCTGGAAAATTCGGCGTCTGGCGAGAGTATGTCCATTTTGTTCAGTCACGATGGTGGATTCACCTACAATAGTGATCAAACCGCTCCCGTAACCAGTATTCAATACCAGCGAAGTTTAGAACTGGCACCACTTGAGTCTGGCAGTGTCCGCTACAAGGTGCTTGTACGATGATAGATGTTAAGATTTTTAAATCAATAACCGAGGAGGTTGCAATGACCCAAAAATCAGGTGTCACACTCATGCTTTTTTTAATGTTGACGACCCTGGTCTATGCCCAGGGGAAACCAAAGCTTGAAATATCCATTCAAGAAGAAAAAGTGAATCAATCGATGGAAGAGCGAAGTGGTAAAGTGGATATCATTTACCAACCAGGCGATACGATCCGCTACTTGGTGAAAGCTATAAATACAGGTGAAGGTCTCATGACCGAGCCCTCAGTAACAGATCCCATTCCCTTAGGGACGACCTTTGTCCCTGGTTCAGCTCGCTCATCTACGGCCGAGGCAAAATTCTCCATCGATGCCGGCGGGGAATATATGGATTGGCCACCCACGTATCGGGTCCGGGAAGCAAATGGAAAAATTACTGTCAGAGAAGCCACGCCTGATATGATCACTCATATCAAGTGGATTATAAATCAATCGCTGGAATCCAATGAATTCACTGAGATGGAATTTATGGTGGAGGTGAACAAATGAGTATTCAAAGAATCGCCTTTGTTCAGCCCACCAAGGAAACACTAAATAAAAAAAACGTGAAAAAACAAATATCAAAAGGAGGGTTTATCATGAAACCTACACGTTTAATGTTGTTGTTGCTCATTCTGGTTGGAATGAGCACAATGATCTATGCTGCAGGTACGCCAGCAGGAACGGCAATTACAGCCTACGCAACCGGAGATTACAAGGATGCGAACAGTAATGCCCTTCCCAGGGTTACCTCAAACACGGTGACCACGCTGGTCGCTCAAGTTGCCGGTGTGGACATTTCACCGACATCCACCTCAAAAGGTATGTCTGCAAATGCATTTGTAACATATTCAATAAATGTTACCAATACAGGAAACGGAACTGATTCCTTTGCCCTCGTTGCCACCACAGACGGGAATGAGGATGGAGATTTCAAACTGGAGATGTACCATGATATGAATGTGAATGGTGTCATTGATCCAGGTGAGGCATTGATGACCAGTACCATGGTTCTGGCTGCAGATGCAACCTGTTACAGCGTGCTAAAGATCACCGATATTACAGGTGGCGATGGGGCGCCAGATAAAGACGAGGTTAAAGTCACCGTTACAGCGACCTCCAATTTTGATGGAACGGTTTCTGATGCTGGTTCAAGTACAACATCAATCACTGCGGCGACACTGGATATTTTAGTCTCCGGCGAACCAATTTCCCCAAAACCCGGGGAGGTTATGACCTACTGGATGACCGTCTCAAATAATGGTTCTGAAACAGCCTATAATGTTGTCATAACATCACCGATTCCTGGTCCCACAACCTATATACCGGGAAGCATACGCCTAGGGTCGACAGCAGGAGACTATGCTGGCGCAACACCATTGACCGATGCCGACGATGGTGATGGATCTGATTACAACATAACTACCTCAGGCGCCATTACATTCGGCCTGGGTGATCTGGCTTCTGGAGCTTCAGTGGTCGTGTTTGGAAAAACAGTGGTGAATGATGGTGTTCTTGCCGGAACCAATATACCGAATGTCTCTTATGTGAATTTCGAGAATAACATTGGTGTCGCCTATCCGGAAATCATGGTTGGCGGTGGTGGTGGCGTTGCCACAGTGGGACATCTGCATATCCTGACACTCGGTGCTGATAAATCCGTGATTGCCGATCCAGGTGACGTGGTGATATATAAATTGTCAGTGACCAATGCCGGGAATACACCCTGTCTGGTGAATTTGTTCTATACCTCTACCTTTCTGGAATGGACAATGTACCAGGATTATGATGCTGATGGGGTGATCGATGCCGAGGATGACCTGCTTATCGATACAGAGGGGGATGGTAAGGTTGATGTCGGCACCATGGCTACTGGCCAGGTAATATACGTCATTGCAAAAGCGATTGTTCAAACTGGAACAGGCGATGGCGATGTTGATATTACCAATATTACTGGCGAAGTTGGCGCTGAACCGGATGACGATGGTGATGATGATGATGTGTCTGATTCAGCCACTATCACCACAACAATTACTGCACCTATCCTGACGCTGGCTAAATCTGTTACCCCATCTGGAAACCAGCCTCCAGGAGCCGTACTCAGATACCGGATCGATGCAGTCAATGTAGGTTCCGGTATGGCAACTTCAGTCCTCATGACAGATAATATTCCAACGAATACGACCTATGTTGCCGGTTCAATGAAACTGAATGGCGTAGCGAAAACAGACGCTGCTGATGGTGATCAAGGTACCCTGGTTGGGAATTCAGTGGTCTTCAATCTTCCCTCTATTGGTCCCAGTGGGGCGATTTACCTTACGTTTGATGTCAAGGTTAAATAGCAGAAGTTGTTGGAAGACTCTTAGGCTGTGAACAATGATAAATTCTCCTGATATTTCAAGGGTTTGGAACAGGATCATCCTGATCCTGTTCCTCCTGCGAAGTATTGCTCTCTTTGGGCAGGTACCTGCTGGTACCGTCATCCAGAATATTGCCCATGCGAGCTATCGATCTTCAGGAGGAATCAGCTATACAGGTTCGACCAATCTGGTCGAATTCATGGTTGACCCCGGATATCAAATGAAAATACAGATGCAGGTTGATGCTTCTGTCGTTTATCCCGGGGACACACTTGTTTATCATATCCAACTCACCAATACAGGAAATATCAGTATCCCTGAATATTCTATTCTGGATACCCTCATGACCGGTCTGGAAGCAGTTTCAACTGAGTCTGAGGCTCTAATTCAAGGGAATATCATCAAGTGGACTTTGACTGATCTGGGCTCTGGCGAAACAAGGCAATTAGATTTCCAGCTCAGGGCAAGTCCTGATCTTCCCGCCGGATTTATGTTACAGAATCACGCCTGGTATGTTTTGGAAGATGGTCGTTCAGGATCCTCCGAAAGCATCTCGGTTATCACTGGAGCAGCATCGGAACTCAAACTGGATCTGTCCATGGATAAGCGCATCGCCACCATGGGTGATACGCTTATGTATGCGATTTCCATCCAAAACACGGGGAACATCGCTTCTGATGAGACATACCTGTACACCGATTTGCCGGAATATGTTCAATTCCTTTCCACATCGTCAGCTGCCTCCCGGCAAAATAGTATTATCAGCTGGTCCATTGGCGCGCTTGGAATTGGTGCTGCCTGGAAAGATACGCTCATGGTTCAGGTTGCCTCATTTGTACCCATAAATACGACCATCACAAACTACACCTATGTCAGTAATCGTGAAAAGGTGATCGGTTCAGCAGAAATTTCTGCGCTGATTAATCCCTGGACACTGCCCATCAGCAAAATAGCTGAACCGGGCGAATATGAAGCAGGTGATACGATCTCCTACTCCATTACCTTGAATAATACCTCCCAATGGAAGGTTACAGGGATTGTGGTTCGAGATACACTGCCAGAAGGTCTCAGTTTTATTTCAGCTTCCCATGGCGCCGATTATTCCGCTCCAGTTTTAACCTGGAGCCTGGGAGCAATGGAGCCTCGCACTTCCATGACCCTGACGCTTGACACCAGGCTTGATGCTTCAGTGGGAAATTTTAGTGATCTGGTCAATGTGGCATCGGTGGAGACCTTCAATGCAGGTAAAAGCAGAGACGGATATATTGTCTCTCTTCGTAAAGCACCGGATTTAAATCTGCAAAACGCAGCACCCTCAGAAACAGCTCCTGGTGAACTGCTAACATATCGCCTGATCTATGATAATTCAGGTCAGGTGAGTGCCACAGGTATTAGTCTGGTAGATACGCTTCCTTCTCAAGTTGAGTTCGTCTCAGCCAGTCACAATCACAGCTATAATGAAACCAACCATAGTGTTGAATTCACCTTAGCAGATCTCGATGTTTTACAGGGAGATACGCTTTCCGTCACGACAAGGGTTTTGCCACTTACGCCTAATGGCACCCAACTTGTGAACGCTGCACGGATCAGCTGTGCAGAGAATGAGGTAAGTATAGCCAGATCAAATACGATGGTTCTCGCAGCTCCGGCTCTTACCCTTGAGCATCAGAGCGAATCACATCTGCTGCCTGGCGACACTCTGGAGTATGTATTTTCATTTTCAAATGAGGGGAATGGCATCGCCACTGGTGTGGAGATCAAAGACACACTTTCTACCCATCTAAGCTTTATCCGTGGATCAGGGAACACGAGTTATGATCCTGTGACCCGAACGGTGACCTGGGCAATAGGTCAGCTGAATCCAGATTCATCGGCTTCAGTATTGTTGCAGACCAAAATTTCGAAACCCATGGCGCCTGGATCAAGCATCTCAAATTCGGCTACCATAAGCTGTAATGAAGGCGTTTTGGCCGGGACCACTGGCTCCACCATCGTTCATTCGCCACTTCTTGATGTTGCGTTGAGTGCCACGATTGCTACGGCTATTCCAGGTGAGACCTTCGGCTATACGATCATGTACAGGAACCTTGGTGATACAACTGCGACTGAAATTATGGCTACAGATACACTGCCGAATGGCGTCAGTTTTATCAGTGCTTCTGGCGGAGGTTTATACGACTCTGAAGATCACCTGGTCATCTGGTATCCTCAGGATCTGTTAGCTTTTGCACATGATTCTCTCATTGTCGTGTTACAGGTCAACTCTCCCCTTGAGAATGGATCCCTCATTAGCAACAAGATCCACCTGCAGTGCCAGGAAGGAAATGAATCCACCTCGTACATCGACCTGGTAGTGAATTCCAGTCCCAGTCTCCAACTTTCAATCGCAACGCAGGAAGAGGTCTTTCCAGGGGATACACTCATCTATCAGGTTTCCTACATGAATGCTGGATCTGATATGGCAAGGGATGTTCAAATTATTGATACCTTGTCCGATGTGACCCACTTCCAGTCAGCAACAGGTCTCTATGTTTATGATCCAATCGTGGGCGTATTGACCTGGGACCTGGGTGAATTGAACAGCCTGGATGATGGGGTCTTTTCAATCAAGGTCCTGATCGATCCATCCTTTGAGGACGGGTCTAATTTCAGTAACAGAACCTGGATAAAATCTGCCGAGACAGCACCGCTCTCAGCTCAGGTAGTTTCGACCAATATATTGCCCATGAGTCTGAAACTTTCAGCTCGGCCAAATCAGATATTGGGGAATGGAATTGCCAGCTCAACCCTGCAGGCTGAGGTTCTCAGTTATTCTGGGAATCCTGTACCTGACGGCTTTCCAGTCCATTTTGGTTCGGATCATGGAACCATTCCGACAGCGCTGCAAGCAGTTTCAACACAATCTGGCAGCTCTTTTAGTACTCTCATATCAGATACAGTATTGAGTGATGCCATCCAGGCTACTATTTATGCCGAAGCCCGTTTCTCTGATACGAGATCAGCCAGTGATACGACCACGGTCAAATTCATGATGGGCGGACTCGAAGGCAGTGTTCTGGATTATCAGGGGAACCCAGTTTCCAACGTTGTGATTGAGCTCCAAGACAGGATTACAAAAGAGATACTGGCAACAACGACAAGTGATGCCTCAGGCTATTATTTTATCTTCTTTCCCAGAAGCGGCGTGTTCAATCTTGTTTTCACATTTATCGATGGCCAGGGAAATCCCGTCTCAGTGACTCAGCCAGTGAGTCTGGGCATTCCTGAAAATGGTTCTGTGCTCACGAATACCAACTCTATTTCAGGATGGATCTGTGATTCAGTGACAGGCGCTCCCGTTATGGAAGAAGGTATTGAGATCGTCCTCCAAAGCGTTTCCGATGGATTGCTTAAAAAAAGTGAGACTGGTGTATCAGACACGACATATACAGATTCAACGGGAGCCTATTTATTTTCAGATCTTTCTCCGGGAAGATACCAGATGTCTGTAAAATACCATGGTGTTCGATCCTATAGTGATGGGACTCTGGATATTAATTTTACTTCAAGTGGTCTGTTTGTGGCCAATGCCAATATCGCCATCAGACAATCAGCATTTTATATGTATAAAACTGTGGATAAACCTGAAGCATCTATCGGTGATACCCTGACCTATAGCATTCACTATGGATCAAACCAGATGAGTATCGCTGATTCAGTTTACCTGGTAGACTATCTGCCTGCCGGATTGGAATTTGTGGGATCGAGCCTGGAAACAGGTTCAGGTCTGAGCCTGGATCATTATGATACGCAAACGAACCAAGTATTCTTTCATGCTTTGGGTTTAAATGTCAATGAAACACCAGTGTTGACACTTAAGGCTCTCATTGCCAGACATGATCAGTCAGCAAACACCTTGCTGGAAAATACTGCCATGCTCACAGATGGGATTGATACGGTTTTTAGTCGTCGGGATGGTCGAAGTCTGGCTAAAACTCGTATTGTCTATCCATTCCTCAAGATGTCCAAAAGCGTGAACCGACGTATCGTTGAAACCGGTGACATTCTCACCTATACAGTGAAGGTCGAGAATACCAATACGGTTGAATCTGCCTATGCCTTGACCATCGTTGATGTTTTGCCTCGGGGATTTACTTATCGTGCCGGCAGCAGTCGCTTGGAGGGAGATCAATATGCAAATCCTGATCGTAGACAATCCACCAAGTACAGGACTGAGCTAGAATGGGCCTTCGATGATACCTTGAAACCTGGTGAAAGTCTTGAGTTGAAATACAGAGTGATCTGTGGAATCGAAGCCAGGGAAGGAACCCTGGTGAATGAGGTCCAGACCTTTGCCGCTACAAAGAGTGGCTTTCAGCTCCAATCCAATATCGCGGAGGCCTCTGTGGTCTTCCAGCGGGGACTTTTCAGTGACCGCGGGCTTGTCATTGGCAAAGTCTTTTTTGATGACAATGGCAATGGACACCATAACCGGGGAGAAGAAGCTGTGGCTGGTGTGGAATTGTTCACTGAAAATGGTGTGCGCGTTACCACTGATAAGTACGGCAAATACTCAATACCGGATATTGCTGCTGGCATGCATGCCATCAGGGTAAATCAAAGCACCTTGCCTGAGGGCTGTGAACTTTTGCTGGATTCTCCTGATAATCTGAACGATGCCCGCAGCAAAATATTCTGGATAAAATCCGGAAGTATGGCCAAGGTCAATTTTAGCGTCACGAGAATGACAGTCACATCTCAACTCAGTGGTGTGGTCTATGAAGATGAAAATAGAAATAACCACTTTGATGAAAACGAGAGCGGAAAAGGTGGCATCCATCTGATCCTGGATGACTCGATCCGTACAGTTACCGATTCTTCCGGTTATTACCTTTTCAAAGATATAATTCATGGGTCCCACATCTTGACTCTCGATTCGTTAGAGAATGATTCAGCTTCTGAGCTGGAAATGGATAGTCTGCAATTAACCGGGATGACACCTATGCATCATGAGCTGAATATTGAAGAAGATAGTGAATTGAATGTGCCAATGAGTTTGAAGAATTTAAGCACTTCTCAGGTTACTTTAGGGGGAGATTCTTTACGGCTTGGGATCGAGCAAATTGATTCACTATCAATCATTTCCACAGATTCGCTGTCAACGCCAGCGGATCAAGGAGATTTCTTAAAAGGCGATAAAGAATAAACAATATGAATAAACCAGGCAAATTTATCGTTCATCTCCTCCTGTTCCTTCTAAGTGCTGTTCTCAGCGCCCAATCCGTGATCCTGAGTCCCCTTGAGGATTCATCAACAGATATAAATCATATCGCGGTATCAGCACTGGGGAAGAGAAATACTGTGGCAACCTTGTTTGTCAACGGTGAAGAGGTAGCTCAAGATACATTTCGGATTGATGGCATCGTCGAGTTCGTAAACATTGAAGTCCCAGATGGCCCCGTTGAATTAAAAATTACAACCATTGGGACGACGGGGCAAAGTTTCAGCACCGAAAGACACATCCATGTAATTGGTCCTGTATATCAGATCGTAGCCGACGAGAAGGATATCTCTCTGCCAGCTGATGGTCGCAGCACTGGCGCCTTCCGATTTCACATTCAGGATGAATGGGGCTATGTCTTAAACAATACACTCATATTCAGCGCTCAGTTGGATATGGGTGTACTATTGAATACTGACCTTGACAACTCACAGGTCGGTACCCAGATCGCGGTAAATAATGGGGTTTGTGAAGTGAACATCCAGAGCCCCAACGAGGCCAGCAGGGGCGTTCTGGCACTGGAGGTGAATGGTCATAAAGAACAGTTCCCGATTCTGTTCAAGACGCCATCAGAACCATTCATGCTACTGGGTACCTTGAATGCTGCCCTGAGCTATCATGGATCAGGGGATCAAGCATCCGATCTTTCCAATATCGGGCTCTATGATCGGAACAGCAGGAATCTCACTGACCAGGCCTTAATTGGCGGTAGAACGGCATTTTATGCAAAAGGCGGTGTAAAACCAGGGTATCGTCTCACGGCCTCTTTCGATTCAGATCGGGGATACATGGATCAATTATTTGCCGATGTGGATCCAGACGATCCTTATCCGCTCTATGGGGATGCCAGCACACTTCTTTTTGATGCACAAACACGATCCAAGCTGTATGCAAAACTTGAACACGATGAATCCCATCTCCTCATAGGTGATTTTAATACTGCTCTCACCAATAATGAATTTACAGCCTATAACCGCACATTTAATGGTCTCCAGGCCGATTGGCATGAAGGAGATCATCAGATGCGTGGGTTTGCTTCTCTGACTGACAGGGAGCAAAATCAGGAAGAGATCCTTGGCCAGGGGATTAGCGGATTTTACTATCTAAGTGATGGGGGCATTACGCGATTCTCTGAAAAGATCAGGCTCATCGTCAGGGATCGCTATCATAGTGAGACCATTCTCAACACCAAAGAGCAAACCAGGTTTTTGGATTATGATATAAATTATGTGGATGGGACCCTGATGTTCAAACAAGCAGTGCCCGGCGTTGATGCAAACGGGAACCCTGTATTCATCGTTGTTTCCTATGAGCACCAATCCCAGTCTCGAGAGTCCCTGGTGGGTGGATTACGGTATCAGGGACTGATCGGTGATGATTTAGAAATTGGCGCTACTCTCATCGCAGAAGATAAAGGGGACATGAACTATTATCTGTATGGTGTTGATGCAGATCTTCCAATAAGTCCATGGTTGAGTGTGAATGGCGAACTGGCCGAATCCAGAGATCCAGTGCTGCTTGATAGTTCAACAATAGCCCGCGCTTTCCGTGGTGAGATCGTATTCACACCGCAAACACGAACGACCTTCAAGGGCTATTACAGATCTGTGGATGAGGCATTCAAAAACAATTCCCAGGTAGGCAAGTCCTCTGAAGGTGGCTCTGAAAAATTTGGCCTCAAGGGTCGTTATCAACTCAAGAAAAAAGGTGAATTACAATCAGAATATTATGAACAAAAATCCAATTCTGGTACCTCGCAGCAGACAGAAAATCGGGTATTTACGACTCAATACCTCCTCGGAAAAATGGATGGGAATGGATTAAAACTTGGGTATGAAAACTCCGAACGCAAAAAGGCCACTTCTGTCATCGACAGTCTGTCCACTTATCAGGCCCATTCGCTGTATGGAGGGATCAACCTGAAACTGCATGACAAACTGACCGGATCTCTGGAACATCAGCAGAACCTGTCCTCAGATGCTATGGCAAAACCAAGTAATACGAGCCTGGGGCTGAGTTATATGCTGGCTGAGCGTCTAAGTCTGTACTGGAAATACAGATTAGTTCCAGGAGCTGAGTATGAGCATCAGAATATTGTCGGTCTTGATTCAAAGATCTCAGAAAACACGCAAATTACAGGTAGGTATGAGATCAATGGGATCAGTTCAGAAGCGCGGAACCGCGCCAGCATCGGTCTCAACAACAAATGGCAGATCAATGATGATCTTAGTCTGAATATTGCCTTTGAGAGTACAGCGATCATAGACTCCTTTGAAATCGTCACACCGGACCACCGTTCCCTGGCACTGGCTGGAGAGTATCTCCCGGAAGCACCCTGGAAGCTCGCTGGCAAGTATGAACAGCGGAAAGATAAAATGAGTCTCAGCAGGGTGAGCAGCCTGGGCGGAGATGTGCGCCTGTTTGCCGGTTTTGGCCTGATCAGCAAATTTGAACATTTCAATAATTCCTATAAAGGCGATGATGCAGGAACACTCATTCGGACAAGTTTTCAGGCCGGACTGGCCTATCGACCGGAAGAAAACGATGTGGTCAATGTATTGGCCAAATTGGCCTACATTGCAGAAGATAATACGCACAGTACACCCACCCTTCGTCAGGACCGTCTCATTGCCTCTATCCATACATACTGGCAGGCTTTTGATTGCCTGGGCTTGAGTGGTCGCATTGCCCAGCGCACGATTTATGATGAAGAGGGCGATCTGTTCAGCGATACAACGCGAACATTATTTGTCAGTCTGAGACCTGAGATCGCCTGGAATCTGAAATGGAGCACAGCCATGGATATTCGCTACATGAGCATGTCCCCCCTTGACCAAAACAGCACCGGTCTGGCCCTGGAGGTGGATTATCTGCTCAAGACGAATACACAGGTGGGCGTGGGATATATCTTCAGTAATTTTGAGGACCGGGACTTCTCCTTCCACGACTACCAGTTTCATGATTTTTACATTTCAATTCACCTGAAGTTCAGTGAGGATATCTTTAATTGGCATTAATTCAGAGAGATGAGGTAAACCCATCCTGTATGACAATAATTTCCCATGGCCCAATAGGGAAAATGATTAGCTTCCTGCTACAGGTAACCCCACAATCATTGTGTATCAATTCACCCGAACGAATACTCTGTCAGATTAGGAGCTGATTATGAACTACCAATTTGATTTGCTCAGCTGGAGCCTCTTTATTTCATTTCTGATCAGCATCAGTGTTGCTGTCTTTTCGTTCACACATCGCAAAAGCAAATCCACCATATATCTGATCCTTCTGACCCTGGCCATTTCTGAATGGGCCTTCGCCGGGATTTTTGAGACAGCGGCCTTATCAATTGACCTGAAAATACTGTGGACCAGAATCTCATACCTTGGTATTGTGCTCACCCCTCTTTTTTACCTGCTTTTGGCATTATCACACGGACAGCATGAGAACTTTCTCAAGAAACGCCTTATCGCTCTTCTTGCCCTCGTTCCCGCGTTGACCTTTATCATTGCTATTACCCCTAAGTTTCAGCAGTGGCTTTGGCTGAGTATAAGCATCTCTGAAAACGGTAATATTGGCTTATACGAACACGGATTCTGGTTCTACGTGAATGCGTTTTATTCATACCTGCTGATCCTCGTCGGTTTGGCACTCATATTCAATAATGTTAGAAGGATTTCAGCTCCTTTAAGAGGTCAGAATTTTACACTCCTCCTCGGTGCATCGCTCCCCTTAGTGGCAAATGTCATCTATGTTTTTAATATCAACCCGATCCCTGGTTTGGATTGGACTCCCGTAGCTTTCAGCATTTCCAGTCTCCTCCTTGCCCTGGGAATTTTACGTTTCGATCTACTCAAAATTGTTCCAGTTGCTCGTGATCTGATGGTGGATACCATTGTTGAAGGTGTCATGGTTCTCGATATGGATAATAGAATCGTGGATCTCAATCCTGCCATGTCACAAATCATTGATCAGGATATTGAGAATGCACTTGGATCATCAGCCTCTGTGGTGTTTGAGAATTGGCCAGAATTATTATCATCCCTTAACGAGTATTTCGAATTTCAAAATCGATTTGTTACTAAGATTGGTGGTCAGGAATCATTCTTTGAGGTTCGGGTTTCCACAATAGAAAAAACAGTAGGGAACCCCATAGGGCGACTCATGGTTTGCCACAATGTAACCAAAAGCGAAACCTCCCACCGAAAATTGATCGAAGCCCAGAAATTAGCGAAAATTGGTGATTTCACCTGGAATGTCATTACTGATGAGGTCACCTGGTCAGAAGGTATGTTTAACTTGCTGAATTACGATAAAGATGAAGCCATAGATTATGCAAAAGTGAATCAGGAAATCCATCATCCTGATGATCTGGAAAGAGTAACTGCCTGGTTGCAGGAGAATCTGGCCTCAGGAAATAAAAAGCTTACTCCCAATGAATATCGACTTATCCGAAAAGATGGGGAGATCATTCACGTTCACACTGAAGGCAATATTGAATATAAAGACGGTAAGGCCGTGTCCGTTTTTGGTACGTCTCAGGATATCAGCAAACGCCTGCAGGCTGAAAGACAGATTAAGGACAATCTCTTATTCGTAAACAGCATAATCGATGAAAGCCCCTTCGCCATGTGGATTTCTGATACGTCGGGAACCGTACAGCGGACGAACAAGACTCTGCAGAACTTGTTGGGGTTAAGCAATGAACAAATCGTTGGAAAGTATAACGTCTTTAATGATAAAAATATTGAGGTGCAGGGGGTAGTGCACCTGGTTAAGGCAGTCTATGGAGATCTCCAGACAGCACGATTTTCCATCTGGTGGGATGCTGAACAAAGTGGGGATCTTCAATACAAAGGGGCTCGCAGTCAGTGGATCGATGTCGTCATGTTTCCCATTCTTGATGGGGATCAGAACTTGAGTTCGGTGGTTTGCCAGTGGATTGATATCACCGATCGTAAAAAGGCGGAAGAATCCGTTCGAGAAAATGAAGCAAAGCTCCGTAATCTGCTTAACAATCTGGATGCAGGGGTCGTTGTTCATGCCCCAGATACCTCTATCACACTGAACAATCCAAAAGCAGCCGAATTACTTGGTCTGGATGACGATCAATTGAGGGGTAGAAAGGCTTTTGACCCTGAGTGGAAATTTGTTAACGAATATCAATCGATCCTGCCTTTGGAAGAATATCCGGTTAATCAGATTGTATCTCGGCGTCAAATCCTGAAGAATATGGTTGTTGGTGTTCCACGACCCAATACGGGTGATCTTGTCTGGCTTCTGGTAAATGGCTTCCCTGTAATAGATCCCCAAAACGTCCTTATTGAAATAATCATTACGTTTATTGATATTACTGAAATTAAAGAAGCCGAGGAAGAGCGCCTTAAATTGGAAACCCAGCTGCGACAATCCCAGAAACTGGAAGCCGTTGGAACCATGGCCGGGGGGATAGCCCACGATTTTAATAATCTTTTACAGGGCATATTTCTCTATTCGGACATTGTTAAAAATCAACTGCCCGATGATGAACAACTGCGTTCGAATTTTCAACAAATCATTAATGCCAGCGAACGAGCCAGAGACCTGGTTAAGCATATTCTTACCTTCAGTCGTATCGAAGATGCTGAGCTGAAACCAACCAGAATTCAACATTTGCTTAAGAATGCCCTGAAGTTAATAAGAGCCTCGATTCCAAGCTCCATTGACATAGTTGAAAAAATTGATAACCATTGTGGATCAGTCCTTTGTGATGCTTCCCAGCTTCATCAAGTAGTTGTCAATCTCTGCAATAATGCTTCATTTGCCATGCGGGATAGGGGGGGTACACTCAGTGTGAGCCTGCATCAGGCGGAAACTCCCATTGAACAAGTACCGGGCAAGTCGGTTTTGAGTCGCCTTGGGACCCTGGAATTGTCAGTGAGTGATACGGGCGAGGGAATGGATGCAGAGACTCTGGAAAGAATATTTGATCCCTTTTTCAGTACCAAGAAGGTTAACGAAGGCACGGGATTGGGCTTGTCCATTGTTTATGGGATCGTCAGGGATATGCAGGGTCAGATCAAGGTGGAGAGCGAACCGGGGAAGGGAAGTACTTTCAGGATTCTGCTTCCCCTGAGTGAAGACCAAGAGGCAGTAGAGGATGAGAAAGCATCAGACGGTATCCCGGTCAGACGTTTAAGGATACTGATGGTAGATGACGATAAAATGATAACTGAGGCAGGAAAATACATACTCGAGGCAAAAGGACATAGTGTGGAGATTGCGGATGATGGACTTGCTGCTTTGGAACGCTTCACAAAGGATGAGCAGAGATACGATCTTATCATCACGGACCTGACCATGCCCAGGATGTCCGGTCTGGAACTTGGGCGGGAAATCCGTAAGCACTCAATGGATATTAATATGATCCTGACCAGCGGAAATCTTAATCCTGAGCTCCAGGAGGAATACCAATCCCTTGGATTCAACAATTTTGTCAGAAAACCCTGGTCTGCATCCGATATGCTTGAGGCAGTTGCTTCCTTGGATTTTGACTAGCTCCTGACTGTATTCTTGGACCAGCCAACGGATCATTGCCGGCAAGAGGGCTGGTGACGTTTATTCCAGAATGATCACCAATTAAGTGTTCAAAAGAATGCTTACCGTAAATACAAAATAATTATGTATTCATCAGAAGACCTTGGACTACAGGTGAGATGCTGAAAGCAATAAACACATTAGATTTTGCCTGATATCATGCAGTGGCCGGGGATATCTTTAATTCGGTTGCTACTAAATCTGGTGGTGAGTATTGAATCGGAGGACATAAAAAAAACCCCGACACAGGTGCCGGGGTTTTTCCGAGAGTCCAATCAAGATCTGATCAGAGTTTTATTAGGCGTTCGTCTTTAGCCATTTTTCAACCAGCCAGTGATCAACCTGCTTTGGCCAGTCGTAATTATTTTCATCACCAAAACCAT
>JAIPJF010000022.1 GCA_021734325.1 Fidelibacterota bacterium | reverse complement strand
AAGATACTGGCTCTTCCATTTACCTAAAAGATCTGACCTGATACCCAGATCATCTGCAAGAGCCCTGGCTGTCTTTCCGCTGCGAAGCAGTAACTCAACTGCCTCTCGTTTGAACTCAGCCGTGTACTGTCGTCGTATAAGTTCCGTTACCATTTTCAGCACCTCCGCGGACAATGTAAGTCTTCTCGCTCTGTCCACAAAAATGTAGCAATTTCAGAAGCCCTTACAGCGTAAGGGCGAAGCAAGGGGAGGACAACATCCGACCCAATCCCGAAATATCTGACAAGCCCCAAGTATTTAGAATAGTTGCTAACAGACAGCTATTACACTACCTTATCTGCACTTCAAAACTGAACTACGAATAGTGTTCACTCCTCTTGTCTTTCCAGGCTCATTGAAAAAAATAGGCTCGTCGGTTTAGGGGGTAATATGCGCTTTATTATAATTCATGTAATTTCTATTATGTTTGTATGTACCAGCTTTGGTCAAGACTCAATATTCACATATATCAATGGTGACACGCTTACTATCTGTCATTATGGAACTGAGCGTAATTGTGCAGCTCTATTTACCTATGATGTAGACCTTACTGACAGTTTGATCACCGTTACAGAAGTGGATACTGGAGATATGGTCTGGTGTCACTGTACCTTTGATCTCTCAGTGAGTATCACTGGATTAGAATTCAGAAACTATCAAATTGATGTCTGGGGTGATGATCTTTGTTGTGATCCTCAGCTCTATGGTTCCCTTGAGGTGGATTTGAGTAATCCAGGTACGGTTGGACACGATGAATCTGACTGCTTGGCAGGCAGTGAAAATACATCTACCTACATGACCACAGGTGGAGACACCTCTTACATTGAAATAACAGTTCTTAAGGATACATTAAATCTTTTTTGGGATACTCCTCTCCTGAACTGTGGTTTTATGCCAATCTGGGATGGATTGCTGAGATCTGATACATTTCATGTAACTATGGTGGACACGGGCCCACCGACGGATTGTGTCTGTCCTTTTAAAATCACTGCTTCTTTCGCCCCTTTTTCTCCTGGAATTTATGTACTAGATTTCTGGGACGGGGAATATGGCTATCCACAATTTACGGTGAATGGCCTTGCCAAATCAGGAGCGGTATCCATCCTTGGTGAATACCAAAGTGAATGCTATTATCCTGTAGAAACTTCACCGGATAAGTCTCCTGAAATTGCCAGGTTGGAACTAGGTCAATGTTACCCAAACCCATTCAACCCTGCGACAAATATCAGATATGTTCTTCCTGATCAATCCAGAGTGATTTTGAAAGTCTACGATATTCGGGGTCAAGAGATCATTACACTCAAGAGGGGCGAGCAAGCTGCCGGTATCCATGAGGTACAGTGGAGCGGTTTGAACCAATCAGGCAGCCCCGTGAGTGCAGGTGTATATTTCGCGCGTCTTCAAGTCGAAGATCCCGCCACCTCCGCCTTTGGCGGGGTTCCAGGCGGGGCTGGATACTACAGTAAAACCATTAAAATGGTTTACTTGAAGTAGGACGATCAAGACTTATTCCGTAGAAGCTCTTAGAGTAAAGACGGATGTTGATGCTTAAATGAGAATCATTTGAGCAGAAATCCCGCATTTATTGCGGGGGTGTATCTGAAGTAGATTTCCCCCTCACTTCAATGCATCAAAGGGGCTGGCATTCGCTGGCCCCTCTTTTTATGAATGGGCAGGCTGCGTTAGCTTATATTTCAAATAGTACGACTATTCTGCGTGTCTAATTGCCACTTGGCTTTCTCTTCAAAAATCCTGCAATCAATTTATACAGGGCAAAGGAACCCCACACAAATTCCAGGATGATAAAGGGAATATTCCCGCCAACAAATGCGTAATAGGTCAAGATGTACGCGCCAACCAGATTGAGTACTTGATAAATACTGGTATCCGTTGACATATATTTCAGCTGATTCAGTAAAAATGCTGATAAGAGCAAGACCATTCCCAGAAACCCGAACAGGTCAAATACGCTCATTCTGCTAAGCGTGATTCTCTGGCTTGTTGATCAGAATAAGGGTAATGAAGGATGATCGATTCATAAACAAATGTAGATGTAAGCATGATCAAATACTAATGCTATTGACGTACTACCTTCCAATGGATTCTGCCATCTAAGCCAGAATAGTTTTCAACAGGGAGCTGCCATATATTGAGATAATAACTATCTTGTAATATATCAAAATGATATGATGTTACATCAAAGCGATACGATTATGTCCTCAATGCAGGGAGGACATCAATGTACATAACATCCTGATAAATATATAATAAGCATATCAAATATTCTTTTGGCATCAGGTTTGTCATATATGTCGGCATGATGACAATGAATAACAAACAAAAGGATAATAAAATGAACAACAATGACACAAAACTCAGCAAAATCGTAACCGCATTAACTGCATCAGCAAATGCCGGATGCCTGATGTATGGAATCTATTTGGTTTTTACATTGACCGTATAAGTCTACTTAATAAGCCAATTTCTAATTAAAAATTTATAACGAAGTTGATGCATTCACCCGTCTTCTCCGGCTCCCTGGAAACCCCCAGCAGCAGAAAATTTCAGGGTTGCCTACGATCTATCTTAGTAATACCAGCTTCCCCAAATAAATAAATATCCGTCAGGACTTCAGCCAGGACCTGGACACCAGGATCCCGGCGATTGGTGAGAATAATGACTGAGAACTCATCTTCAGGAAAACGTTGATAATCCGTTCTGAATCCACAGCTGCTGCCTGTGTGACTGATTCGCTTCTTTCCCCGGTAATTCTCAATACGCCAGCCACAGCCGTAATCTTCCAACCAGGGTGTAAAGGCTGAATCAAGATAAGCCTGTAAAATTAATTCAGTCCCGTAGAGGGCCTGATCCCATTTGTAGAGATCCCTGGTTGATGAATAAATCCCGCCATCTCCCAGAACCGAAGACGTCATGCTCTGATCGCTGTATAAAATGCTGTCACCTTCCACGGAATAACCCAGGGCCCGGTTGGGAAAATCAGGATCATCCCGCACATAAGCCAGGCTTCCATTCATGCCCAGGGGTCCGAAAATATGGGTTTCCAGGTAGTTGGGGTAAGTTTGCCCAGTCAATCGCTCAACAGTGAGAGCCAGGATAGCGTAACCAGTATTGCTATATCGATAGGCGGTTCCTGGTTCAAAATAAGTACTGTCTACACTGAGCACGAGACCAAGCACGTCAGCATCCAGTACCGGAATGGTCATGCTATCCGCGATCAGATTCTCGTAAGCAATCAATCCAGAAGTATGGTGGAGCAGGTGACCGTAGTTAATGTCTTCAGCATAAGCAGGGAATTCCGGGAAAACTTCTCGAAGGCTGGTGCTGAAGGTCAATTTCTGCTTCTCCATGAGTTGTAGAATGGCCATGGCAGTAAATTGTTTGCTCATTGACGCGAGACGGAAGTTACTGCTGTCTGTGACTGGAATCGATTGTTCCATATCTGCCAGTCCATAGCAGCGGTTCAGAATAATCTCACCATCATGAATGATCATAATGGCTGCACCTGGTTTATTACCGGAATAATCTTCGAACAAAGTATCTACCTGATCGGTGGAGTGCTTTGCACATTGAGTTAGAAGCAGAGCGAAACTGAACATCACAGCCAAATGTTTTAACATGGGTATCCTCAAAAAGAATAAAGACTGGTGATATTGATGTTTTCCACATCCATATCAGAAACGCTGATCTGATTTGCTTCCAGGTCGGTCGGGGGGACAACGCCGTAGAACCCGATGCGATCTGTGGTCGCATCGAGCTGGAGATTCCCGTCCCTGTCGTCCACAGCCAGTACATAGTAACTGCCTGGATCTACATTCAGGATGGTATAGTGCCCTGAATTATCGCTGATGCTGCCGTTGGCAAGACTCAAGCCAGATGAAATGCTCACATCCTCGACCAGGAGCACAATAGCCCCAGTCACTGCATTCCCATCATGACTCACTTTGCCGGAAACATCGATAATGGCTTTATCCAATTCATCCCCAAGATCACAGGAGCTGAGCAACAGAAAAAATGCAGAAATAATTATCATTGATTTCATAGAGGCACACCAAGTTCCTTGTTTTTAATTAATCTACACGATGCCTGGGATATCTGACAGAGAAATTTAATGCTGGGAGAGTGAATTTGGAATTGAGGTGTAGCGGGCTAATTTAACCCCAATACAACATATAAAGGACAAGACCCATCAAACATACAATCAGATATAAATATTGCTTTTTAATCCTGCTGCCTGGATTATTCTCCTGTACCCAAAAACATGAGTCAATCCCTATGAACCTTAATGACGCAATCGCTTTCCATAAATCTATTCTTACCATCGATACTCACGTAGATACGCCGCTTCCCATCAAAAGAGAACCCATAGACCTTGGGCAACGCTATGACCCTTTTTTCTATAAAAGCAAATTGGACCTCCCCAGAATGGATGCAGGTGGCCTGGATGCGGCTTTCTTTGCAGTGTGGACCCCTCAAGGTCTTCGGAACGACTCAGCTCATGCTGCCATTAAACAATCCGCATTAGACATCATTGAGGATATCCACCGAAGCGTGAACCCCTATCCTAAAAGAGCCCGATTGGCCTTCAATTCTGGAGATGCTGAAAAATTTCAAGAGCAGGGGATTCATGCCATATATATGGGCTTGGAAAACGGGTATCCCATTGGAACGGATCTGGCTAATCTTGACCTTTTTTATGAAAAAGGGATTCGTTACATGACCCTTTGCCATACCAAGAATAATGAGATCTGCGATTCGTCTACTGATAGTTCAGAATACGGTGGCCTAAGTCCTTTTGGGTACGAAGTCGTTGAGCGGATGAATGATTTGGGAATGATGGTGGATGTCTCCCATCTCAGTGATGCGGCTGTTGAAGATGTTTTGAATGTTTCAAGAGCTCCGATCATTGCCTCCCATTCCTGTGCCCAGGCACTTTGTGATCATCCCAGAAATATCAATGATGATTTGCTGAAAAAAATTGCCATGAATGGTGGAGTGATCCAACTGTGCATCCTGACTGACTATGTGCGAACGCCTGCAGACAATCCTTTACGTGATTCAGCCAGGGCGGCCCTGAAGGAGAAATGGGGGGATATGGAGTTCCTGTCTGAAGCTGATAAAGATATCTACCGTCAGGAACGCTACAAAATCAATCAGGATTTCCCCCTGATACTGCCAACAGTGGCTGACGCAGTGAATCACATAGATCACATGGTCCAGATAGCTGGTATCGATCATGTCGGTATTGGAAGTGATTTTGATGGTGGCGGAGCCCTTTCGGACTGTTATGATGTGAGTGAAATCCCTAATATCACCTTTGAACTCTTGAAAAGAGGCTACTCAAAGATCGATATTGAAAAGATCTGGAGCGGAAATATTCTCAGGGTTTTTGAAGCAGTTGAAAAACTGAAAATTAATTCTTAACAAGGGATATAAAAAAATCCCACTTGCGTGGGATTTTTTTATCATTTATGATCAAGCCACATTTTTTAAAAAGCACTAATGATACCTAGCTCGAATCGATTTTTATCCGTCTGAAGATCTCGGGTGTATTCCGTGACCAATCTAAGATTCCTAGCCATCATATACGTATGGCTCAACGTCGCCGTATGATAGTCATAACTATCACCCTCAACATAATTGTAGAGTGCAGTGACAAAATAACCGGATTGCTCACCCTGCGGACCCCATATTGCTTCGACTACCATTCCTTCTGTATTTTCCTCGGCCTCTGTCGCAAGCCCTAAAGGATTAGAATCAATACGATGCAGGATCTGGACCGTTAGATCAATGGGACCTGCACCCAGGGCAAGATCAGGTCCAAAATAGGTAATGGAGTTGTCCCTGATGATATTATCAGCTGCCAGGATTTCCTCTTTTCCAGAATAGAAATAGGCACCGACTGAGAGTTTGTCACCAAAACCCTGCAAAATTCGAAACCCAAGATTTTTATAATTATCCTTATCCAGTCGTCGATCCACGGCAATCGGTTTTCCATTCCCATTCACGACCATGGCCATAATATCCGTTCCCGTTGATGGTATGCCGTACATGAACATCACACCGCGATCATAGGCCAAATTGGTTTCAGAAAGCCCGATGGAGGTCTTATAAACCATATAATCTTCATAGGTCAGGCGTAATTCACGCTTCATCAGGGGGTCCGATGTCTGGAACTGACCGACCAGTATATCCAATTGGGATTCCCTGACATTATCGAAGTGAATATAAGCATCTTCAATCCCTGCAACTTCACCACGTTCATTCATGAAGAAGTAAAAGTAATAGCCCACATTTTTTGCTAGAGTACCTCCTGATAGCACTTTAATCCCCCAGGGTGACTGGAGGTCCGTCTCGACGGTTTTGTCCTGATCATAGTTCGCCCAAGCCTCAAATCTAACGGCCAGAGGAAAATCCTTATTCAATCTTAGCAAGTCATCTCCAGCGATGACATAATCACGGTCTTTCTCATCTTCTTTCATGATAAAACCATTACCGGCAAACTCTTCACCATAATCTTTAAGACGAGGGAAGGAAGTATGACAGGTATTGCATGAGACCTTGTGTCTACGGGCAAAAGCTGGGATGGCCAACAGAGTGTCAGGAATTGCCATAGTCACAATAATGGCAAGCATTAGCATGTTTTTTTTCGCGCATTTATTCATCATTATTTCTTTTCCTTATTCGTAAATTTCAATCCAGGTATTTGCTGTATTTACCAGCATTGGCTCTGATTCCTCATCAGGTACATTCAAATACTCAGCAACCGGTTTCACCAGGCGAGAATAGTACATTTTGGCCTCGAAGGTCACCTTGCCTATGGCGATGTCATCGGGCATTATGAAAGTGTATGTTTCGATCTTCGTTTCTCTCGGTCCTATTCGGTAATCCACGCCAAGACTCCGGGTATTCCATTGCATGATGGTCATAATGCCATTTTCATCAAAGTAGGGCATTCTAAAGATACGATCACCTACAGGTACACCATCTCGTGCAACACCTGCAAAATCCTTTAATTTCAAGGGGATACCCATATCTGAATATGCCATATCGTCGCTCGCAATTGTATACGATTCACCTTCGAACCCCTTTGGATCCACAGACAAATGGTACTCCTTACCTTCAGAATCAATAGCCTTCACATGCAGCCAGGCAATTCGATCTTCAACGGATCCAGTAGGAAATTTGTGGCCAGTTTTTGCATTGAACAGCTGGACCTGGAGCGTGATGGTCTCATCGACCTCAACTTCCCGAACATTCGGGTGCATACGAATCTCAATAACACTTGCCACCTTGCCGGGATCATGGGCGCCATGAAACAGATGCTGCGCAACCAGACCCTCACTTGCCATTTTTGCGCTTCGACCATGCGCCTTTGGCATGTGGCATTGGTGGCAGGGCACCTTCTGGTCCGCATAGGGGCCTTCTGCCCATTCAAGCTGTGTTGACTTAACCCAGATTCCATAAGGGTTCATTTCATTGTGGCAGGTACCACAATATTCGGCCTGTTTTATAAAATCATTTTCTTTGGTTATGTGATGGGGTGAGCTAAGACCTGGCTTGGGACCAAATTTTGTGCGTCCCGGTTCTGAGACATAATTAAAGTTGAAGGCATCACCTCCTGCAAACCCACTGATGGTATGACAGACTTCACAGCTGACACTCTCGTTTGCACGGCTCCCTTCAGACGGTTTGGGTGGCGTGACATCCCCTGCCATGAATGCAAGGGGAGTGTGGCATCCATTACAGCCATCGCTGACCGGCTTATATACCGGATTGATCTCACCATGGGGAACGGCTAAATCAAAATATTCGATTTCATCCCAGTGATGGGTGTATGCTTGACTCATCATTGATTGACGCCACTGCATATAGATATCTACATGACAACTTTGACAGACCTCAGGTTTCTCGTATTGATCGTATGTCTTGGTACCCAGTGCATGTTCTCCGCTGGGGAGTGATTGTGACCAGAGAGAACCTAGGCCAATCATGAGTAATGCAAGTGACTGCTTAAACATCTGTGTTCCTCCATCAGTATGAATAAAAATGTTAATAAAACAGTATATAAAGCATTAATTGTTAAAACGCAAATAATAATTGTGAAAACCCTTGCGGTAAAAGGTGGCTTTGAAACAAAGAATCTCAGTCCAGGTGATCGGATTTTTAGGAGAATAGAAGAATGCCAGATTATATGAAACCCAGTTTCACTTGAATATTGTAATCACCTGCTTAGTTTGAATTCATGAAATTTGAAAATAAATCGCTCCATATAGGTGCCTGCAGCTGGAAATATGACTCCTGGGAGGGGTTGGTATACGATTCGGCCAAACCGGAAAATTATCTAAAGGAATATGCTGCAAAATATGACACAGTAGAGATCGACCAATGGTTCTGGTCCCTGTTTGGTGAAAATCAGGTCGTTCTCCCCAAAAAGGATATTGTAGAAGAGTACGCGGCTACAGTACCAGACGACTTTCGTTTCAGCATCAAAGTTCCCAATAGTCTCACCCTGACTCATTTTTATAAAAAGCAAGCCAGTGAACCTCTTGTGGTCAATCCTCACTTTTTATCAGTTGATCTCTTTCATCGCTTCCTTGAATCAATCGAAGGTCTGCTACCCAAACTTGGTTCTCTGATCTTTCAATTTGAATATCTGAACAAGCAAAAAATGAATTCCCAAACCCAGTTTCTTGAACTGCTTAATCAATTCCTGAGCGGAATTCAATTTAAGCAGGGTATCTGTATCGAGATTCGAAACCCCTATTACCTGAACTTGAAATATTTTGAGCTGCTCCAGAAACAACAGATCGGCCATGGCTTTTGTCAGGGCTACTATATGCCGCCGATCACTGAGGTCTATGAAAAGGCATATGCTTATATCAATGGAACCAATGTGATCCGTCTCCTCGGTCCGGATCGTCAGGGAATTGAAAAGACCACTGGGAAGCAATGGAATAAGGTCGTGGCACCGAAGGATGATGAGA
Source organism: Fidelibacterota bacterium (assembly GCA_021734325.1). Taxonomy (GTDB): domain Bacteria; phylum Fidelibacterota; class UBA8477; order UBA8477; family JABMPR01; genus JABMPR01. Next base: position 49,454 of record JAIPJF010000022.1, on the reverse strand, counting down.
TACCTGGTATCGTCAGAATGATCAGGCGCATGGTGGATCATTCTGGAATGGATCTCTATCTTAATGTCAATAATCACTATGAAGGGTCTGCCCCAGTGACGATTGCCAAGTTTTATAATTTCCTGAACAAAGAATAAAAGACCTAAAAATATCCTTCGTCGACTATATAATCCCTTTACAGAATCATTGATAATGAGCAATTTGTTTTGATTAGCTTTGACGAGAATAGCTGCGTATTGAGAGGGGGATTCATGTTGGCACAACACGTCGTTCCATTATTTTTCTGGTATCGCTCATGAAGCGTTTCATACTCAGAATTGCAGCAGCTCTCATTCTGCTCTCCATAGCGGTTCTCCTTACAGCAAGTATTGCCTATCTGATAGCTCATTATCCAAGACCGGCAGACTCCTTCCAACTTGTTTCTGAAAATCCCCAGCAAACAATTCTCATTGCCACCCAGGGGAGTCAGTTTAAAAGTGCATTCATCAACAGCCTGCTGGATACGCTCAGAAATTCAGCGATGAATGTGACTGGCATTGACCTTCGGAATATTGAGGAAATGGAAACCCGGGACTGGGACAAGATCTTGATCATCAATACTTTTATGGCGAAATTAAATCGTGACGCAGCTGCCTTCATCGACAAAGCGCAGGACTCGGACCGGATTCTGCTGCTGGTGACTTCCGGGGGTGCAGACTGGCAACCAAATGCAGATCTCCAGGTTGATGCGATTACCTCGGCATCGCAAAAATCCGATATCCCGGAGCTGGTTGATCTTGTCCACAGTTGGATACTGTCAGATAGTGCTGGAGCATGGCAGGCCGAGGATTATGCATTGTCCCTGAAATATTTCCCCAGGGTGAATGTTGCTGCAGCTTGCGCAGCCATTCTCTCCGAACAGAATAGGTACAAATCAAAGTATGGCGACCTTCGTCGCATGTTGAATTTAACTGGCTATATGTTTTTAAGACTGGATGATTTGGAATCAGCACGCCACGTATTTAAACTGAATCTTGAGTTATTCCCGGATGTCTGGAATGTTTATGACAGCTATGCTGAGGCGCTCCTCAGAACAGGGGATATGGAGGGGGCAAAAATCCATTACCAAAAGGCTTTAAGGTTGAATCCAGATAGCAAATCTGCTCAGGCCGCTCTCAGGAAATTGTGATTATATTTCGGGATTAACCATTGATATTTTAGAGCTGCCCACGCTGCAGATGCACGTTTCCGAGCCAGAAATATTGAGTTCAATCAGATGAAAATCATAAAAACCAAATCCGTCCTGCGTGGCCTTTCATATCTCCTGATATGCTTCTATCTATTGGCAAGTGATTCAGCAATGGCTGAGAGGGGTTCCTTCTCAAACTTCGCATTGGGCATAATCAATGACAACTATACAGGAACACGTGAGATGGGGATTGATGGTTACTATATCGGTCCTGATGATTTCCTCACCGTTTCATATTTCCTGCGTGCGAACACAGGGCACTGGAGATTTGCACTGGTCGATAACACGCTCACCTCTCGCAAATTCAGATTCAGATATGATCTGATTCAGGTCTCGGCAGCACGCTCATATATGTATCGGAACATAGATCTTCAACCCAGGTTTGGAATCGTTTTGAAAGGTCAGTATGGGGGAGAATCCATCCAGAATTGGTTTCATCGTGTGAGGGATCTGCCTGAGGTATTTTTGCCCTATTCGGATAGTGGGTTGGCAGTGATCTTTGCTGGATTAGGATCATCCCGTCGAGAAACAGTATGTATCAGACCAGGGTCAATAACGGCAGCCCTTGAGCTCAGACTGCTGACAGGAGTCCTTCCCTCCAGACTAACACCCATGCTCGGATATCAGACTGCTTTTTGGAACCAGCGGGTCCAGCTAGAATCTTTGGTTGGCTGTAGAGTCTATCTCAATGAAGTGGATCAATTTTCAGAGTTCATCCGTCCGGGAATATTTTTTGGATTTAATCTAAAGACCCGGATTTATAAAGATTTTTACTTTGACTATGGGTTGAGCTTTTTCCCAGCCCAGAATTTGCAGAATGACCCGCTGTATATGGATAAGCGACACACGTACTTGCCTCAAATCTCCATGGTCCTCTCCTGGAACACATCCAACTCCAAGCTAGTTGATCTTCTCGATTACTGATCCTGTCCAGCAACGGAGTTCAAGCTGCAGCTAAATCTTAATGCCACCTTGTAATGGATGGAAAATAAAAATTGTATTTAATAGATCGGGTGTGGCGGAGCAGGAATTGTAGGGGTTTTCACTAACTTATTAGTGATTGCAGATTTTCTCAGGGGCTGTTGTAAACCCACCCTCAGCAGGCTGAAACTTGCCCTTGCTTTCCAGGAATTGAATGAGCTCATCAGCGTTCATGTTCTCAGCTGAACAGGTAAAGAACCGTGTCTCTGCTCCAAAATTCTCATGAATGGCGCTACGAAGCGTCTCCCGACTGTAAGATTTTCCCGAATTCACCATCATATGCATGACCTCGTGACCGTGTATTTTATCCATCAATTCCTCTATCTGCTATGATACGCTTACCATGGTGAGTAACATTTTTGTCGGGGTCAGTGCTTCCAGGGCGTGGTTTACCATAGCTGGCATGAGAATGAACATACCTGCTTCCAGAATGGAATCATTTTCTCCGATGGTGATTTTCATCTTTCCTGAAAGGATCTGAACATAGGCATCCATGGGGCTTGCATGTCCGCTCAAACCCTGTCCCTGATCAAAAGCGAAAAGCGTCAGGTTGAGATTGGGTGATTTCTTTAAGGTTTTACTGACAACTGCACCTGGATTAATCTGAATTGCTTCCTCCAGCTTCATTGCCTGACTGCTCTGTATATCTGAGCCCTGATGCTCTGGCTGTGTCATTCAATCACCTATTTCCTGTGTTATTCAATCGCCTAATTTCCATTATAATGATAATAGTTAATTAACGCACATAAACAACCAAATATAATTTGACAGGGACGTAGTATTATTGGTTCTTGTGGACTAAACGACCATGCTCTCTCCACCGCTATCCTTCACAAACAGACAGGAAGTATTCACGGCAGCAGCCAGATTATGCATGGTGTCTCCATCCAAGTCATTAGATATACCAAAGATGTTTAGATCTGCCAGGGGTGCGATAGATAGGACATCATTGAATTTTCCAGTCAGGATAACCGTTTCGGTCGTAACAGGCAGTCGCGCACGATCGATCAAACGTTCTTGAGCGGATCTGCCACGTCCGGCCTCTTCTTCATTAGCAACGACAGTGATGAATCTTAATTCCCCATTCCAATTGCGGTTGAGTTGAATGGCCATGAGAATCGCCAGGTCCTTATTTGGACTTGAGCGTCTAAGCCAGATATTGAGGCTGCTTGAACTTCCAAGTGCATTCTTTGCATGTTGCGAATAAATGGCGATACCAAGATGTTCTCTTACAGCCATCCCGATCATATCTTCCAGACGCGCATCCTTGGAACGGTCATCACTCATACTCAAAAACATTATATTTGGGGGGAAATACATGCTGTTCATGATCTGGGTAGTAATGCTGATACCCTCAAGGAAATGCTGACATTCGATGACCGAGGTAGTCACAAATAGACCTTCCTCTTTCAATGGCTCGGCGAGGTTGAGCAATTGTTGTTCTCTTTCTTCCCGACCTGAGGAATGCGCCTTAATTTCAGGTCCTTTTCGAAAAAGTCGATTGCTAAAGGACCTGATAATGGTATTCACACTATCTTGTACGATATTCACCGAAAAGAGTCTTAATGTCCCTGATGGGAAAACAACATCCCTGAGGAAACCCATTCTCAGATTCCAGCTCAGCGGATCCTCAACCGGTACCATGATATTGGGTTTCCAGGTCTTTGGATGAGATTTAAGCTTTTCCGATTGACGAGCTGACCATTCGGCGATCGAGATAAACATCCCGGCACGCACATCGCCCCAGGGAGCCTGTATTCCCCTCTTTACCTGTACAAGGTAAGCCGCGATAATGAGTGTCCAGGCCACAGCTGCGAAAACCGGATTCACCAGGAACATGACAATCACTGCCCAGAGAAAACCGATGATTGGGATGCTTATATGCACCTTGAACAAAGGCCGAAAAGATGGTATTCCAATTCCGATTTGCAGGGCCACAGCCAAATTTATCGTGGCATAAGTTATCAGGAAGAACATGGTCAGGAGAGGCGCAATGGTATTCAAATCACCGAGGAGAAGGCTCAAGAGAATGGCGCCAGCCGTAAAAATGATCGAATAGATCGGTTCACCAGCATCCGTCTTTTGGGCAAATATTCGGTAGAAGGGGATAACTTTGTCCGCACCCATGGTCATCAAGGTTCTGGGAGCGCCGACCACTGATCCCAGGGCGGATGAAAGGGTCGCACCAAGGATACCGGCAGCAAGGACCAATCGCCACCGTGAGATGTCCATCATGATATTCGTATTTGAGATCAAAGCCTCAGGTTCTGCAAATCGATCCAGGAAGTAAGCAACAATCACATAGATCAGGAAGGACACGCCGATCGCAGAGAGCATTCCATTGGGCAAGGATTTTTTTGAATCTTCCAGATCACCTGACATGGCAGCCCCGGCTTCTATTCCCGTGACAGCTGGAAAGAAAATGGCGAAAACGGCCCAGAATGAAGCCTTGGAAAAATCACCCCAGATGACAATCTGCGGGGCGACATCTCCACTTGCTGCAAAAAACGAGACCAATGATGCGGCGATCACAAACATAATGATATACTGTGTTCGCATGGCGAATTTGGCGCCTAATAGACTTATGCCGAGGACCAGAAGGAGAACGGAAATCCCTACAATAAGCGGGTGATGCGTCGGGAAAAGCGCGATCCAGGCCTCAGTGAAACCTGAGATGTACATGGCGCCTCCCAGAGTCTGTGAAAGGTAGAGAGGGATGCCAACGGCGCTCCCTGCTTCAAGGCCGAGAGATCTGGAAATGAGCGCATAGGAGCCTCCAGCACCTACTCTCGTGTTGGTCGCTATTGCCGCTATGGAGAGTCCAGTCGTGATGGTGATCATTTTCGCTAAAGCAATGATCAAAAGTGCACCACCAAAACCGGCATTTCCGACAACCCAACCCAGTCGCAGGTACATGATCACGCCAAGGATGGTCAAAATGGTGGGTGTAAAAACTCCGGCAAAAGTACCTAATTTTTTCATGATTCCATATTTCTGTATTAATTATTTAGAGTTCTAGTAGAGACCTGTTCATGGTATTATAATAATGAAAAATATTTTGCGTGGTAATGATAATTTTCCGTTGATTAAAATAATGTAAGGTTCAATTTGTGAATCGTGATTTCAATTTTCATAATGCGTAAGCTCTTATTAATACTCTTATTGTCATCAATGGTCTGGGCGGTACAAACCGGGACTTTGAGTGGCACAATCACCGATGCCAAATCAGGGATGGCTCTGGCTGGGGTGAATATCCTTATCGACGGTACGCGACTTGGCGCAGCGGCTGATTCTGAAGGCAATTTCAGGATTGAACAGATTCCCATTGGTACCTACAGATTAAATCTTCGGATGGTCGGCTATAAGGTCAAGATCCTTCGCCAGGTCCAGATTGCTGCTGACCAGACAACGATCCTTGAGATTACCATGGAATCCATACCGATCGAGATTGACGCAATCACAGTCACTCGTTCCAAACGCAGCCAGGAGCTGGAAAAGCTTAGCCCAAGCCGGAGAGAGTTACAACCCAGGGAAATCATGACCCTGGCTGGTGGAGGAGAGGATCTCTTTAGAGGTATTACCACCATGCCGGGAGTTGTCGCTCGTTCTGATGTTTCCGCTCAATTTTTTGTCAGAGGAGGCACCCCGGACCAAAACCTTATCATTATCGATGATGTCCCCGTCTTCAACCCCTATCGTCTTAAGGCGCTCGGTGGCCCCATCAGCATGTTTAATCCAGATGTTGTGGAATCAGTGGAGCTGTTGCCGGGTGGATTCTCAGCCCAGTATGGTGATAAATTATCCTCAGTGCTGATCGCGCGAAACAGGGAAGGGGATCGCTTCAATACTTACGGTCGTGGAAGTATCAGTCTCATCGATATGAGGGTCCAGGGTGAAGGTCCCTTACCTGGTAGCGGAGAAGAGGGCTCATGGATCCTGTCTGGGCGAAAAACATATTATGATCAAATCCTAGATAAACTTACTGATCTCCCAGCAGGAACTGTTCTCCCAAATTTCAGAGACCTTCAGACCAAGATAGTTTATGACCTATCCCCTGAACAAAAGGTCAGATTTAATTTTACCGATTCGAGAGAGGAAATGATCTTAACTGATCTTGAAGTTGAGGGAGAAGGTGAGGATGACGATCTATTTCAGGACGAAGATTTCTTTACCCTGAGCAATTTTATCGATTCTCGCCTTGTCAGTGTCGGGTGGGCAAACGCTTTTAGTGATGTTTCCCTGTCCAATCTGACCCTGTCACGCTTTAACGATACGTGGACTCTCGATCTTAAAGCTGGTGATCAAGAATACACACCGGTCATCGATATGCGCAAGACTGAGATTCGAGAGGACTTGACCCGCATAAAAAATGCCTCACACACCTTAAAGGCAGGGATCTCGCTGGCAGATCTAATAACCGATATCAATATCGCCATGACCATGGACTCAAGCTCATTTTATGATCTAAATCCTGAAGACCGGAGAATCGATGATGGCGAAATCATCAGCAGGGACATTCGCCTGCAAAATGCTTCATCAATGACTGGCTTTTTTATCCAGGATGAATGGAAGGCCTTGCCTCCCATGCTGAGTTTCCTCATCGGAGCCCGTGCTGATTATTCCACATTCACTCAAGAATGGGTGTACAGCCCAAGAATTTCCATGCACTATATGCTCGATCATAACACCTCCCTCCATCTTGGTTGGGGGCATTATTACCAGGCCCCGAATTTTGTGTCGCTTTTTGAACGATTCGAGAGATCCATTGAATGGAATTTGTTTGAGACCATCAGTCTGAAAACAGAACGTGCTGATCACAGCCTCCTGGGAATAGAATTTGAGCCAAACCCACTGTACACGATCAAGATCGAAATGTATTACAAACATTTGCAGGATCTGGTCATGCCCGCAGATTCAAGCAGTAATTTTATCCCGGATAACTCTGGATCAGGATTCGCATATGGAACAGAAGCATTCATCCAAAAAAGATCTCAAACTCATCGGGGTCTGTCAGGCTGGGTGAGCTATTCTTATGGAGCCACCAAAGAAAAGGAAGCTGATGGAGCCTATTACTTCAGGGAGTTCGATCAGCGTCATACCCTGTCATTGGTTGGCCGCCTGTATCTATTCTGGGACACATATCTGGATGTTCAATACAGCTATGGCAGTGGATTTCCGTGGACACCTCCCTTGCGGGATGCTTCAGGAAATGTTCAAGCCGATGAATTTGGCGATGTCCTATTTGCTGCCAAGAATAGTGCACGCTATCCAAACTATGAACGCCTGGATATCCGCATGTCAGCGAAAAAACGTGTATTTGACAGCTGGGATATGGAAGCTTATCTGGAATTGATCAATGCGCTTGGCCACAAGAATATTTATGAGTACTACTGGTCTGACGATTATGAGACGCGTTTTACTTCCTATATGCTACCCATGCTACCCTTCTTTGGGCTTCGGGTCAGCTTTTAATATTTGCCCTGTAAATCGCTTTAGGAACTAGACTGAAAAGTACTTTGCCTCCGGGTGGTGCACAATGATTGCAGACGTGCTTTGTTCCGGAACGATCTGATATTCCTCTGTAAGCTCCAGCCCTTCAGATCGAGCATCCAGAAGTTTGAATATCAACTCCTGATCTTTCAGCTCAGGGCAGGCTGGATAACCAAATGAGAAGCGGCTACCCTGATATTTCTGACGGAAAAGTTCTTTCGGAAGCTGACCATCAGCCTCGTGAATATGAAGTTCCTCCCTTATGATTTTATGCCAGTATTCTGCTAAAGCTTCTGCTGTCTCCACTGCAAAACCATGAAAGTACAGGTAATCCGTATAATTATTCTTGGCGTATAATTCCTGAGCATACTCTGTCGCCCTGGCGCCTACAGTAACCAGTTGGAATGCCAGTACATCCTTTTCCCCGGAAGAGATTGGCCGGAAATAATCGGGGATCGCCCGACCTGGCTCCCCTTGTTGTCTCGGGAAATCGATATAATGCACAGGTGTAGCATCTCCAGGTTGCTCATAGATCCATAAGCGATCACCTTCAGATTGACAGGCGTAATATCCATAGAGGATCTTGGGATTGAGCAGCTGCGATTGTTTTGCCAGTTTCTTTAAATTCTCAAAGGTTGGGAAAATTGTCTCCTGTTCAATTTGGGCATATTGCCCAGGGTCCACTTTCCCTTTTTTAAAGCCCCAATGACCCCGGAAAAGGGCAGCCTGATTGATATAGGGGAATACCACATCCAGATCAAGGGTGTCAACCACCTTTCTTCCCCAGAAAGGTGGCTCAGGAATTTTTAATACAGGGGATAAAGCGATCGATGATTTTATTTCCTTTGGCATGGTCGGTTTCTTTGATGGTTTCTCAATGGTCTCAACTGTATTGGCCAGCGTTCCGGCTTCCAGATTTTGCATGAAGTGCAGACCGTCAAAGGCATCCCGTGCATAACTGAGCAAACCGGGATAAATGCCTCTCAAATCCTTATCAACGTAGGATCTGGTCAGGGCGGCACCTCCGAGGATGATGGGTGGCTTGATGCCGTGATCATTCAGGATCTCAAGATTCTCCTTCATCACGATGGTCGATTTAACCAGGAGGCCGCTCATTCCAATAGCATCCGCTTTTTCATCTTTGAAAGCCTGTACCATTTGATCAATCGACACTTTGATTCCCAGATTGACAACCTGGAAACCATTATTGGTTAAAATAATATCAACCAGATTTTTTCCGATATCATGAACATCTCCCTTAACAGTTGCTAAAATGATCTTTGCTTTGGCAGAGACCTCAGATCGCTCCATGAAGGGCTCAAGATATTGAACAGCGGCTTTCATCGTTTCAGCAGACTGGAGAACAAAAGGTAGCTGAAGCTTGCCCGCACCAAACAGTTCCCCTACTTCCTTCATCCCACCGAGGAGAACGTTATTGATGATCTTCAGGGCTGGGCTCTCCTGAAGTGCCTCATCGAGATCAGAGGCAAGACCAGATCGATTTCCTTCAACAATTCGTTTATGGAGACGCTCCTTTACCGGCAGGCTTGTATAATCCACCTTTGCATTTGACTGGGATAAGCGATCCGTGTGGGATTCAAGCAGTTCTACCAGCGGATCGTAATCGGCTCGGCGATTATCCAGGATCAGATCCTCACAAAGCTGTCGATCTTTGTCTTTGATCTGATAATAGGGCTGAATCTTGCCGGCATGCAGGATGGCTGCATCAAGACCGGCTTCAACTGCCATGTGGAGGAATACGGAATTGAGAACAAACCGAGTAGCCGGTTTCAAACCAAAGGAAACATTAGACAAACCGAGGCTGGTGGATGCCGCAGGATAGGCTTTTTTTATCAGGCCAATTGCATCGAGGGTTTCCTTGGCTGATTTACGGAATTCCTCATCCCCGGATGCCAGGGTAAAGGTCAGTGGGTCAAAGAAGAGGTCGCTCTCCCGCATTCCATACCTGACAACAGCTAAATCATAAATTCGTTTTGCGACTGCAAGTTTATGCTCTGCAATCTTGGCCATGCCATTCTCATCAATGGTCAAGCAGACCAGGGCGGCGCCGAACTCTCGGCAAAGCTTAATGACTTCGATCGCTTTGGTCTCGCCGTCTTCAAGATTGATGGAGTTGACAATTGCACGTCCGGTAATCCTTTCCAGAGCTGCCCGGATGGCCTTGATCTCTGTGGAATCGATCATGAGTGGTATGGTGATCTGGCTATTGATATGCTCGATATATTCAGCCATGTCTGCCGCTTCATCCCTGCCCACATAAGCGACGCATACATCCAGAATATGGGCGCCTTCTTCGACCTGTTCCCTGGCCAGCTTGATCATACCATCCTGATCACCTGATAGCAGCATGTCCCTGAAAAGTTTTGAACCATTGGCATTGGTGCGTTCCCCAATGATCAGGGGTCTCGGCTCCTGTTTGAATGAGGATACGGCGTAGAGGGAGCTTGCTCCTGCTGTAAACACCGGTGTCCTCTGAACAGGATTCATTCGTCCTGCTCTCTCTACCACTGCCTTCATGTGTTCGGCCGTTGTTCCACAACAGCCTCCCACAATATTCACTCCCAGATCATCAATATAATGGCCAAGATCGTGGGCCAGGTCGCTCGCACTCAGATCATAGACCATCTCGCCATTGATGTTATGGGGAAGCCCGGCATTCGGGATAACGGATATGGGAAAGGGGGAGTGAGCGGACAAAGTATGTAGATGTTCATTCATGTCTTTGGGGCCTGTGCCACAATTCAGACCGATAACTTCCAGTGGGTAAGGCTCCAGAATTGTTAAAGCACCAAGCATATCGGTTCCCAGAAGCATGCTCCCCGTCGTCTCCATGGTGACTGAAGCCATGACGGGAATATTTACCCTTTTCTCCTGCAGTGTATGAAAGACAGCGTTTAAGGCAGCCTTGGCTTGGAGTGGATCCTGCACGGTCTCAACAAGGATCACATCAACACGACCATCTATAAGACCTGCCGCCTGTTCTCTATATGCTTGATAGATCTGGGAATAGCTGATATGTCCCAATGATGGGAGCTTGGTACCTGGTCCCATGGAACCGGCAACATAACGTGGGTGCGCCGGGGTGGAAAAATCATTGGCCACGGCGCGCGCCAACTTTGCCGCTTCTAAATTGATCTCATAAACTTTATCTGACAGCTCATAGTCCCCCAAAACGATACGGGTGCCGCCGAAGGTATCTGTTTCAATAACATCACAGCCTGCAGCTAAAAAATCAGAATGAATTGATTTGATTGCATCTGGTTTTGAAAGAACCAACAACTCGTTGCATCCCTCTTTCCCCCAGAAATCATCCATGCTCAGGGGGAGGCGCTGAATACTCGTTCCCATAGCTCCATCAAAAACAAGTACTTTATCAATAAGGCTTTGACGAAATGTTCGCAATTTTATCTCCTACTGGTGCAATTTTTGCACTTAATCTAAGACTATGCCAAAACACTAAGTAATACCAGCTTTTTTCCTGACATTGTTTCAAACTATAGTTAGATTGTTTACATGACCAAGGGAAAATTGTGCATACTGTTATTCTTTAGCATTTTGATCGCCTGTGAACCGGTTGGCAATTCCATGGATGGAGAGAAGACGTCAACAGATCGCCTGCCTTCACAGGAAAGCTGGAATACGATGATCAGGATCAACTCGGTTGGCAAAGAGAATGTCCAGGCGCGTGCAGCCTATTCAGCTCATTACGATGATCCGAGAGAGATTCTGTTTATCGGTGATGTTCAGCTGGACTTTTTTAACGAAGAAGGAAAACATAGCTCAACCATGTCGGCTGATACTGGTCGTATTGACGATAAGCGACACCTATTTACTGCTACTGGAAGTGTTTTTGTTGTTTCTGATTCGGGTATGACCCTGGCCACCAGTATCCTTTATTGGAATGAAAGCAAGGAAGCCATTTTTACTGATCAACCAATAGTATTGACCACGGAATCTGACACGCTGTTTGGGATTGGTTTTGAATCAAATTCGAATTTGACCAATTGGACCATCACTCAACCCACCGGTGTTACCTATAGAGAAATTGACGATGAATGAAACCACGTTAAGGGGACAGGAACTATATAAACAGTACGGTAAGCGTACGGTGGTCAACAATGTTTCCATCAGCGTGAAAACGGGTGAAGTGGTCGGGTTACTGGGTCCGAATGGTGCAGGGAAAACGACCACATTCTATATGGTGACGGGGATGATCAGACCAAATTCGGGGGCTGTTTATCTTGGGGATCGTGAGATCACCAGGGCTCCCATGTATCAGAGATCCCGGGCCGGTATCGGCTATTTACCGCAGGAAGCCAGTATCTTCAGAAAATTAAGTGTAGAGCAAAATTTACGACTCATCCTGGAAACACTCGACCTGAGTAAAATTGAACAGGAAGAGAAACTTGAACACCTGTTGGATGAATTATCCATTTCCCATGTCCGTCAGAACAAGGGTCATCAATTAAGCGGTGGAGAAAGAAGACGTACCGAGATCGCAAGAGCCCTTGTGACTGACCCGAATTTTATTCTTCTGGATGAGCCCTTTGCCGGTGTTGACCCGATTGCAGTGGAAGATATCCAGCAGATAGTCATGACGCTCAAAGCCAAGAATATTGGCATCTTGATCACCGATCACAATGTCCACGAGACCCTGTCCATAACGGATCGCAGTTATCTGCTTTTCCAGGGGAAGATACTTTTGTCGGGCGATGCTGAATTTCTGGCAAATGATGAACAGGCCAGAAAACTATATTTAGGTGCCAATTTTAAGTTGGATCGATAGTCATCTATGGAATTATCACAACATCTAGAGCTGAAACAGACGCTGACTCCGCAGCAGATTCTGCTGTCAACGCTGCTTCAGTTGCCTTCCCTTGCTCTGGAATTGCGGATTAAGACTGAATTGGAGCAAAATCCGCTCCTCGAGCTTGAGGAGGATATTCTGGATCTGGAAAATCCGGAAGAGGAAGCAGAAACTGACGAACCAGAAATAGATTTTGAGGACTATTTCTCAAACGATGGTTATGAAGCCAAAGAATTTTATGATAGTAGTTCTGAGGAAGTCGATTTTCAAAACGCCTATCTACCCAGTCTGGCTGAGACACTTCTTGAGCAGATATCTGCTTTACGCATAGAGGAAGCGCATAAAAAGATCATGGAAGAGATGGTCTGGAATATCGATGAGCGTGGGTACTTAATGATGGATCTGGAATATATTGCTGAAAAATTCGAAGTTGATCTCCATCTGATTGAACAGCTTCACGCCAGGTTAATGCAATTGGAACCATTGGGAATCGGGTGTCGCAATCTGAGAGAATGTCTTCTGGTTCAGATTGAGAAGATTTACCCGGAAACCCCGGCTCATTACATTATCCGTGATTATTTTGAAGAATTTGCCAATAAACGTTTTGAACGTATTTTGCGAAAACTTCATTTGACAAAAAGTGGGCTGCGAGAAGCTGAGCGTTTAATCTCTCTTTTAAACCCAAAGCCAGGTGATGGATTTATTGATCAGCGTACCAATTATGTAACACCTGATTTTTACATCCGTGAGCAGGACGGTGAGTTTATCGTCACATTAAATGACGCGTTTATTCCCGAACTCAGAATCTCAGGGACATACAAGAACATGCTCAGCAATCAGCGGAAACTGGATACAGATACGAAACTGTTTCTGAAGAAAAAAGTTGAATCGGCAAAATGGTTCATCAATTCCATCCAGATGCGCAGAATCACCATGCTCAAAGTGATCAATTCCATCATTGAACACCAGCGTGACTTTTTTCTCATGGGGAAGGACTTCCTGAAACCGATGGTCCTGCGGGATATTGCAGAAGATATCAGTATGGATATTTCAACTATTTCAAGAGTCACCAGTGGAAAGTATGCACAGACAGACTGGGGGACCTTTGAGCTGCGATACTTTTTTAGCGAGGGTATTGAAGCAGAAGATGGGGAAAATATCTCGACACGTCGTATCAAGGAAAGACTAAGGGTGATTATCGAAGATGAGGATAAATCACATCCCATCTCTGACGAGGCCATCTCTAAGCAGCTCCAGACGGAAGGATTCCCGATTGCTCGCCGGACGGTCGCCAAATATCGCGAGCAACTCAATATTCCTGTTGCCCGCTTAAGAAGAGAGATATAATCTAGCAGATTATTCCGTTCTTTTTTTCAGGGTTTATCAGACATCATTTCGAAAAATTCGGGTCCCAATTAAAATGCTTGCATTAGATTAAAAATGTTCTAATGTATCAGTGCGATGAAACAAGATCATACACACGAAGAACTAGCTGCCATTCTGGCTTCGATCACCGAAGTGGAACAGATGGAAAGATTGCTCCAGGATTTTCTGACACCCCAGGAGTTGGAAGATCTGGTCCTCAGATGGGAGATCATTAAATTGCTGAATACCGGCATGCCCCAACGGGAGATTGCCCAGGAGCTGGGAGTAGCTATAGGCACCGTGTCGAGGGGTTCCCGCGAGCTGAAATATGGTCACAATGGTTTCACTCAAATCCTTGAGGGAATAAAAGGGGGGACCAAGTGATGCAATACTATAAATCAACACTATTTGATCTGTTTTTGTGGACCTGGCAAACTCAAGCTTGCCAGGCTCGCGTTCGTTAATCTTTATACATTAAGAACTTGAGGAGAAACTGTGAAGAAAATATTTCTTTCAGAAAATGAAATGCCGAAAAGCTGGTATAACATAGCAGCTGATTTAAAGAATCCACCTCTACCACCCCTGCACCCAGGGACGAGACAGCCATTGGGCCCCGAAGACCTGGCGCCACTCTTTCCCATGGCCCTGATCGAACAGGAAATGAGTCAGGAGAGGGAAATCACCATTCCCCAACCGGTCCAGGAGGGCTTGAAGCTCTGGAGGCCCTCACCCCTCATCCGCGCGACAGGGCTTGAAAAAGCATTACAAACACCAGCCAAGATTTACTTCAAATACGAGGGTGTTAGTCCGGCGGGAAGTCACAAGCCAAACACTGCACTTGCCCAGGCGTATTACAACAAGCAAGAAGGTGTAAAACGGCTTTCGACTGAGACCGGAGCCGGACAGTGGGGCAGCTCCCTCGCCCTTGCTGGACAAATGTTTGGCCTGGAAGTGAAGGTCTATATGGTGAAAGTAAGCTACATTCAGAAACCTTACCGTCGCTCAATGATGCAGAGTTGGGGAGCTGAGATCGTGGCGAGCCCGAGCAAGGATACTGAGTATGGCAGGAAGGTCCTTGCCGAGGATCCAGAAAATAATGGTTCCCTGGGTATTGCAATATCCGAGGCAGTTGAAGATGCTGTCAAACGTGAAGATACAAAATATGCACTGGGTAGTGTTCTGAACCATGTTCTCCTTCATCAGACAGTGATCGGCCTTGAAGCAAAAAAACAGATGGCTATCGCTGGAGATACACCTGATATCATCATCGGGTGTGTTGGAGGAGGAAGTAACTTTGCCGGATTGGCTTTTCCTTATCTGCGCGATAAGATCAATGGTGCAGATATTGATTTCCGGGCCATCGAGCCAGCTGCCTGCCCAACGCTTACAAGGGGAAAATTTACCTACGATTTTGGCGATACAGCGCAAATGACGCCTCTCGTCTCAATGTATACGCTCGGTCATACATTCATGCCCCCAGGTATTCATGCCGGTGGTTTGAGATACCATGGCATGGCGCCCATGCTCTCCCATGTTGTGCGTGAGGGATTGGTGGATGCCTATTCGTATCATCAGGTTGAAGTGTTTGATTCCGCTGTCCTCTTCGCAAAGACGGAAGGAATCATTCCTGCCCCGGAATCTGCCCATGCCATCAAGGGTGCAGTTGATGCCGCCATCGAAGCCAGAGAAGCGGGTGAAGAAAAAGTCATCCTCTTCAACTTGAGCGGCCATGGTCATTTTGACATGTCCGCATACGATGCATATTTCGCTGGTAAATTGCAAGAGTACTCACCTACGGATGAGGATCTCATAAAAGATATTGCCTCAACGGAAGGACTTCCAACAGTCTAAACTTGAGCATGCAATCCCGGCAGCTTCTCGTAAGCTGCCGGGGCCTCCTTTCACCCATCTCCACTCACAGTGCAGCAAATCCCCCTGGTTTGACCCCTATCTGGTGTGAACAACAATCAGATCGATCAAACGACCCATTCTTTGAATCCATTAGAAGTTCATCGGAGACACTTATAGATATGTTTGGGGTAATTCCGAATTATCTTCGTCCCCAATTATAATGGAATGAATAAACCTATAGAAGAAGTTTAGGAACAGGAAATGAAAAAAAGAATCGAAAAATTTTACGATAATCAAGAGATCATCCACAGCCCAAGTGGACGCTTGCTCAGAATAATGAGTGAGTATATTGGACCCGAGAATCTTTTTAGAAAAAATAAAATTCAAGATACAATTGTATTTTTTGGATCAGCCAGAACCCAGCCAAAACATTTTGTACTGGAAGCTATCGAAAAAGCCAAAGCAAATGGAAGCAGTATCCAAAAACTGGAACAGCTTGAACGTGAACTCGGTATGTCCAGGTACTATGAGGATGCACGAGAGTTAGCTTACAGGATGACGAATTGGTCCAAGAAATTAAAACAGGGGAATCGAAGATTTATTGTTGCTACCGGTGGGGGACCAGGAATTATGGAAGCAGCCAACCGGGGAGCTGCAGAAGCAAAGGGTCTCTCCGTTGGATTAAACATTTCACTCCCCTTTGAACAATCAGGTAATCCCTATATCAGTCATGACTTGGAAATGGAATTCCATTATTTCTTCATGCGGAAATATTGGTTTGTTTATTTGGCCAAAGCTCTCATCGCTTTCCCAGGTGGTTTTGGAACATTTGATGAGCTATTTGAAACACTGACCCTCATTCAAACAAAAAAGACCAGCAAGTTTATGCCAGTAGTTCTGTTCGGTAAAAGGTTTTGGGATCAGGTGGTTGATCTGCAGGCACTCGTAGATTTCGGTACCATCAGTCCCGAGGATCTGGACTTATGCCATCAGACCGACAGTGTAGATGAAGCCTTTGAATATTTGACAAATCAATTAACGAACCTGTATCTGAGTCAAACTGATTAAGTCCGGTATCAGGTATCCAGGCTATAACTTTTACCCAGTATCAGTTCCTCATGTGCACCGGTAACTGAAGGGATGTTGCCTGGGATATTGTTTAGGTAACAATACCCCAGGTACGCAAATCCAAAAGCCTCTTTATTATCAGTATTGACACCTTTATGATCTACTGGTGATAGTTTTAAATCTGGCAGAAGCATGGATAGTTCTGACATGAGTGTTTTATTATGCGTCCCGCCACCACTGACATAAAGCGTGGTGGGGCTATATTTTTCTCTAAGATGCTTTATTGAGTCGGTAATCGTCATTGCAGTTAAAACAGTAAATGTTTTAATGAAATCCCGATACTCTTTTTCACTAGTCGGCTTAAACTGATTTAGAACCTGATTGAAATATGCATGGCCAAATTGCTCCTGTCCGGCTGAACGTGGTGGCTTTGCTCGATAAAACTCATGTGATAGTAACAAATTTAATAAACTTGAGTTTATGTTGCCTTTTGCTGCAAGGGAGCCATCGGGATCAAAGTTTAGTTTATTGTTGGAATAAAGTCTGACTGCTTTATCAATAAGTGTGTTCCCGGGACCAGTATCCCAGGCTAATATATCTTTGGTGCTATTTGTTGATGGAATTACAGATATGTTTGAAATACCGCCAATGTTTAAGGATAGCACATCCGATTCCGCTTCCTGTAGGAGAAATCGATCCACCACTGGAATCAAAGGTGCACCCTGACCGCCAAGCTCAATATCTGCACTGCGGAAATCATAGATTACCGGCACCTTGAACCTGTCCGCCATAAAACCAGGATCACCGATTTGGAGAGTGAAGTGGGGAGGATTGTGTTTAATGGTTTGACCGTGAGAGGCAATAGAATCAAATTTGAGATCGAGAGTTTGAATTTCATCAGCAAACCATTTACCAAGCAGGGCATCAAATTGTCTTATATCTGTCTCAGACATCGCAAGAGGATTTCGAAAGGTGTCAGAAAAATTCGAAGGATACTTGATTTCTCCAGTATAGCATACTTTAAAATCAGGTTTTGTATCATGGCCGGTAAATTCCACCAGACAAAGATCCAATCCATCAGCAGAACTGCCGGTCATTAATCCGAGAATACGCATACGCTCGCTACGATGTAATATTTCTGCCATGCTCTCTCTAGAAGCTATTCAAGTTAAATACTTTCTCCTAGTCTGATATAAGGTTCGGGTAGCTGATTTTCATTCCACTTCGCTGTGATCCCGACTATCTTGCCGCGCTAAAATTGGATAAATCCGTGTTGAGAACAGAGCACACGGAGTTAAGTATAAAATTGATGGGAGTTGCGTGTGGATATCAAAATTGAAGTAGGAAAACCTCACGAAAGGACATTCAAGGTTCATGTGGATTGGGCTGAGATGGAACCCGATTTCGAGAAGAAATTGACAAAATTGAATAAACAGGTGAAGCGACCTGGCTTCAGACCGGGAAAAATACCAAGAAAGATCATGCTCCAGGCCTACGCTCCAAGTGTCCTCGCCGATCTGCTGGATGAAACTGTCCAGGCTGCTTATTACAAGGGGATCATCGACAATAAATTATCTCCCATTGATCAGGGACGTATCGATGACATGTCGGAGTTCGATGTGGGTAGGGATCTGGAATTTACCATGCATCTTCAGGTTGAACCGGATTTTAAAATGTTCGATTATAAATCTGGGTTTAAAATTACCAAGAATGAATACAGTGCGACGGAAGAAGATGTGAAACATGCGTTGAGCCATTTACAGGAAAGATATGCTGAAGGGGAGACCCGGGATGGTGCAGCAGTAGATGGAGACCTGTTGAAGGGTGATCTTCAATATCTGGATATGGAAGGTATGCCTATCGAAGGCAGTCATGTTGAGGATCGCTACATAAAGATCGGTGACGGGGTTTTTGGAGGGAAGGTTGGCGAAAAGCTCATTGGCTCAAAAGCAGGTGACGAGGTCACTTTTGATATCCCTGCCCAAACCAAGGAGAGTGAAGATCTCCACATCAAAATGAAGGTCAAGAGTGTGGAAACTCACACCCTGCCTGAATTGAACGATGAATTTGCGAAAATGGTCAGCCCGGAATTTGAGACGATGGCAGCACTGAAGGATAGCACACGCGATGACGTTCAGAAACAACTGGACTATGATGTTGCCAGAGCATTTGACCAGGCCTTGGCGAACAAGCTGGTTGAGGGTACAAAACTGAGTGTACCAGATGTAATGCTTGAAGACTACCTCAATAAACTTGTGGAACGTTTCCGTCAGGAGAGAGGCGCAGATGTCGACGAGGAAGAGGTCCGCAAGCAAAACAAGGAAAGAGCCGAATGGGAATTGTCCTGGTATCTGATCCGCAAGAAACTGATTGCGACCGAGAAGCTCGAGGTAACGGAAGCAGACGTGGATGAGAAGCTTAACGAACTGGTGGCACAGATGCCCGGAGATAAAGAAAAAATGAAGGCTCTTTATCGCGATAAGCAATATCTGCCTCAGATCAAGGAGGATATCCTGGAAAAGAAGATCTTTTCTCACATCGCCTCATTCGCGAAGATCAAGGTAAAAAAGTCTACAAGTAAGGAAATAGGAGGTTATCATGCACATGCCCATTAATCAATTGGTCCCCATGGTCGTCGAACAGACAGGCCGGTCTGAACGTGCATATGATATCTATAGTCGTCTGCTCAAGGAGCGGATCATTTTTCTAAGTACACCGATTGATGATTCAGTCGCCTCCCTGGTCATTGCTCAGTTGCTATTTCTTGAAGCTGAAGATGGAGAAAAGGATATCAACCTGTATATAAACTCTCCAGGTGGAATTATCACTTCGGGGATGGCCATTCTGGATACCATGAATTTTATTAAACCCGCTGTATCCACGATCGTGGTAGGCCAGGCTGCCAGTATGGGCGCTTTGCTCCTGGCTGCAGGTGAAAAGGGTAAACGCTACGCACTTCCCAATGCACGGGTCATGATTCATCAGCCCCTCGGAGGTGCCGAAGGACAGGCTTCTGATATCGTCATCGCTGCCGAGGAGATTCAACGGACAAAACTGAAGCTCAATCAAATGCTGGCCAAGTTCACTGGGAAAAAACCCAGTCAGATTGAAAAAGATGCAGACCGAAATAATTTCATGTCGGCTGAAGAAGCCGTAAAATATGGACTTGTCGACGAGATCCTGAAGAAAGGGAATTAGCAGCTTGGCAAGTAAGAAAAGCGATAAATACTGCTCCTTTTGCGACAGACCACAAGAGGAAGCAGGCATGCTCATTGCCAGTCCCACTGGTGCCAATATTTGCAGTCGGTGTATCGGGCAGGCACAACAGATTATAAAAGATGAGTCTGGTGCCACAAGCCACTCCTTCCTCAATTATTCACGTCTTGAGGATATTCCCAAACCAAAGGAGATAAAAAAACATCTTGACACCTATGTAATCGGTCAGGACCAGGCAAAGCGCGCCGTCTCTGTGGCTGTATACAATCATTATAAACGAATCCTGGTCCAGGATGATGTTGATGATGTGGATCTTGAAAAGAGTAATATCCTCCTGATGGGTCCCACTGGTACTGGGAAGACTCTCCTGGCAAAAGCCTTGGCTGATTATCTTGACGTTCCGTTTGCCATCGCTGACGCCACTGTCTTGACAGAAGCCGGCTATGTTGGCGAGGATGTGGAAAATATCCTTGTGCGTCTCCTCCAATCTGCAGATTATGATGTAAATGCTACACAAAAGGGCATTATTTACATTGATGAGATTGATAAGATATCTCGACGTTCTGCGAACGCATCAATTACCCGCGATGTCTCAGGCGAAGGTGTGCAGCAGGCACTCTTGAAAATTCTGGAAGGGACCATTGCCCAGGTTCCACCAAAAGGCGGACGGAAACATCCTGAGCAACCCCTCGTTTCGATAAACACCAAGAATATTCTCTTCATAGTCGGTGGAGCCTTTGTGGGAATAGAAGAAATTATTTCGAGAAGGCTTAAGAAAACACTATTGGGTTTTACAAAGGATGATCTGAATCAGTCAAAACTTAAGGGCGCTGAATTATTACAAGTGGTTGAACCGGAAGATTTGCTGCAGTACGGACTGATTCCTGAACTTATTGGTCGCCTACCGGTGATCGCTGCCCTGGAGGAATTGACCAAAGAGGCACTGCTGTCCATACTGCTAGAACCTAAAAATGCCCTGGTGAAGCAATATCAGAAACTGTTCGAATTGGAAGGTGTTGAATTGATCTTCACTGATGATGCCCTGGATGCCATCATTAATGCTGCTCAGAAGTATGGCACTGGCGCCAGATCGTTGAGAAGGAGCGTGGAAAAGGTGATGCTTGATATCATGTTCGATCTTCCCTCCAAGAAAAATTTGAAAAAGTATATAATTTCAAAGGACATAGTCGCCGGGAAATTGGATACTGTTAATTAGCAAATAGTCTATTTTTTATTTAAAATCAGTTTGTAATATATCGTATCACAAACTATTCTCTTGCGCTAGCTGAATTAAATTAGGGGATATTAGGGATAATTTTTCAAAGATCTATGGTGATGAGTAACTACCTGGGTCTGAAAAGGCGGACCACATGTTTCAAATATTGACCTTTTCACAGAGAAATTCGATGGCAGATTCAGGATGAAGCGTTACCTGACAAGGCTTTATCTAGATTAATAAAATAGCTTGCCTGTGGATTTAATTCAGAGTAAACTTGAAGTCGATGCGTTATAGCAAACGTTAGTGGAGGTTTAAAAGAAATGAAAAAGCATTTTTTGCTGCAAAGCATGTTAGTTGTCCTATTTGGATTTCAGCTGGCTTGGGCAGGTAGTTCTGGAAAGATTTCCGGAAAAATTACCGATGTTACCACGGGCGAGCCCCTGGTAGGAGCCAATGTCGTTATCCCAGATATTAATATGGGTGGCGCCACGGATTTAGAGGGTGAATTCTATATCATCCATGTGCCAGTTGGAGTTTATACCGTTAAAGTGAACATGATTGGATACCAGGGAGTTTCAATAACCGATGTTCGGGTAAAGACTGATTTGACCACTCCTTTGGAAGTGGAAATGAATCCAACTATATTGGAATCTGGTGAGTCGGTCATCGTTGAGGCAAAACGCCCAATGATTCAAAAGGATCTAACAGCAAGTAGAAATATCATGACCTCCGAGGATATCGAGAATATCCCTGTTCAGCAGGTTTCCGATATTGTTGAGCTCAGTGCCGGATTTGTGGACGGACACGCCCGTGGTGGTAGAATGGGTGAGGTTGTTTACATGGTGAATGGTGTTAGCGCTGTTGACCCGATGAGTAACAACTTTGAAGCTGAGATTCCACAGGGTGCAGTTGAGGAGATCAGTGTTTACACCGGTGGTTTTTCTGCCGAGTACTCAAATGCACAATCTGGTGTTGTGAATGTGATCACAAAAGAAGGTGGATCCAGTTATTCAGGTAAATTCCGTTATCGCACTTCAGCCTTGGGTGCTGAAGACGACAAACTTGCTGCTGATGAACGGACATTCTTCAGCCTCAACGATCATCATAGAATAAAGGATCTTGAGTATGCCATCGGTGGCCCGATTCCTTATCTGCCTGCTACTTTTTTCATTTCTGGAGAAGTACGCGATGATGCTGGACGCTGGACAGGTAATTATGACAATTTAAAAAGCTATACCTGGAAGATTGCAACCAGGCCTACGCAAAAGGATAATGTGACCATTTCCGGATTACTTGGTTTAAAGGATCAGGGAAATTATGACCACACTTATCGTTTGCCCACACACGAGAACGAGGATGTAGATGGTGATGGACATGTTGATTACGTCAGGACCTATCTCAGTGAAGATCCCAATGTTAAACGCTGGATCCTCGAAGATTCAGATGGTGATGGCGATTATTTGAATGAAGATAGAGACGGAAATAAAATCCTCACAATTGCTGATCTGAATTTTAACGGCGACTCGTCAGATGTTCTGCAAATGAACAATCATATTGAAATGTATGATAGTGATAACAATCAGGTCTCCCTGAATTGGAGTCACTCCCTCTCAGCAACATCATTTTTTGAAGTGAACGTAAGTCGCTATCAGACATCGATGATGTACAACATCGACGAGAAGCTCAATGAAGATAGAAATATGAATGGCATCCTGGATAATGGTGAGGATTACAATCAGAATGGGAAAATTGATCCCATTGATTGGGATCTGTTAACTGATTTCGATGATGATGGTTATATCGATGCTTCTCAGTACGCAGGTTGGAATCCAACCAAAGATGTATCGGATTGGGGAGACAGAGCCGGTACAGAGGATGACTGGATGGCCTGGGAAGATGTTGAGCTCGGCGACGGTATCGAAGATGGTGATAAAATCAAGATGTTCGGAAATGGTTTAAACTATGATCGCTTCCGCTGGAATTATGATCAGAAAACTGTTTACACTTTGAAGGGGAATTACACCACTCAGTGGAACAAGCAGAATACGCTTAAATCAGGATTCGAATATACCTCATACAATATATTTGATCACGATGTTGATATCGCCTCAGGTGGAAACGTTTACGGTCAGAATGTTGGCTATCTCGATGGCCACGGAGAAGAGGGCCAGACCGATCTGAAACCGACCATTGCCGGTGCTTTTGCCGAGAATAAGATGGAATATGATGGCATGATCGTGAATGCTGGAATCCGTCTGGACTATTTTGATCCTGCCACAGACACTTACACTGTGAATGAAAACGAGGAAATTGATGATACGACTTCTATTTCCCCCAAATACTATGTGAGCCCCCGTTTGGGTATTGCTCACCCCATAACCGAACGTGATGTTTTCTATTTCAACTATGGACAGTATTTTCAGATTCCTGTATTCAGACTTCTATATGACAATCTGAACTGGGATCTCTCAGGTGCTTTCCCTCGGGTAGGAAATCCCGATCTTGCACCGGAGCGTACTACCTCCTACGAAATTGGTATTCGTCATCAGTTTAGCGAAAACATCGCTGGTGAGATCAAGGGATTTTACAAAGACATCTCTGGTTTAACCAGTACTCAGCAGGTCTACTACAGCGCCTCGAATTACTATTCAATCTATATCAACACGGATTATGGTAATGTCCGTGGTTTTGAGTTGAGTCTTGATAAGCGCTTTAGCAACTATTTTGGTGGTAGCATTGATTATAGCTACTCAGTTGCCAAAGGTAAGGCATCCAGTCCAACTGCTGCCTACAGCCAGACCTGGGCCGGTCAGGTAGTCCCCAAAAAGGAGCAATTCCTTGACTGGGATCAAAGACATACAATATACGCCATCTTGAATTATGTTATTCCAGTAGTGGATGTACATGGTAATTTCACTGCCGAATATGGTTCAGGTCTTCCGTATACCCCACCAAGCTCAAGTCTGGATGTTCCTCTGAACACAGAGAGACGCCCTGCCACATTTAATGCTGATATGTTCCTTGAGAAGGGATTCAGTCTCGGCAATTCTGGTGATTTACAGATCTTTATGTGGGTCAACAATGTCTTCAGCAACAAGAACCTGCTTGGCATTAGCGATGTGAACTGGTATACACAGTATACTCAAATTCAAGAGCGCTACGATGCTGAGGATGATGTTTATTTTGGTAGCGAAGACAATTCCAATGGTCTTGATGATGATGGTGACGGTTTTATTGATGAGTCACTTGAAGATGAATACATGATGCTGATGGATACCAATGGTGATGGAGAAGTTGATGACAACAAACTCTATCCAGCTGGTGGTAGTCGTGGTTTTCCTGGTTTTTACAGTGAGCCAAGAACCTGGCGTATCGGTATTTCTTACAAGTTCTAACAGGATTGGGGTATAAGTAATGAAAGTTAAAAATATACGAATTGTTTTATCAGGCGCTCTGATCCTGGCTCTCACGCTTACGTTTGCATTGGCAAACAACCAGAAGCAGAGTTTGATGAAACCAGCCGGTGATTCCGGACAAAATTCATTCGCGGTTCACAAAGTTGGCAAGGTTTGGAATGCCGTTTCAAACTTTGGTGAATTTGGTGATCCCAATGTGCCATCTGGATTGCCTTCCATGGAATGGCCAGGTGGAAGTGGTGTTCATCACCTTTGGGAAGGTAGATTCTGGGTAGCTGCTAACGTTGATGGTGAAAAACGCTGTTCACATGCTGATTATGGAAACTATGAATGGGCTGGTCTGGCTGACTGGCCCCTCACAATGGGCTCTGGCAAGTCAGTGGAAGACAGCTATTCGCATTATGATGACCTGAATCCCGACATTCACTCTACTGAATCCCTCGGCCTTGAGATTAGACAGCGTGGGCTGACTTGGTCGACCAAGGAATTCGATGATTTCATTATTTATGAGATGGAAGTTGCCAGAGTTGCATCGGGAGATGGCTTCAGTGGCGACGTCCTGAATGATGTTTATGTGGCATGGGTCTATGACTCAGATGTCGGGACGGGAATCGACCCGACATCTGCTGCGATTGATGATGCTGTAGACTTTGATGGCTGGGATGGTAACAACCCGGAACGAAACATCAGCTACACTGTGGACATCGTACATAACCTTGATTGGAATCTCGATGGTGAATTTGATGCCACTGAAGGTTATGACGAAATGGGCCTCCCCCTGGGATGGCCACACTCAGGCAGTCCCAGCCTGATGAACCCATCTTATGATGCAACTGCCATTCAGCCTGATGGCTTCTATGATGAATATCAGGTCTTTCTTGAAGAGAATGGTCCAGAAATCACATGGCAAACGACAACCACCTTCACGTACAATGGCGCTGCAGTTAACACTGTTGCTGGTGATGTCGCTGTCCTTGACGGTGAAGTTCTCCATGGTTATGTGATTCCCAGAAATATGTCCTATATGTATGATGCAGATGATCCCACAACACCAGAAGATGACACTCAGGAAGCTGGTGTCGTGCCTGGATTCATCGGTGGACGTCTCATTTATACCGATTATTTTAAGATGTACGGTCCCTACGGTGATACAGAGGATGATATTCATTCCCGTGTGTTCTCACACGGATGGTGGAACTGGGAGTCAGATCCAGGAACAGATAAGGATAAATTTGACTACATGGCGGCTACTCACAATGCGTCCCAGGGTAATCACTTTATGCCCCATCCTTTTGCGATTGGTGCACCAACATTTGATTATCGCTGGCTCACATCAACAGGACCTTTTTACAATTTCAAAAAGGGCGATGTTCTGAACTTTGTATACGCTGAAGTGATGGGTCATGGACTTGCCGGAATGCGAAGTAATGCTGACAATGCATTGATAGCATATTATACAGGTTCCACAGGCAATCCTTATGAGCCTACAGCTCCCGATGAAGATATTCACTATCTGCTGCCAGTTCCGCCTCCAGTACCAACCTTGAAATACAGTCCCCTCAATGAGGGAGTCCGGTTGGCCTGGGATAACACGGCAGAACTAATGGATGACCCGCTCATTCTTGAACCTGATTTTGAAGGATATCGTGTTTATAGATCAGCCTACAATCCAGGTGACTGGAATTTGTTGACGATTTATGATAATACCGATAATCTCACCTATGTAATTGATTTTGACAGTGGTGACACGCTGAGAGATGGGAATGGTGATTATTATTTTGTTAATCTTCCTCCTTTCGATGTGGCTACAACAGGCATCTATCACTATTACGAAGATGTTGGTGATACGATGTTCGCCATGGATGCCAGTGGCAATAAGATCACTCTGTGGATCAATGAAAAACCGCTGAATGATCTGCCCTATTATTACGCAGTCACTTCGTATGACAATCCTGCAGCCCATGGTCGCCCTGAATTCCCACCAATTGAAAGTTCGCGGGTGAATTTTGCGACCAATTCCGATGGTGCACCAGAACCGATCTTTCCTGAAGGCATGTACGAGGGAAGTGACACGGGTCCTGATGAATTGGACGTCAGTGTCTACCCGAATCCCTACATGGGTGCCAGCTTGCTGGAAGAGAAATATGAGAGTAAGATCAATTTCATAAAACTTCCACCTGATTGTCGAATTAATGTCTACTCCTTGGCGGGTGATTTGATTGATGTCATTGTCCATAATGATGGGACAACCAATGAATCATGGGATATGGTATCCCGAAATACCCAGGAGATCGCCACAGGGCTCTATGTGTATGTAATTGAAACTGATGATGGAAGACGCCAGGTTGGAAAATTTGTCGTTCTCCGTGGCGAATAGGAAGGAGATAAGCATGAAACGTATTGTTTTAGTATTTGCTTTGGCTTGTCTTATGGCTATTTCATTGAATGCCCAAGGAGCAACTGTTACAGCAAAAGTTGGTCTCGCAGGTGCTCAATTTCTTAAAATCCCCATTGGAGGTCAGGCTGCTGCCTTAGATGCGTCTGCAATGCCTCTGGTGAATGATGCATCTGCAGTATTCTCGAATCCTGCAGGATTGAATCATATTGTTAATTCAAACTCTGTCTTCGTTTCACATAGTTCCTGGTTTGCTGATGTTCAGCTCAATGCCGGTTCCTATGTGCATTCATTTGGTGGACAGGGGAAGGTCGGAGTCTTTTTTGCTCAGATGAATTCTGGTGATATGGCTATCACCACCGTCGAAGATCAGACAGGTGAATTCTCAGGTACCTTCTCAGCTGTGAGTACCGTCATCGGAATCAGTGGAGCAAGACTGTTCACGGATCGTTTTGGCGTCGGTTTAACCGCCAAGTTGGTAACCGAAAATATGGCCAATGGAGTTGGCGCAGATGATTTTGGTAAGGGCTCAGCCGTTGCTCTTGACATTGGCACCTGGTATGACACCGGTATAAAAGGTGTTAAATTTAGTGCCGTTGTTCAGAACTTCGGACCTGAAATCACTCCCAATGGTATTTATTACGATTATGACCGAGGAGACACAGTGATGACCTCTGTTCCTGGCGACGTATACGGAACCAAGGATCAAGTCGCGCAGGAATTCTCTTTCAGACCATATTCCTTGCCTATGATCTTCAATTTTGGGATCACTTTTAGTCCCATTGAGAATCTGGATGTTTCACTCACGACCGTTCAACCCAACGACAACCTGCAGCGTTATCTCGTAGGTATGCAGTACTCTGTGATGGGTATGGCCACCTTTAGAGGTTCGTACGCTTTTGGAGGCTATCCTATCATGACGGGTTGGGATGATGATGATACTTCAGTCTACGAAAGCAGCTTTTTCGGCTATGACGATCGTGCCTTCTCAGGTGGTATGGGCCTCAAGTTTGGAAATATCGGACTTGATTTTGCATACATACAACATACCGTACTCGATCCCGTTTATAACGGTTCTGTAAACTTTACGTTCTAGTTGGGAGGCGAAATTGAAATACCACTTTAGAATTTTAACTACCTTTACACTACTACTGCTGTTGATGGTCTCAACGGCCATGGCAACACTTAACCCGCCCAGTCTTGGTGATACACAAAGATTCAACGTCTTTGGACATGGATTCTTTGAGGGCTATTATCCGATCTCTGCAACCCTTCAGGCAATGAATGATAACACCTATATTTTTGTTGAAGATGCAAAGATCAATGATATAGAAATTAATGCAAATGATCCTGATAAAATCCTGCTGGCTACAGCATCAGGTGTTATGTACACCGACGATGGGGGATTAACCTGGACCCATACCAATGGGTCCAGCAATATGATTCCCGAGGGTACAAGATCAGGTGGTGCTGATGCGGAAGCACAGCATCGATCAACGGTTGAAAGTATCTTCTTTTTCTCAGATAATGATTGGGTAGCTGGTGTCGGAAGAGGCCATTATGCTCTTGGAGATATGGTTCTTCATCCACCATATCGAAGCAAGGACGCCGGGCTGGCATGGAATCCTGCTTCCAGTGGTCTTCCCAATTACACCTATGAAAACGTAAACGACCAGACCGTTGATCGTCCAACACTCTATGAGATGATCAACGAACCTTCTGCCAGTGACAGGTTTTTTGCTGCAACTCTCAGCGGAGTTGTCGCATTCAAGGGACGAAAATGGGAAACTTGGCCAGGAGCCGGTTTACCACAGATAACGGCAGAGTGGGATCACCTGCCTGCCTATGATGTCATATACGATGAGACTGACTCAGTTATCACTACTGTAACAACCAATGGCCTCTATCAGGGGAAGGTTGATTTCGACAATGCTCAGATCTCATGGGAACCTTTGGGAACAGATAATGTAGTGGTCTCAAGTGTGGTTACATACATGGATACCACAGTTGTTGAATACGATCTTGTTACCAATGATACAACCTCTCTCACCTTCACCGTTAGCGTAACGGCAGAAGAATTGGCTGACGGCAGCTATAGTCTTATGGTCGATGGTACGAACTATTTAGTTGATGCCTATGCAATTACCGGTAACACTGTTGACTTGATTGTGACCACTACTACGCTCACAGATTCGCTGGACATTTCAGTTCTTGGTCCCAGGGTCTATCTGAACGGTGATGCTGTCCTGACTGCCAACCAGTGGGTAAGTGTAAAAGACAATGCCTCTGGATTATACTGGACCGGGAAGGCCCGCTTTACCAGTAACAAATGGTATGTGGACCTCAATGAAGACAACCAGTATTTTGCCAACTATGATGTTTTGGATCCAGGTACAATTGATTATACGACCTGGCTTCCATCATTGAGTGATGTAGAAGTCATCGCCTCAGGAGAAACTGTTTTCTCAAGTCTGGCCAGTGACGGAACACTGCTTTATGCTGGATCTGACAATGGTATTTACGTATACAACTCAGATTCTTTGGTCCTTGTTGAGGAAACTGCTGGGTTATCCGTTAATGATATGTTGTTTGCTAACAATATGGTTTTAGCAGGAGCTGAAACGGGATTGTACCAGCTTAACACAGGAACTTGGACAAAAATATCACCCCTTTTAAGTGATGGTTATACAGGGGAAAGTCATGAATACGATGTTAGCGTGAGATCAATCGCAACCGATGCGAATTCGAATCTTTATTTTGGAGGCCCTCTGGGAGGGCTTTACAAGAGCACCGATAATGGCGCGTCCTGGTCCACATTGAACACAGGTCTGACACATAGAACTGTGACTCTGGATCAGTTGAACACATTTAAAACCGCGATGAATCCCACCATATTTTCAGATCTTGTTACCTGGCTTGGCGACCTGCCTGATGTCGATGGGGATGCGAAGATCTATACCCTTTTAATGGATATTGATGACCTGTATTACAACACAGCCGGTGACGGATCTACCTATATAAAAGGGGAAATTCTTACGCCGGATCAGTACAGTGAGGGGGATACTCTGGCAGAAGCGAACAGCAATTATCGGGATATCATATATGTGGATATCAATCCGAAAACTGCCGATGATCCACTGGTGGTTGAATCGGCTGTATTTCAGCTGGGGTTATTAATTTCCCACAATGCAGATGCTGATGAAGACGATTGGGTGAAAAATGGTTTGGCTGGTCTTGGCACCTATATCACAGGGGTTCAGGATGTCTCAAGTGAGATCAATTTAGTCAATAACAATAGCTTGACCCTCTGGAGCGATGCCAGTCCGATTGAAAGAGACTACGAGCAGACCTTCGTATTTATGGATTATCTGCTAGAAAACTATTTTGATACTGCAGAAAAGGTGAGTGCATTTATGGCGGATACTGCCAATGGACTCGAAGGTCTTCAGAGTGCTCTGACCTCTGCAGGTCTTAGTGATACCTTTGACGATATTTATGCCGATTTTTGTCTGGCCATACATTTTGATGGTTTGGTCGATGCTTCTGGAAATCCTTTCGGAAGTGGTAAGTACAATTTTGCCAATCTCCTGATTAGCAATGGTACGAGTACACTTGACTGGGGTAAAATCGGTGCTGATTCCCCATACATTTTTTCAACCAGAGAAAATTCCATTGGATTCTTTAAATCCCTTGGTGTGAGTTCCGGTGTATTCTGGGCTCCAGGTCTTGGGGATCAGATGGTGTTCAATTTTGACGATGGCAGTACTGCCAGGATTTTTGTCATTTTAAATGGAGATATTGCCGGAAACACCGTGGCTGATGTTCTCCTCCAGGAAGTGACGATGGATGATCGGAACTGGGGGAAATTTAGCGATCTTGACCTGTTTGATAAAGCACTTGATGCCCCTGGAACCTACCATACTGCGAATATGCTCATTGTAACATATGAAGCAGGCACTGATAACGGGGGCTCATTTGTTCTTCATGATCTCCTGACGACTCCGGGCATGTTGGCTCTAGGTGTTTCTCAATCTGTTATGTTTGATGAATATATTGACATTTACGGGTTCGCAGATTCCAGGATTTTTGATGATGGTGGAATGGCATTCTACTACAGCACTGATGATGAAGTGGATGCTGAACTTGAGGGTCCGCTGGCTCTGGTAACAAATGCCACAGGAGATACCTTATACAATCAGACACTAGCTCATTTTCACATAGATGATGATCTGGGTATTTTTGGATACAGATCCAGTTTTGCCTTGCCACAGACTAGTGAAACAGTGAATTACTCAATTTCCCTTTCTGGAGAAAATCTCTGGGGTGGTGAAATTGCCAGTAGTGCACTCTCGGTTGCTGCAGCGATGGGTAAACCAGGTCATGAACTCCTGGTGAATTCTGAGAAGGGTGATGCCCTCCTTCGGGTGAACTCGAACTCACTCGCTGAAGAATCAATGATCACTTTGATTTCCAGCGAAACAGCACCAATTCTTATGCAGAAGGATCATTTGGGCAAGGTGGATAGCGATGCCCTTTCAGATATGATTCAGATTGGTCCTTCCAACATAAAATTGAAAGCGTCAGTATCTCTGACCATAAGTTATGATGGCACAAAACTTGACGAAGGTGATGTTCCTCAAATTTATGAACTGCGTGATGGCGCATGGCAGGTAGTACCTGGTATGCACAACGCATCCTTGAATGAGATCAGGATTGAAAGTGATCGCTTCGGATTATTCCAGGTGCGCAAAGCCGGTTCTGAAGAATTGGCTGAACTGCCACTTCGGTTTGCCTTGCACGGAAATTATCCAAACCCATTTAATCCAAGCACGACGATCAGATACGAGTTGGCAGCAGAATCTGCCACCAATCTGGTTATCTATAATCTTCTTGGGCAAGAAATTGTGACACTTGTGAATAGTGTGCAATCTGCCGGAAGCTACTCAATTATGTGGAGCGGAGAAAATAAGTATGGTAAATCTGTAAGTAGCGGGGTGTACCTGGTCCAGCTAAATACGGATAAGGGCTCCTTTAATCACAAAATAGTATACATGAAATAGGGTGATATCATGAAAAAGAATATTATAAATAGCATCCTGTTCCTTGTCTCAATAAGCTTGTTCATGTTCCTCGTTTCATGTGAGCGTCCTGAGACGGACATTCCCACAGATCATACAACGATTGACAATGAGATTGAAGCTGGCTGGGATGCCTACGCAGATGGCGATTATAGCTCAGCCTATGATCATTTTACCGTAGCCGCTTTGAGAGATGTTGCTAAAGCCGAAGCCTACTCGGGAATCGGCTGGTCAGCACTCAAGTTGGGAATGTATAGTGAGGCAACCTCTCAGTTCAGTTTTGTGATCAATCTTGCTGCAGAGCAGGGTTTGACCACATTTCAAGCTGACGCTTACGCTGCCTTGTCCTTGATCAATGACTCTCAGCGTTTTGAAGCAGAGCTCAATGAAGAGGATGCAGAAATTATCGATGCTTATGTTGACGCCTCGATTTTGGCAGGTCAGAGAGCAGTAACGATTAATTCAAGCTACAGCAATGTACATAATCCTAATTATGCTGCAACCGAAGTTCATAAAATGATTGCTCACAATTATTTTTATAAACACTGGTACACTGCAGCTCTTTCCCACCTGGGATCAAGTACTGGCTTTGATTACACACAGGAGAGCATGGTAACGAGTACACAGAAAGTCATGTTTAGTCCCGTACTTGATAGTGAAGCCGGCACACTGATCGCCAGTCCTGTAACGATAACCTGGGCTGATACGGTCAACGGTATACCCTCAAATTATGTTGATGGTACAGCTGTGGTGAGTATTGTGGATTTGGAGAATATCGTTGATGCAAATGATGCTGCTACAACTGCCAGCATTCACGTTCTGGATGGCAACTCTATCCTGTTTGATGGGATCGAGGAGTTTGGGTATCCTGAAATCGTTGAAACTGTCACATCATTAGTTATCAACTATCCGCTTGATGGCGGTGCTGCTGTACCGCTCACACTCTTGAAATTGAACAAGGGTGGCGTCTTTGAAGTTACCGATATTCAGGAGTGGGCTCCGGTCTATTACGATGTCTATCTGCCGGATGGAACAACCCGGATTGATACGGTGATGGAAAAAGACGCTTACGAAGGAACTGTGGAAATATTCGATTTTGCTGATGGTTTCCCTGCTGCGATTCAACCAACGTTCAGGGACGATTTCAAATTCAACTACGTTTACCTGCCTCAAAAGAATAAAGGTGGGACCGTATTTGAGATCACCTATAAATATGCCTACTATGAGGCGGATATCGTAACAACGAATGATTTTTCGAAGTATCTGGGAATTCTTTCTCAGCAGTTTGATTAACAACAATTGGTGCAATGGCCAAAACCAGGGCAAGAAGGTTTTGGCCATTGCCACAGAACAGAATTCGAGTGAGGAAAATCACTGGATTATTCAATGAATAAGTTTAACGTAGTCCCGTATAAT
Source organism: Fidelibacterota bacterium (assembly GCA_021734325.1). Classification (GTDB taxonomy): domain Bacteria; phylum Fidelibacterota; class UBA8477; order UBA8477; family JABMPR01; genus JABMPR01. Next base: position 15,903 of record JAIPJF010000022.1, on the reverse strand, counting down.
AGCACAAAAGGAGGCAATTAATGCGAAAAGCTACTCTACTGACGGTTATGGTTCTTCTAAGCATGACTTTTTCGATGGCCAAACAGGTGACTCTTGGTCCAGATTTAAAGTATGTTGTAGAAAAACAGAGCATGACACGTCAATCTCAACACAATGTGACTCCGTGGTCCAGCACCAGGCAGGTCACAGCAGATTCCAAGGAAGTGAAAGCGATCCATGGTGAGGATATTGATATGTCAATCAGTGATCCCTCAACTGTTGATGGAAGCGCCTTTTCATCTCTACTGGAATGGGTTAACTGGCCTACAGGAGGTTTTGGTGGATTTACTTTCGAGGCCACCGATTCTGCCTTGGTCTGGTATCGTCCAGCTACAGAATGTACAGTAGACGCACTCCACATTGTTTTCAACTCCGATAGTGATTGGTCTGGAAAGACTGCAAACCTGCAGTTGTGGTCAATCAAAAAGGACTGGATTGGTACAGATGATGGAGATGGTGTCTATGATTTTAGCGAATTAGACCTCGTTGTTGGAGATAATGGCCCCCATGATCAGCTTCTTGCTGAAGTTGCCATTCCTGTTACAAATACTGGGTTAAATGCCAAGTACACAGTAAACCTCGCTGATTGGGGTGGCGTTGTAGATGTTGGTGCCCATGACTTTGCATTGGTCCTTGGTGTTCCTGCAGATGCACCGACAGGCACATTATACTATAGTCCTTTCTGGACCGATCGTGGATATTATAACAGTTTTAAATATTATCACGGTGCAGCGGGTTGGAAATCCCGTTTGAATTTCGTGATGATGGCCACGGTTGACTATTATGGGGATCCACCGCCATTTATCAGCGAAGAAGTTGATCTGGATGATGTGTATCTCTCTGACGATCCAGGTCCCTATGAAGTTTCAGCAAATATCTGGGATTCAGGTACAGCTACCTTCCCAGGTGGATTGACTGCTGTTGAATTGCGCTATTCAATCAATGGTGTCGCTGACACATTAGATCTTTCATCACAGATTCCTTCCGCTGATAGTATCTACACAGCCTCCTTCTCTGGTCTTGAAGTTGGCGATTTTGTTGAATATAGCTGGTATGCGACTGACAATGGTGCTGACGACGTTGGTGGTGTGATGCACGAAGCCACCTCCCAACTACCTATGACCTTTGAAATTCGCGAAGCAAACCCCAATGCAACTATTCTCATTATTGATGATAACGCAGCCAATGTTGCCACTGATTACTATGCTCCAATTCTGGAAGCTGGTGGCTGGATCTACGACTTATGGGATGTCAATGTATCAGGTAGCCCAACAGGCGGTATCCTTGCAAACTACAGCACCCTTATCTGGGGTCAGGCCAATGAAGGCGCAGGTATCCTTGCTGAAGGTTTTGAGGACAACGAAGCTGCTCTGAAAGCATATCTGGATGCTGGTGGGAATCTATTCCTGTCTTCATCAGATTATATTGGTGATATTGAAGGTAACTATGATGGCGTTTGGTATCCACCAACAGCCGGATCCTTCCTTGAAACTTACCTCCATGTAGCTGAATATGTTTCAGATGCAAACGTTGGAACAGTAAGTGAAGAAACTGATGATACCCTCTACGTTGGTGTCGCAGGCTCACCTGTCTCTGACGACTATGCTCTCACTGAGTTTGACGTCCAGCCTGGAGCCATAGGTTTTGTCAACTGGGGTGATGAAACACTTCCAGATGCTGTTTCTGAAGCACCATTCATGGTTTGGAGTGCCTATCTTGACATCGACTGGGTAGAAGCCGGTGTCCTTTATGATGGTACCTACAAACTGATCTTCCTCCCATGGCAGTTCGAAGCTATTGTGGATGATGATATCAGAAATGACCTGATGGTAAAATTCCTGGGTTGGTTTGGTGAGAAAGCTGCACCTCTCGTGACATACGAAGGTGGAACTCGCTATGCTCAGGCTGCTGATGCAGGCGATGTTATGGTCAAGGCTTCTGCCACTGATGGTGACGGTACTGTTGTCAGTATGAGTGTTGAATATACACTGGATGACGGTGCCAACTGGCTATCCGTTGCCATGACAGATGGAGTGGGAATGATTCCTGCCCTGACTGTTGGTGACACGGTTGCCTTCATGGTAAAAGCTGTTGATAATGATGGCCTCATGGGTTATTCAGACACTTACCATACATGGAAAATAGATTTCACACCTGCAGCTGATATTCTGTATGTAGGTGATGATTACTATACATGGCATTATGGTGCTGAATATGACGCTGCCAACTACGCCCGTACCCAAACCATTGCAACCGCAGGTGGATTTACAATTGAGTTCTATGATGTAGATGAATTATATCTCATGGATTCATACTCAATTCTTGATCAGTACACTGCTGTCATCTGGAACGGATATGGCGATTGGGATCCAGCGTATATGCCAGTGAACAGTTTTGATAATCCTTTGACTGAGTATGTTGCCCAGGGTGGAAATCTACTCTACAGTTCAGAGGAAATGATCGGAACGTGGTTTGATTGGCCACAGTATCAGGATTTTGAAGAAGGTCAATTCATGTATGATGTTCTCCATGTCAATTGGGCAGCCAATGATTTTGGAAACGATTCCATCGGTCCAGATCCAGCAGGTCTCTACACTTCTGCGCTGGATACCTTTAATCTGGAATCTGCCAATTTCTATTGGGGCAACATGAATGATCTTTGTGATCCATTTACCTATTGGGGCGGAGATGCAAGTTCAGCTCCTTTCACCAGTTGGGGTCCAGAGGCCTGGGGATGGAATCCAAACTCATCCATGACCGATCACACCCTATTTCTGGCTTTCTCGATGATGATGATGCCCGATGCTCAGTATACTCCGTTTATGAGTGCCTGGATGGGTATTAATGTTGCTGTTGATGAGCACGTTTCCTCATTGCCGAAGGAGTTTGCATTAGCGAAGAACTATCCGAACCCCTTCAATCCTAGCACGACCATCGCATTTGATGTTCCAACATCAAGCGAAGTCATGATTACGGTATATGATGTTATGGGTCGCAAGGTCACTGATCTTGTGAACAGTGAATACAGTGCTGGCTCTTATAATGTATCATGGAATGGTGTTGATGCCGCAGGTACACCTGTGTCCTCAGGACTTTACATCTACAAGATGACAGCTGGTAACTTCACTGCTACCAGTAAGATGCTATTTCTGAAATAAAACTCAGAAACACGCTTTAACAAAAAAGGCTGCTTTCGGGCAGCCTTTTTTGTTAAAGGAAGCTGAAATATATTGCCTGCATAGATCAGCCCCAGTTAGCAGTGCTTTTTCTATCGCAATGACTGAAAAATACATTAGTTTTTCTCGTGAACACGGGAACCATGCACCTGAAAGGATCATTTTTCTTGAAAAAACGAATAATGAATCATCTGGCTGGATTATTATTCACGTTGCTTGTCCTCAGTCCGATAAATAGTATCCTGTTTGCAGGTATAACCGGTACTATCTCGGGGGTAGTTCTGGATGAGAAAACACAGGATCCTCTAGAGGGAGTCCAAATCATCATTTCCGGTACGACAAAGGGTAGTATCTCCAACGCAAAGGGAGAATTTATCCTGAATAATGTTTCCCCGGGTACCTATACCGTTCAATTTCAATATATGGGCTACAATCTCCATATTCAAAAAAATGTAACCGTATTGGTTGATATTCAAACCAGCCTGAACGTGACCCTTCTTCCTACCATCATTGAAGGGGAAAGCGTTGTTGTGAGTTCTGATTATATCGGTGTCATCAAGAACCTTACTTCCACGACGAGATTTATTTCCACGACGCAATTGGATGAGTTACCGATTCAGAATTATCAAGAATTGGTTGAAATGCAACCTGGCGTTGCTGCCGGCCATATCAGAGGAGGGCGTAAATCTGAGGTCCTGTATATGGTCGATGGTATCCCTATCCAGGAAGTGATAGAGGGGCAGGTGGGATCCGAATTGCCTAATACGGCGATCATTGATATTTCGGTCCAAACAGGTGGCTTTAATGCCGAGTATGGTGATGCCATGTCCGGAGTTGTAAATATTCTGACCAAAGAGGGGCAGGAAAAAACGTTCAGCAAAGTCCAGATGAATGTACTGGACAACTCCGTCTCCTTCGATCCATTTGTGTCCAGCCTGGGGGGGCGTGAATACAAACTGGATCTGGCTCTCGGCGGTCCCCTGCCAATCAGTACGTTTTCATATTTTATCTCAGGTGATTATGCCTTGCCTGTATCACAGACCATTCAGGAGCATTTTGGAGTGCGCAGGATAATCCTTTCCGATCCAAACAAGAGTACAGCGATCAATCTGACTGGAAAAATAAGCGGTTTATTGCTTTCCAATACTCTAAAATTGTCATTGCAGGCTATTTTCTCCAATCAGGATTGGACAGAGTATGAACACCTCTGGAAATATAATCTCACCAATCTGCCCCAGCGTCAGAAACGAAGCATTCGATCGAGCATCAGTATCAGCCATACCTTGACCTCGCAAATGTTCTATGAGGTCAATTTCAGCTATTATGACGTTCTAAAATCCATTCTTGGTTCTGCTTCAGCAATCCAATCGATACCAGTTGTCTCCGATTCAGGTTTTGTACTGACCGGTCAATACCCATGGTGGATGGATCACCAGGAGGTGCATCTTTTCAGCAGTGCTGCCATAACCAATCAGTTGAATGCCTCGTGGCAAGTAAAAATGGGGTACAGTTTTACCCAGTACGAGCTTTACAAGAAAAATGTCATGCGGCGTGATTTGGGAACCTGGAGTGGGGGATACCCGATCTATTTGGTCTATGACAGTGATTATGTTTATAATCCTCGTAAAGGGGCAGTCTATATCCAGAGCAAATATGAGAAGGACAATCTTATTCTCAATACTGGTTTACGCATGGACATATTTGATCCTCGTGCCACCAGACCGGCAATCGAAATTGCCCAAACGGATATTGATGATTCATGGGTGGTTGATACAATTGGGGTTGCAGAGGCCAGTGTCAAAAAAAGTATTAGTCCGCGGATTGGATTCGCCTGGATAATGGAGGATGGCAGCAAATTCCATATAAATTATGGGTACTTTTTTCAAATGCCTGCCTTTGAATATCTCTATGCGAACCCAAATCTCAATGTGGCAAACGGTTTCGCGCCGCTGGGAGATGCAGACCTGGAACCATCACTCACAAGAGCCTGGGAATTTGGCTATTTACAGCCCCTTGGGAAAAATTATTTCATTGATATAACTGTTTTTAATAAGGATGTGATCAATTTGATCGACTCGAATACCCTGTTGATTCATGATGCGGATTATAGCCAGGAAGGGTTTACTCAATATGTGAACATTGGAGGTTCATACATACGAGGTGCTGAGCTCTATATCAGCAGCGGCAGAGACAAGAGGGTAAATGGGAACATTGCCTATACGGTCATGCAGGCTAAAGGGACCTCATCACATAGTCTCGATGCCCTGCTTGCAGATACTGAATTGTATCCAAGAGGGCAGACCCTCTACCCTCTAAGCTGGGATCAACGACATACTCTGGTTACAAACCTTGATATAAAAATGAATCAGTATGCCTCGGTAAATATTATGTATCGCTACAATTCAGCCCTGCCCTTTACATTGGATATTGGGGCCTATACTCAACCAAATAACGAGCGAATGGAAGCCACCAGCGATCTAAATATTCGTTTGAATGGTAATTATCATCTTGGATCAAGGATATCCCTTACCAGCTTTTTCGAAGTGACCAATCTATTGGATACGCGCAATAACCTGTGGGTTGATTCGAGGGGTCTGGTCGGCGGAGAATTAGCAGATCCTGGTGCCTGGAATCTGGGACGCAGAGTGAGGTTGGGGATTGGAATGAAGCTATGATCACAATCAGTTCAATGAAAATTAGATTGAGTAAAAAGAAGCTCCCCAGACCGGTGCATTCCCGCAGAGGCTTTCTTTTGATTGTCATGCTTTTATCCATTATGAGTTGCTGGGAAAAACAGGATATCGATATCATCGGTCCGGAAATGCCTCGTTATACACTCTATGGTCAAATCAAATACCTAAATGAAACTCAAAGTGTTGCAGATGTTGTAGTAAATTTAGTCCAGGTCGAAGTCTATCAGGGTGACTACCTGGAACCGATGACAACCACTTCAGATGCAGCAGGCAATTATAGCTTCCCGGAGCTATATCGGGGGAGGTATAATCTAAGCGCCGTAATGGAAGGCATTAAACTCTTCAGCAAGGATGTTGGCATCATCAACTTTGCTGATAGAGAGTATGATGTTGAAATTCCTCGGGTAATACACCTAGTTAATCAGGAACTCGCATTTCGCCAGGGTGAGAGCCTGCGCGGTTTGACTGAATACTCCGGATCACCTTTGGCTTTAACGTATTATGGTGGATCTGAATATCTAATTACTGATGTGGAACTCCCCATTGTTCCAGAACCTAATAGTCTTTGGATCCATAGCGGGTTGGCAAATATGGGGAATAATGAATACGCAAGTATCCGACGTCAGATTGATACCATTGAAGTAAATGGGGTAAAATCTGTCAGTGGCCCATCCTATTTTCTATCCACCTTCGATTTAGACAACAAACGGATAAATGCCAGTGATCAAGCTTTCTCAGGTGAGAAACTAACGAATACTGCTGATCAATCAGGCTTTTGGAATCTGCACACGAATCTGCTGAAACAAAAATTTCTTCAGCGGAAGGACATCTCAGGCTCGCTTCTGGAGTCGAAACCCCTGGCTGGCAATCAAGCGAACATACATAGTTTTAATGACTCTGAGTCAGATTATTGGACTGTAGATACAGCACACACAACTATCTGGAGTTGCGAATTGACTGATTCACTATATGGATTACACGAATACCGGATCATCAATGCTGCCGGTGCTCTGCTTGGACCAGGCGGGGACAGGATTGAGTTTATGAGCCTATCTGGAGATGGTAATCTCTATATTGGGACTCAATCCGGAATTTGGTCAGCGGAATTTCTTGCCGATAGATAAGTAAGCTTTCCTGTTAAAAAATATTTTAGTGTATTGTGCTACTCAACAACTCCCAATGAGTATCAGCAGAGGGGCCGTAAAAATCTCCCCCAAAGGGGTATTATTGTCCGAAATTCCATTAACACATTTTATTCAGTTCTGAATCAATTAGTTTATAAGATAATTATGGATGAATCATGTCGCTAGCAGCCGCAATCGGGTATGTCATTGGTATTTTTTTCTTTGCCATTTTGATTCGCCTTTACAGACGGAAAATTATTGCCAGAAGAATAGCATCGCTGGAAGACAGGAATTCAAAATCACAGAAGGGTAGATGACATGATAAATATTATCTGGATAGTATTACTGGGTGGAGGAATCTTGGTGGCAGGATTTCAGTGTTTGGGTATTGATTATTCGAGCGCACAGGGACTGGTGATGAATCCCAGCTATGCTCCACTTACTGAATTGACCCGAGGTCTTTTTGACTCTGCCAAAGCCTCAGTAAATCTTGCAATGGGTTTGATCGGGATAATGGCTCTCTGGCTTGGCCTCATGCGAATTGCAGAAGAATCAGGTTTGGTAAAAATATTTGCCCGAGCCGTACGCCCTGTCATGGTTAGACTTTTTCCAGATGTTCCGCCTGAACATCCAGCCATGGGTGCTATGGTGATGAATATTGCTGCCAATATGCTTGGACTTGGGAATGCGGCTACACCTCTCGGATTGAAGGCCATGCAGGAACTTCAGAAATTAAATAAGGTGAAAGATACTGCGTCAAACGCCATGGCCACATTCATGGCCTTAAATACATCTTCTGTAACCTTGATCCCGGCAACGATGATTGGAATTCGAGCAGCGGCAAATGCTTCAAATCCTGCAGAGATTATCGGCCCGGTTATCGTCGCAACAGGAATTTCAACGACGGTTGCAATCATCATGATCAAGATATTACAGAAACTTCCCAAGTATCAATTGGTTATTCCAGAAGAGCTGCCTCTGGCAGGAGAGCGGGAGGAGAAATAAGATGTTTCAGGGTATAATTAATACAGTATCAGCAGTAGCGATTCCTGTTCTTGTCTTGGCGATTGTCCTCCACGGATGGAAGAAAAAAGTTAAAGTCTATGAAGTATTCACAGAAGGTGCAAAAGAAGGTTTTGAAGTCGCAGTACGCATTATTCCCTTTTTGGTAGCTATTCTGGTCGCCATAGGAGCTTTTCGCTCATCTGGTGCCTTGGATCTCCTAACAAGCCTTTTGGCGCCTGTCACATCATGGTTTGGAATGCCTGGGGAAGTGATTCCTATGGCCCTTATGCGCCCTCTGAGCGGCAGTGGGGCCCTTGGTGTTGCCTCTGAATTGATCAATACCTATGGAGTTGATTCAATCCCTGCCCGCATTGCAGCAGTCATGGAAGGCTCGACTGAGACCACATTCTACATTTTGGCCGTTTACTTCGGCTCTGTTGGCGTCAAGAAGACCCGTCATGCACTTCCTGCTGCACTTATCGCGGACCTTGCAGGCATCATATCAGCAGTTGTTGTTACTCGCGTCGTTTTTGGTTAATCAGGATTTAACTAAATCTGGACGCGTTGTTACTCAATAGATATCAGAAGGATTGCGATAGATCACTATTTACATAATCAATTATTCATCATTCATCGTTTAGTGTCTATTGCATAGGTTTTTATGTGCTCAAGAATTATTATTGGTAGGAATAACTAAGGAGACAATGATGAGACGTGTAATCATCACAGCAATAATAACATTATCCATTTTAAATGCAGGGGTACGTGCACCTAACTCGAAAAATCAATATCCATCCATACGAGACGCGGAAATCGTGAGTAGCTCATTAATTGAGACAAGTTCAAGGGGTATAATCAATGAGATTTCCAGTATTGGTGATTCTGTGAGCATCTTTTTTGATGACTTTGAAGGGGATGTGAGTGGATGGACATATAATGGGCAGTGGACGTTAACAACAGCGAATTCGTACAGTCCAACCCATAGTTTTGTTGCCGATGATAACCCTGCCGGTGCAACATATTCTAATTTGATCAGTCCTGTCATCTCCTTGCCCGCGGTGAATGATATTGAACAATTGGCCTTTGAATTTGCCCTCCTGTGTGATTTACCTGACAGTGATGGTGATAATGATATTGAAGGTATCCTCGAGGACTACTATTTCGTAAAAGTGGCGGATACGGATCTTATTCCCTGGCATAGAAGTGGATTCAACGCCTACGATGGTGGGATGTCCTGGTGGTGTGGTCTGGATGAACTTCAGGGCTACGATGATGGATGGCTCCAATTCCTTGATACTGATCCGATTACGCTTCCTGCTGCTTCTGCAAATCTTGACTTCAATCTAAAATACGCGCTGGAAAGTCCAGCCTCAGATAATATCGATGGATGTGCTATTGATGGTTGGGATGTTGCCAATGTGCGCATTTCAACAGATGGGGGAAGTTCATGGACGACATTGGTGGGGACACCAGCTTATGAGGTAAGTAGCGGATTTGGGTGGTCATACAATAATGACGGCTGCGATGTTCCGGGGTGGGGTGGAAGTAGTGGAGGTTGGACTTCAGCTACCTTCGATCTCTCAGCATATGCAAATCAAAGTGTTATCATTCGCCTGGCTTTCGGTTCAGATGGGGGCTACTCCACTCCAGATGCTGCAGCCCTAACAGGTTTCTTTGTCGATAATATTTTAGTATCAACCAGCACAGACACCCTCTTTTTCAACGATGCATCTACAGACGATGGCATGCATGCCAATGGGAGACTCTGGACAGATCTATTTTATGATTATAATGATCCATCAAGCCCAAGACCAGGCTCAACTTCCTGGGAAATCTATCAGGAGGGGATGCAGTTTAATGGTAGTCTCGATTTAACTAGTTTTGCAGGAAAAGATATCCAGCTGATGTGGAGGAGTAGGGTTGATGACAACACCGACGGTGGTGATGGGACAGGCTTGCACATAGATGATGTCAGTGTGTACAAACAGGTGAATCTGACAATACCGGCACCGGTTGATATCATGGCACAATCCTCAGATGGAAGGGTAGGTTTGAATTGGAGTGATCTGAATCAGGCTCAAACAGTAGATTTTAATTACGGTGATGGGGAATATGATTCCTTTATCCCCAATTCTGTTCCCTGGACATCTGGTGAGATCGTAGGATCTGGCTGGGCCGCGCGCTATGAGACCTTTTTTCAGACGAAACTTACAAAATTTTCCTATGTGTTGAGCAGTGGCAATCTAACAAGTCCAGGCTCAATTTTACCAATCAAGATTACCGTATGGGATGCCAATAATGTGATCATATTCCAGAGTTCGGCTGTGACGCCCCAGGCAATGGATGCTTTGCAGGAGTATGATTTAAGTTCAGAGAATATTCTGGTATCAGGAAGTTTTTATGTGGGGTGGACCTACACAGATATTAGTGCACCTTATGTAGCCATCGATGGAAATAGCGCATCAGCAGGGGAAGCTTTTGGCTGGCACCCGGACGGAGCCATGGTCAAGCTGACAGGCGGGCTGGATGGAAATTATGCCCTTTTTGCCGAGGGAACCACCATCTCTGATGGAGGATTTACATACAACGTTTACCGAAGACTGTCAACCGAGGAGTATGGCGCTCCATTGAATACAAATCCCCTGACCTCTCCATCCTATATCGATTCTATGGTAACCAGCGGATTTGAGTACTATTATGCCATATCATCTGTGTATCAAGGTGAGGAAAGTGAGCTTTCAGAGGAAGTATACGCCTTTCCTGAATCTCCAACCGTATATACAATCGCCCATGATGATGGAACAAGTGAATCAGCTTTTAATATAGGTGCGGGAGGGTATCAGGCCGTAAAATTCACGCCGACAGGGTTCCCGTCACTTGTGAAACGTGTGAGCATCTATAGCTCAGATATTGACGCCGGAAGTGTTTCTGCGATCATCTGGGACGATGATGGGACCGCTGGTTTGCCAGCCACAGAGCTCTTCAGGTTTGACTGGACCGGTCTTGCGCCAGGATGGAATACCTGGGATTTGACTGATGATTCCATATGGGTTGAAGACGGATCATTTTATTTTGGAATTGAGGAATCGAATTCCACTCCTGCCATTGGAATGGATACAGACTCCTATCAGGGCAATTCATTCTATGGGATTGATGATGGCAGTGGATTGATGTGGGATAATTTTTCCAGCATCGGTTTGGGATACAATATCATGTTTAGAGCATCCATTGACCGTCAATATGCAATCACCAGTATTGAAGAGGTGGCAAATGCACTTTTACCGAACACCTATCGTCTCGAACAAAACTACCCTAATCCTTTTAATCCGGAAACTGAGATCAGATACTCGATTCCCGAATCGGGATTGGTAGAGGTGGCTTTATATGACATCAATGGACGAAAAGTCGAACAATTGGTAAAGAGCTTCCACTATGCAGGATCGTACAGTCTCCACATGGATGGGTCACAATTGAGTTCTGGCCTATATATTTATACGCTCACCTCAAATAATGTCCGCTTGAGTCAGAAAATGATTTTGCTAAAATAGTTAAAATGGACAATCACATTCGAAGTGTGCTGAAGATCAATCTGAATGGGAGCACGGTTTTTTATTATACAGGGAAAGAAGAATTATGATTAAGAGAAAAATACAGATACAAATCAGTCTACTATTATTGGGAACTTTGGTTTACGCGCTCCCACCTGAGAGAACAAAGTATTTTGAGGATCGTTTTCTGATCTATCTAAATCAAGATGTTAGTTTGGATAAGTCCAACATGAAATTAGGCAAACCTGTCACAGGCATGCCAAGTTTCGATCAACTCCTTGATCACCATGATATTCTGAAAATGGAGAAATATTTACCTTCTGCCACATCTGACGATTTCAGTGATGGCATCGACCTGTCAAAAGTGTACCGACTGCGGATAGAGGCGGGCAGTCAGTCTGTTGATCAACTGATTGATGAGTTTAATAAAGATCCCAATGTCCTGTATAGTGAGTATGAAGGGATTGATTATCTCGATTATACACCCAATGATGCCCGTTATCCAAATCAATGGTTTCTGGATAAGATCCAGGCACCTGAGACCTGGGATCTCTGGGATATTGCCTCAGGGGATTTCCCGGGGAATACAAATATCGTCCTGGCCAGTGTAGATTCTGGTGTGGAATATACACATCCTGATTTATGGGAGCGGGCCTGGGTGAATCAGGCGGAGGTACCTGAATCCATATTCAATGCTGTTGATACGGATGCCAGTGGTACTGTTACACCCACCGAGATCGTGGCTTATTTGACTGACCTGAATGCAGATGGTAGTATTAATCTGCAGGATGCACTTGCTCCCGGTTCACCCTTTATGGATGGAATTGATGGCGATGACTGGGATGAAACGCCATCATCATATGTTGATGATCTGTTCGGCTGGGATATATCAGGCACGACAAGTGGAAGTGACGCTGATAATGATCCCATGGCAGCCCTGGGAGGCATAGCAGATCTTAGCCCTTTGCAGCACGGTACCCACGTCGCAGGTCTTTTATGTGCGACCACCGATAATGGCACAGGTATCGCAAGTACGATCTATAACGGGTCCTTTATGTCAGTGAAGTGTCTCTATGATGAGGACCCCAATGGCTATATATCAGGTGGATATGCAGGAATGCTTTATGCAGCCAAAGCAGGTGCTGATATCATTAACGTATCGTGGGGCAGCTCTTCATGGAGCGAGACAAATCAAGCGATAATTAATAATATTTTTTACAATTACGGCGCACTGATCGTTGGTTCCGCCGGCAATGGGGATGATTTGGGATTGCCAAATGGAGATCCACGCTATCCATCAGGATATGACAATGTGATTTCTGTGACTGCAGTCTCCCCATACGACATATTTAGCTGGGCAAATTATGGAAGTGGGGAGGGCGATCCAAAATTCTTTGGTGTTGACCTGAGTGCTCCAGGAGAAGGGATTTATAGTACAATATTTCCCGCATGGGGATCTTACGCGGCCTGGGATGGTACATCCATGGCTTCACCCATTGTTGCCTCAGCGTTTGGTTTGTTAAAATCGGCTCATCCTGCTGAATCAAACGAGTGGCTTATCGAGAGCATTCTGGGATCCACAGATCCCATCGATCAGTTAAATCCGACTTATGCCGATCAGCTTGGAACGGGACGATTAAATATATATAATGCACTTGCTCAATATATATATCCAAGAATAAGCTATGATTCCTACAGCCTGGAAATCTTGAATGACGATGGGAATGGGCAATTATCCGCAGGGGAAGAAGCTTATATGCGGATAAACCTGTTTAACAGTCAAGGCTGGGTGGCAGCATCAGATGTTGACGCAATTCTGAGAACAACTTCACCTAATATAGATATCATTGACAGTACAGGACACTATACCAGTATCAATGACGGAAGTTTAGCTGTTAATATCCTGGATCGTTTCAAAATATCGGTTCCCAGTGATGTCCCTTCCGGGATCATTGATATGAGTCTTGAAGTAACGGCAAACCAGTCCTCTGATCACCCCTATTCCATCATCCTTGATTTTCAAATTGAGGTCAGCATGTGGCAGGAAAATTTTCCTGTGCTGAGCGAAATGATTAAAAGTGGAACAGCCGTTGTTGATCTGGACGGGGATGGTCATAATGAGATCGTATATGCTGCCTACGATAGCCTCCTTCATGCGATTGGACCGGACGGAATTGAATTAAGCGGATTCCCGGTATACTTAAACAGTGTGCTGGATGCAAGTCCTGCTGTTGGGGATATTGATAATGACGGTGATCTTGAAGTCGTAATTGGATCACGTGATTATAACCTATACGTTGTACAGCACGATGGCAGTTATGAGTCAATATATACTGCTCTGGGTTACATTTGGGCGACTTCTACGTTATATGATCTTGATAAAGATGGGGATCTGGAAATTATCACCATGACCTATACAGGTGATCTGGAATTATTGCATCATGATGGGACGGCTTTCAATACTTATTTCCCTCAAAATTTTGGGTCAAGTACAACGGTAAGTGTTGCCGTCGGTGATGTAAATTCAGATGGATCACCCAATATCGTTCTAGCAGGATCGGATAAAAATTTACATGTCATGAATCTTGATGGAACTGAGGTGTCTGGTTTTCCAGTGACGCTGAGTGACCGTGTGAAATCCTCGGTGGTCCTGACAAATTTAGATGATAGTGCAGATGGGTCCTTGGAGATCCTTTTTGGAGGCAACGATAATTACCTGCATGTTTATAATTCATCAGGGAGCGAGCTCTGGAATTATAGCAGTGGGGGACAAGATGTTCAGACGGACCCCGCTGTGAGTGATATTGATAATGATGGAGATCTGGAGATAATATTCGTCGGAGTTACCCGGGATATTTATGCTTTGGATCATACAGGAACTCTCCTTGCGGGCTGGCCAATATCAACGGGTGGTTCAATCTATAGTACCCCCGCAATCGCCGATGTCGATGGGGATGGAATAGCTGAAATATTTTTTGGTTCCACCGATTACAATCTCTATGGGCTGCATTTGGATGGGAGCAATATTATTGGGTTCCCGGCCAGGTTATCTGGTAAGGTCCATGGGTCCGTATCACTGGCAGATTTTGATGGGGATGGAGATGTTGAGATCATTGCTGGTACGACGAAGGATCTGGCTGTATTGGACTTGCCGGGAGTTGGTGAAATCACAAGATATTGGCCAACTCATAGGGGTAATCTGCATCGTACGGGAGCATTTTATTATACTCCCGTGGGGATTGCTCAGGGGAAAACGCTTCCAACAGCGTACAAATTGAGTGACAATTATCCAAATCCCTTCAATCCCTCGACGAAAATTGATTTTGAGATCCCTGAAGCTGCCTACGTAAAGCTTGAAATTATGGATATACGGGGACGGGTGGTTGAGACTTTGGTCTCAGAATATTTAAATGCTTCTGACTACACGGTTACCTGGACGGGAAATATTAATGGAAAGGCTGCAAGTGCTGGCCTGTATCTTTATCGTTTATCGACCCCGGCCGGAAACATGATTAGGAAGATGATCCTGTTAAAATAGCGCAATCCCGCATAATCATACGTCAATAGACAGCCAGAGAGTTTTGAGCAGATTCTCTGGCTGTTTCTAAATTGCCTTTCGCATGAATTACTCTCTACAAGAATGAAAATATGGGTTTTTAATAATAAAATGCAAATAGTTGTTGGAGAGAGTAAGTTAGCAGATTATTATCGCGCCGCTTTATGACAGGAGAGACCTATACAAGGCCGAAACGCACCTGGAATTATTTGCAAAATATATAATTTTTGATGTTGCTGAGGCATAGGTACAAAAGTATATTGGCGAGCTTTCGGATATGGAAAGCGGAGAATGCTGAAATACTTCTCCTTGATTTTTGAAAATTGGGTATGCACGGTCTAGGTCAATATGAGGTATCTCATTTGACGATACCGACAATTACAATGAGTAAATAAGTAAAATGAAATAGAGTCATAAACAAACTACAATGGAGAGTTTGATCCTGGCTCAGGACGAACGCTGGCGGCGTGCTTAACACATGCAAGTCTTAGGAGAACGAATTCTTCGGAATTTTATTAAACTGGCGAACGGGTGAGTAACGCGTAGACAACTTGCCCGAAGATTTGGGATAACACCGAGAAATTGGTGCTAATACCGAATAATATCACGGTTACCTCGGTTTCTGTGATCAAAGGTGGCTTCGGCTACCGTCTTCGGATGGGTCTGCGTCTGATTAGCTAGTTGGTAGGGTAATGGCCTACCAAGGCGACGATCAGTAGCTGGTCTGAGAGGATGATCAGCCACACTGGGACTGAGATACGG